>NZ_CP040602.1:1200000-1800000 GCF_005885815.1 Thiomicrorhabdus sediminis | reverse complement strand
AGCTTGCTAGGACGAATGAAAACCTGGTTTAATAAAAGCTTTTAATCGTTGTTTTTAGTTGATTTTGTCAGTCACATAGACTGGCAAAAAAGTGTTAAAATATCGGCAATAAAATTTTAACGCTCATTTGTTGGCCAGCCTCCCTGTAGATTTCGCCTCAGAGCTCAGTAGAAAAGAGTTTTCCCTTGAACCAAAGAACCTTATCCAACCCAATCAAAGCCAAAGGTATCGGGCTGCATACCGGCCATGAATCTGTTATGACTTTGCGTCCGGCTCCTGAGAATACCGGCATTGTTTTCCGTCGCGTTGATTGCGATCCGCAGATCGAATTCAAGGTGTCTCCAGAGATCGTCGGTGAAACTACCCTATGTACCACGATTGTGCAGAAATTGGCGGATAAGCCGGTGAAAATCGCGACCATTGAGCATTTGATGTCGGCTTTGGCTGGAATCGGTATCGATAATGTCTTTATCGATATTTCTTCTGATGAGGTGCCGATTATGGATGGCAGCTCGTCACACTTTATCTTTTTATTGCAGTCTGCCGGAGTCAAGATTCAAGGCGCGCCTAAGAAGTTTGTGCGCATTCTGCATAAGGTGCGTGTTGAAAACGATAAGGGCGGTTGGGCTGAGTTCGCGCCGCATGAAGGTTACCGTCTGAACTTCTCGATCGATTTCGAGCATCCTGCATTCCAGCAGACCGCTGAGAAAATGACCTTGGATTTTTCCGCAACCTCCTATTTCAAAGAGGTTAGCCGTGCCCGTACTTTCGGTTTTATGAAGGATATGGAAACCCTAAGAGCGCGTAACCTAGGTTTGGGTGCGAGCTTGAAAAACGCTATCGGTCTGGATGACGAAGGCGTGATGAACGATGAAGGTTTGCGTAATAAAGACGAGTTTGTGCGTCACAAGATTCTGGATGCGGTTGGTGATCTGTATATGCTGGGCCATCCGATTATCGGTGAGTTTACCGCGCATAAATCTGGTCATGCCCTAAACAACCAGTTACTGCGTGCCTTGATGTCACAACCGGATGCCTACGAGGTGGTCACTTACGGTGAAACACGTCCGCCTGTTCAATATGGCAGCAGTAAGGTATTGTTGTAAATCTTTGTAACCAGTTGATAAAAAACGCCTCTTTTGAGGCGTTTTTTTTGCCCAAACCTTTGTGCGGTTTTAATTGCCGGAACTGTCTTTCGCACGTTGACTCAAACGTTGCAAGGCATTTCTCAAACCTTCGGATTCGACCGCTTCACTTAATTCCTGCATGGATTTGGCATCTTCCTTGGTCGGCGGCACCATGATTTTCGGTTTACGTTTCGGTGCTGGCGGTTGCGGCAGAACCTTAACCTTGACTCTATTCAACATCAGGTGGGGAAAATGCTGTTGGTAAATGCCCAGTAGGTCTGGCTCGTGAAAACGCAACTGAGTCGCCCAGACCGCTTCATCGATTTGAACCAATAAATTTTGTTCTTCAAAGCTGATACCCAACACATGCGGTTGCAGCTTGCGTGGCAAAACATCACGACCCACTTCAAGTAGCGCTTGATAAAGTTGGGCGTCTTCCAATAAATGTTTGAGAGCGCCTTGTGCCTGATTTAAAAAGGGTTTCATCTTCAGCTTTGTTCCGCTAATTGGTAGGCTTTTGTGCTAAAATGCTTGGATATTTTACCTTAATCGATAGGTCGATTGACACGTTGATTTAAGAGACTTGCACTGGGTGAAAAAATCGTCAGTTTGACGAATGTCTTCAGGCCTAGAAAAAATCTGAAATTAACCCTGAAAATCGACCTTTTTTAGTGTATAAAAGAGCACTGTTTACAGACAAAATTCGAAATTGGAATCATACTTGATGGCCTTTAATATCTTCAAAAAAATCTTTGGTAGCCGCAATGAACGCATGCTTAAGCAGTATCGCAAAGTGGTTGACGTCATTAACGCTTTAGAGCCTGAATTCGAGGCTTTAACAGATGAACAAATTCAGCAGAAAACAGCCGAGCTAAAACAGCAGTTAGCTGAAGGCAAAACGCTGGACGATATTTTGCCTCAGGCATTCGCAACAGTTCGTGAAGCCGGTAAGCGCGTATTTGGGATGCGCCATTATGATGTTCAGTTAATCGGTGGTATGGCATTGAATGACGGCCGTATTTCCGAGATGCGTACCGGTGAAGGTAAAACTCTGGTAGCCACCCTGGCAACCTATTTGAATGCGTTGCAAGGTCAGGGGGTGCACGTTATTACCGTTAACGACTATCTGGCTAAGCGTGATGCGGAATGGATGGGACAGCTGTATGGTTTCCTTGGTTTGACAACCGGCGTTATTTTAAGTGGACAGTCGCAAACCGAGAAGCAGCAAGCCTATGCGTGCGATATTACCTACGGCACCAACAATGAATTCGGTTTTGATTATCTGCGCGACAATATGGCGATTTTCGCTGAAGAGAAAGTGATGCGTGGTCAGCACTTTGCGGTAATCGATGAGGTCGATTCGATTTTAATCGATGAAGCGCGTACGCCGTTAATCATTTCCGGTCCGGCGGAAGATAAAGCCGAGCTGTATAAAAAGATCAACCCGATGGTGGCGCATTTAGAGCGCGGTGAAGAAGACCCTGAAACCAAAGAGCAATCCGGTGATTTCATTATTGATGAAAAAGCACGTCAGATCTATCTGACCGATGACGGTCATGCCAAGGTTGAAGAGTTGATGACCGAAGCCGGTTTGTTGGAAGAAGGCGATAGTCTTTACGATGCTGCGCATATCGGTTTGATGATTCATGTCAATGCGGCGTTACGTGCCAACCTTTTGTTTGAAAAAGACAAAGACTACATTGTCGAAGATGGTGAAGTTGTCATTATCGATGAGTTCACCGGTCGCAAAATGGCAGGACGTCGCTGGAGTGAAGGGCTTCACCAGGCGGTGGAAGCAAAAGAGAATGTCAAAATTCAGATGGAAAGCCAGACTTTCGCATCGATTACATTCCAGAACTATTTCCGTCAGTATGAAAAGTTGTCCGGTATGACCGGTACTGCGGACACCGAAGCGGGTGAGTTCTTGTCGACCTATAGCTTGGAAGTCGTGGTCATTCCGCCGAATAAAGAACCGCAACGTATCGATTTACCGGATTTGGTTTATCTGGATATGCAGGGCAAATTCAAGGCGATCGTTAAAGATATCGCTGAGACTTACAAGACAGGTCAACCGGTTTTGGTGGGGACTGCTTCGATTGAAATGTCGGAAACGCTGGCACACTTCTTAAAGCAGGCGAAAATTCCACACAATGTCTTGAATGCCAAGCAGCATGAAAAAGAAGCACAAATTATCGCCAATGCCGGTATACCTGGTGCGGTGACTATCGCCACCAATATGGCAGGTCGTGGTACCGATATCGTTTTGGGTGGTAACCTAGAAATGGAAATCGAAGGGTTGAAAAATCCGACGCCGGAAAAAATTGAAAAACTTAAGCATGAATGGAGTGAGCGCCATCGCGAAGTACTGGCTTTAGGTGGTTTAAAAGTGATCGGTTCCGAACGTCATGAATCTCGACGTATCGATAACCAGTTACGTGGTCGTTCCGGCCGTCAGGGTGATGTCGGGACAACCCGTTTCTATTTATCATTGGATGACGATCTGATGCGCCGATTTGCTTCGGAAAAGGTCAAGTCGATGATGAAGCGTTTAGGTATGACATCTGATGAAGCGATCGAACATGGTATGGTCACCAAATCAATTGAGCGCGCGCAGAAACAGGTTGAGCGTATGCATCAGGACGAACGTGCCAACCTATTGAAATTTGATGATATCTCCAATGAACAGCGCAAGGTGGTCTATCAGCAACGTAATGAGTTGATGGAAGCCGACGATGTTACCGATGTGGTTGATGGGCTGCGCGAGCAGGTGGTTGAGCAGCTTGTTGCGACCTATATTCCGCCAGGCTCTTTGGATGAGCAGTGGGATGTGCAGGGCGCCGAAAAAGCGATTCAGGAAGAGTTGGGAGCGGATTTCCCGCTACAGACTTGGTTGGCCGAAGATAAGTCTTTATATGAAGAGAAGCTGATTGAAAAAATCGTTGCTGAACTGAAAGCCTTGTATGACGAAAAACTATCGGTGGTTGATCCAAAAACCAAACACCATTTTGAAAAAGAAGTGTTGTTGCGTACTATCGACCGTCAATGGCGTGAACATCTTTCTGAAATGGATTATCTACGCCGTGGTATCCATTTACGTGGTTATGCACAGAAGGATCCGTTCCAGGAGTATCGTCGTGAATCGGCCGAGATGTTCAAAAGCTTCTTGAATGAAGTCATGTTTGAAACCGTTAAGGTATTGTCTTTGGTTCAGATTGAAGGCGCCAAGGATGTTTCTGAATTCGAGCAGCAAGCTCAGCAAGAACGTGAACAACAGCATCTGGATGCCGAGCACCCAAGTGCACAAGGCATTCACAATGAGTCTGCCGATGACGAAGAGCAGGAAAGCACTTTCGTTCGTTCACGGCCAAAGGTGGGGCGTAATGATCCTTGCCCTTGCGGTTCAGGTAAAAAATACAAACAATGTTGTGGAAAATTAACGTAATCCGCAGTATTCTTAAAACATAATAATTTGAAAGCCCGCCCTAGTATGACTAGGGTGGGTTTTTTGTCTATGAGGATTAAATATGAGTCAGCAAACTGCCGAACTGCATCCTGTGGCAGGCGTTTATTTAGGTGGTTGCCATGCAGGAATCAAAGCAACCAGCAAGGCGGATAAAATTGATTTAGTGGTTATCAAGTTCTGCGAGCAGGCTTTGACCGCGGCAACGTTTACCCAGAATGCGTTTTGCGCCGCGCCGGTTACCTTAGCACGTAAAAACCTGCAAGCGACTCCGGCCAGAGCGTTATTGATCAATAGTGGTAATGCCAATGCCGGTACCGGTGAGCAAGGAATGGCTGATGCTGTACAGAGTTGTGCATGGGTCGCTCAGGAGTTGGGTTGTGAAGCGCATCAAGTGCTGCCGTTTTCGACCGGTGTGATCGGTCAAAACCTGCCGATGGAAAAAATCCATAACGGTATTCCGCAAGCGCTGTCCGATTTGACGGTAACCGGTTGGGAAAAGGCGAGTCGCGGCATTATGACCACTGATTTGGTACCGAAAACGGTCAGTCGTATCATCAATATTGCAGGTACGGATATTACCATCACCGGTATGGCGAAAGGCTCGGGGATGATTCATCCGAATATGGCGACTATGCTAGGTTTTGTGGCGACCGATGCGAAAATTTCGCAGCCGTGTCTGGATAAGGCTCTATTGGATGCGGTGAATAAATCGTTCAATAGAATTACCGTAGATGGCGATACCTCAACCAACGATGCTTGTACCCTAACGGCAACCCAGCAAGCCGATATGGCGACTATTGATGATATTAACTCTACTGCTTACCAGCAATTCGCCGCAGAAATTGAAATGGTGATGGTTGAGCTGGCGCAGATGATTATTCGTGACGGTGAAGGTGCCACCAAATTCGTTGCCATCAAGGTTGAAGGCGGTAAGGATGCTCAAGAGTGTTTGCAGGTTGCCAATACTGTGGCCTTATCTCCATTGGTTAAAACCGCGCTGTTCGCTTCCGATGCCAACTGGGGTCGTATTTTGGCGGCGGTGGGGCGTGCCGGAGTCGATAGTCTCGATATTGATGCCTTGAAAATCTATTTAGGTGATGTGTGTATTGTCGAAAACGGCGGGCGTGCGGCAAGCTATACCGAAGAAGCCGGAAGTGCGGTTATGCAGAAATCGGATATCGATATTACCATTCAGCTGAATCGTGGTGATGCCGAAGAGACTGTCTGGACAACGGATTTCTCTTATGACTATGTTAAGATCAATGCCGAATACCGTACCTGATTTAACGGTTATCCGATTGATATAAAAAAGCCCGCTATTGCGGGCTTTTTTGATTGCAGGGCTCACTGAAATATGTATTTTTTATGACGTGATAATTTCAGAAAGCGCCGTGCATAAGGCTGCATTTTCGTCGTTGTTACCAATGGTGATACGCAGAAACTCGTTAATACGTGGTTTATTGAAATAACGTACAATAATCGCCTTCTCACGAAGTTTTTGTGCAATTTGTTCGGCGCTAAAATCAGGGTGACTGGCAAAAACAAAGTTGGCCGTAGAAGGAATCACCTTGAAGCCAAGAGATTGCAGCTTATCGGTTAAGGTTTCACGGGTATTGATGATCGCCCGACAAGATTGCTGGAAGGCTTCTTCATTATCAAAAGAAGCGACGGCACCATAGATCGCCAAACGGTCCATAGGATAGGAGTTAAAGCTGTTCTTAACGCGCTCAAGGCCATCAATCAAATCGGCATGACCAATCGCATAACCCACTCTTAACCCGGCCAGAGAGCGAGATTTAGACAAGGTTTGAATGACCAGTAGGTTATGATATTGATTGACCAGGCTGATCGCGCTCTGACCACCAAAATCGATATAGGCTTCATCCACCACAACCACCTTGTCTTGGTTGTTGATTAACAACTTTTCAATTTCTTTCAAGGTCAACAATCGGCCGGTTGGCGCATTAGGATTCGGAAAAATAATCGCTCCACCCTGATCGCCATAGTCATTGACATTGATAGCAAAATCTTCATCCAGTGGGATGGTTTGAAAGTCGATACCGTAAAGACCGCAATAAACCGGATAAAAACTGTAGGTGATATCCGGAAAAAGTAGCGGCTTATCCTTTTTCAGCAACGCTTGAAACGCATGGGCGAGCACTTCATCCGAACCATTGCCAACAAATACCTGATTACGCTGAACCGAAAAATAATCGGCAATACGCTGTTTTAACAGGTCGGCATTCGGATCAGGATAAAGTTTCAATTTATCATCTGTCGCATTGCGGATTGCCTCTAACACCGAATCAGCAGGTGGATAGGGGTTTTCATTCGTGTTAAGTTTAATTAAGTTATTAACTTTAGGCTGTTCACCCGGTACATAAGGATCCAAATTGTGAACTAGCTCACTCCAAAACTGACTCATAGAAAAACTCTTTTGCTAAAACGTGCAAGGCACCATAAAAAAATATATGCTGTATTTTACCTTAAATCCACATCACAGTTATCAGATGACAGTGATGGATCGCTAAAAATTACGAAATTAACTTTGGGTTTTGCATGACAGACAATCAAACAAAGAACGAATTTATCCATATTGCCGTTGGTGTATTAAAACAAGCTAATCAAGTCTGTTTAAGTTTACGACAAAAACATCAGAGTCACGCCGATTGCTGGGAGTTTCCCGGAGGCAAAATCGAAGCCGGTGAAACCGTACAACAGGCCTTGCAAAGAGAGTTTAGCGAAGAGTTGGCAATCGTAACGCATAATTGGCAACCCTTGATCGAGATACCTTGGCATTATCAAAAGGTTTCGGTTTATCTGCATGTGTACCAAAGTGACGAGTTTAGCGGAGAGCCGGTCGGCAATGAAGGTCAGCAGGTCAAATGGGTCGATATGGAGCGCTTGGTTGATTACCAATTTCCCGCAGCGAATCAAAAAATCTTAACGGCATTAGGGCTTTAGTTAAGCTCTTATTAACAGTATTCCGCCAATAAAGTAATCAATTGCTGTTTAAGCAGTGCCGGGTCGGCAGAGTTATCTAGCACCTGATCGGCAAAAGCGATACGGTGCTGACGGTCTACTTGTTGATCAAGAATTTTTTTGATTTCCGCTTTGCTGTATTGGTCACGCTGACTGGCGCGTTCCAGTTGCAATGATTCGGGACAGTCAACTACCCAAATTTCATCAATAAAATCAGGCTTGCTGCCCGTTTTATCAATGCCTTCGATCAGTAATGGGATGGCAACAAAAATACAGTGACATTGTTGCTTGCGAAAATGACCAATCTGTTCCAGTGTCAGTTCGCGGATAATCGGGTGGAGTAATTCTTCCAGCCAGTTTTTGGCTTGCGGATTATTGAATATTTGTTGACGCAGCTTGGCACGATCCAGTTCGCCATTGCTAAGCCTTAACTCTTCACCGAAATGCTCGATAATCTGTAAAAGCCCCGTCGAATTGGGGGCAACGGCCTGGCGAGCCAATTGGTCACTGTCGATGACTGGATAACCGAGCTGTTCGCAGAAATCGGTCAGGGTGCTTTTGCCTGAACCAATGCCGCCGGTAATCGCAATAACCTTAGCCATTTATTACTGCTCTCTCGCTACTGAGCGCTTTATCGAAACTGATTTGGGGCGGTATCGCCGCCGGACGTCCTAGTAGATAACCCTGAACGTGGGTGGCGCCGAGCTGTTTAACCACATCAAGCATATGCGCGTCTTCAATTCCTTCAAAGACCAGATCGTAGCCAGTATGTAACACCATCTCTGCTGTGGTTCGGATAATCTGCTGGGTTTTGCTGTCCTTGCTCAATAGAGCCTGTGTCATGGTCATATCGAATTTGATAATATCAACCGGCATGTGCGCCAAGTAGCGAATTGATGAGTAACCGCTGCCAAAGTCATCCAGTGCAATCAAAAAACCGTCATTACGCATAATATTGAGCACCTTATTGGCGTAATAGATATGGTCAATCAAGCTGGTTTCCGTGATTTCGATAACGATTTTATAGTCGGTTAAAAACGGCTTGATATCCTTGAACAGTTCGGTGAAACCGCTATCAAGTAAAGTTTTTGCCGAGATATTGATGGATACACCGCTACCGCGCGGAATGGTTTTATCGGCGAGCTTTTTTCTAACTTGTTGAACAATCTGATAATCCAGTTCCATTTCCAGACGCCTGCGTTCCACCACATGAAAGATATCGTTCGGGTAAATCAGTCCATCTTCGCCTTGGATACGCACCAGTGATTCGTAATAGACCGAGTCATTTTTCAATGAGACAATCGGCTGAAAGTGGAGTTCCATATTGTCGCCGCTATCGATGGCATTGACGATGGTGTTGGCAATATTGCTCGATACCAAGGAACGCGACTCTTTTTCCATGGTCTGATGATAAACCTGAATTTTATCCTTAAGTGACTGCTTGGCTTTATACATGGCAATGTCGGCTTGTTTAGGCAGGTGTTGAATATCGATTTCCAAGCCGTCATCGGTATGGCTCATGCCGACACTGAATGCCATTTTCTCACGAATGCCAAGCTCACTGAATTCGAGGTTGAGTAGTTCATGCAGGCATTTTTGCGCAATCTCTTTTGCCTGTTGTAAGGAGCGGTTTTGTAAAATCACGGCAAATTCATCGCCACCGATTCGATAGGGAGGGCAATCGATTGGCAGGTGTTTCTGCAGGCCGCTTGCGGTCAGTTTAATGACTTCATCTCCACTTTCATGACCGTAGGTATCGTTGAGGGCTTTGAAAAAATCACAGTCGATCAGCATAAAACAGACGGTATGAGGGTTCTGCTGGAAGCTTTTCACCGTTTCCGTCCAAGCTTCATCAAAGGCGCGGCGATTATAAATGTTGGTTAATACATCACGACGCGCCTGTTCCCAAACGGTTTGGTTTTGCAGGTCGAGCTCATTTTGAGCTTGCTGCAAATTACTGTGGTAATCATGAATGGAGTGCTTGAGTTGTTCAAACTCTTGCAAAAAGAACTTCTCATTTGGCAGTGGCTGCACTTTATTTGGGCTGGCTTGCAGGGTCTCGAGAAACTGTGAAATCACATTCAAGGGGCGATAGATGGTCCAGTTGAAAATAAGGAACACCAGCAGGCCTACCGCAAGCATGAGAATAATCAGTTCAATAATGAATTCTTGAATCAGTTGCCAGAGGTAATCGTTAACCGGATTTCTGGCTATCTGATATTGAATGTGTTCACTCAATTTAGTATAGGGAATGCTGAGGTTATTGGTGTTGTCAAGGCGTAGGCTGGTCGGGTTAATGGTATAAAAATTAACGGTTTTTAGTAGGTAAGGCAAAAAATCGATGGTGATGCCGATATAACCGACAATCTCTTTGCTGTTGCGTTTTTGAACCGGATAAAAGTAGTTCAAATGTGTTTCCGTGTTTTTGGTAAAGATTACCTGCGCTTCCGTCTTATCGATCTGTTCAGGCAAGTAGAAGTGGTTGGGTTGATTGACATAGGCATTCTGCAACAGTTTCTTATCGGCGCCATAAAGTTCGACGCCATCATAGTGGGACTGATAGTAATCGGTCTCTTTCAAACGCTCATCACGCCAGAAAAAATAGTAGGTCGGGTCGCTGAACTGTTGATGAACCTCATCCCATAAGGCGAAATTCTGCGCTTCTATCTGCAAAAGACGAATCGCTTTATCGAGCGCAAAAGCAAGCTCTTTTTGAGCTTCCAACTGGGTTTGTTCGGCAACGGTTTTTTGAATGTCCTGGCCACGTGAGTAGAGCGTGTAGTCAACAAACAGCAGAATAAACAAGCCAATCAGGGAGAAAGCCAGATAATAAAAGCGAATCGAGCGGATCAGGAATTTAGGTGTTTGCATAAGAATTCCGTTTAATGCTGACTGACCTGGTTGAGAATTTTGATCATCTCATCTTGCAGGTCAAACTCATACTCACTTGAAAAGAAGTGGTTGGCGCCATCTATTACCACAAGCTTTGTTTCACTGTCATTCAGTTGTTGGTACCAATCACCGCCGACTTGCATATGGCGTTTATCGGCACCACCCATAACAGTGTAGTGCGGGATATTGAGTTGTGCCAATAGGTCAAATACATATTTACGGGTTAGCTTCATATAGGATAAAAAGCTTTCTGGGGTGGCAAAATAATTATTGCGACAAAACAAGAAACTGTATTTGTGGGGTTTATTGCTATTTGCAGCGAGCTGCTGTTGCGCATGTTCAATTTCGGTTTCTATGCTGCCTAACTCTTTGGCATTCAAAAAGAACAGACTGGTGAAAATGGCGGCTTTGATATTCGCCTGACTGTTCCGGGTCAGGTATTCCAGCAATAGAGGGCTGCCGCTGGAATGCCCTACCACCACTACTTCTTCATGTCCTTGGTCTTTCAACCATTGACGCCAGTCGGCAATCTCGGCGACATCATTTTCTAAGGTATGTGAATGAATCGAGTTGCATTTCAGTGGACTCTGCCGACTGGCGATGCCTAGAGTCAGCGTCGGGGCCAGTACCGTATAACCTTCATCGCTTAAAGCTTTGCTGATGGAGGTGATGGTGTGAAATTTATTGGTGGTGAGAAAGCCGTGGACAATCATCACCGCAGGCTTGTCTGTGTTGCCTTTAATGTATTCGGCATCGGCAGGAACACCAAGTACTTCTATAGGCTGAGTGACGGTCTTGCACCATGCCGAATTCATGCCTATGGACAGCAATGCAAAAGCAAATAATATATTGCGGGCTCTAGAAATGCTCATAGGTTTTATAAACTCTTCTCATCGGTGATTTATAGCTCAATCCCTGTCGGTAGGGAGCAAGCAATTATGAGTTAATAGCTCAAGGGTAGCAAAGATTACCAGAAGGGTAAATTAAAAAACATATATATAAGTAATTGTTGATGTGTGTATCGTGGCGTTGTACTTGCCTGTTGTTGGCTTTTATTGGACACAGTATTTGCCGATAATGTTCAGTTCCAAACTCTGTTTTTACGCTATTTAACAGACTGCAAGGCCTGAAAATTATACAATGGGCACTTATTTAGCTGCAGGGGGCTCTAACAGCGAGCAACAGACCTCAACTTAAATAAACAATAGAAAACAAACAAGCGGTAGGAAAAGATTTATGTGCGGTATTTGTGGAGAAATTTACTGGAATGGAAAAAAGGCCAGTGAACAACGCTTAAAACCGATGTTAGCGGCGATGCAGAATCGCGGGCCGGACGATGAAGGCGTATGGGTCGATCAGCATGTTGGCCTGGGGCATAAACGTTTATCCATTATCGATCTTTCTTCCGCAGGTCACCAACCGATGATTGATGGCAGTTTAACTCTGGTATTCAACGGCTGTATCTATAACTATCAAGCACTGAGAGCTGAATTGATTGATCTGGGATATGGATTTCAATCTCATACCGATACCGAGGTGATTCTCAAGGCCTATCGCCAGTGGGGGATGGAATGTGTGCAACGTTTTGAGGGGATGTTTGCTTTTTCTATTTGGGACGATGAACAGCAACAGTTGCTGTTGGCACGTGACCGTTTGGGTATCAAGCCACTTTATTATGCACCGGTTGATGGCGGCGTGCGTTTTGCCTCAAATACCCAAGCTTTATTGGTCGAAGACGATATCAACAGCGAAATCGATCCGGTAGGTTTGCATTTTCAGTTGACCTTGCATGCGGTGATTCCGGCCCCTCATACCATTTTAAAAGGCATTAAAAAACTGGAACCGGGTCACTGGTTAATCGTTAATCCGGACGGGCAAATGTATAAAAAGCGCTTCTGGCATTTAGAAGCCAAGCGCCCGACAACCTTGAATGGCAACCCGGCTCCACAAACTCAGCAACAATGGGTCGATGCAATCCATGAAGAGCTTAAGCGGGCTGTGCATAAACGGTTAACCGCCGCCGATGTACCGGTGGGTGTCTTGTTGTCAGGCGGTTTGGATTCGAGTTTATTGGTGGCCATGTTGGCTGAAGCCGGGGTGAAAGATATCAAAACCTTCTCTATCGGTTTTGAGGACGCTCCGGAAGAGCGCGGGCATGAGTTTGATTTTTCCGATATGGTGGTGAAGCGCTATCAGACAGACCATAAGCAATATTTGATTTCCAATAGTGAGGTATTGCCACGTTTGCATGAAGCGGTTGAAGCAATGGCCGAGCCGATGGTGGGCCAAGATGCGATCGCTTTTTACCTGCTTTCCGAACAGGTATCAAAGGATGTCAAAGTTGTCATGTCCGGACAGGGCGCCGATGAAGTCTTCGGCGGTTATTTCTGGTACGACAAAATGGCCGAGGCGGCCGCACAATTAGTTGACGCCGGTGCGGATTTGTCGGATCCGCAAGTTGCCTTGCAAGCTTTTGCACCTTATTACTTCGACAGATCACATCAGGAATGGCTTGAGGTGGTTAATGAGAAATACCATTTGGAAAATGTCACTGCGCAGTATGTCGGCGACCATTTGACCGAAGTCGGGGCGGATGAGTTTTTAGATCAGGTATTGCGTTTTGATGTGACCACTTTGATTGTCGATGATCCGGTCAAGCGAGTCGACAATATGACGATGGCTTGGGGATTGGAAGCGCGAGTGCCGTTTTTGGATCATAAACTGGTGGAAGTGGCGATGGCCGCTCCGGCCGAATTAAAACAAAATGGTAAGCAGATTTTAAAAGCGATAGGTCGCGGCTTGGTGCCGGATGCGATTATTGATCGTCCGAAAGTGGCATTTCCTATGCCGGCGTTGAAATACGTACGTGGTGAGTTCTTTGAATTTATGAAAGCGTTGTTAACCTCAGAAGCGGCACAAAAGCGTGGTATTTTTAATGCCGAAAAGCTTCAGCAGTTACTCGATGACCCGGAAGCACCGCAAGCTTTTACCGCAATTCAGGGCAGTAAGCTCTGGCATGCTGCGCTGCTTGAGTTCTGGTTACAAAAACATGTCGATAAAGTTCTATAGCTCTTATCAAGAATTATGCGACGGCTTGACTTGAAAAATCATTTTTTGTCGCCATTTAAACAGTTAAGTAATAAACCACTGAGATTGGTCACTGTTTTTTTGATGAATAACCTAGTAAAATACTCGGGTAATTAAAACTAAGGAATTAAATATGCAACACGAAGATCCAGTCGTTCAAGAAACTTTAGAACGTATTCATAGCCAGGTAACAAATAATCCAGTGGTTATCTATATGAAAGGTTCTCCACAAATGCCTTCTTGCGGTTTTTCAAGTCGCGCTGCGCAGGCGTTGGCGGATACCGGTGAAAAGTTTGCCTTCGTTAATGTGTTAGCGGACGCGACTATTTTTGAGCATTTGCCAAAGTATCAGGATTGGCCGACTTTCCCGCAGCTTTATATCGGTGGTGAACTACAAGGTGGTTGCGATATCACTATTGAATTGGCTGAATCTGGTGAATTGAAAAAAATGATGGCTGACGCAAATGCCAAGCATGAGGCGGCCGCAGAAGCATAATTCATTGTTATGAATCGGTTTGAAAAGGCATCTGTAGAGTTTCTTCAGATGCCTTTTTGCGTTTAGAACCGAGCAAAGACTGACATTGATGAAGAAATAACCTCGTTAAACCGCAAAAGGAAAGCTGTATGCAGCAATTTGTTGTTGATATTGAAAATAAAGATTTTAACTTTAAGGTAGAGCCATTGGCATTAGATGTCATGACGGCCAATGACTTACTGGTCAGGCCTTTGGCGGTAGCGGTTAATCCGGTAGACACCAAGCTATATCAAAACGCGCTCAACCAAGCGCAGCAAAACAAAGTGCTCGGCTATGATGCCGTTGCTGAAGTGGTTGCAATGGGTGATCAGGTCAATGGTTTTCAGGTCGGCGACAAGGTGTTCTATGCTGGTGATATGACTCGTTCCGGCAGCTTTGCCGATCAACAGTTAATTGATTGGCAATTGGTCGGTAAGGCGCCATCGAAATTATCCCTAACTCAGTCCGCCGCATTTCCTCTGGTGTCTATTACTGCCTACGAGGCCTTATTTGATAAGTTGTCGATTAGCGAAAATAGGGTCGATAACCGTAATAAGTCGCTTTTGATTATTGGTGGTGCCGGTGGTGTCGGCTCCATAGCGATTCAATTGGCCAAGCGTGTCGGTTTACAAGTGATTGCCACGGCCTCCCGTGAAAGCTCCAAAAAATGGTGCTTGGCGATGGGGGCGGATAAGGTGATTGATCATTATCAGCCTCTAAAAGCACAGTTGGAAAAAGCGATACAAGCTGAAGTGGACTATATTCTTTGTGCCGCCGACAGTGATACACATATGCAGAATATGGCCGAATCGATCAAGCCATTTGGTGAAATTTGTTTATTGGTGTCGACGGGCAAGGAAACCGATCTGAACGTCTTTAAAAACAAAAGCGTCTCGATTCATTGGGAGTTTATGTTCAGCCGAAGCCTGTATCAGACCAAGGATCGGTTTTTACAAGGGCAGATCTTAACCAAAATCGCCACCATTATTGATCAGCAGGAATTTCAGCCGATAGATTCCCAGCAGCTAACAGGGCTTAATGCCAATAATTTGAAAATTGCTTTAGCACGCATCGCCAAGGGGGATATGTGTGGCAAGCTGGTGATTGAGTGTTAGGCGTTTAGTCGTCGTTATCATCCGGCATGCTTAGCGGCCATTGATTGACGATTTTGCAGAATAAATCCGCTGTCTTTTCGGTATCGTAAACCGCTGAATGAGCTTGCTGATTATCCCATTCAAGCCCGGCACAGATAGCCGCTTTAGCGAGTACGGTCTGACCGTAGGCCAATCCTGATAAAGAGACCGTATCAAAAGTGCTGAACTGGTGAAACGGTGCTTTCAGGTGACAGCGCTCGGCAGCGGCGAGAACAAAATTCAAATCAAAAAAAGCGTTATGTCCGACCAATACTGCACGGCTGCAGCCGGTTTCTTTAAGCTGTTGCTTGATTGGTTCGAACAGTTCTTTTAAAGCCTGTTTTTCGTTAATCGCTTGGCGGAAAGGGTGAAAGGGGTCTTCCATGCCGATAAATTTAAGAGCGCTTTGTTCGATATTGGCGCCTGGAAACGGCAGGATATTGCGATCAAAGGTCTTATCGCGTTTAAGCTGACCGTATTCATCCATTTTCAAGGTGACTACCGCCATTTCCAGTAGCGCATCGGTTTTGGCATTGAATCCGGCTGTTTCCACATCAACAACGACAGGAAGAAAACCACGAAATCGGTCTTTGATCTTATTTACATAGTTCATTAAAACAAGCTTTAGCTGTTAGGACAGCGGTTTGACGAGTACTTTGGATTGTCTTTGGTAATTATAGAGACTCTGTTTTTCATCGGGAAGCATGCTGATATCACCTAGGACAAATCCATGTTCGATGAACCAGTGATGAGTGTGAGTCGTTAATAGAAACAGCGTTTTATAGCCTAATTGTTTGGCTTGCTGTTCAAGGTGTTTGAGCAGTTCAAAGCCCAGTTCCTGGCCTTGGTATTCTTTGCTGACCGCTAAGCAAGCCAGTTCCGCCATATCATTGCCGGATGCATAGAGTGCGGCGCAGCCGATAATCAAATCGTCGCGTTGAATAACGGAGAAGTTTTCAATTTCCAGTTCCAAACGTTCACGCGAGCGTTTTACCAGAACGCCTGATTGTTCAAGTGGCTCAATGAGGCTGAGAATGCCGCAGACATCATCGATTTGCGCCGCACGCAATTGATGATAACGGTCACTGAATATCATGCTGCCGACACCGTCTCTGGTGAATAGCTCAAGCAGTAAAGCGCTCGGATCGATTTGCGCAATCAAATGGATGCGTTTGACCTTGTTCTGCAGCACGCTGATCTGTTCGATCAGTTGCTGCTGCTCGATATTGTCCGCTTTTAACTGCTTTAGCTGTGGCAGGCTCATCTGTTTGGCAAGCCCTTTTAATTGCGACTCAGAGCCGTAAATCATTAACTTATCCGCTTCGATGGTGGCGGCAATCTGACAAGCTTGCTCCAGCGTATTTAGGTTGAAGACTTCACCGGTCAAAGAGTAGGCAATAGGCGTTAGCAGGGCAACTTGACCGGATTCCAAACAGTCGCTGATCGCCTTGTGTTGGATTTTGCGCAGTTTGCCGGTATGTTGGAAATCGATGCCTTCAACAACCCCTTTAGGTTGTGCCACCACCCAGTTGCCAGACACCAAAGTAGGCGGGTTTGGCTGATGAGAGTTGGCTTGACTGAAACTGGCTTCGAATTGACTGCGCAACAGACCAATGGTCTTTTGGAAACAAGGAATCATCTCGGTGGTGGTAATGCGAAATTGCTGATGATAGATTTCAGCAAAATTCTCCGCCGCAAAGGCTTCATTCAACTGCTGATTGGCACCCATGGCCAATACCAGTTTGAGGCCGAGATTATGCAGCAGGCCGATATCCTGACACAGTTGAGCAACCGACTGTTTTTCAGCCATAAATTCGCCTGGAATATAGATAACGCAGGTTTTACCCCTGTGTTGTTCAATATAACGAGTCGATTGTCGTAGTGTATTAATAAAATCTAATTCAGATTGCTGCATGAATGTGCGAAAATAACAGTAATAATTTTTGTAAGTATAACAGCCTCTTTAGCAAAGTCGACAAGGCTTTTACGATTGAGTGCCCAAAAGGAGTTTTTCATGCCGCAGTATCGTTCTAAAACCAGTACGCATGGTCGCAATATGGCAGGGGCCCGTGCTTTATGGCGAGCCACTGGAATGCAAACCGGAGATTTTGGTAAACCTATTATTGCGGTTGCCAATTCATTTACCCAGTTTGTACCCGGTCACGTTCATTTGAAAGATATGGGGCAGCTGGTTGCCAAGGTGATTGAAGAATCTGGCGGTGTTGCCAAAGAGTTTAATACCATTGCGGTTGATGATGGTATTGCCATGGGTCACGACGGTATGTTGTATTCATTGCCTTCTCGTGATTTGATCGCCGACTCTGTCGAGTATATGTGTAATGCGCACTGTGCCGATGCCTTGGTCTGTATCTCTAACTGTGACAAAATCACTCCGGGAATGATGATGGCGGCGATGCGCTTGAATATCCCGACGATTTTCGTGACCGGTGGACCGATGGAGTCCGGTAAAACCGTTTTAGGTGGTGAAGGCATTAAGCTTGACCTGGTTGATGCGATGGTTATGGCAGCGGATGACTCTTGTTCAGACAGTGATGTTGAAGAAGTTGAACGTTCCGCTTGCCCGACCTGTGGTTCCTGTTCTGGGATGTTCACCGCTAACTCGATGAACTGTTTGGCAGAAGCGCTGGGTATGGCTTTACCGGGTAACGGGACTACCTTGGCGACTCACGCGGATCGTAAAAACCTGTTTATAGAAGCAGGACGTCGTATTGTTGAAATCACCAAGCAGTATTATGAACAGGATGACGAGCGTGTATTGCCACGTAGTATCGCCACTTATGAAGCTTTCCAGAATGCGATGGCGTTGGATGTGGCAATGGGGGGGTCAACCAATACCGTACTGCACCTCTTGGCTATCGCTCATGAAGCCAAGGTTGAATTCAATATGCAGGATATGGACGATATTTCTCGTAAAGTGCCTTGTTTGGTAAAAGTGGCACCGAACTCGAAAACCTATCATATGGAAGATGTGCATAGAGCCGGTGGTATTATGCGAATCCTAGGTGAGTTGGAGCGCGGCGGTTTGATCAATACCGATGTGCATACGGTGCATGCCTCAACAATGGGCGCGGCGATTGATCTATGGGATATCTCGCGTACCGAAGACGAACAGGTGCATACCTTCTTTAGAGCGGCGCCGGGTAATATTCGTACCACCGAAGCCTTCAGTCAGTCCAAACGTTGGAAAGACGTTGATGTTGATGATGAAAATGGCTGTATCCGTTCTATGGAACACGCCTATACTCAAGACGGTGGTTTAGCGGTATTGAAAGGTAATATCGCGCTGGATGGCTGTATTGTAAAAACAGCCGGTGTTGACGAGTCGATCTTTAAGTTTACCGGAAAGGCGAAAATCTATGAAAGTCAGGATGATGCGGTAGCCGGAATTTTGGGTGATGAAGTCAAAGCCGGTGATGTGGTGTTGATTCGTTATGAAGGCCCCAAAGGTGGTCCGGGTATGCAGGAAATGTTATATCCGACCAGTTATTTGAAGTCAAAAGGGCTTGGTAAGGAATGTGCCTTGTTAACGGATGGACGTTTCTCGGGTGGTACTTCAGGGCTGTCAATCGGTCACTGTTCTCCAGAAGCTGCCGAAGGCGGTAATATCGGTCTGGTTGAGGATGGTGATATTATTGAAATCGATATTCCAAACCGTACCATCAATGCTAAAGTAAGTGATGAAGAGTTTGAAGAGCGTCGTCATGCGATGGAATCAAAAGGCGCTGCACACGCTTGGAAGCCAGAGCAGCCTAGAGAGCGACGCGTCAGTGTCGCCTTAAGAGCTTATGCGGCGATGACAACGAGTGCGGCGTTTGGTGCGGTACGTAATATTGAACAGGTTGAACGTAATTAAAGGACGGAGTGCGGATGTTTGCAAATAAACTAACCCCTGAGCAGCGTCAGGTTGTTTTTGACTTGGCGGCAAATTTGGCCGCGGCCGATAATGATGTCTCCGAAGAGGAGATTGGTTATTTACAGTCTTTTAGTGAGGCCTACGGTATCGAATACAACCTGGATAAGGTTGATATCAACTACGATGATCTGTTGACCGTATTGGATACTAAAGCGTCTCGTATTATCACTTTACAGGAGTTGATCAAGCTTTCTTATAAAGATGGTCACTTCGGTAAGGAAGAGCAGGATAAGGTGTTCTTAATTGCTCAGAAAATGGGCTTAAATGATGCCAGTCTGATTATGCGTATCGAGAAGTGGGTTCGTCAAGGTTTTGACTGGGTCTATGAAGGGGAACAGATGCTCGAGTTGGATTAAATTCCGCGAGGACATTTACTTAAAAAAGGCCGGCTATAATAGCCGGTTTTTTTGTCTTTAGAAAAAGACCAATCGGAGGAATTTATTAAGCTCTACATCGAATCGTTATTAACTAATATAAGTTTTTATTAATGTTTTTTATTAGAGCAAAAAAAAGCCCAGTTGCCTGGGCTTTTTTTTGAGTCGTTTTAATTACTCGCGGTAACCTGGACCATTGATTTCCAAACCGTTAGACATATAAGCCTGGAAGAATTCTAGGTTACGGTATTCAGCGCTCTGAGCCTTGAATGGCTTAGCACGCATATTCTTGTGACAACCACCATAACGACGGTGAAGTGTACCAAGGTTCTGCCACTTAGCACGGAACACAGGGAAGTGAGTTACGTGACCTAGAGCAGGTGAAAGTGTGTTAGAACGTGCTTTACGTCCAGCATTGTAAGTGTGACACTTAGCACAAGAAAGGTTTAGTTGACCTTTTTCCGCTAGGTACATTGCACGACCTTCGTTATATGCTTTTTTAGCACCTTCGCTTTCGATTTTAACGTCGATTTTCTGACCACGCGCATTGTAAGCTAGGTAACCACTAATCTGAGCTAGAGTACCTTTTTTCCACTTAAGCGCTTTCAGGCCAGCATCAGTACGACATTTGTTGATAGCACCTTCAAGTGTTACAACTTGACCAGCGTTATCATCAAAGTATGGGTACTGAGCGCGGATTTTTGAAACATCCGAACCAAAGCATTTTTCATAAACTGCTTTGTCTTTATTCCATGCTGCTTCACCAGCATCGATTGCATCTAAATATGGAGGGAATTCTTCTGCGGCTTCCCATTGAGCCATCTTGTCAGCGCTATAAATATAAGCACCGTTTACATATTCTTCAGGGGCAAGTTTAGGGTTTTTTGCCTTGAAGAAATCAACAATTTGTTGACGATCCGTCTCTGGATCTACAGCATAAGCCGATTGACTACCGGCACTAACTGCTACACCTAATGATAAGGCGATTAGTAGTGACTTTTTCATTCCAATCCTCCGTCCGAGAGCTCTGTATATTTCTAGTTATTATATTTTTGGGATTATACTGACGCCAGCGATGCCGACGTCAGTGCAAACTTAATTACTTAAGCTTGATAGACTCAGTACCAGTAGCACCAGTATTGTCTTTTAGAGATACAGTAACTTCGTCACCCTTGTTGGCTTTAACTTTAACAGCCATGTATGGGTTAGCAGAAACTGCACCAGACCATTGAGCGTCAACAGCTTTAGTACCGTTAACTGAAACTTCAACCATGTCGATGAACTTAGCTGGATATGGCTTACCAGTTTTCTTGTTCATACGAGCACCTGATTCCATTTCGTGCTTGATTAGTGCTTTAACTTCAGCAACACCACCAGCAGACTTACCACGCATTCTGATTTTGATAGACATGTTATTTCCTTTCTATAAATTATTTGCTAATCGAAATTAAGTAATTTCAGTGGGGATTAACCACCACAACCACCGATTGTTACTTTAACTTCTTGTTCAGCTTTAAGTAGCTTACCGCCAGCTTTAACAATAGCAATAACGTTCATTGTCTGACCCATTTTGATACGTGTAGAAACGTAACCAACAGCACCCGCTGAGAATGTGTATTCACAAACCATAGGCATTGGGTTTTTAGAAGCTAGGATAGAGATAGATTCAACACCATCGATTCCTGAAGCATCAACAGTAACAGGAGTTACCGCACCGTTTTCAGCGATAGCAGGTGCTTTAAGTTGAACGTCGCCAGAATCAGCAGTAGCTGCTGAACCGTAAACGCTAGATAGCGCATCATCAGTAGTCTTAGCTGCGAATGCTTTTGCATTCCACTCAGCCAATACTGTGCTTGGTGTTAATAGACCAGCGTTAACAGCTACAGCAGCTGCGCCAGTTGCTAGAGTACCTTTAAGGAAAGATCTACGTTTCATAAGGTTTTAAACTCCCGGTTAAGGTTTATAAAAAATTATAGAGTATAAATGTAATCAACAATTTTGCTGATTTCATCGTCTGATAAGATGCCGTGTTCTCCAAATGGAGGCATCATGCTGTTTGGCACAGTCTGTGATTCAGGCGTACCCCATACTTTGTCAAAAAGCTTTTGCTTATCAGGGTAGCGAAGTTTCATCGCAATCAAAGCAGGACCGATGTTACCTGGCATAGCGCCATCGCCCATCATGTGACACGCTAGACAGTTCCCTTTCGAACGGCTAGTTGCCAATTTTTTGCCCTGTTCAACTGTAGATGCTGCTTTTTCTGCTGCCTGTACCGAAGATACAGGGGCAGCTACTACCGCTGTTGAAATTGCTAAAGCAGTCAACAGTTGCTTCATCTTAGAATTCATCATTCTTCTCCTCCTAAAGTGTCTTGCGACGTTCCCATTATATGTTGGGATTTTCTTATTTTGAACAAAAGAGATTGCTCTTTAGACGGTTAGCTTACTCAGATACTTTTTAAACGCAAGGTTTTTGATGTTGTATTTCGATAGTATTATTTAATAGAGGGTAAATATTTTTTTATGACGGTTTTATGAAATCAGGAATTATTCTTTTCTATCAGTGTTATAGCGTGATCTTCAATAAAGTTTTTAATGGCATTTTGTAAATTTATATTGCCTTTTGCTAATGTGTTTGCCTGCTCTATATAGTGTTTTGCACGCTCTTTATCCCCTACGGCTATGTATGCTTTTGCCAAGTTTAAGTAGGCCTTTGCAGTCTTGTTCTGACGATTATAGAGCTTAGCTATGTGTTGTTGGATTTCATATTGGTAGGTTTTGCTATCAAGGTTTTCTAGCAATTGTGTTGCTTGCAACATCTGGTTGTTTTCTGACAGATAGTTGCTGTATAGATTATGCAGCGCAATGTCTGTTGGGTAGAGCGCGAGCATATATTCGCTGTAGTGTTGCAGCGCTTTTCTCTGTTTGTCGTCCAGTTTGTCTGCCTGTTGTAAAAGCAGGTAGTTGGCTTGGCGTAATAGCCCGCTGTTTTGTGTTTTATCGGTTAGGCAGTCATAGGTTTTGTCGGTAATGGTTTTGCCTGTTAGGGCTTGTTTGTAGCAGTTATCGAATGCTGTTCTCAATACATTGTGTTGCGGGTTTGATTCTATTGTTTGTTGTAGCTTCAGTTTAATAATATCTAAGCGGCTTTGCTTGTGCGGATCTGGCTGAAATTCAAGTTGTTGGGCTCTGTTGCTTGCTTCAGCTAGGCGGTGAGCACTGGTTGGGTGAGTGCGCAGGATTTCCGGTACCTGTTGGCTATTGCTGCGTGATTGGTCATTAAGGTGCCCAAAAAAACTCGCCATCGCTTTTGGGTCGTAGCCGGCCTTGTATAAAAGGTCTATACCGAGTGAGTCTGCCTCAGATTCATGTTGTCGTGAGTTCTTCAGCTGTTCTTGCATATTAAGCCCCATCCCTCCCATAAAGACAGCCATTCCGGCATTAGGGTCCTGCGAACCAATTAACACTGCAGCAATAAACGATGCCAAGCTGTTAATCGTGCCTTGGGTGGTGGAGTATTCATAACGACGCGATAAATGATTTTGGGTGACATGAGAGATTTCATGGGCGATGACACCGGCCAATTCGTCTTCATTGCGCACCGCTTTAATCAGTCCTGTATGGATGCCGATAACCCCGTCCGGTCCGGCAAAAGCGTTGATCGCTGGGTTGTCAATAATATAAAAAGAGTAATGACGATTGGTGCCGCTAAAACCGGCTATCTGGTGGCCAATATCTCTGATGTACTGGGTGATTGCAGGGTCTTGATAAAGTTTATATTCGGTGTGCAGCGCATAGGTGAAGGCCTGACCAAGCTTTTTTTCGGTGATGCGGTCATATTCAACCAGATCAGGTGAGCCTAAATCCGGCAGGTTGGTCGCATGGCTGGCTGTGCTCAGCATCAGTGTGCTGATGGCGAAAGCATGAATAGAAAGCGCTTTAGCCAGAACGGTTTTTGTGTTCTGTACTGCGGCGGTTGCTGAAAATCGCAAAATGCGAGAAAAATTCATAGATAATCCAGGCCTTTTAGCTACCTTAGGCGAAATTGAATTGTTATTATAGCTATCTGTTTTTTCAAAGTTTGGAATCAAGTATGAATATAGACTTGACCGGGTTAGCTTGCCCAATGCCGGTAATTCGTTTGAAAAAGTTGTTTGCTGAAAATAAAGGGCAGCATATCGATTGGACGGTTTCGCTCTCTGATCGTGGTGCAATTAAAGATCTACCGGCATTTTGTCGACAAAAAGGTCTGCATTGTGAGCTGCTGGCCGATGCCGATGTATTGCAGTTTAAGATAAGTGGAGACTTGATCTAGTTGTTATCGGCAAGAAAGGTTTCTGAGGAGGGCGTATGACAGATAACGAGCAACCACAATTAAGCATTATTCATAGTAAGGGCTCGCTTGATTGGGCCTACCCCACTTTTATTTTGGCTAGTACTGCGGCGGCAATGGATAAGGATGTCGAGCTGTTTTTTACCTTTTACGGTTTAAAGGCGGCACTGAAGTCGACCGATGGGTTAAAGGTATCGCCATTGGGTAATCCCGGTATGGTAATGCATAGCCCGGTCGGACCCGATTGGTTGCGTAAAGTTGACTTGAATAGAGTGTTGCCGGGATTGCTATGGACCTTACCGGGAATGGCGCAATTGGCAACCTGGGGCTTTAAAAAGCAGATGCTGCAGCAAGGCCAGGTGCCTCTAGATGAACTTCGTGAAGTTTGTGTCGAGATGGGGGTGAAAATGACGGTCTGTCAAATGACAATGGAATTGATGGGCTATCAGCAAGCGGATTTCATGTCGGGTGTTGATTTTGCCGGTGCAGCCAGTTATTTTGCTCAGACACCACAGACGCAAAGTTTATTTGTTTAACAGTATCTATTTCAATCTTTCTGAACTGACTAGTGTCATAATATGTGAATTGAATAATTAGCAAGCCTAGAGTCTGAACGGCTTTGTTGATTGACTTAGGATAATAAATATAGAGGCTACAAAGCTTTATGAAACCATTTGATCGAGGAATTTATCTGCTGCCAAATCTGATGACCACCGCAGCATTGTTTGCCGGTTTTTACGCGGTAATTGCCGGTATTCAAGGCAATTTTGAGATGGGCGCAATCGCCATTTTTATCGCTATGGTGTTTGATGGTTTGGATGGGCGTATTGCCCGCATGACCAATTCATGCAGTGCTTTTGGGGCCGAATACGATAGCTTGGCGGATATGGTTTCATTCGGTTTGGCACCGGCAATTTTGGTGTTTCAGTGGGCGCTGATGGATTTTGGTAAGCTGGGCTGGTTGGTGGCCTTTATTTATACGGTGGGTGCGGCTTTACGTTTGGCGCGTTTCAATACTCAGGTGGCTACTGCCGATAAACGTTATTTCCAAGGTTTACCGAGTCCGGCGGCAGCGGCCTTGTTGGCTGGCCTGATTTGGATGGTGGAAAGTAATCAGATTGAATTGGCGATTATGCCGTTGGTTGCGTTGGGCTTAACCTTGTTTGCCGGCATTATGATGGTGAGTAATGTCCGCTTCAGTTCGTTTAAGGAATTAAAACTTAAAGACAAGGTGCCTTTTGTTACTTTGTTGGTGGTGGTGCTGGTATTTGTTGTGGTGACATTGAAACCGGCGATGATTCTGTTTCTGTTTTTCCTGGTCTATGCTTTCTCAGGTCCGGTGATGACATTGATGCTGTTAAGAAAAAAACGCGCCGACCGCAAAATGCATAAAGCCGAGTCGGATGATGTTGGCGTAGTTGATAGCGACAAGAGTTCGCAGGTATCACAAAGCAATGCCGAGTCAGGCGCTGCACAAGCTGACAATGATGAGATCGAGGCAAAGTCGCCTCCGGTTTCTGAAAAATAAACACAAAACACGATAGTCATAACCGAGAAGAGAGAATGATATGAAAGATCATTTGGTGATATTTGACACTACCTTGCGTGACGGTGAGCAGAGCCCGGGCGCTTCAATGACAAAAGAAGAGAAGATTCGCATTGCCAAGCAGCTGGAAAAGCTTCAGGTCGATGTGATTGAAGCCGGATTTCCGGCGGCCAGTCAAGGTGATTTCGAATCAGTTCAGGCGGTGGCTTCGGTAGTTAAAGATAGCACTATCTGTGGTTTGGCGCGTGCCGTCGAAAACGATATAGTTCGTGCCGGTGAAGCCATTAAAGCCGCCAATTCGGGAAGGATCCATACCTTTATCGCGACTTCTCCAATTCATATGGAAAAGAAGCTGCGTATGTCGCCGGATGAAGTGGTTGAGCGTGCCGTTTGGGCGGTTAAGCGTGCTCGAGATTTTACCGATAATGTCGAATTCTCTCCGGAAGATGCTGGGCGCTCCGATCTGGATTTCTTATGCAGAGTGATTGAGGCGGTGATTGATGCCGGTGCAACAACAATCAATATTCCAGATACGGTCGGTTATAACGTGCCCCACCAGTTCGGTCAATTGTTCAAGAATCTATTGGAAAAGATTCCTAATTCCGATAAAGCTATTTTTTCAGCCCACTGTCATAACGATCTTGGTTTGGCGGTGGCGAACTCTCTGGCAGCGGTGCGCAACGGTGCTCGTCAGATCGAATGTACTATTAACGGTTTAGGTGAAAGAGCCGGTAATACCGCTTTGGAAGAAGTGGTGATGGCAGTTAAGACCCGTCAGGATATTTTTGATGTTGATACTCGTGTCAATACTCGCGAAATCCTTGCTGCATCGCGTTTGGTTTCGAGTGTGACCGGTTTTGCGGTACAGCCGAACAAAGCGATTGTCGGCGCCAATGCGTTTGCCCATGAATCCGGAATTCATCAGGACGGCGTACTCAAGCATCGCGAAACCTATGAAATCATGCGTGCCGAAGATGTTGGCTGGAATGCCAATAAGATGGTTATGGGTAAACATTCCGGACGCAATGCATTCAAGACCCGTTTGCAGGAATTGGGCATGGAGTTTGAAACCGAACAAGAGCTTAATGAAGCCTTTATGCGTTTTAAAGATTTGGCGGATCGCAAGCATGAAATCTATGATGAAGATCTTCAAGCACTGGTTACCGATAACAATACACAGCGTGTCGAAAACGAAATTTACCAGTTGGTGTCGTTAAAAGCTTCTAGTGAAACGGGCGAATCACCACAGGCGGAAGTGACTATGTCGGTCAACGGTGATGAAGTCAGTGCCCTGGCAAGTGGTAGTGGTGTGGTCGATGCCACGTTTAAAGCGATTGAGTCTATGGTGAATTCAGGGGCTACTTTGCAGTTGTATTCGGTAAGTAATGTCACCGATGGAACCGACTCAATGGGGGATACGGCTGTGCGTCTGGAAAAAGGTGGGCGCATCGTCAATGGTCAGGGTGCGGATACCGATATCGTCACTTCATCGGCCAAGGCCTATATCAATGCATTGAATAAGTTGATGGATTCGACCCAAAAAGCCCATCCTCAGGCTCCGGTTTAAGAGCGGGTCTGTTACGGAATATGTCGAAGACAAAGTTTTCAGCCGATCTTTTCGAACAGTTGGGCGGTACTCACTGGCAAGTCAGAGAAGGTGTTTTGCCGTCTGCAACAGAGCAGGGTTCTGGTGACTCTTTAGTTAATGAACAAGGCTTGCAGCCTAAGGTTGTGCAGCAGCAGGCGCTTGAGTCTCAGTCTGATCCAGGCATGGGTAATGAGCCCATATCGCTTGTTGCGCAGACAGAGAAAAACGCCAATCCGTCATTGTTTGCGGATGAGGCGGAGTCTTTCACTGAACAGCAAGTTGAAACGGTTGTGGAGTCAATTGAAGAGCCGTTGCTACAAGCCGAGGGGGGTGTGCAAAAAGGTGTGGTGCTTATCGGACAGGATCTGGAAAGTTATTGGCAGAATGAGGAAGCGGTCGAATGGCAGCTTTGGCAGAATATTATGCAGGTATTCGGCTGGGATGAAGCGGGCGTGCAATTTTATGATACCCGTCTTATGGTCTCTGAAGATATGGTGTTTGGCACTATTGAAGAGATTATCGATTCCGGTTGCGAATGGGTTTTGTCGATGGATGACGAGCATCCGCTAAGTGAGCAGTTGAGCGAAGGTTTGCAGGTGGTATCGGTACCAGATTTTGAAGATATGTTTGCCGACCCCTTTGCGAAAAAGACGTTTTATCAAACCGTTTTGGGGTTAATGCCCGAACTGGCTTATTAATCATCCGCTAAGCAGCGGTTGCTATTAGGAAAAATGTGGTGGCTGAAGCAGTCGAGCATTCTGATGTATTTCAATACATGCGTACCATGGAAGACCGGGATTTGCGTCATGTCGCTGCGATTGAGCAGCAAGCTTACGATTATCCTTGGACAGAAGCAGGTTTTGAGCGTTGTCTTGAACAGGGCATTAATTTTGTTTTTTGTGATCTTGATGAACAGATCATCGGTTATTGCTGTATTTTGACGGTGCTCGATGAAGCGCATCTGTTAAACCTATGCGTTTCGCCAAGGGTTCAGGGTAAAGGTATCGGGCGCCAGGCTTTGGTGAAAATCCTTGAGAGACTGCAGAGTCGCTATTCTGTGGTTCTGCTTGAGGTCAGGGAGTCCAATCATAAGGCGCGTAAGCTCTATCAAAGTCTTGGATTTGTCGAAGATGGGATGCGAAAGAACTACTATCGCTGTAAGTTATGGGATGAGAGTGAGCAGCAGATTAGCGAAGATCGTGAGGATGCGGTGTTAATGTCCTATCGTTGGACCGAGTCGTACTGATTGTTTCGGTGTTCGGTAAGTTGGTGGTATAAAAAAGCCGGTTGATAAAATTCAACCGGCTTTTTTTATTGGCAATCAGCGCTCTTTAGCGACGAAGCTCTGCCGGAACGGTCTTGCCAATCACTTGTGCCATCTCTTTATAAAGTTTGGTATTGGCGCACATGATATTGCCGCTGTTTAAGAAGTTCTCTCCGCCATTGAAGTCGGTAGCCAAACCGCCGGCTTCTTTAACAATCAAAGCGCCAGCGGCAATGTCCCATGGCTTTAGGTTGAATTCCCAGAAGCCGTCCACGCGGCCGGCTGCGACATAGGCAAGATCAAGCGCAGCAGAACCGGCACGGCGAACTCCTGCGGTGCTGGTCATAAATGTTTTAAGGCTGCTCAGGTAGGCATCAATATAGCTAAAGTCGTGGTAGGGGAATCCGGTTGCCAGTAGTGAGTTGTCCAGTGTTTTTTGTTCGCTGACGCGAATACGGAAATTATTTAAAAAAGCGCCACTACCACGTGTCGCTTGGAACATTTCATCACGGGTTGGGTCATAAATGGCGGCGTGTTCGATTTTGCCCTTTACCTCTACCGCAATCGATACCGCAAATTGTGGAAACTGATGCAAAAAGTTAGTGGTGCCGTCTAACGGGTCAATAATCCAGCGCACATCGGATTGATTGCTGGTTTGGCCGCTTTCTTCCGCCAGGATCTGGTGGTTGCTATGGTATTTGCGAATGGTTTTGATAATAATGCTTTCGGCTTGCTTGTCCACTTCGCTGACATAGTCGTTTTTGCCTTTATGTTCGATATTGAGCTGATCGATTTTTTCCAGGCTGTTGATAATGTGGTTACCGGCGGCACGTGCGGCTTCGGTGGCGATATTTAAAAGAGGGTGCATGAGAATTACCTTTGTCTGCGATGGACAGTTGAGTGGCAAGCAAGGCTATGGAAGGGGGTGTAATCTTGAGTAATGTGCGATTACGAAGATTCCATGCTGTTTTTTGCGCGCAAAGCTGTTTAATTGTTAATGAACGGTTAAAATAATCTGTTTTTTATCATAGCTGAAAATCGTATTGAATATGACAGCTAGTTAATTTGCATGAATTATAACGGAAATAAACCATGATTGAAGACTACCGTTTGGATCCCAACCTGGCAAAAATCAGAATTGTCCTGATTGAGACCTCGCATCCCGGCAATATCGGTGCAATTGCTCGAGCGATGAAAAATATGGGGTTGAGTCAGCTTGTGCTGGTTAACCCGAAAGAATTTCCGAGTTCAGTGGCCTCGGCACGAGCTTCCAGTGCGTGTGATATTTTGGATTCGGCAAAAGTGGTTAATTCCATTGATGAAGCGATTGTCGGTGCAAAGTTGGTGGTTGGTGCCAGTGCCCGCCTGCGTAAGGTGTCATGGCCGCAGTTGGATGTTCGAGAAACCGCGCAACTGGCTCTACAAACGGTAGAGGATGGTGAAGTGGCGTTGCTGTTCGGTCGTGAAGACTCCGGATTAAGCAATGCCGAGATGGATAAGTGTCATTATCTGGCGCATATTCCCAGTAACCCGACCTACAGTTCATTAAATATCAGTCAGGCGGTTCAGGTGTTTGCCTATGAGTGTTTGATGGCAACCCAGATTGAAACCGTACACAGTAAAGGCTATAAGCATAAGTTGGCATCGGCGGATCAGTTGGAAGGGTTTTATGATCACCTTTATCAGGCTTTGCAGGATATCGAATTTTTAGACCCTTCGAAAAACGCACGCTTTATGCGTCGTATGCGCCGTTTGTTTAACCGTACTCAGTTGGATGTCAAAGAGATCGATATCTTGCGTGGTATTTTGACAGCGGCTCAGCGTAAGGCGTCGGGCGAGAAATCGGAATAACTTTGCCTGATTTGGTAAAGTGTTTGTATTAGTTGGTTGAGTCGATTTAAGCGACTGGCCTGGAAAATTAAAGAAAATAGTAAGGACAGCTAGTGTTTAAACGTTTACGTTCTGATATTAATTGTGTATTCGACCGAGATCCGGCAGCGCGCAATACCTTTGAGGTGCTGACGACCTATCCCGGAGTTCATGCGATTTTGTGGTATCGTCTGGCGCATCGATTGTGGCTTTGGCGTTTGAAGTGGCTGGCGCGTTTTATTTCCGGTTTTGCCCGTTGGTTTACCGGTATTGAGATTCATCCGGCGGCCAAAATCGGCGAGCGTTTCTTTATCGACCACGGGATGGGCGTGGTGATAGGTGAAACCGCTGAGATTGGTAATGACTGCACCCTTTATCATGGTGTGACCTTGGGTGGTACATCATGGCGCGCCGGTAAACGCCACCCAACCTTGGGTAATGGTGTGGTTGTCGGTGCCGGTGCCAAGGTGCTTGGGCCGATTGAAATTGGTGATAATGCACGAATCGGTTCCAATGCCGTAGTGCTGAAACCGGTGCCGCAAGGGCAGACCGTGGTCGGTATTCCGGGGCGAGTCGTCAATCCCAAAAGCGATGATAAGATGCAGCGCCGCGCCAAGATCGCAGAAAAAATCGGCTTTGACGCCTATGGCGTCAGTCAGGATATGACCGATCCGGTGGAAAAAGCGATTTATAGTTTATTGGATCATATTCAGGTGCAGGACGAAAAGCTCGAAAAAATGGCCGATTCATTGGCGAAACTGGGTGGCGATTCGATTGATATGAAATTGCCCGAACTGGATGATGTGGTATTGGATCCAGGCGACCCTGAGCAAGTGTCGCATTTGAAAAAGAAAAGCTAAATAATGCCGGGTGGGTTGTTTAGCGCTTTTAAATGGCCAAGGTTCGGCGTTAGATTTGGTGTCGATATTCAGCTTTTCTTCAGCTTGTCAGTGTCGATAAATCTTGAGTTATTTACTGGGTTATTATAGTATTAACGCTAATACTAGATAGTTTGGGAAACAAAAGATGAAACTGACTTCTAAGGGACGTTACGCGGTAACGGCAATGATTGATATAGCGCTTAATCAGGAAAAAGGAGCAATTACGCTGGCATTGATTTCCGAGCGTCAGGGAATTTCATTGTCCTACCTTGAGCAGTTGTTTTCTAAACTGAAAAAGGCCGAACTGGTCTCCAGTGCCCGTGGTCCAGGTGGCGGTTATCGATTGGGTCGTTTGGCGAATGAGATCTCGATCAGTGATATTATTCGCGCGGTGGACGAATCTGTGGATGCCCGTAAATGCGGCGGAAAAGCCAATTGTCACGGTGGCAACCAGTGTTTGTCACACCAGTTATGGAGCGAATTGAGTGATACAATCGATTCGTTCTTAAAGAATATTACCTTGCATGATATCGTTACGAGAAATCATGCAGAGCATAAAATTGTGGCATTTGCCTAAATTATTAGTACGGAAGGAATTAAATGGCGGTTACTTTAACTGAATCGGCTTCAGACAGAGTCAAAACAATGATCGAAAAACGAGGTCATGGTATTGGTTTGCGTGTTTCCACCAAGGTGAGTGGCTGTGCCGGCTTTGCTTATGTGGTCGATTATGCCGATGAAGTCAAGGCGGGCGACCATGTGTTTGAAAGCTTTGGTACTCAAGTGATTGTTGATGATAAAAGTTTGGCAAATATTGACGGCATGGAAATCGATTATGTCAGAGAGAGTTTGCTTAATGAAGGTTTTGATTTTAAAAACCCTAATGTCAAAGACAGTTGTGGGTGTGGAGAATCCTTTACCGTTTAAGCGACCAAACAGAAAGACTCTCCTAATCAACAAGCCCCGAGACCTCTCGGGGTTTTGTTTTTCTGCACTGATGGTCAAGACTTGTTAAAATATCCACAGTTAAAAATTACAGGATAAGCTGGTGATGCAAAGAACTTTTTCAATAATCAAGCCCGATGCGGTAAAACGAAACCTGATAGGTAAGATTGTGCAGAGATTTGAAGACAATGACCTGCGTGTCATTGCTGCCAAAATGGTTCGTTTGAGCACTGAGCAAGCCGAGGCGTTTTATGCCGAGCACAAAGGTCGTGATTTTTATGAACCGCTAATCGCTTATATGGTGTCAGCTCCGATTGTGGTTCAGGTTCTGGAAGGCGAAGATGCGATTGCCAAAAACCGCCAGATTATCGGGGTGACCGACCCTGCCAAAGCCGAGCCGAATACAATTCGCGCCGATTACGCCTTATCCGTGCGTGAAAACTCCGTTCATGGTTCTGACTCTGAAGAAAGTGCGGCGCGTGAAATCGCCTTCTTTTTTGCCGATGATGAAATCTGTTGTCGAGACTGATTACGGTTATGAGTTCTCAAGTATCCAATAAGGCAGACGATGCCAACGCGATGAATGATTTAAGCGCGCCCCAAGTCGAGAAAAAGACTGACCTGTTGGGAATGGATCGTGATGCGATGCAAGCGTTTTTTGCCAGTATTGGCGAAAAACCCTTCCGTGCCGGGCAGGTGATGAAATGGATTCATCAGTTTGGTGTCAGTGAATTCGATGAGATGACTAATCTGAGTAAGGCTTTGCGTGACAAGCTTAAGAAAGTTGCTCAGGTACGCACTCCGAGAATTGTTGCTGAGCAACACTCAGATGACGGCACCATTAAATGGTTGCTGGAGATGGATAATAAAAACTCGGTGGAAACCGTATTTATTCCCGAGAAAAACCGCGGCACCTTGTGTATTTCATCGCAGGTAGGCTGTGCGCTGGATTGCAGTTTCTGCTCAACCGGTAAACAAGGTTTTAACCGAAACCTGGAAAACTGGGAAATCATCGCGCAGATGTGGGTTGCCAACAAAGCATTGGGCTGTAAGCCGAAAGAAGAGCGTCGCATCAGTAATGTGGTGTTTATGGGAATGGGCGAGCCTTTGTTGAACGTTACCCATACCTTCCCGGCGGCACGAATTCTGATGGATGATTTCGCTTATGGTTTGTCTAAGCGCCGCGTCACCATCAGTACCGCTGGCGTGGTGCCGGCGATTGATAAAATCAAGGCCGAAGTGGATGTCAGTTTGGCGATTTCATTGCATGCGCCGAATAATCCGTTGCGTGACGAACTGGTGCCAATTAACCAGAAGTATCCGCTAGAAGTGCTTATGCCGAGTTTGCATCGATTTGTCGAAGGCGGCCACAGTAAAAAACACGTTACCGTCGAGTATGTCATGATCGATAAGGTCAATGACCGTCCTGAACATGCTCATGAGCTGGTGGATTTGCTACAAGGTTTGGCTTGTAAGGTGAACCTGATTCCGTTCAATCCATTTCCTAATACCGACTATCGACGTTCTTCAAATAACGCCATCCATCGTTTTAGAGCAATATTGGAAGAAGGTGGTCTCAATGTCACAGTGCGCAAAACGCGTGGTGACGATATCGATGCCGCTTGTGGGCAGTTGGCCGGTAAGGTGGCGGATAGAACAAAGCGAACTCTACATAGAGTGGAGTTTGCACAAGGTGAGCAGTAAACAGCGGGCTCATCGCCTGTAGACAAGACTTGTAATCGCAAATAACCGGGTAGGATGGCGTATGACAGAGACTGAACAACCGAAGAGAATCGAGCTAGCAACGCTGCTAAGGCAAGCCAGAGAGAAACGTAAGCTTGGGTTGGATGAAGTCGCGGCAAAGCTCAATCTGTCGGAGTCGAAGTTACAAGCGTTTGAACAGGATGATCTGGCGCTGGATAAACTGAATAATTTCGAACGCGGCTATTTGCGTAACTACGCCCATTTTCTTGAAGTCGATATCGGTGTTTTTGAAGAGCAGTTTCCGGACGGCAGTCAAATCAGTTCGCAATTACAGTCAATGGAACGCTTCAGTTATGAGATGCCGCCACCGGTCAGTAAAAGTAAGTGGGGCAAACGTTTTTACTACCTGATGATTATTGTGGTGATTGTCGGTTTGTTTATTTTGTTTGCCAATCATTTTACCGCTAGCGACATAGATAAACTGCTGCAATAAAACGATATTTAAACCCAATTTTTAAACCCTTAAACAGTTAAGAAAGAGAACAATAGAGCATGGCAAATCAGATTTCGGCTATTCGCGGCATGAATGATATTTACGGCGATCAGGCCAACGCATTTGATTATTTGATTAATAGCGCGGAACGCGTACTACAACAATATGGTTACAACTCGATCCGCTTGCCGATTGTCGAAAAAACCGAATTGTTTGCCCGCTCTATCGGTGAGGTTACCGATATCGTTGAAAAAGAGATGTATACCTTTGCCGACCGTAATGACGATAGCTTAACCTTGCGTCCGGAGGGCACCGCAGGTTGTGTACGTGCCGTGGTGCAAAACGGTTTGGTGCATAATCAGGTACAAAAGCTGTATTACACCGGGCCGATGTTTCGTTATGAACGTCCGCAAAAAGGTCGCTACCGTCAGTTCCACCAGTTTGGTGTAGAGGTGTTCGGGTTGGCCAGTGCCGATATCGATGCCGAGTTGATTATCTTGACTGCCCGCCTATGGGAACAGCTCGGTTTGGACGGCTTGGAGTTGCAAATCAACTCTTTGGGTTCACAGCAGGCACGTGCCGAATACCGTGATATTTTGGTTGCTTATCTCGCACAGTTCGAAGATCAGCTGGATGAAGACAGTAAGCGTCGTTTACACAGTAATCCATTGCGTATTCTGGATAGCAAAAACCCGGAGATGAAGACCATTGTCGAGCAGGCACCTAAGCTGATTGACCATCTTGATGAAGAATCCAAACAGCACTTTGAACAGGTTAAGGCTTATCTGCAAGATATCGGTATCGATTATGTCGTCAACCCAAATCTTGTACGAGGCTTAGATTATTATAACCGTACCGTATTTGAGTGGGTGACCACCGAGTTGGGCGCACAGGGTACGGTTTGTGCCGGTGGTCGTTATGATGGTTTGGTCGAACAGATTGGCGGTAAATCAACGCCGGCGGTCGGTTTCGCGATGGGTATCGAGCGCTTGGTGGCTTTATTGATGGACAAACAATTGGTTGGCGCGCAACAACAGGCGGATCTTTATATCGTCACCGTGGGTGAGACGACCAGTCGTCCGGGAATGGTGATTGGTGAAATGCTGCGTGATGCCTTACCGGAGTTGAATGTGCAAATGAACTGTGGCGGCGGAAGCTTTAAAAGCCAGTTCAAAAAAGCCGATAAATCCGGCGCGCGTTTTGCCATCGTTCTCGGTGAAGAAGAGGTCAATCAGCAGCAGGCACAGGTTAAGCCACTGCGCGAAGATGCCGAGCAAGAAACCATCGCTTGGTCTGATTTGACCGCTTTTCTGACAGGCAAGTTTGCAAGCTAGTCGGGTGTTAATCCGCGAAAAGGTTATTGAATGCGTTTTTCGTGCCTTTAATGGTCGTAATTCGCATAAATTACTCTATAATCTTTGCTACAGTAATTTCAGTAAAAACAGTTATTAAAATAAACCAGGGTTAGAGCATGAGTCGTTACCAGACAGAAGAAGAACAGGTTGAAGCGTTTAAACAGTGGTGGAACAAAAACGGTACTCAGTTATTGTCAGCAATTTTAGTGGTGGTCATTGCGGTATCCGGTTGGCGTTATTGGAGCAACACGCAATATGTTGAATCGGCGAATGCCTCGGCCATGTATGAGCTGTTACAGATGCGTTCACAGCAAGGTCAGTTTGGTGAAGTCTCTCGTGAAGCTTTGAAGTTGATGCAAGAGCAGCCTGACAGCCCTTACGCAGCGGCAGCGGCTATGTTGCACGCCAAATACAGTTTTGAAAAAGGCGAAAAAGACGAAGCGATCGATAATCTGAACTGGGTAAGCCAAAACGCTACCGACAACAGTTTGAAAAGCATTGCTCAGCTACGTATCGCTCGTATCTATCTGGATAATCAACAGTTTGATAAAGCCGCAGAACAGTTAAAAGCTATGCCGGCGACACAGTTAACTGCGGTACAGCAAGCCAATTACGATTATGTCAGCGGCTTATTGGCATTGCAGCAAGGCGATATCACTAAAGCGCAACAGGCATTTAAAGCGGTGGTGGATAATAGCGAAACGGAAAAAAGCCTGTTAGGTCTTGCGCAAATCCAGTTGGATGACTTGGCGCAATAAGCTTCAAATATCCAGCGTTTAATTAGATTTGTTGTCGCTTTGCCCGCTACATTGTTAGCGGGTTTAGCCGTTTTAGAACAGAGCAAATTCGGTTTGCTTGGTTGATTAAATAAACACTCAGTTTCACTTTGTAATAAAAGGACAAGATTGGTACCTAGTATGAAAAAGCCCCTAATTTATTTTGTTGCGGTATTTTCAACAGCCGGTTTACTTAACGGTTGCTCAACACCTAAACCGCTGGTTGAGCCATATATGGCGCCAATGGAGTCTGATGTAAGCATTGATAAGAACTGGCAGGTCAAACTTGATAGCCTACCCAATCGCGATGTACGCGGTATTGCATTCAGTGAAACCGATACCGCGGTATTTATCGCTACCGAAACCGGTCATTTGGCGGCGTTAAAGAAAGACAATCAGTCGCGTTGGGTTGATCAGGTGATTTGGCAGTCGCAATTGGATTCACCGATTGTATCTGGTCCGACTTTACATGGTGAGCAACTTTTGGTCGGTACCTCAAAAGGTCAGATGATTGCACTGTCTGCCGAAAGCGGTGAATACCTATGGCAAAAACAGCTTTCCAGTGAAGTGATGAGTAAGGCGGTGATCGCCGAAGGCAAGATCTTCACCCGTACCGTAGACGGAAAGCTGTATGCGCTGGACAGTAAAACTGGCGATGATATCTGGGTGATTGAACACCAGATGCCAAGCCTGTCACTGCGTGGCGCTCCGGCAGTAGTCTATAACGACGGCAAGCTGTTTATCGGTTGGGAATCGGGTTCCATTCAAGGGTTGTCGGCCAAGTCGGGCGAACGCCTCTGGGAAACCCGTATTGCGGTGCCTCGCGGCAGAACCGATCTGGAACGTATGGTCGATGTGCAAGCCAATCTGGTCTTCAACGACGGTTACTTGTATGCATTGGGTTATCACGGCCGTCTGGCAGCGATCAATCCGGATAACGGCAACTTTTACTTCCTAAAAGAAGTCTCCGGTTACCGTGATTTCGTGGTCGATGACAAAGGCCTGTATGTGGTCGATGAAAATGATGTGCTTTACGGTTTCGATAAAATCAGCGGCGCCCAGCTTTGGAAACAAGAAGCCTTCAAGAATCGCCTGGTAGGTGATCTGTCATTATTTGAAGATAAACTGCTGGCGGTCGATGCCTGGGGGTATTTGCACTGGATGAATAAGGTGCAGGGAATCGAAATCGGGCGCGCCAAGCACAGTAATGATTATGGTGACGGTAACCGTATCCTGCGCGTAATGAATGAAAACAAACGCACCTATCTCTTGGATGATGAAGGTGTGATTACCAGCTATAACGTGAAGCCGTCTAATTTGCGTCTGTTTAAGGACGAGCACGGCGAAAGCAATGAACTGGCTGCTGATGACAGCAACGGTTCAGGATTTAAATTCAGTGATTTATGGCCGTTTTAAACGGCGTCATTGAAGCTTTGATTAAAGAGAATACATGAGTAAGCCTGTTATCGCCCTAGTTGGGCGTCCCAATGTGGGAAAATCGACTTTATTTAACCGCTTAACGCGTACCCGTGATGCGATTGTCGCCGACTATCCCGGCCTGACTCGTGATCGCCAGTATGGTACCGGGCGTGTCGGTAAAGAACCTTATATTGTTGTCGACACAGGTGGTTTGAGTGGCGAGACCGATGGTGTTGATCCGTTAATGGCGGGGCAGGTTCGCGCGGCTTTGGACGAAGCCGATGCGGTGCTGTTTTTGGTGGACGGTCGCCAAGGTCTGATTCCGGGTGATGAAGTCATCGCCAATTATGTGCGTCAATTCGATAAGCCGGTTCAGTTATTGGTCAACAAAGCCGAAGGTTATGACCACGATATCGCCAATTCCGAGTTCTTCCGTTTAGGTTTGGGCGAACCGATGGCGATCTCTTCGGCGCATGGGGATAATGTCGCCGCGGCCATCGACAAGGTACTTGAGCTGATGCCGGATAAATCGCATATCGAAGAAGACTTCGATTTGGACGATCATCCAGGGGTGCGAGTTGCCGTTATCGGTCGCCCGAATGTCGGTAAATCTACCCTGATTAACCGCATGATCGGTGAAGAGCGGGTGGTCGCATTCGATATGCCGGGAACCACCCGCGATAGTATTTTTGTACCCTTTGAAAGAAACGGTAAGCCTTATACATTGATTGATACCGCCGGGGTGCGTCGTCGCAAGAATATTAAAGAAAAAGTCGAAAAATTCAGTATCGTTAAAGCGATTGAGGCGATGGATGATTCGCACGTCGTGATTTTGGTGATCGATGGTTCGGAAGGTCTGACCGATCAAGACCTGACCTTGTTAGGGCTGGCAATCGAATCGGGTCGCGGTTTGGTATTGGCGGTCAATAAATGGGATAACCTGAGTACGGATCAGCGAGAATGGGTGAAAAACGAATTGAGCTTCCGTTTGCGTTTCGCCGATTATGCCAAACAGCATTTGATTTCCGCATTGCACGGAACCGGTGTCGGAGACCTGTTCAAAACGGTTGATGCGGTGCATCAGGCCGCTTTCAAACGGGTCTCGACATCGGATCTTAACCGAGTGCTGGAACAGGCGGTATTGGATCATCAACCACCGTTGATCGCCGGGCGCCGCGTCAAATTGCGTTATGCCCACCTTGGTGGTTTGAACCCTCCGCGTGTCATAGTGCATGGTAATCAGGTCGATAAATTGCCGGATGCATATACCAAGTATCTGGTCAATGTATTCCGTAAGGCTTTTAAATGGGTGGGAACGCCGGTCACGATTGAATACAAGGCCAGCGAAAACCCGTTTGAAGGTCGTAAGAGCAAGCCGAATTCACGTCTGAGCCAGAAGGCGGAAAAATCTGTGATGAAAGCCAAGCTGAAGAAAAAACGCGCCACCACAAAAAAACGTCGCAGTTAAAACGAATTTAACAATGTAGATGCATTGTTCAAAGCATCATGTGTGATTGCACATGGTGCTTGAATTTATTTAGCAGTAAATTTTAATTTTGATTATTTAAAGAGTTTGATAAATACCATGAGTCCAAAACCGACCAAACGTATTCGCGAAATTCCATATAACTATACCTCTTTCTCAGATAGGGAAATTGTGTGTCGTCTATTGGGCGAGTCGTGTTGGCAAACCATTGAATCCCTGCGTGAAACACGAAATACCGGGCGTTCTGCGAGAATGCTGTTTGAGGTATTGGGTGATATCTGGGTGGTGACTCGTAACCCTTATATTCAAGATGACCTGATTGAAAATCCAAAGCGTCGTCAAGCATTGATTGATGCATTGCAGCACCGATTAAAAGAGGTGCAAAAGCGTCTCAACGGTAATGAAACCGCCAAGGAGCTGTTGGATTCAACGGTGAAAGCGGTTAAGGACTTTTCGGACTGGTTCCCGGAACAGGTTGAGTTGCGCCGCAAGGTCAATAAACGTCTGAAAAAAGTCACCCGTGAAGACAATATCGATTTCGGCGGACTGGCACGAGTCTCTCATGCCACCGATGCGACCGACTGGCGTGTTGAACTGCCATTAGTGGTGCTAACACCTGATACCGAAGCGGAAACCATTGAGATGGTCGAAGCCTGTATCGAATTGGACTTGGTGATTATCCCGCGTGGTGGCGGTACCGGTTATACCGGTGGTGCGATTCCATTGCATGCCAATACGGTGGTGATCAATACCGAAAAACTTGAATTCATGAGCTTGGTCGAGCAGGTCGAGCTGCCGATGATCGGAAAGGTGCCGACCATCCGCACCGGTGCCGGCGTGGTGACTCGTCGCGTTTCCGAACAGGCCGAGCGTTTCGGTTATACCTTTGCGGTGGACCCGACCTCGCAAGACGCTTCAACCATCGGTGGAAACATTTCGATGAATGCCGGTGGTAAAAAAGCCGTATTGTGGGGAACCACGCTGGATAACCTGGCTTCATGGCGTATGGTGACTCCGGATGCGAAATGGCTCGAAGTCGAGCGTATCAACCATAACTTAGGTAAGTTGCAGGATCAGCAGACCGTTATTTTCGATATCAAACGTTTCGAGAAAGACGGTACCACCCAGATCGGTGAAACCGAGCGTCTGGAAATTCCGGGGTCAAGTTTCCGTCAAGCCGGTTTGGGTAAGGATGTTACCGATAAGTTCCTGAGTGGTCTGCCGGGTGTGCAAAAAGAAGGTTGTGATGGTCTGATTACTTCATCACGCTTTATCGTTCACCGTATGCCTAGCCATACCCGTACCGTATGTCTTGAGTTCTTCGGTAATGATTTGAGCGCGGCGGTGCCGGCGATTGTCGAGATCATCGATTATGTCGAAGCGAAGAAAAAAGAAGGCATTCTGCTTGCCGGTCTGGAGCATTTGGATGAGCGTTATATCCGCGCGGTGAAATACAACACCAAGGCGGATCGCCGTGAACTGCCGAAAATGATGTTATTGGCCGATATCTGCGGTGAAAACGGTTTTGAAGTTGCCAAGACCTGTACCGAGATTGTCGAGTTGGCAAATAAGCGTGATGCGGAAGGTTTTATTGCCGTTAGTGAAGAAGCGCGTAAACGCTTCTGGTTGGACCGTTCACGCACCGCAGCGATCTCTTCGCATACCAATGCCTTTAAGATCAACGAAGACGTGGTGATTCCGCTGGAGCGTTTGAACGACTATAACCGCGAAATCGAAAGTATCAATATCGAGCTGTCGATCAAAAACAAACTGGATATTTTGCAGAAGTATGAAGACTACTTCTCACAGGATATTGCCGATATTGACCAGCTTGAGGATTTTGAAAATATCTCCGGTCCGGTGGATTTCCTCAATAAGAAAATCAGCGCAACGCAAAACCACCTGCAGCAGGTGCGTCAACGTTGGGCGTCTTTATTGGAATGTCTGGACGAGTCGGCGCAAGGTCAGCTTGCCCTGTATCCAGATTATGATCAAAGCCTGATGCAGGCCGATGATACGGTGCTGGACCTGTTCTTACGCCGTGAAATCGTGGTCTCTTTCCGTGATGAAGTGAAGCAGTTCCTAATTGATAACTTTATGGGTAATGACTTTGAAAAGATGCTTAAGCATCTTGACCAAGTCCACGCAAAAACCCGTAATGCCCGTCTGTTTGTGGCCCTGCATATGCATGCCGGTGACGGTAATATCCATACCAATATCCCGGTGCATTCGGGTAACTACGAAATGGTGCAGATGGCCGAGAAGGTGGTCGATCGCATTATGGCCATTGCGCACAGGTTGGGAGGGGTTATTTCCGGTGAGCACGGTATCGGTTTGACAAAAATCGAATATCTGGAAAAACAGAAGATCGAAGCTTTTGTCAAATACAAAAACCAGGTCGATCCGAATGGCGTCTTTAACCGCGGTAAACTGATGCCGGGTTCCGGTCTGCATGATGCCTATACACCGTCGTTAAGCCTGGTGGAGCAAGAGGCGATTATTCTTGAAGCTAACGAGCTTGACGAACTCAACAAAGACATCAAAGATTGTCTGCGTTGCGGTAAGTGTAAGCCGGTTTGCCAAACGCATATTCCACGCGCGAATCTGCTGTATTCTCCGCGTAATAAGATCCTCGCGACCGGTCAGGTCATCGAGGCATTTTTGTATGAAGAGCAGACCCGTCGTGGTGTGTCTTTACAGCACTTCGAAGCGATGAACGATGTCGCCGATCATTGTACTACTTGTCACAAGTGTGAAACGCCATGTCCGGTCGATATCGACTTTGGTGATGTGTCGATCCGTATGCGCAATATCCTGACCAATATGGGGCAGAAACGTTCATCGTTTATGGTGAAAGCGGCATTGTATTTCTTGAATGCGAAGAATCCGTTGACCATCAAATTACTGCGTAAGACCATGATCGGCTGGAGTGCGCCAATGATTACCCTAGGTCATAAGGTGTTTAAAGCCCTGGGTCTATTGGGACGCGCCAAGGATATTCCAAGTCAATCAACCAAGCCACCGGTGGTCCAGCAGCAGGTGATTAACTTTGTGCGCAAGCCATTGAATACCGGGCCCAACCAGGCGACGATGCGTGCATTGCTTGGTTTGGAAGAGTCGAACTATGTGCCGATTATCGGTGACCCTAATAAGGTTACCGATGACTCTGATGCGGTCTTCTATTTTCCTGGTTGTGGTTCTGAGCGACTCTTCAGCGATATAGGTTTGGCAACCATCGCCATGTTGTCTGAAGCTGGAGCGCAGACGGTATTGCCACCGGGCTACTTATGCTGTGGTTATCCACAGACAGCGGCCGGTCAAGCAGATAAGGGTGCGCAGATCACGGCGGAGAACCGTGCTTTGTTCCACCGTGTTGCCAATACTTTGAATTATCTGGATATCAAAACCGTGGTGGTGTCTTGTGGTACCTGTATGGATCAGCTGCTGAAATATGAATTCGAGTTGATTTTCCCGGGTTGCCGTCTATTGGATATCCATGAATATCTGGAAGAAAAAGGTATTTCGGTTGAGTCTGCGACCGGTGTCAAATATCTTTATCATGCGCCGTGTCACGATCCGATGAAAAAGCGTGATGGTACCGAGGTGGCTAAGAACCTGCTGAAAACCGAAGAAGTCTTGTTCTCTGACCGTTGTTGTAGTGAGGCCGGTACCATGGCGACCTCTCGTCCAGATATCGCCGAGCAGTTGCGCTTTAGAAAAACCGAAGAGTTGACCAAAGGTATTGTCGAGTTGACCGGTGAGACCAAGGTGAAGCAGAACGAGGTTAAGCTATTGACCTCATGTCCTGCTTGTCAGCAAGGTCTAAACCGTTATGAAGGCGATACCGGTCTGAAAACCGACTATATCGTTGTCGAACTGGCGAAAACCCGTTTGGGTGATAACTGGAAAGGCGACTTTATCAAGTTACTGGAAAAAGACGGTGTGGAAAAGGTTCTGCTGTAATCATTGCGGATGAGTTCCAGACAATAAAAAAGGCGCTTAAAGCGCCTTTTTTATTGGCCGATATCGATAAACACATCGGCATTAAGTCTTTGCTCAGTAATTACTTCTGAGTCTGAGCTGCGTAGTAAGCCGCCAGCTCTTTGATCTCTTCATCGGTTAGACCCTTGGCGAAACCGGACATTACCGGATCCTTACGGTAACCTTCACGGAAATCCTTTAACTGCTTTTCTGTGTAGGCAGCGTGCTGACCCGCCAGTTTAGGGAAGTTAGGTACAACGCTGTTACCGGCTTCGCCGTGACAACCGATACACATCGCCGCTTTCGCCGGTGTTGCCGGCATTTCAGCCTGTGCGTTAGCTGAAACCATAAGCCCGCTGGTTAGGGCTGCTAGGATTAATTTTTTCATAACGAGTTCTCTCTCTGAGTAGAATGAATTTATAGGTCTTGATTGCAAACAATTTTAAGCTATCGGTTAATTAAATCAAGTCTATTGCATACTGTTCCATGCTTTTAATGCTTTAAACAGCGCCAAATCCAGACATAAAAAAACCGCCAGAGACATTAGTCAAAGGCGGTTTTTATCGCGACGTTAAAGGTCTATAAAATTATAGGCCAGCAACGTAAGCTGCGATGTTTTCCATATCTGCGTCAGAAAGACCAGCAGCCATTGGAGCCATCATTGAAGTCATAGGACCAACTTGCTCACCAGCTTTGTATTTCTGAAGCTTAGCAACGATATCAGCAGCAGCTTGACCAGCTAGTTTTGGTCCAACACCACCTTCAGCTGCACCACCGTGACAACCGATACAAGTAGCGTAAGCCGCTTGACCAGCAGTAGCGTCACCAGCTTGAGCAGCTGCACCAAAAGAAACCATCCCAGCCGCAGCTAGAGCAATTACTGTATTTTTCATAGTGTACTCTCCTAAAGCACTTTTAAAAAAGTTTCGGGTTTTATCCCTAGGCGCTATTACAAGCGAAAAGAGGCGCTGAGTCAAGTTGATAAACCTTGAGCAAACCTTAAAATAGTCGCTAATAGTGGAGTAAAATCATATCCTAGCTTCACAGTTTTAGCGAAACTCGTTATCTTGTTATACAGACTTTATACCTGCGCCAATTCGAAAATAAAAAAGTCGGCTTTGTGCGGAGAATTATCGATGTTTTGCCAGATTCGTCAGAAAAAAATATTTATGTAAAAAAGGAATGCCCTAAATGATGTTGATTCGACTATTTGTTATTAGTTTGGTTTTGACGCTGATCAGCTGGTTTGTGTTAAAACTGGTCAGAAAGTCGGTACATATTGGGCTGGTGTTTCTGTTCTGGATTGCCACAATTTTCGGTTCAATGGGGCTGCTGTATTTGATTTCCGTCTGGTTTGTCTCCAATTAAAACAAATCAGTGTGGCTCATTGCTGTCTTTGAATTCCTGCAGTAAACGCTGGAAACTCTGATAACGACTGTAAGCGATCTCGCCATCTTCTACCGCCTGTTTGATGGCACAGTTCGGCTCAATGGTATGGCTGCAGTTATTGTATTTACAACCGCCTAAAAACGGCGCGAAGTCAGGATAATAAGTTTCCAGCTCCGACAACTCGCAAGGCATAGGGCTAAATTGACGCACGCCGGGTGAGTCGATCAGATTGCCGCTATTGAGATGATCGCCTTGCTTGTCATCCAAAGCCGGCAGGTGATAGAGAATGCTGTTGGTGGTGGTGTGTTTACCCAAACCCGTGGCTTCTGAGAGTTGACCGACGCGAATATCAATATCCGGAATCAAGGCATTGATCAATGAGGATTTACCGGCGCCGGACGGGCCAACAAATACCGAATTCTTATCGGCCATAAAATCCAGTAACGTATTCAAACCTTGGTTGGAAACGGTTGAGGCCGGAATCAGTTCGATGCCCAGTTCGACATAAGGGGCGAGCAAATCACCAATTGCATCCCAGTGTTCTTCCGAATCGACCAGATCAACCTTATTGATGATAATAACCGCTGGAATATCGAGTTGCTGTGCGGCAACCAGATAACGGTCGATCATATCCGGATGGATACCCGGAACCACAGGAGTGACAATACCAATAAAATCAATATTGGCCGCCACCATGCGGGTTTGGCCACGAAAGCCCGGGCGGCTGAGTTCATGGCTACGCGGCATCACACTGACCACTACACCGGTATTGGCTTCAACATCGCTCTGCCAGATGACCTTGTCACCGGCCACCAGTTTGCCTAGATGCTGACGAATGGCACAGCTATGGGTTGCGCCATTGATATCTTCGACCAATACGCGTTTACCAAAGCTGGTAATAACCAACCCCGGTTGCTCTTCACCCAATAGGGAGTTGGCACTTTCGGTTGTCTGTTTGCCATTATTGCCACCTTGTCGGCGTCCACTGACACGGCGTTTTTGCTGTTGGGTGAGTTTGCGTTTAGCCATAAACCGGCAATCAGTCTTCTAGCAGGGCGTTGATTTTAGCGGCCATAATCATATCGTTCATGGTCAGACCGCCGACATTGTGAGTGCTCAAAGAAATTTCGCAGCTGTTGTAGTCAAAGCAGATTTTCGGATGGTGGTCCTCTTTATGTGCCAACCAGGTTACCGCATTCACAAAGGCTACCGTTTGATGATAGTTCTTGAACTGAAAAGTCTTGTGGATATGGGCATAGTTTAGCGGTGTGTCCCAGCCCGATAGCACGCTGAGATTACTTTCGATAGTTGGGATGATAATCGGCTTGCTGCCTTTGGCGATATCCTCGCATTTCTGTGAAAGTAATTCTTCTAACATCGGTGAAGCTGTGCTCATTAGTCTCTCCAAAACGGCGAATCTTAATGATTCGAGTTAATAGTTCTTGTCAATAATCTGATCAATCAATCTGATTGTCATTTCTAAGGCTTGAAAGCCTGTTTTTCAAGCCTAGTCTGCCCTTTTCTGTAGGGCTTTTAAGTGCTCAATACGAATCTTTGCCGGTGGATGGCTATCGTGATACGCGGAATATTGCGGATCGGGTGTTAGCGTGCTGGCGTTGTCGCGATACATTTTCAATAGCGCTGAAATCAGGTGTTCGGCACCGACATGTTGAGCGGCAAAGGCATCGGCCTCGAATTCGTGTTTGCGGCTTTTCAGTGCCGAAATCGGCCCCATAAAGAAAAACATGACCGGCACCGCCGTCATAAACAGCAGCAGCGCTATCGCCGGTGATTGATCGCTCATGCCCAAGCCACTGTAAAATTCCGGTAACTGAATCAGCCAACCTAATAAGGCTAAACCGATCAGGCTCAATACACTGGCTTCAAGCAAGCGTTTTTTAATATGGCCGTGTTTAAAATGCCCCAGTTCGTGCGCCAGCACGGCTTCGACTTCTTCCGGTGATAGGGTTTCCAGCAAGGTGTCAAAAAACACGATGCGCTTGTTTTTACCAAAACCGGTGAAATAGGCGTTACCGTGACCGGAGCGTGAAGAGCCGTCCATTACAAAAATGCCGTTCGATTCAAAGCCGGTGCGCTCCAACAGTTGGTTGATGCGCGCTTTCATCGTCTCGTCTTCTAAAGGCGTGAATTTATTGAATAGCGGCGCAATCCATTTCGGGTAGGCCCACATAATAATCAGTTGGAACGCCATCCAGACAATCCAGGTATAAAGCCACCAGGCCTGATCAATATAAGCACTCATGATCGACACCACCACCCAGATCAGCGGCAGGCCTAAAGCCAGAATCAATAACCATTGTTTGATCAGGTCGCTGATGAACGTCTTGACCGTGGTTTTATTGAAACCGAATTCGGCCTCAATCTTAAAGGTACTCATAATAGCAAACGGCAGATGCAGAATCGACAATACCCACAGGGTCGATAAGATAAACAGCACCTCGATCCATTGCGTTTCCAATGAGCTTTGTGACCACAGGTTATAAATGCTCTGGAAACCGCCCCCCAATGTCATAAACCAAAGAATCGCGGCATCATAAAATAGACTCAAACGACCCAATTGTAATTTGGCGCGACTGTAATCGGCGGCTTTTTGATGCGCCTCAAGGCTGACCACTTCGGCAAATTCTTCGGGAACTTCGGCGCGGTTGGCACCGATATGGAATTGGTTTTTGATATTTAGCCAAACTTCGATAATCAGGTTGGCGACTAAGGTTGTCAGAAAAACTAAGCTAATCCAGTTCATAGGCCCATCTTGTGTTTATTGTCTCTTTTTTTGAGCGATTTTTATGTTATCGTCTCATTAATAATTCAATATTGTATGTTAAGCGGACGTTATTCGATAGTTTAAAAGCCGAAAAACGCCGTCAATGATGTCAAAAATTCATAAGAGATGTAGTAGATGAAATCAGCAAATAACTTGATCTGGATTGATTTGGAAATGACCGGTCTTGAGCCGAAAACGCACAAGATCATCGAAATTGCCACAGTGGTTACCGACAGTGAATTGAATGTGTTGGCCGAAGGCCCGGTGATTGCGGTGCAGACCGAACAGGCCGATTTGGATTTGATGGATGACTGGTGCACCACTCATCATGGCAATTCCGGATTGACCCAGCGAGTCAAAGACAGCACGGTGAGCATGGCGCAAGCCGAACAGCAGACAATCGAGTTTTTGCAAGCCTATGTGCCGGCCGGTAAATCGCCTATGTGTGGTAACAGCATCTGTCAGGACCGCCGTTTTATGGTCGAGCAGATGCCGCTTTTGGAAGCGTTTTTCCATTATCGCAACCTCGATGTCAGTACCTTGAAAGAGCTGTCGCGTCGTTGGGCGCCTGAAGTGTATCAATCGCATAAAAAGAGCGGCGCACATCTGGCGTTGGCCGATATTATGGAGTCTATTGATGAATTAAAGCACTATCGCCGCCATTTGTTTGTATCTGATTATCAAGGTGTTGCAGAATCTTGATATAAAATTTCAATATGAGATGACTGGTTGAAATTATCTGCCATTTTTAAGGTGAAACAATTCGCCTTTATCAAGGTCTCACTAATCTACTGGTTTTTTCGCAAATTAACCCCTGTTTTGGTTCTAAATAGGGGATAAATCCGCTATAATTTTGCCTTTCCTTACCCGTAATCCCGGGTAAGTAGTTTTTATCTTATTTTCATGGTTGCTTAACAGGCGGGATACCGAAGCGCGACATCACCTTTGTCAGCAAGGTTTAGCGACTGTTTTGCAACCTCATACTAAGAGGACCAATGTTGTGGAAATGACTGGTGCCCAAATCCTGGTGAATTATCTTCAGGATGAGGGAGTAGAGCACATTTGGGGTTATCCTGGCGGCGCAGTCTTGCCGATTTATGATGCCCTAGAAACCGACGCCAAGGAACTGAATCATATCCTTGTGCGCCATGAACAGGCTGCCGTGCATGCGGCAGACGCCTATGCACGCTCTACAGGTAAACCAGGAGTGGTCCTTGTAACTTCGGGTCCGGGTGCGACCAATGCCGTTACCGGTATTGCCACCGCCTTTACGGATTCGATTCCAATGGTATGTATCACTGGACAGGTACCAACCGGGTTAATCGGTTTGGACGCCTTCCAGGAAATCGATACCGTAGGGATTACAAGACCTATCGTAAAACACAACTTCTTAGTTAAGAGTGTCGATGAACTTGCTGATACGCTCAAAAAAGCGTTCTACATAGCAACAACTGGCCGACCTGGCCCTGTTGTGGTCGATATTCCAAAAGATATTCAAAACGCCAAAAGCTCCTATGTGTATCCACAAGAAGTTGAGATGCGCTCCTACGTACCTGTGACAAAAGGGCATAGTGGACAAATCAAAAAGGCGGTCGAAATGATGCTTTCAGCAAAACGACCGATCCTTTATACCGGTGGTGGTGTCGTCTTGGGCGAAGCTTCTGCCGAACTAACCGAGCTTACGCGAAAACTGGGCTTCCCGATTACGCAAACCCTAATGGGCTTGGGCGCATTCCCTGCGTCCGACAAGCAGTCTCTGGGTATGCTGGGTATGCACGGTACTTACGAAGCCAACCTGTCGATGCATCACTCCGATGTGATTATCGCCATCGGTGCTCGCTTCGATGACCGTGTTACCGGTAATCTGGAAAAATTCTGTCCGGATGCGAAAATTATCCATGTCGATATCGACCCGGCGTCGATTTCCAAGAACGTGATCGTCGATATTCCGATCGTCGGACCGGTTAAGCAGGTCTTAACCGAAATGAACCGTATTTTGGATAAAACCGGTCAGAAATCTGACGAACAGGCTTTGGCCGAATGGTGGGAGCAGATCGAAGAGTGGCGTGCCACCAAGTGTCTGCGTTATGACACCAATGGACCGAAAATCAAACCGCAAGCAGCGATTGAAGCAGCATGGAAAGCGAGTAAAGGTGATGCCTTTGTGACTTCCGATGTTGGTCAGCACCAGATGTATGCGGCACAGTACTATCCGTTTGACAAGCCGCGTCGCTGGATCAATTCCGGTGGTCTGGGAACTATGGGCTTCGGTCTTCCAGCAGCTATGGGTGTGCAGATGGCACATAAAGACGCAACGGTTATCTGTGTCACAGGTGAAGGTTCGATTCAGATGAATATTCAGGAACTTTCTACCTGTTTGCAGTACGGTCTGCCGGTCAAGGTAATTTGTTTAAACAACGGTTTCCTTGGGATGGTTCGCCAGTGGCAGGAATTTTTCTATGAAAGCCGCTATTCGATGTCCTATATGGAATCACTTCCAGACTTTACCAAACTGGCTGAAGCTTATGGTCATGTCGGTGTGCGTATTGAAGACCCAGCCAAATTGCAAGAGCAGTTGGATTATGTGTTCTCTGACGAGTTGAAAGACCGTTTTGTCTTTGTCGACATCATTATCGACAAGCAAGAGAATGTTTACCCAATGATTCCTGCCGGTGCAGGGCTTAACGAAATGATTCTGGTATAGGGGTTAGCGATGAGACATATTATTTCCATGCTAATTGAAAACGAATCAGGTGCGCTATCTCGTGTTTCAGGGCTATTCTCGGCTCGTGGCTACAATATCCACGCGCTGACGGTAGCGCCGACCGAAGACGAGTCGTTATCGCGTTTGACTTTGGTTACCAGCGGTACTGAACAGCAGATCGAACAAATCGTTAAGCACCTTAACCGTTTGATCGATGTGGTCAAGGTGCTTGATCTGACAGAAGGTGAGCACATTGAGCGTGAACTGATGTTAATCAAGCTTTCGGCTACCGGCGAAATGCGTGAAGAGTATAAACGTTTGGCGGATATCTTCCGTGGCGATGTCATCGATGTTACCGCAACCACCTACACGGTGCAGCTTGTTGGAGAATCTAAAAAGCTGGATGCGTTTATCGATGCGATCGATTCTGGACTGATTCTGGAAACCATCCGTTCAGGAACACTGGGAGTACTGCGCGGAGAAAAGTGTTTACAGGTATAAAGACAATATTGATAATGCCTGTAACCTTTTGCTAAACAGCGTTTTTTAGCAGACAAAATTTAAAAAAATTAATAACAATCACCGCTAAATGTCATTAAAACAGCGGTACTTAATAAGGATATAACCATGCAAGTTTATTACGATAAAGACTGCGATCTATCAATCATCAAGAGCAAGAAAGTTGCTATCATCGGTTTCGGTTCACAGGGTCACGCTCATGCGGCGAACCTTCAGGATTCTGGTGTAGACGTAACGGTTGGTCTACGTCCTGGTTCTTCTTCAATCAAAAAAGCGGAAGGTTACGGCCTAAAGACTGCTGACGTTGCGACTGCCGTTGCCGGTGCTGACGTTGTTATGATCCTGACTCCGGATGAATTCCAGTCGGTTCTATATAAAGAAGAAATCGAGCCAAACATCAAGCAGGGTGCAACACTAGCCTTCGCTCACGGTTTCGCTATCATCTACAACCAGATCCAGCCTCGTAAAGATCTAGACGTAATCATGATCGCTCCAAAGGCGCCTGGTCACACAGTACGTTCTGAATTCGTTCGTGGTGGCGGTATTCCTGACCTAATCGCGGTTGAGCAGGACGCTTCTGGTAACGCTAAGGCAATCGCGCTATCTTACGCTTCTGGTGTAGGTGGTGGTCGTACTGGTATCATCGAAACCACTTTCCGTGACGAGTGTGAAACTGACCTGTTCGGTGAGCAAGCGGTTCTTTGTGGTGGTGCGGTTGAGCTGGTTAAAGCTGGTTTCGACACACTGGTTGAAGCCGGTTATGAGCCTGAAATGGCCTACTTCGAATGTCTACACGAGTTGAAGCTGATCGTAGACCTAATGTTCGAAGGTGGTATCGCCGATATGAACTACTCAATCTCAAACAACGCTGAGTACGGTGAATACGTTACTGGTCCACGCGTTATCAACGACGAGTCTCGTGAAGCGATGCGTCAAGCACTGAAAAACATCCAGTCTGGTGAATACGCTAAGCAGTTTATCCTTGAAGGTCAGGCGGGTTACCCATCAATGACTGCAGCGCGTCGCAACAATGCCGAGCACGGTATTGAAGTCGTTGGTAAGAAACTGCGTGCGATGATGCCTTGGATTGCGAGCAACAAGATCGTTGACCAAGAGAAAAACTAATTTTAAAAAGGTCTAGTTTGCTCGATTTCTGTGTTATTTGTTGGGTCGTGTATTAGCTATACACTTCCCCAACAAAAGCCTTGAACTCGAACAAACTATCTCCTTTTTGGATTATCGAAGAACCGGCTTTATGCCGGTTTTTTGTTTTTAGGGACTTATTTGTCCAATCTCTGCGTTGCTTTATAGCTTGTGTACTAATTGTACACGTCGCCATAAAGCGCCTTGACCTTGAACAAAGCGCCGCCTAAAAATGTTCTAAATAAGAAGCCAGCTATATGCTGGCTTTTTTATTGCCTGAAGTTTCTATAAAGCCAAGTTAAGGAATTAGCTTGGCTTTTTTTATGATTATTGATATGGTAATTTTACTTATTTGTTGGAGTTGTGTAGAGGAATTTTCGACTCTTTCTTATTTAAACCAGGATTTCCAATAAAAGCTATAAGTCCTAAGTTCATCACATTGCTAAGGAGTGTCAAAGAATGAAAATTGAAAAACTTATCCTCTCAAACTTTAGATCTTATAAAGAAGAAATTTCAATCGATTTTAATGATTTGAATGTATTTGTTGGAAAAAATGATATTGGAAAATCAACAATTCTTGAAGCCTTAGATATTTTCTTTAACGAAGGAAAAGGAATTATCAAGATGGATAAAGACGATATTAATAAACAGGCCAAAGAAGAAGGTAATTATGAGATTAAAATAGAAATAGTCTTTGGGGATTTGCCTCATGAGCTAACAATTGATTCAACAAACCCAACAAGATTGGAAGAAGAGTTTCTTTTAAATCAGGATGGTAAGCTTACGATTATTAAAAAATACCCTAATGCAGGAAAAGAAAAAGTTTTTGTTAAAGCTTACCATCCTACAAATGCGGCATGTTCTGAACTTCTATTAAAAAAACAACCTGATCTCAAAAAACAGCTTACTGAGGAAATGGTTTGTGAGGATAAAACTAAAAATTCTGAAATTAGAAAGGCAATTTGGAACTTTTATTCTGAAAATCTAGAGTTAAAAGAAATTGAAATAGAACTCTCCAAAATTGATTCAAAAAACTCATGGGAACAGCTAAAAACATATTTACCACTGTATTCACTTTTTCAATCAGATAGGAAAAATAGTGATGGAGATAGTGAAATCCAGAACCCAATGAAATTAGCTGTTCAAGAAATTCTGAAAGATAAGAAATTAATGGATAGTTTGAATCAGGTTGCTGTTGAGGTGGAGACAAAGTTAAAAGAAGTTGCAGATCAAACGCTTGACAAGTTAAATGAAATGAACCCAGAGATTGCAAACAGTTTAACACCTGTTATACCTAGTCCAGAAAGCTTGAAATGGGTTGATGTCTTCAAGAGTGTTTCAATTACTGGAGACGAGGACATTCCTATTAATAAAAGAGGGAGTGGTGTAAAGAGACTGGTGCTTTTAAATTTCTTCCGTGCAGAAGCTGAAAGAAGAAAGGGTGAAAATAATGTTCCTGACATAATCTATGCTATCGAAGAGCCTGAAACATCTCAACATCCTAGTCATCAGAGAAAATTAATTGAAGCATTTATTGAGTTATCCAAAGCGGATAATACTCAGGTTCTACTAACTACACATAGCCCTTCGATTGTTAAACTGCTTGAATTTGAGCATCTAAAACTTATAAAAAGTGAACCTTCAAAAGAGGTTGTTTCTGTCGAGAGAAGTGAGCTCCCGTATCCATCATTGAATGAGGTTAATTTTTTGGCTTTTGGTGAGGCAAATGATGAATATCACAATGAACTATATGGTTTTATTGAAAGTGAAGAGCTCCTAGCTCACTATAAAGATGGAAAGGGTACTATTGAATATATAAGAATTAAACATAATGGTGATTTATTGACGGAGCAAAAAATTGTTAGCGAGTATATTCGTCATCAGATACACCATCCGGAAAATACTCATAATGCTAGATATACGGATGAGCAGCTCCAAGCATCAATTAATGATATGAGAGCGTTTATTGAGCTTCAGGGGATTTGAAAACCAATGGGGTCAGACTCGATTGATTTAGTGTGTCTAAATTGCCATAAAAAACCAGCATAACGCTGGTTTTTTATTTGAGTGTCTTTTTTAGTTGTAGTCGCCGCCGGGTAGGTTGTTTTTGTTTACAGTGACCTTGTCTACTTTCTGTCCGGAAAAGCGCAGTAATGCATCGCCAGAAAAATCATAGCCATATTCGCTGGCAATGCGTGCCACGTCATCTGCGGTTTGTGCGCCGACCACTCGCTGTTTTAATTCTTCGTTACCCTGCATATAGCCTAAAAATTCTCGAATCGTGTCAAAAGACATAAATAATCCTTGTGTCGACGCTGTCTTGATAGCATTTTAATAAAAGTTATGAGCACTATTTTACTACGATTTATCACAGTAAATGATAGGTTCACAAATAGGGTTACTGAGGAATGAGTCTATAGGTGAAGATTTAGTTGGGTTTTTGTGGTCTCAAATTTATTACCAAATGGGGATGAAACTGCTTTTTGTTCAAACTGTAATCGCTTATTATTGAAATTAAGTTTTATTGGTCTATGAGTTTTTAAATGTCTTATAAATTGGAATGGAATGATCAAGGGGTGGTAATCACCTTTTCAGATATCCTATCGACGAAAGATCTGATTAAATCAAATAGTGAGCTTATTGGTAATTCACGCATTGAGACTGTTAAATATATTATTTCTGATTTTACTCACATAAAAGGTGCGACTCTTGATGAAAGCGCCGTAGAAATAACAAAAGACTTTGCTGTTCGTGCTAATCCTATCAACCCTAATATAAGGCTAGCAATCGTCTCCGATAATGAGGAAATCATAAAACTAATTGAATCATTTATTCATAAATCGAAATCTGAAATTGAAGGCGCTGACTATCAACATTTCACCCATATTAATGATGCAGCTGAGTGGATGGCTTCTCTAATCGATCCTGCCAACTAAATCATTTGGTTTAGAGCATACGTCTTCTTTTTTTCTACTAAAACCGCTAAATCAATAAACTGTCCCTGATATTTGACTATTAATCGTTAGTTTTCTATTCTGCTATTTAACACATCTGAAATGTGTCCAATCTAACACCTTAATTTCAAAGGGGGATTTACATTATGAAAGCAGCTATTTTAATTCACTCTGATCCAAGCACGGGTACTGAAGAAGCTTTAGGTCGTGTCTTTAATGCTTTGGCGGTGGCGCATGATCTGAAGCAGAAAAACCAAGAAGTTCGTGTTTTGTTTATCGGTACCGGAACACGCTGGCTTGCCGAGTTGAGCAAGGCGGATCATCCTGTTCATGATTTGTTTGAAGGTGTAAAGGATAAGATCGAGGGGGCTTCAAGCGCTTGTTCGGATGCCTTTGGTGCCGCAGACGATGTTAAGGCTTCGGGCTTTGAATTGCTGACAGGCAATCAGCTTCCGGGTACGAGTGGTTTGCCGAGCATTGCCGATCTGATGGCTGACGGTTATCAGGTGTTGGTCTATTAATCGCCGCTAGGATGCCGCAATTAACATAGCCATAATGATTGGAGCCGTCAGCTAATGAAGACAATGCTTTTTTATGTTTTGAGTTGGTTTGGTTTGGTCGTTTTGGCTATTTTGAATGGCACGATTCGTGTCAAAGGTTATGCCCAGTTCACCTCTGAGCTGACGGCTCATCAGTTATCGACTTTGATATTGGTAGTTCTGATGGGCATTTACATCTATATCTTAACAGGGGTATTTCCTCTGGACTCTTCTCAGCAGGCTTTGTTAATCGGCGGCATCTGGTTGGTGATGACTGTCATGTTTGAGTTCATTTTCGGTCATTACGTGATGGGGAATGCATGGTCTGTGCTGTTCCATGACTACAATGTCTTTGAAGGCCGTGTTTGGCTTATTGTATTGGTTTGGGCTTTGCTTGCCCCATACGTAATGTATCAATTACGATCTTATTAAGAATGGTTTTAGATAAGCCAAGATCAGCCAGAAAAAGAGTTGCTTTGAACAGCTGCTGACTGTCGAGGGGGGCTTTATTGTGTTGGGCTCGTAGCGATTTCTGAATACGACGTGACTCGATTGCGCCCCTGGTTTTTTGAAGCATAAAGCGCTTTGTCGGCTTGGGCAAGCAATGAGTCTATATTTGAGTCTGCTCGTGTTCTTTCAACTACTCCCAAACTGGCGGTAAACTTAATTGACGACTGTCCTTGTTTCAGCTCTATTTGACTGATTTTTTCACGCAGGTTTTGCGCAATCTTGATCGCATCAACTTCTCCTGTATTGGGCAAAAGTACCGCAAACTCCTCTCCACCCAAACGGCCGATTATGTCTGTTGAGCGAAGGTTTTCTTTAAGTGTGTCTGCAAGAGCTTTTAGAGCTTGGTCTCCCAAAGCATGGCCAAAAGTGTCATTGAGTTTTTTAAACTTATCTATATCGAGCATAATTAAACTCAGCGAATTTTGTTGCCGCAAAGTCAGGCTTAGTAGCCGTTGTCCATAATCAAAAAAGGCACGGCGGTTATTAAGTTGAGTGAGTGGGTCGCTATAAGCCAATCTTTCAGCGCTTTCTTTGGCAAGTTCTAAGTCATGGGTTCGCGCTTTAACCTTTTCGTCCAGAGCCTGATTGAGTTCTAACAACTCGTGCTGATGATCTTTTAATCTTTGAATCATTTGGTTGTAACTGTCTTTCAAAATGAGCAATTCATTTTTGTCTGTCCAGTGAACAGATAGATCGATCGGTTGGGGGGATTGTGTGTTTTGCTGGCGAATTTTATGGGTAAACTCTTCTAGCGGTCGTCCTAAATATTTTTTGATAAAAAAATAGATGATGAACCAAAGCGCGAAAGTTTTGATTAAGGAGTTAATCAAGATAAGAAAGAAGCCATATTTGACTCGCTCAAACACCAGTTGGTCATTTGAGTAAATGATGACCTTGCCCAGGTAAATGTCATTGTTAAACGCCGGTCCTTGATAATGTATAGGGAATTCGTGACTGAAAAGCGATTTAGAGCCCAAGCCGAATAGTTTTTGTTCTGTAGGTTGGCCTTTTGAGTCGTAATATTTGACCTGGTTTTGCTCATCAAGCACCGCCCCGATTTGTAAATCCATTTTCTGATCGGAAGATTGAATTTTTACTCCTACCACGATGGGAAGGTTGTACATGCCTTGCAGAATGGACTCCAGTAATTCTTGATTATAGGTCCAAACCGAATCGGAAATGCCTTTGCCAAAGGTGGCAGGCAGGGTTTGAATTTCTTCATAAAATTCTGTTTTGGTGTTTTCGTATTCTTTGTAGAGCTGAACTACAGTGACAAGAACCGCCACCAAAAAATAAAAGCCGAAGATAACGAGCAATAGGTGCAACGCGATAGATTGATGATAACGGTTAAATAAAGCTCGCATTTAACAGATCATTGTTTATGGGGTTGCCAATCTTGGATGCCATAACGGTCCAGCAATTTTTTCAGACGACCGTCTTTTCGCATTTTTTGAGTTTCTTCAGATAAAATTTTGGCGTACTCGGCAGACTTGGGGTTCTTGGGTGAAAAACTGCTGTAAACATCTATGACTACATTGGTAGTGCCGGAGACTTTTACCTGCTCTGACTTGCCTATTTGCTTGGCCTTGTATTCGAGTACGCTTTTGTCTTCGATAATCGCGGTCAGGCGACCATTGGTAAGCATTTCAAGCAGCCTTTCTAAAGGTTTTTCTCCAGTGATCGCAAGAACGTTTTTGGGGTTTTGATTGATATAATCCATCACTGTCGGGTCCACATAGTCATAGCCCTTAATGATGCCAATCATTTTAGCCTGTTCAAGCGAATCCTTACCTGTGTAGCGCCAGTTTGAATTTTTATGGCTGAAAAACGTACTGTTGCTTTTTCCTAAGGCAAGGTCAGGAAATACGAAATCCGGGGCTTCTTCACGAAAGCAGGCCATGGTGCCGTCAAGTTTACCTTCCCTTACCAGTTGCAATCCGCGAGAATAAGAAACTTCAACGAACTCGACCTCGTGTCCTCTTGCTTTCATGGTTTCTGTCAATAAGTCACCAATGTATCCGACCTTGCCTTGATTTTGACTTGGAATGCAATCGTAAGGGCACCATTCATCGGTAGCGATCCGCAGCGTATCGGAAAAAACATAAGTAGGCATCAGAGACAGAAAACTTGCCAAGAGAAGGCTAAAGGTCAGACAGTTTGTATTGGGTTCGGCTTGTCTATGCATGACGGTACCTCAGTAGATGAGCTAGTGTCATTATAGGGCTTTTCTTTGAATAGTTCTATTAAGGGCTGCTTGGGGTTCGGCGAAGGTTGTCATGATCCATCTATTAGGCTATGCCTACATCGGGTTTGCTGAGAGCCGGACTGTTTGAGCTCGTGGCAATAAAGCTTGGCTTGTGGATGAGTTTTACCGAATTTGTCATGATTTGCTAAGTTGGCTATGGCAGTAGTGCGTCAATCGAATCGATGTCTAAGGTTGAATTTTTTTGCCAAGCCCCCTATATTGAATCCTGTACAAGCATTACTTTTCTATCTCATTAATCTTAAAACGATTTTTTTGGAGGTCTTATGCGTAAACCAACGATTTTAATTGCATCGGCATTAACGGCGTTATTCGCGTTCAGCTCACAGGCTTTTGCGGAAACTGCCGAACGAGATCCTTATAAAGAAGGATTCGAAGCCTATGCCAAAGAAAACCAGATGATGGAGGCTGCGATTAATTCTTACTTAAAAGACCTCGAAAAGGCCATTAAGGAAAAGCCGTCTTTGGTGGAAACCAAAGAAGAGCTAGGACACAGTGAAATGTAAGCAAAGCTTATTCGAGTTATAAAAAAAGCGCCATTAAGGCGCTTTTTTGTTAGCGGCTTACCGTTTTTTAGAAGCTGAAGCTTTCCTGTTTTGAGCTGTCGATCAGAGGTGTCAATTCGGTTTCAAAAAGGGTTTCTGTTTCCCATTCCTGATCGCTGACACGAGTGATGACTTGCGCGGTCATTGCCGGTGCGTGACCGGTGATCAAGGCTAGGCGACCACCTAAGTTCAACTGCATTTTATAGCTTTCCGGCACATCGCTTACCGAGCCGGTCAAAACAATGACGTCATAGCTTTTATCCGAGTTCCAGGCTTGGCTGGCATCACCGATTTGGAAATCGATATTCGTGAAGTTCTTCAAACGTGCTTGCGCTTGTTCGGATAGGGTCGGGTTGATTTCCACGGTGTCTACCGATTTCGCCTGAGCCGCCATTAATGCGGTCAGATAACCTGAACCGGTACCGATTTCCAGGACGCTTTCATCTTCGGCGATGTCGATAGCCTGGAGAATCTTGGCTTCGATTTTCGGTGCCATCATGGTCTGGTTTTCACCGATTGGCAGTTCAATGTCCATATAGGCCAAAGATTCTTGACCCGGCTGGACGAACTCGTGGCGAGGAATATCCATAAATAGATCTAGCACTTTAGGGTCTAAGACGTCCCAAGGGCGAATTTGCTGTTCTACCATGTAAAAGCGCGCTTGATCTAAATTCATTGTTATAATCCTTTTCGTTATGTTCTTATCATTGGTCTGACTAAGGTTGAGTCGATAACCTAAATCAAAGGGGCGGATCGATATCATTCGATGTGCTCACGCCTCTTGAAAATCTCTAGTGTTGTTTGACAAACTGCCAAGCTCAATTTCATAGTGAAATTTGCGGCAAACATAAAACTCAAACCGATTGATTATAACTGAATAGATGAATTTTATAAATGCCTTAACCGTGATTAGGAGTGATTTTGTCTAAGTCGGATAGACACACGATAGCGTCTGTTACCAGTGAAATCGGTATTTCAGCAGAGCATTGGCCGTTACTGGACGAGCTGCAGCTCGAACCAAAGTTGGTGCCGCGTTTTGCCGATAGCAGTTGTGATATCTGGCCGGTGCTGCATACGCCAACGGACCAGCGACTGTTTATCAAGCGTGTCGCCAAACAAGAGTCGCCGTCTCCTTTTTGGCAGGTGATGGGGCATCTGTTCGAACAGCATCTGGCGGATGCGATTGTCGGCAGTGATGAGCTTTCACAATTGCTTAAAGAATTTACCGCAACCAGCGCTATCGAGGTTCCGCATTGTCACCAAACCGCCGAAAATGAGGCCTACGCTTTTGCCTTGTTTGCCGAGTTAGGTGGGCAGGTGGCTGAGAATAAAAATGTTTTCATGATTGAACAGTTGGCCGAATTATTGGCCTTATTGCATCAAAATGAATTTGCTCAGGTAGGGCGTTTGCAGCAGGAAACGGCTGGATCGCTTGCCCTGTTTAGTGAGCAGAACTGGCGCATGAGATTAATGAAGCTGTTTTATGTGATGGATGTCGAGTCAATCGATATCGATACCCAGCAGGCTTTGATTGAGCAGCTTGATAGTATTGCTATCGAGCGTGTCGTGCCGTTGATGATGGATTTGCGTTGGGATCAATTGGCGGTGGATAACGGCAGTTTGAGCGGTATTTACGATTTGGATGCGTTTGTCGCCGCACCGGTTGAATTCGATTTCGTCATTCTTGAGTATTTGCTCGATAAAATCGAGTTGGAGCGTTTTATCAGTGTCTATAGCGCCAAATCGGATATGGCGGTTCCAGCATTGAAAAATGTCAGGCAGGTTTATCGTACGGTGTTGTATTTGATGAATGTGCTGGGTGAAGAGGATTACCAGAGATGGATGCAGCAACCGCACTTTTTTGACTAGTTTTGCTGTGTTAACTCGTCATTTATATGCGGTTACTGCTTGAGTTTAGGCGTTAGCCGTTGAGCGGTTGTCGCTATCGTTATCTCCATTCAGTGTTTCGATATTGTTCGCGGCAAGCCAGCTTCTGTAACCGTATACCGCCAATACCAGGTAAACCGTGAACATGGCAATCGTCACATAGAAACCACTCTGCCAGTAGAGCGCAATCGCCAAAGAGTCGATAACAATCCAATAGAGCCAGTTTTCCAGCACTTTGCGAGCCATTAGCACCGTGGTCATTACCGAGAATACCGTGACGACCGCATCCAGATAAGGTAGGTTGGTGCCTAAGCTTTCAAGGTAGTAACCGATCGCCAAGCTGATTGCCAGACCACTGGTAATGTAGCTGGCGTGAAAGCGCCATGAACGGGTGGTTACCGGTAACTCTTCTTTATCTTTTTGCTTATTGATGCGGATAACCTGTTTCCAGAGCAGATAGCCGTATACTGCCATCGCCATATAATAAAAATTCAGAATCGCCTGCATCGGCAGTTGGCCTTCCCAAAACAGCATGGTATAAATCAGCGTACTGATAAAAGCCGCCGGCCAGCACCAGACAGATTGACGAGCCGCCAGAATCACATAAAGTGTCCCCAAGGCCGCGGCAATCCATTCCCAGCCGGATTGCGCCATAAAAGCATCGATAACGGCGGTTAGCAGGTTTGTTTCATTCGCAAGCATTGATTACCGCCTTTTCTCGATCTTTACCGACCAGTTTAATCACAAACACCGTCTGTGGAACCTGTTCGATTACCGCTAATATTTCACTGTTCAAGGCGCCCATTACATCGCTGTAATCGCCGTAAATATGAGTGGAAAGACTGTTGCGCTGCACATTGACCGCAGGGTTTTGTTCGAAACGATCAATAAAGTCGATAATCGGCTGACAATAGTCGTCAATCAACGGATACATACTGATATCAACAGAGACTTTCATAATGTATTCCTTGTCGTTTGCCACATCTTAATAATGCAAAGTGTGGCATAAGTTATAAGAGCGGGGTTTCAATCAAAGCCCCGATGCCTTCAATTAGAAATATACTCGCGCAGTCAGGCCGATTTGTCGAGGGTCGCCTAAACGTTCATATTCTGATGGATTGGTATAAGGTGCGTTAAAGTCAAAATAGAAACCACGTGTTGCATAACGTTCATCCGTCAGGTTTTTCGCCCATAGATAAACTTCATAATCATTTGCTTCATAACCAATGCGTGCATTAACGACTTTATAGGCATTAGATTGATCGTTGTGTGTGGTGTCAAAATAGAACTTGTCTACAGCGGTGATGTCGGCCTGAGCGTAGAAGCCTTGGCTGCTGCGATATTTAGCACCTAAATTGATTTGATAATTCGGGCTATGTGGCAATGCTCGATTACTGATGCTAAATCCGCTGTTTAATGGGGTGCCGTTGACATCGGTTTGCATCAAGCCCATTGAACCGAAAGTTGTGAAGCGTTCGCTTACCTGCCAGTTAAAGTCGGCTTCAATTCCGTAGCTGGATGCGCTGTCAAAGTTTTCGGTATAGAACACCCAATTAGTTCCGGAGTTAGGATCATAGGTATAACCGTCAATCTGCGGATTATGACGATCCATATAGAATGCAGTGATATTGCTGTTTAAGCCGATAGCAGCGAAGTGCGATTTTAAACCGATTTCATAGTTAATCAGTGTTTCTGCATCATAACTCAAGTATTGGCTTGGCGTACCGCTTGGCTGACCTGGGTTGAAACCACCGGCTTTAAAACCACGAGTCACGCTAGTGTAAGCGCTATATTTATCATTATAACGGTGGCTGTAACTTAGGCTTGCACCCCAAAGCGTTTCATTTGGCGCGTAGTATTCACCATTACTGTTGCTAAAGGCGTTGTTGTTGTTTTCAACTCGCAAGCTGGTGCTGACAGTCGTTTTATCGTTGATAGCCACATCAAGTTGACCAAAACCGGAAAGTTTGGTGATAGAAAAATCAGTTGATGAACTTCCCCAATATTCTGTTTGGTTCTTTTCATCAAGTTTTGAGGCATAAAGCCCTGCCAGCCAATCAGTATTTCCGCCGATCTTAGAAGTTTCGGTTGAGCTGAAGCGCAGTTCTTGGCTGTAAGTTTGACGTGTTTTATCGTTCAGGTAGGTGCCGCTTAATGCTGCAGTCCAGTCTTCATCATAGCTATAACGCATTGTAGAACCGGCTATAGCGGTTTTGCTGGTCAGCACAAAATTTGGGTTAGCTGTTGAAACCACTTTGACAGAGGCGGCATTGGATAGTTGGTCGTCTTCACCTGGTTGGTTAGTAAGCGTGGTAAAGCTGTTATCACGTGCCCAGGCATCATAACCATTGTTTAAATCAGCATGCAAAGCGGTGATATCGACCGTTGTATGCTGGTTTGGGAATAAGCGCAGTTTACCGCGTAATGTCAGTTCATCTCGACCGTTAGTGTCGCTGCGACCTAAAGTTTCATTGTGGCGGAAGCCGTCGCTTTGATGCTTAAACATAACAAAACGGTATTGGGCCGCATCCTTTTCATTGTTAATTGGGCCGCTGGTCATTAAGCCGAATTCACGCAGGCTATCATCACCCGCGCTGGCTTCAATCATGCTCTCACGATATGGCGTCGGGTCATTAGTCTGGATATTAATCAGACCGCCAATCGCACTTTGTCCATAACGCGTGTTTTGCGGGCCGCGTAAAACCTCAACTTGTTTGGTGTCAAATACATTTCCAGTCATGCCGATTCCGGAAAAGTCGATATCATCTACGGCGAAACCGACGCTTGAGTTCGGTGCGCCGGTATATTCATCTCGTTCACCCATGCCGCGAATTTGTATATGACGAGCACGTGAGCTTTGCCCAGAAAAGTTTACATTTGGGGTCTTTAGTAAAACATCGTCAAAGTGGTTGGCACCTTGGTCTTGCAGTTCATCCTGAGTCAGGACTTCGACACTGGCAGGCATGTCTTGTTGAGTACTTTCAAATAAGTCTGCGCCAATGGTGATATCGTTTAGGCTGGTTTCTGCGAAGCTTTGTGCGCTATACACTACGCCAAGCAAGGCAATCGTAATTGGGTTCAGTTTGCTGTTCATATCGCTTCCTTTAATGCTAAGCCGGACTGCAATAGGAAAGCGTGGGTAGTGCGGTAACAGAGGTTTTTGTTCTGTTAGTTGTGGAAGGCCATATTGAATGGTCGTTAACCGGTATTGCTGTCAAGCATAATAGGGTTAATTGTTATGGCAAAAGCGACTACTTGTATCACGCCGTCCCTACGCCAGTATTAACTGGATCAGGTTCGAAGGGTGCTCTCTTTTACATTGAGATCTCAGGCAAATTGCCGCCCCTGGCTGTCAAAATATTGTACTTAAGTTAGAGTACAAAACCGTGTTGGTTTCGAAAAAAGTGCCATGAAATTTGGCATTTTTTTTAAATTCGTGCGGATTGTAGCGCAAATTTGGTTAAAATTGAAATCATTAAATTTTTAATCTCTTCAATGAGATGCCAAGCCCAAGTCGTTTGGGCGTTTAGAGAATGACTAAATGAGGTTTATGAATGAGTGAAGCGGCCAAACCCAATGTAAGTAAAACGATTATGGATCGTTTGAAGGCATTGGATGACCTTCCGCATTTTCCCGATGCTCTGGTTAAGCTGGAGCGGACACTGGCAACCGATGAAACCGTTCAAATAGGTGATTTGGTTCAGTTGATTGCACAAGACCCGCGTTTGGCTGCGGGTTTGATTGGTGTCGTCAATAGCGCAAAATACACAACGGGCATGCCAATTTCGGATTTATCAGAAGCGATTGTCCGGATCGGTATTAAAGATGTTCGTGTGATGGCCCATGCGATTAACTATAAATCATCGTTTAAAACCAAACCGCCGTTCAGTGAAAAGCATTTTATGAAGCACGCCATGCTTGCGGCCGTTGTCGGGCAGGCTTTGGGGCGTGCGTTGCATGTCAGTCCGGGTGAAGCGTTTTTATGTGGTTTGATGCGCGATATCGGTATCTATCTGTTGGCGGTGGAAAGTCGGGAAAAGTATTTAGAGGTTATTAAACTGACCGATTATGATATTGCCCGTTTGTCACACGCGGAAAATAAGGTGTTTGGTACTTATCATGCGTTGATGAGTGCGCGTCTTTTACAGCAGTGGAAGTTTCCCAAGGAAATCATTATGGGGGTGGCTTTTCATCATACGCCAGATAAGGCGGACGACCAATACAAAGCGTTTGCTTATCTAACCTTTTTGGCCGAGCAGGGAGCGTTTCGTTTAGGTTTTGAAAACGGTATTGCCGATCTGAATGATGCCGATAGAGAAGCGCCGTCTGAAGCGTTGTTGAATGCTTTGCAGTATTTTGGTTTGGAATTGGAGGCCTACGACGAAGTTCTGCATGGCGCTTTGGAAGAAGCTGAAAAGATGGGTATGTGATATTTTTATTTATTTATTTATTTGTAAAACATTAGGTTAATGTTTATCTGGAACCCTTGTGCAGTTCTGCTGCCAAGGGTTTTTGTTTATCGGTTCGAGCATAAAACCGACATGGGGTCAACGGATTTGTATTGGCCACGAAAAAGCCTAAAAAAAAGCGTATAAAGTCTGGCTAGGGCAGCGTAATAAATGCTAGAATATCGGGCTTACTTTTTGAACGACGCATTTTTTAAAGAAGAGATTAAATCAATGCCAATCATTACTTTACCAGACGGGTCTACCAGACAATTCGATGAAGCAGTTTCAGTCATGCAAGTGGCGGAAAGTATTGGTACGGGTCTAGCCAAGGCAACGGTTGCCGGCCGTGTTAACGGCCAGTTAAAGGATGCTTGCGATTTGATCTCTGAAGATGCGTCGTTAGAAATCGTCACTATGAAAGATGAAGATGGCGTGCATATCATGCGTCATTCTTGCGCCCACTTGTTGGGGCATGCGTTAAAGCAGTTGTATCCTGATGTGAAGATGGCGATCGGCCCGGTTATCGATAACGGTTTTTACTATGACATCGATATGGAGTACAAGATTACGCCGGACGATTTGAAGAAAATCGAAAAGCGCATGAAAGAGCTGGCGAAAACCAAGTATCCCGTCATCAAGAAGATGCTGCCGCGTGATGAAGCGATTAAAACTTTTGAAGAGCGTGGTGAAGAGTACAAGTTGGAATTGATCCGTGATCTGCCGGATGAGAGCGAATTCGGTTTCTATTTCCACGAAGAATATGTCGATATGTGTGTCGGCCCTCATGTTCCGAATATGGGCTTTACCAAAGCGTTTGCCTTAACTCATGTTGCCGGTGCTTATTGGCGTGGTAACTCTGACAATAAAATGTTGCAGCGTATCTACGGTATCGCCTTTGCCGATAAGCAGGCATTGAAAGACTACCAGTTGATGATGGAAGAAGCGGAAAAACGCGACCATCGTAAACTAGGTAAAACGCTTGACCTGTTCCATGTCGAAGACATTTCACCGGGTATGGCGTTCTGGCATCCGAAAGGGACCACTTTGTATCGCGTGGTGGAGCAATATATGCGCGATCAGTTGGTTGCCAACGACTATGAAGAGATTCGTACCCCATTGATTATGGACCGCTCTTTATGGGAGAAGTCGGGTCACTGGGACAAATTTAAAGACAATATGTTCACCACAGAAACCGATAACCGTGATTACGCGGTTAAGCCGATGAACTGTCCGGGGCATATTCAAGTATTCAACCGTCACTTGACCAGTTACCGTGACCTGCCGGTGCGTATCGCCGAATTCGGTACCGTTCACCGTAACGAGCCGTCTGGTACGCTTCATGGTTTGATGCGTGTGCGTTCATTCACGCAGGATGATGCGCATATTTTCTGTACCGAAGAGCAGATCAAGTCCGAGGTGCAGGGTTGTATCGACTTGGTTTATCAGACTTATGCCGATTTCGGTTTCGATAACATCGCGGTGAAACTGTCGACTCGTCCAGAGCAGCGTGTTGGTTCCGATGAAGTTTGGGACTTGGCTGAGGCGGCTCTACAGCAGACATTGGATGAAGCCGGTCTGGAATACAAGTTACAGCCGGGTGAAGGCGCCTTCTACGGCCCTAAGATCGAATTCCAGCTAAAAGACTGCATCGGTCGTGTTTGGCAGTGCGGTACTATCCAACTTGATTTCTCGATGACTCAGGCAGAGCGTTTGAATGCGACTTATGTCGGTCAAGATAATGAAAAACATCACCCGGTAATGATCCACCGAGCGATTCTTGGTTCCTTGGAACGTTTTGTTGGAATCTTGGTGGAACATTACGAAGGAAAGTTCCCGACTTGGTTGGCACCAACCCAGTTAGTTATTGCGTCAATTGCGGATGTCCACAACGAATATGTGGACAAAATGGCTAAAAAATTGAAAAAACATGGGTTTAGAGCCGAATCGGACTTGAGAAATGAGAAGGTTGGGTTTAAAATTCGCGAACATACAATGCAACGTGTGCCGTATATTCTGGTCGTAGGTGATCAGGAAATGGAGAATGAAACCTTCAATGTACGTGCTCGCGGTGGTGAGAACCTAGGTTCGTTCTCGTTCGATCAGCTAATTGATTTGCTGAACAACGATATTTCCAATTTAGGTCGTGTAGTAGAAGCGTAAATTAACTAACCGATTGTTACGCAAAGAATTTATAACTAACTGGAGGATATTGCTATCGCAATTAGAAGAGGTGGTCGAGGTCGACCACAACAACCGGAAGCCCCTAAAGACAGAATTAACAAGGCCATTAATGTACCAGAAGTTCGATTAGTCGATGCAGATGGCGAACAGGCCGGGGTGGTTTCAATTGACCGTGCACTAGAGATGGCGCAAGAAGCGGGATTGGATTTGGTTGAGGTTGCAACGAAAGCAAGCCCTCCAGTTTGTAAAATCATGGACTATGGTAAATACCTTTACCAGCAGCAGAAAAAGCAGCACGAAGCGAAGAAAAAGCAGAAGCAAGTCCAGGTTAAAGAAGTTAAGTTTCGCCCAGGAACTGAGGAAGGGGATTATCAGGTCAAACTACGCAACCTGATAAAATTCTTAGAAAAGGGAGATCGCGTCAAGGTAACCATCTGGTTCCGTGGACGTGAGATTACCCATAAGGAACTGGGTCTTAAGGTGTTGGAGCGCGTTAAGGTAGATGTTGAAGAGTTTGGTACTGTTGAACAAATGCCGAAAATGGAAGGCCGTCAGATGCAAATGATGGTGGCACCAACCAATAAGAAGAAATAGTAACGATTAGGCATTAGCCTATTCGATACTGCCCACAACAGCTGGGACGGGGTTTGGATTTATTCAGATTCGGTTTCCGGTGCAGCTCCCTCAGTGCTGTTCGTTGTTCCGAGTGAGGTCTGGAAACTATTCCAGGCTTTGTATAAAACTGAAGTGGATCGGTAAATGGATATTTATCGAGAACGCTTAAATGCGGAGTTTCATTCAATGCCAAAGATGAAAACTAACAGTAGTGCTAAAAAGCGCTTCAAAAAAACTGGCTCAGGTCGTTTCAAATGTAAACAATCTCATCTTCGTCACATTTTGACGAAGAAGTCTACTAAGCGTAAGCGTCAGCTTCGTTCAGGCAGCATGATCCATGACCACGATGTGGCAATGGTTCGTCGTATGTTACCGTTCGCTTAATAGGAGATTAGATCATGGCAAGAGTTAAAAGAGGTGTCATCGCACGTCGTCGACACAATAAAGTATTAAAAGCAGCTAAAGGTTATTACGGCGCTCGTCGCAAAGTATTCCGCGTTGCTAAGCAAGCCGTTATTAAAGCGGGTCAATATGCATATCGCGATCGTCGTAACAAAAAGCGTACTTTCCGTCGCCTTTGGATTGCACGTATCAACGCCGCTGCGCGTATGAACGGTATGACATATAGCCGTTTTATCAACGGACTTAACAAAGCTGGTGTTGCGGTTGACCGTAAGGTTCTAGCTGATATCGCTGTACATGACGCTGCTGCGTTCACAGCGATTGCTGAAAAAGCGAAAGCGGCTTTAGCATAATACATCTGACTAGGGCAACCTAGTTTAAAAATAGGGGACTTCAGTCCCCTATTTTTTTCATCGAATCCAACAAGCTTTTTATTTAATTATAGTAATGAGCGAAGTGGCTATTAAACATGGCTGTCAGTCGTTTTGTGTCTGAAAAACATGCACAGCAACGGTCATATTTAATATCTATTTATTCGTTTTGGGAAACAAAGCTCCATGCAACAACAACTGCAAGACATCATTTCGCAAGCTCAAGCGGCGGTAAGCGAAGTTAATGAACTCAGCAAACTCGATGAACTACGTGTCCACTATCTAGGTAAAAAAGGTCAATTGACCGAGATGATGAAAACCCTAGGTAAGTTGTCCGCAGAAGAGCGACCAAAAGCTGGACAGATCATCAATGAAGCCAAGCAGACTGTGCAGGGCTTATTGAATGCTAAGAAGAAAGAATTGGATGACGCTAAGCTAGCGCAAAAACTGGCTGAAGAATCCATCGATGTGACCCTGCCGGGGCGCGACGCCGATTTAGGTAGCTTGCACCCGGTGACGCGCACTTTACAGCGTATCGAAACACTGTTTTCCAATGCCGGTTTCGATGTCGAGCAAGGTCCGGAAATCGAAGACGATTGGCATAATTTCGAAGCCTTGAATATTCCGGAAACCCATCCGGCGCGTGCGATGCATGATACCTTTTATATCAATGAGAACACGGTGTTACGTACGCATACCTCAGGTGTGCAGATCCGTACTATGGAAAACAAGCAGCCGCCTTTGCGTATTATCGCACCAGGCCGAGTGTATCGTTGTGACTCCGACCAGACGCATACGCCGATGTTCCATCAGGTGGAAGGTTTGATTATCGAGAAGAACGCCAGTTTTGCCCAGCTGCGTGCATTGATTATCGATTTCCTACGTAAGTTCTTCGAAGACGAAAACTTGCAGACTCGTTTCAGACCATCCTATTTCCCGTTTACCGAGCCTTCGGCAGAGGTGGATATCGCCACGGATCTATTCGGTGATGGACGTTGGATCGAAGTATTGGGCTGCGGTATGGTGCACCCGAATGTATTGAAAAATGTCGGTATCGATCCGGATGAATATACCGGTTTGGCGTTTGGTTTGGGGGTTGAGCGTCTGGCGATGTTGCGTTACGGCGTCAATGACCTACGCCAGTTCTTCGAGAACGATATGCGTTTCTTGCAGCAATTCAAATAATAAAAGCCAGTAAAGCGGACGAGAAAAAAGAATATGAAATTTAGTGAAAATTGGTTAAGAGAGTGGACTAGCCCTGAATGGGATACCAACACCTTATCTGAATCCTTAAGTTTAGCTGGCTTGGAAGTCGATGATGTTGAGCCTGCGGCTCCGTCATTCAGCAATGTGGTTGTCGCTCAGGTGGTTTCGGTTGAAAAGCATCCTGATGCTGACAAATTGAACATTACTCAGGTTGATACCGGAGATGGTGAACTGGTACAGATCGTCTGTGGTGCACCGAATGTTGTCGCAGGTATGAAAGTCTGTTGTGCCAAGGTGGGAGCTGTGCTACCGGGTGATTTCAAAATCAAAAAAGCCAAACTGCGTGGCCAGCCGTCGAACGGTATGTTGTGTAGTACGAATGAGCTTGGCTTGCCGGATGATGGTATAGATGGTCTTCATGTTCTGCCGGAAGATGCGCCAATCGGTACCGATGTACGTGAGTACTTCGATTTAGACGATAGCTGTATCGACGTTGATCTGACACCAAACCGTGCAGACTGTTTCAGTGTGTTGGGGATTGCCCGCGATGTTCACGCAATCAGTGGCGCACAATTCAGCGTACCGTTTGAAGAAAAGCAGATGGCCGGTACCGAGACTTGTTCACAAGCGGTTGTGGTAAAAGAGGCTCAGGCTTGCCCTAAATATCTAGGCGCGATGGTTAGCGGATTTGATACCAATGCCGAAACCCCTGTATGGATGGTGCAGAAGCTACATCGTTGCGGTGTTCGTTCATTAGGTTTGGTTGTCGATATCACCAACTATGTGTTGATGGAACTGGGTCAGCCGATGCATGCTTTCGATGCCGACAAGCTGCAAGGCGATATTCAAGTTCGTTTTGCCAATGATGGCGAAAGGATTGTCACCTTGGATGAGAAAGAGCTGCAATTGAAGGGCGATACTTTAGTGATTGCCGATGATTCCGGTGCGATTGCCGTGGCCGGTATTATGGGTGGTTTAGCGACTTCTGTAACCGATGACACCAGCAAAATTTTCTTTGAATCGGCACATTTCGCACGTTTGGCGATTACGGGTAAAGCGCGTAATTACGGTCTTCATACCGATTCCTCAATGCGTTTCGAGCGTGGTGTTGACCCAATGCTGCCGGAGCGTGCGCTTAACCGTGCATTAGATTTATTTACCTCAATTGCTGGCGGAACCGTAAGTCAGTTTGTGAGTGAAGTGAGTGCGGAAAACCTACCTCAGATTGCGACAATCAATCTACGCCGTGACACTATTTTGAACCGCTTGGGTATTGAAGTGGCTGATGCGCAGGTAGTGGATATCTTCAATAAGCTAGGTTTTGAGATTGCCGCGAATGATCAAGGCTGGTCGGTCACCGCGCCAAGTTTCCGCTTTGATATGGCGATTGAAATGGATTTGATTGAAGAGATCGGTCGTGTTTACGGTTATAACAATCTACCGGAAACACCTGTGCTGGCGCCAATGTCATTGAACGAATTGCCGGAAGACGAGCAGTCATTGATTGCCTTGAAGAATACTTTGGTTCAGCGTGGTTTCAATGAAGTGGTCACCTATAGCTTTGTGGCCGAAGACAAGCAAAAAGCGATCGCACCTGAATTGCCATATGTGTTACTGAAAAATCCGATTTCAGAAGATATGAAAGCGATGCGAACTACCTTGTTCCCTGGTCTGCTGCAGAGTGTTGCCTATAACCAGAACCGTCAACAGTCTCGAGTTCGTCTGTTTGAAGCCGGTTTGGTGTTCTATAAGGACGATAGCGATGCCACCGGTGCCGAGCAGGTGCCAATGTTGGCCGGTGCGATTGTAGGTCCTGTAGCGGATGCTTCATGGCATAGCACGACACGTAACGTCGATTTCTATGACCTGAAAGGTGATTTGGAAAGTCTATTGACGATGAGTCACCTTCAGGCGCATGTACGTTATGAACCAACTAATAATCCGGCATTACACCCAGGTCAATCAGCCGCGATTATGCTTGATGGTAAAGAAGTCGGTGTGATCGGTCAGCTGCATCCGCAGTTGGTGAAAACGTTTGACGTAAACGGTAATGTATTTATGTTCCAGATTCGTCAGGATGCTATTCTAAATAAGCAGGTGCCTAAGGCGTCTGCGATTTCTAAGTTCCCTGAAGTTCAGCGTGATTTGGCTTTTGTTGTGCAAGAGTCGGTTACCGTTCAGGCCTTAATTGATGCGATCAATACGGTCACATCAGACATCCTTAAATCGGTTGATCTATTTGATATCTACCGTGGTCAAGGGGTTGCTGAAGAGCATAAGAGTGTTGCGATTACCTTGACACTACAGCATCAAGATCGCACCTTGCAGGATGAAGAAGTTGAAGCCCTGGTTGCAGAGATCTTAACTGCTGCAAAACAGGCTGTGAATGCAGAATTGCGTTAAGCGCAATTTGGCAAATCATAAAAACAACAATTAAATATGTAATAGGGAAAACATATGACGTTGACAAAAGCGGATATTGCTCAGAACTTAGCGGATACATTCGGCTTTAACAAGCGCGAATCAAAAGATTTGGTTGAACAGTTTTACAACGAAATCGGTGAAGTGTTGGTCTCTGGTGAACAGATTAAATTATCGGGATTCGGTAATTTTGAATTGCGTGACAAGGCACCTCGTCCTGGTCGTAATCCAAGAACTGGTGAAGATGTTCCAATCTCAGCACGAAGAGTGGTAACATTTAAGCCTGGTCAAAAATTACGTGCGCAAATCGATAACTATGGCAAAGCCTAAAAAATTATCATTACCGATTGAACAGCTGGAGATAGATCTGCCGGACAAAAAATACTTCACCATCGGTGAAGTGGCAGATTTATGTCAGCTAAAATCGCATGTATTGCGTTACTGGGAGCAGGTTTTTCCACAACTTGAGCCTAGTAAACGTCGTGGTCGTCGTTATTATCAGAAAAACGATGTGCTACTGGTGCTGGAAATCAAAAGCTTACTGCATGACCAAGGTTTTACCATTCCCGGCGCGAAAACACGTTTATCAAAACGTGATATCGATATCGAAGATTCCAGTCTGACTTCCGAGCAGGCCACCGTTGTCGAACAGATGCAAAAAATGCAGTCTGAACTGAAACAGTTCGCCGACTACATTAAGCAGCGTTTTTAATTTTCCTTAAAGTCTTTATCTTATCGCTTCTGCAAACTGTTGCAGAATAGATCAACCGCTTGGCTTAACGCCAGCTCTCTTTCTTTATCGGTAATCTCTTCACCCAATAAAGCCTTCAATAAAAACGGTCCTTTGATCATTTCCAGAAACTGCTGTGCATAGAGTTCAGAATTAAACTCTGGCAGGCGAGTGTTTGCAATGTGTTTATCCAGATATTTGGCGAGAACGTCTATGGCAATGGTCGGCCCGTAACGGTAGAAAATTTTCTGGATTTTACTTTGATCGATATTGTTTTCGGTGATGACCAAACGATAAATCGCGATACCATCAGCCGATAAGGCGATGTCTTGCATGGTTTTGCCGAAATGATAGAGCCCTTCGCCAAATTCTTCAGGCCAATGGGTTTCTGTCTCGAAAGGCTGAAATAGTTCTTTCGATTTCTTTTTGAATACCGCTTCAAACAACCCTAGTTTATTACCGAACTGACGATATAAAGTGCCTAAAGAGCCGCCTGATAAGCGCATGATTTCATTGACGCTGCTGCCGGAATAACCGTATTGCAAAAACTGTTGCTCAGCGATCTCGAGAATTTTTTGTTGTCGGGCAACACCGCGTTTGGTGCTGGGTTGTACCGTTTTATTGCCACGAGTTGTGTCAGCGGTAGAAGACTTACTCTGTCGGTTTTTGCTTTGCGGTTCTTGTGCTGATAGGGCTGTGGTCATGGTCTTCTATACTTTATAGCTTAAAACAAGCTGGAACAAACCGGCGTTGAATCGGGTCGTTCTAATTTTATGAAAATAGAGTTCTATGATACCTGTAATTTATCATTTGAGCAAAAAGTGTAATGTGTGCTACACTTTTTATCAGTAAATCCATTTTATCTATCATAACGGCACAATTTCTCAACAATGTGAGGAGTCTGCTGTGTAATTTTTGGGGAATCCTATGTCTATGCAGAAGTCCGCCCGTTCTGTCCAAACCCTGTTGATCTCACTAGTGGCCCTGGCATTAAGTTATGCCGGTAGTGCTATCGCCAATTCACAGCAACCGCCAATGCCGGTTGTCGTGGTGAGTGCTGAAGCTGTCAATGTGCCGGTCACCTTTGAGTTTCCCGGGCGTATCAAAGCGCTGCAACAAGTGGATGTGTTTGTCCGAGTCAGCGGTATATTGGAACAACGCTTTTATACAGAAGGTCAGGCCGTTACAAAAGGTCAAAAACTTTATAAGATCGATGAGCGCCGTTACCGTGCTTTGGTACAGCAGGCCAAGGCTCAGGTTGTTACCGCCAAGGCTCAAATCGCGCAGGCGGAGCGTGAATATCGCCGCTTAAGCGGACTCTATAAAAAACAAGGTGTCAGTCAGCAGGAAGTGGATAAGGCGCAATCCAATCTGGAATTGGCAAGAGCTTCTTTATTGGCGGCGCAAGCCAATCTGGAAAATGCTCAGATCGATTTGGATTACACCAGCGTTAGAGCGCCGATTAGTGGAATCATCAGTGCCAAGCAGCAAGACATCGGTAGTCTGGTTGGCAGTAACGACAATAACCGAACTCTGAACAGCGTCACTCAGATGGATAAGGTTTATGTCGATTTCTCGATTGCCGATTCGGATGTCAGCTTTTTCCGCAATAACGACAATACCAAATTGATCGCCGAAGTGCTCAATGCTCAGAAAAAAGCCTTAGTTAGCGGATATGTCGATTTTATCGATAGCAAGATCGATGCTGCCAACGGTAAGGTGGCTGCACGAGCAGTATTTGACAATCCTCAGGGAACGCTGATGCCTGGTGAATTCGTGCGTATCCGTGTCGTTGCCGGTGATTATCAGCAGGTTTATAAAATTCCGCAGAAAGCGGTTTTACAGATGGGCGCTCAAGCCTTTGTCTATATCGTCGATGACGGGGTTGCAGAAATGGTTCCAGTCGGCCTTGCCGGTGCCTATGAAAATCAATGGCTGGTTAATAAGGGCTTAAAAGCCGGACAGCAGGTGATTATCAATAATCTAATCCGCCTGAGACCGAAATCACCGGTAAAAGTGATGAATATGCCGCCAGCAAACGCCACGCAAAATAGTGCAGCAAAGTCTAAGCCGTAAACAGCTGATGCTGTCAAATTAGCCAAGGAATCTCTTATGTTGTCAAAATTTTTTATTGATCGTCCGGTCATGGCCAGTGTGTTTTCACTGATTATCGTTATTGCCGGCTTTCTTGGAATGAAATCGGTACCGATTGCCGAATATCCGCAAATTGTTCCCCCTCAGGTTCAGGTGATCGCCCAGTATCCGGGAGCGAGTGCCGAAACGATTTCCGAAACCGTGGCTGGGCCTTTGGAGCAAGCGATTAACGGTATCGACGATATGCTCTATATCAATAGTGTCACCTCATCGTCCGGTACTTTGACGCTAACGGTGACCTTTGATATCGGTACCGATGTGGAAAAAGCCAATATCAATGTCAATAACCGTGTGCAAAGTGCATTGAGCCGTCTGCCAAGCGAGGTGCAGCAAACCGGTGTTAAGGTCAATAAACGCTCTTCCAGCATCCTCAAAGTGGTCGCGTTATATTCAGATAATGCCAGTTTGGACACGGTTTTTATCGCCAATTACGGTTTGATCAATGTGGTTGATGAGCTGGCGCGTATTCCCGGAATCGGTGAAGTCCGTCAGTTCGGTGCCAAAGATTACTCGATGCGTATTTGGTTGGATCCCAATAAACTGGCACAATTCAAATTGACGCCGAACGATATCGCCAAGGCGATTAAGGCTCAGAACTCGCAATTTGCCGCCGGGCGTTTCGGTCAGGAGCCGATGGAAAATGGTCAAGCATTTACCTATACGGTGACTACCGCCGGTCGTCTAACCGATGCCAAACAGTTCGAAAACATTATCCTGCGTGCCAATAACGACGGTTCGATTCTGCATCTGAAAGATGTCGCTCGTGTTGAGTTGGGAGCGCAAGCCTATAACTTCAATGCTACCTATGATGGTCAGCCAACCGTGCCCATGGGTGTGTTCTTGCAACCTGGGGCAAATGCGCTGGAAGCATCAGCGTTGATTGACGCTAAACTGGAAGAGCTGGCGCAGCGCTTTCCAAAAGGCTTGTCTTACGCCATTCCTTACGATACTTCTGAGTTTGTCGAAATTTCCATTGAAAAGGTGATCTATACCCTAATCGAAGCGTTGATTCTGGTGGTATTGGTTGTCTATCTGTTCTTACAGAATTTCCGTGCCACCTTGATTCCGGTACTGGCCATTCCGGTCTCGATCATCGGTACTTTTATCGGTATGTATCTGCTTGGTTTTTCTATTAACCAGCTGACGCTGTTCGGTATGATTCTCGCCATAGGTATCGTGGTTGATGATGCGATTATTGTGGTTGAGAATGTCGAGCGCATTATGAGCACCTATAAACTCTCGGCACGAGAAGCCACCATTAAGGCGATGAATGAAATCACCGGGCCGATTATCGCCATCGTATTGGTATTGGGCGCGGTGTTTATCCCGGTCGCTTTTGTCGGCGGTCTGACCGGAGAGATGTATAAGCAGTTTGCCATTACCATCGTTATTTCGGTGACCATCTCCGGTATAGTCGCCTTAACGCTGACCCCGGCGTTGTGTGCCAATATCTTAAAAGACGGTCACTTGAAACCGAGTGGTTTTTTTGCCGGGTTCAATCGTTTCTTTGCCTGGATAACTGATGGGTTTAGCGCCAGCGTACGTACGATTATGCGTTACAGCGCGATAAGCCTGTTGTTGTTTGCCGGTTTGCTGTTTATTACCTACCAGGCGGTTAACGGCTTGCCGAAAAGCCTATTGCCTCAGGAAGATAAGGGTACGTTATTTGTTTTGAGTTATCTGCCACCAGCTTCGTCCTTGTCAAGAATGGAAGAGGTGCGTGATGGCGTCAGCGAAACTTTGCTTGCTCATCCGGGGGTAGAACATGCGATCAGTTTTGCCGGTTTCGATTTACAGACCTTTACCGAAAAAACCGATTCAGGTGTGTCTTTTGTCAAGCTTAAGCATTGGGATGAACGAGAGACTGCCGATATGAGTTCGCAAGCGATTGTCGGACAGTTGTTTGGTCAGTTGATGGCGGTGCCTGATGCATTCAGTATTCCCATCGGTATGCCGACCATTATGGGTATGAGCATGACCGGTGGTTTCGAGGCTTATCTGCAAAGCCGTGGTGGTGACGGTTCTTTGGCTTTGGCCAAGGTCACTGATGAATTGGTGGCCAAAGCGTCCGCCAGACCTGAACTGCAGTCTGTACGTACCACCTTCTCAACCAAGGTGCCGCAATATGAGGTAACACTTGATCGTGAAAAAGCGGAAAGCATGCAGGTATCGGCGCAAGAAGTGTTTTCTGCGATGCAGGCCACTTTTGGCAGTCTGTATGTCAATGATTTCAACCTTTATGGCCGTGCCTATAAGGTGAATTTGCAGTCCGAAGCCAATTTTCGTGAAAAGCCGGAAGACCTAGCGCAGGTATTTGTCCGTTCGCAGAGCGGGGAAATGATTCCATTAAGTGCTTTGGTGACATTCAAACGTTTGACCGGCGCTGATGTCGTCGACCGTTTCAACCTGTTCCCGGCGGCGAAACTGATGGGGGAGCCAGCACCGGGCTACAGTTCCGGGCAGGCGATTGCTGCATTTGAAGAGGTTGCCAAAGAAATCCTGCCGGAGACTTACTCTTTAGGTTGGGTCGGTGAAGCCTATCAGCAGAAGCAGTCGGCCAGTGCCGGTAATCAGGCGTTCCTGTTTGGTTTGTTATTTGTCTTTTTGATTCTGGCCGCCCAATATGAGCGCTGGTCGATTCCATTAGCGGTGGTGACCGCAGTACCGTTTGCGGTATTGGGAGCCTCTGTGGCGATGATGTTAAGCGGTTTGGATAATGACATCTATTTTGAACTGGGGTTATTGACCTTAATCGGTTTGTCGGCGAAGAACGCCATTTTGATTGTCGAGGTTGCCAAACAGAAACATAAAGAAGGTGTGCCATTGGCGGAGGCGGCCGAGCACGCCGCCAGATTACGCTTCCGTCCGATTGTTATGACATCCTTGGCCTTTACCATCGCTGCCGTGCCGCTAATGTTGAGTACCGGTGCCGGGGCGGCTGCCCGCGAAGCGGTCGGTACCGGTTTGGTAGGCGGTATGATTGCCGCAACGGTTTTTGCGCCAATGTTTGTACCGATGTTTTTCCGCTGGATTGCCGCGTTTTCGGAACGTTTTGATAAACCGCAAGCCGCTGAAGCTTCCAGTTCTGCTCATAGCGACAAATAAAAGGGTGAAACAAATGAATGCCAAGAAAATAAAGAAGGTTCAATGGCGTCGATTGCCTGTCGTTTTCGCAGTCGGTGTTTTGTTAAGCGGTTGTTCGCAAATGCCGCAATACCAGCCACCTCAAGTGGATGTGCAAGAAAACATTATCTCGACGGAACGACTTGCGATTAGCGATCAGTTAAAGAATGAGGCCGATTTTTGGCAACAATTCTCGGCGGATCAAACTTTGCAGATGTTGTTGCTACAAGCTGTGCAGTATAACTTTGATTTAGCCAAAGCCAAGTTGAATTTGCAAATGGCAGAGGCGTACCTAAAACAGGCAGATGCCAAGTTGCTGCCTCAGTTAGGCTTGCAACTGAATGCCGGCATGAATCAAACCAGTGACAACTCTTATCCGCAAGGCCAAGGTGCCCAGTTCGGTCAATTAGGTTTGGCGGGATTGGTCAGTTATGAACTGGATATCTGGGGCAAAAACGAAGCCAACCAGCAGGCGAGCTTAAACCTGTATCAAGCGACTCAAGCCGATCAGCAGGCTGTGCAGTTGAGTGTTAAGGCCGCGGTCACTGAGATTTATCTTTCCCTACAGGCCTTACAACAGCAGTTGAAGATTGCCGATAAAACGGCGGCCTTGCGTCAGCAGAATGTGGAATTGCGTGAATCGCAACTGCAATACGGCAGTATCAGTGCCTTGAGCCTGCATCAGGCTAAGGCCGAGTTGTCGGCAATCAAGATGGTTAAGGTGCAGTTAAACGCCGCTTATAGATTGCAAATCAATGCACTGGCACAACTGCTAGGTTATAGCCCGCAAGCGCTGTTGAAAAATGATTTTCAGCCAGAAGATGCCGGTTGGAGTATGAAAACCATTAAGCTACCGAGTTTTTTGTCATCTGATGTGATGCAACGTCGTCCGGATATTATCGCCGCAGAGGCCCGTTTAAAGGCGGCTAATGCCAATATAGGCGTTGCCAAGGCCGCATTGTTGCCAAGCTTGAGTTTAACTGGGTTGTTAGGTTTTCAGAGTGAAGCCTTAAGCCGGTTATTGCGCGATGATTCGGTTGCGTGGAACGCGCAGACCAATGTTGATCAATCGCTGTTTGATGGCGGTAGCCGTCAAGCGGATGTCGAGTTCAGTGAAGCGCAATATGGAATGATGCTGGTCAATTACCGTCAAATTGTCACCCAAGCGTTTGCAGAAGTCTCTGATGGTTTGATCCAACTGCAGAACTACAGTGAGCAGATCGATCTGCAAAAACAGCAAATCGAGCAATTGAAACAGGCATTTGATTTAGCTCAGGCTCGTTTTGATGCCGGTTATGCCAGTTATCTGGAAGTGTTGGATACACAACGAGGTCTGCTGGATGCCGAATTGAATTTGGTAAGCGTTCAACAGCAATATCAGACCGCGGCGGTTTATCTTTATAAGGCTTTAGGCGGCATCTGGCAGAACTCTGCTCAGAGCGCTAACCCATAATGCTTTAAGCGGGACTGAAATAACAGTAAGCCGTTCATTTAGGGGCTTGCTTTCAAGCCTAAAAAACCTATAATTTTCCAATCGGTTTTTTTCTAAAACCTATTGTCTAACGGGGTGTAGCGCAGTTTGGTAGCGCACCACACTGGGGGTGTGGTGGTCGCAGGTTCAAATCCTGTCACTCCGACCAATCATAATAAATTAATTCTATTAAATCAATATGTTACTTATTTATGTTTTATTTAGTGTAACTAGGTTGTAACTAGGTTTGTTGCGGTGTCAATGTCATAAAATACGGCTAAAAAGTTCTATATGGGATATTGGATGCTACTATCTTAATGCGATGTAGTTTTTTGGATTTTAGGTACATTTTTAAGCTATCTACATTTAAATCTTGGTATTTCGATGGGGCTAACCTTATTTCTTTTATTGCTTCGATAGGAAAGCTCTGTGTTATGTAGGGTACTAGAACTCCATTTCTTGATCTAAACTCAACAACATTTTGATGTACTACGGTAATAGGCATTTGAAGATACCCTGAGTCGTTAGGTTTTGGAACCCCATCAATGATAAAAGGGACATTATCCATGTTGCCATAGGTATATAGACGGACTTCTTTTTCTTCTTGAAAGCTTGGGTTTTTGGTCCTAGCAAGATGACCAATAATGCCTAAGTAAGTAGAAGGTATTTGGTCTCTGTCCAGTATAGGGTTTTCTCTTGCATAACCGTTTGGAGCAGTGTTGCTTAGCACGATTGAAAAGGTATTTGCTATTTCTTTGGAGTGATCGTCATCATAGCAACAATCCACAAGCTTAACTCTGTTACTTTTGCTACTGTACCCACTGTAGGATTTTTCCAAGATGGCTCTGTCAAATCCTATTGATATTCCGCCTTCTTTTGGGCAATAGCTTCGCCATTGAGATAGTAGGTCACCTTCTTTGGAGAAGGATGTTGAGAACATTAAAGATTCTGAGACAAGCTGCATAAAAACTGCTACAAACGCTTTAACTTCTTCATTATCTGTTTTTTGGAGTTCATTAGAAAGAGTTGACTCTATTAGCTCGAAACCATGTAAAAACTCATGTTCATCATTCATATAGGGGTGGGCAGTTAACCAAAGTTCTTGATTCTCTAAAATGCTCATACATGCATTCATATCGGTATAGTGATAAATGATTTCATTATTCATTTTTAATAGTCTTGTAGTGGTTAAATTCTGATTTGTTATTGTTATACATGCGTAGAGGTCGCAAGTACAAGTGAAAACTGCCAATAAAGTTCAGTTTATAAAAAGTGTTATGTCAGATAAGTGATAGTCGTTCTTTACTGATTGAAAGAAAGTTGAAGCTAAATCAAAAGGAGATATTTTATTATGTCAATTAAAATGAAAAAAACGCTGATATTTATAGCATCACTCCTGATGGTATACCCGATTGCTATTATGGAGAGTGCAATCGATCACAGTTTAAACGGAAGCGTTTCGGCTGATTCGATAATATCGCTTTATATCCTAGCAGCCTTTGGGGTTTTAAAGAGCCTTTTTGTCGTCTACGGATTATTAGTCGCGTTTGCCTTACCTCCTAGACTGGTTAATTCAGATATGGTGCGAACGGCAATAGCTACTATAGCTATAGTATCGACATTTGCCTTAGTCACTCTGTTTATTCAATTTAATGCAAAAGATTTTAGCTACCTTGGTTCGGTTGTAGTGATAGGGTTTGCTTTAGTTCATTTGTATCTTGCTTTAATCCACTCGCACTCATATATTGCCATCTTCCAAGCCTTGAGGTTGTTACCTGCTTTTGCTCCAGAGAGTGAAAAAAGTCGAGAGTGAAGCTAAAGAGTCTTGCAAGCTAACTCCGCTTATGTGTCCACTATGGACAATGTTTATACAATGAGAATTTCTATAAAATCTTTAGTTATTAAAGAGTTAGTTGTTTTATTTTATCTCTACGGATTTAAAGCTATTTAAAAGTCTTTGTTGTGTTTACCAAGGCACTTTATTTGAGAGTTGTTCTTCTTGCTTCGTTATAAGAGACTCACCTACTAAGAGGCTGGCAAGTTGAAGCCGCTGGCCTTCCTCAAGTATCTGCCATTCAGGAGAATCCTGTAAGCGGTAGACCTTGGATTGAAGGTCAACATAAGCCTTAAGCCTTCTCTCCTCAAGGTCTCCTACTTGACCGCCTCTATCGTATTTCTTACGGACAACCTTCCAAGGTTCAACCACTGGGTTATCGCTATTGAGCTGCTTTGAATAGATGGTGTCCTCAGCAATCATGCGCTTAATGACTTTCTTCATGTCAGCCGCTAGGGATTTTCTGATTACTCCACCCATCCAAGATGATATACGCTCACCGCCTAGGTCTTTAAGGTCATCCCAGTGTCTCCACAGAGTAAGCCAAGCCTCCTGTGGTTTCTGTTCCTTAGACATTGATAGCTTATCTTTCTTGTTAGCATTGAAGGCCATCAATCGGGCTTCTTTAGGTGTAACGTCTAGGTGAACCTTTACGGGCAGACTCTTAGAGTTACGGTAGCCAAGCTCATGGGCTTCCCGATAGGCTTGTAGTCTGTGGTGTCCGTCTATCAGAATAAAATCAGCGCCTCCCTCAGGGTTAGGGTAGACATCAACTCTATCCAATGAGTGACCGTCCTTGAGTACAGCTACAAGATTGTCGATATGATTACGGCTTAGGTTCTGCTCTTTACCACGGTGTACGCCATCAACAGAGAAGTCCCTCACCTGATTCTGACCTGAGTATATATCGCCATCAATACGGTCATAGGTTGCCGTAGTGTTCTTTACTCTGGGTGATTTAGACATTGTGGCCTGTCGGTTTAACGAAGGTCTCTCCATCAGAGTTAGTGAAGACTCGGACAACCTCTGGGTTGACCTCTAACTCCTTTTCATCAAGTTTAGCGATAGCCTTTAGGATTAGAGGGTGGTCTGCTTCAAGCTCAATTAACAGGTAGCGCGTGGCTCTAAGCTTGATGAATTTCTTGAGTCTCAAGGCTTCATCTATTGGAAGTTCTCCTAGCTGCTTTCTCGCGATGATAGCTTTAGCAAGTTCAGGGTCTTTCTTGCTGATTTCACTAGGGGGCAGCTCTATGCTATCTATTCCGTTTTGATAGGCTGTGTTTGCGTCTTTAGGAATAAACAGGCAGTTATCAGGCGCATACTCCATAGAGCCATCGCCGAGAATATCCTTGTCGATTTCCCATCCGTCTTGGTGGTTACTGTCTTCATAAAACCAATGGGCGAAATTCTGAAAGTTATGCCACTCAACGCGCACGGTTACATTCTTATAGGCCTCTTTAGCACTGTTACCGTAGCAACGTTTGAGCATTGTGCGCCATTTGTCATAAGCGGCCTTATTTCCTTTAGTCGAGTATTCGCCAATGCCTAAATAACCAACTCCACACATAGAAGGGTGCATCGGGTTCTTTATGCTTTGTCTCTGAATAAGGTCTTTTGCGACAACCTTTGTATTGCCTGTGTTGATAAACAGTATTTCCACTTCACGGGAGTTTCTAACGGATAATACCTCTGCCACACAACCCTCAATAGTTACAAACCTAAAGCCTGCAACAATGTCCTTGGTGTCAATCTTTGTGGTGTCTTGAGTCATTCGACACTCTCCTTATTATTTTTGTTCATGTCTGCCATTGCTATGCGTTGCCAAGCTCAAAGAATAGACTTCCAAGCTCAACCGCTGTTCTGTCTTGATAGGCCATAGCCTCTAGGGTCTCTGCATTGGGCTTGCCTATGGGGGTGAGCATTATAGCTCCTAGATCACTGAGGAAGTCGGAAGTTAGTAGGTCTTGTTTAATGCTGTGGGTATCGAAGCAGTAGAAATGCTCGGTCATGTATCCTCCATGGATGCTTAGTTATGCTTATTGGAGGCGATATGATACACATGGTTTGCGCTGAGTAAAGTCTTAATTATCAATAGGATAGTTGTACATGGTTGACCCTTTGGGGATGGTTGTTATGGTCTCCTTTGGGCAGCTAAGGTTAGATTTCCGTGTAAAGTCAAAGGTCTTCAAAAGGCTTTCGTTGAGCAAGCCCCAACCTTATTCCTTGAGGTTCAGTCTATCGAGCAATCGTTTAACCGTCATGGCCTTAAAGGTCTTCCCTTGAGCCGTCTTATGCCCAGCCTCATTGAGAGCCGTAGCGATAGCCTCAAGGCTCATTTGAGCAGAGACCATAGGGCTAAGGATGCCTCTGAATTTAGCCGCAAAGTCATCCGCTACCTTACGCTTGGCCTTGTTTCGTTCGTTGGTCTTGTCACGTAATCCACCTAGCTTCTGACCTCTAGCCTTGGCCTCAGCGAGTGCGGCCTTGGTTCTCTTCGATATGAAGTCTCTCTCTTGTTCAGCTAAAGCCGCATAGATATGCAACTGGAACTTATCGGCATTGGGCATCTGGGCAACCTTGAGATTCAGCCCTTTGTCATCCATTAGGGAAGAGACGAAGGAGACCTTACGGCTCAGGCGGTCTAACTTAGCGACAAGCAGAATAGCAGCTTCCTTCTTCGCTAGTGCGATAGCCTCGCTCAGTTCCTTGCGCTCAGCGTTCGCTCCCGACTCAACCTCTACGAACTCCGCTAAGACCTCATAAGGAACGCCTGAGTAGTTGTCCAAGAACAGCTGAATGTCTCGCCTCTGGGCATCAAGACCAAGCCCTGAGTCACCTTGCTTCTTGGTTGATACACGGTAGTAAGTAACGTACTTGATTGGGTCTGTCATGGGGCTTCCTCTTCGTTGTGCGCTAAGTGTAACAAATAACTACGTTCGTTGTGTATGTTATGTAGCGATTAACTTAGGGACTCCTAGGCCAAAATAGAACCCCCATGGGGTAAATCTAAAGGCGATTCAAAAAAGTGGGTTAAAGGGTGTGTCGTGTTGGCGGTGGTCGTGGTAGTATTTATGCTTAATTGATAACAAAGGATGTTTGATGAAAAAGCTACTACTTTCTCTTGCTGTGTTACCTATGATCTTTAGTCAAGCCATAAGCGCGAAAGAGGTGTCTCTTAAGTTTACAAATCTAAAGGGAATGTCATGTTACTCGACGGCTCCAGTCGGGTGCAATTCAGACAAAGTAGCTGATACTAAAGCTACATATTTCAGAGATGCAAAAGGAAATGAAAAGTTGCTATATCAAAGTATGGAGTACGAGGCTTTCCCTTCTCCAGCTGAAGGCTCGGCATCGTTTGCAGCAGTAGAGTCAAATTCTGATAAAGGGTGGGCGGTTATGGAGTTGATTACTTTAGACTTGGTAAACAAGAAAGTTTCCATTGTAGGAGCAAGAAGTAACTCGATTTACTCAAAGCCTGTTTATCAGCTATTCGGTGACATAGAGCCAGTTATGTGATGCTTAGCAATGTTGATCTAAGTCCTTTATTAGTCCCTTTTGCCTACTTTTTTGTAGCTGTTTTACTTGTTGGGCTATTCAAAAGCTCATGGTTTAAAGGGCATCTGGGAGAGTTTTTAGTTAATGCCTTAGCTAAGCTATGGCTTGATCAACGCACCTATCACCTCATTAAAGACGTGACACTACCCACTGAGAACGGTGGAACGACCCAAATAGATCATATCATCGTCTCCCCGTATGGTGTCTTTGTCGTCGAAACCAAAAACATGAAAGGCTGGATATTCGGTGGTCAGCATCAGAAGTTGTGGACTCAGAAAATCTACAGACATACCAGTAAGTTCCAAAACCCTCTGCATCAGAATTACAAGCACGTAAAAACTCTACAATCGCTTCTTGAGCTGGATGACAGTGAGATTCACTCCGTTGTCGTTTTTATCGGTGATAGTGACTTTAAGACTGACATGCCCGAAAACGTGACGTACGGTTTTGGATACATTAGGTTCATCAAGTCTAAGAATGTTCCCGTACTTTCAGAGTGGGAAATAAAACGACTAATAGGTGCAATTGAATCAGGTCGCCTAGAACGCTCTTTACAGACCACTAGAGAGCACGTAAAGAGTCTTAAGAGTAAATCTATGAGTGATACGCCTAGTTGTCCTAAATGTGGCAGTGCTATGGCATTACGTACAGCCAAGAGAGGGCAAAACGCAGGTAATGAATTTTGGGGGTGTTCGCGTTATCCTGCATGTCGAGGAATAGTTTCAAAGTAGTTATTGTTGGGAAGTTTGTATGAGATATTTGTGGGTTTTATTAATTCCCTTTCTATTTGTGTTCGTCATCCTCTATTTTCAATTAGTGGTTGGAAGAGGCGAAGATTTTGCGCATTCAGTTGCTATTACAGGGGCATTTGGCGATAGCTTTGGAATGCTAACCGCATTGTTTGCTGGTTATGCAGCTTTCCAAGTCAGACAGACCTTAATTATTCAAGATAAAATTCTTAAAGAGACAAGAGAAGATCTTGAGTTAAATCGAAATGAATTAGTTGCTAGTCAGCGCCAACAAAGAGTGATTGCTTTAGAATCTTCTTTTTATCACATGGTAGACCTTTTAAACGAAAGAAAGGACGGCGTGACGATATGGAGCAATAGTAGAGATGAAAATGTTGGTGGTGAAACAGCTTTAACAATCATCTATTCCCAAATAGAAAAAAAATATCAGGAGTTACTATTTGCAGAATTATCCCCAGATATTCGTCTTCCAACGAAGAGCTATAGTATTGATTATTTTGCCGCTTTTGAATTACTGGAAGATGAAGCTAAGCATAATCTGGTTATAGCGTTTAAGAAGTATTTGAAAGAAAACTTTGTAGAAGAGTTGGGGGCATATTTTTCCTTGTTAAGTACGTTGGTCGATTTTGTAGAAGATCATACTGTAGAGCTGCCTAACGATGGTTCTTTACTAAGGAAAGTCTTAACAGCTCAGCTCAGTGTCAATACGCTCAAGATATTAGCTACTTATTCCGTGATCTTTCACAAGAATCCCCCTGTTAAAAGAACAAGTTTTGTGCTTAAGAGAATGAATAACGTTAGCGCGTTTTATTTGTTTGATTATAAATATGCAGAATCAGTTTAGTCTTTTAGAGCTTTGGGATGGCCTTAACGGCTTCATAGAGCTTATCCAGACCATACCCATGGAAGTACGTGCGATAGCTCTCTGAGTAATTCGTACGAGAGTGACCTGTGAGCCAATCGACCATGTTAGGCTGTTCGGTTAGGTGGTTGTGCAGAGTCGTTGAGAACGTATGTCTAAGACTGTGTAGATCATGGGTCTTAGCATATTCATCGCCGAATAGTTCTCTCGTTACTTTCAGACGGTGATTGCCAAAGGTATTAGCCGCAAAGTCAAAGCCCTCGAACCCTGCTAAGTCTGCCTCTAAGTCTGGATGAATGGGAATGTATCGAGTAGCGTTTTCGGTCTTACCGTCTCCGTCAGGAGCTATTGAGAAGCACTTTACTGTTCCGTGTTTAGACTCAAGCTCAACGATGCTTCCTGAGTTAAGACTAATCAACTCACTTCGTCTCATTCCCGCATAGTAGCCAACCTTCCAGAAAAGCCTGAATCGCTCAGGTAGAGCGTTTAGTACCTGTTTGACTTCACTTACGTCATAGGCGCTTCTTCGTTTCGTAGGCTTGGCGGTTAAGTTTGGCTCTCTGAATGGATTGTTACCTTTGACTAACTGTTTTCTATGGGCTGTCTTGAAGATGGTCGATAGCGTTGTAACGTCGTTTTTAGCCGTCTTAGGTGTGACTCCTTGATCAATTCTGTAGTCCACGTAGTTATCAACAGTAAGGGTGTCTACGCGTTTTAACTCGATGTCCTGAGCGTTAAGAAAGCCTAAGAACTTTGAGACAACATTATCGAAGCTTTGGATGTAACGCTGGGCTTTACCGTCTTTTAAAGCCTTCTCTTTGGCTAGTTGCTTTGCTTGTGTGAGTGTCACAGAGATCGTGTGTGTCTTCCCCTTAGCCTTGTTGATGAAGTCGAGCATTGCCATTAATTCAGGGTCTTGCTTGTACGCTGGATCGTGGTGATAGCCTATCTCATACTTCTCAGCCATTTGCCTAAAGGCAGCTTCAAGCTCACTGAGTCTTTCATCTGTGATAGTAATAGGTTGGCCTTCGTTCTCGATTAAACTCTTGAAGGCGGCATCATGTTCGGCTATGAAGCCTCCCGAAATTAATGCCTCAAGTTTGCATCTTCTTGGTCTCTAAGAGTCAGGGCTATAGTAAGAGAGTCCGTTTTTAAAGACTTGCGAATGACCGCTTTGCCCTCAAATAGGGGGTGGTCTTTTAGTTCTTTGGGAACTCTGCGGTTGTATGTCCATGTGTTGAACTGTTTGGTGAGGTGTTTAGGCATTTAGACGCTCTATGTAACTAGGTTGTAACTAGGTATTATACGTCGTTAATCCTTATAATGTGGGATAGTCTAGGCGGGTAGTGAGTTTGGTCGCAGATTCAAATCCTGTCACTCCGACCAGTTTCTTTTTAAGTCAATTGCGTAAGTTGGCTTTTTTTGTTTGGATTTCGAGTCGTGGATATGTATTGTCTTCGTCGCCAGCGTTATTTTTTGGACGGTGTTGGCGAAGATAGGTTTTGAATGAAATCTTGCGCTTGGCTTACTTCTTGATGGAATACGTAGGCATTGAGTAAATCGATCTCTTTGGATTTTACCCCTAAAAACATGGTGCCAACATAGAAGTGTTTCGGAGTGGCTTGCATACGCATGACCTTGGCTTTGATATGCATTTGTTTGACTTGGTTTTTGTAATCAAGCGCATTGTCGAGCTTAAAGAACAGATCCAGAATCATGCCTTCATGGAGTTTATAGGGCGTGGTGAAACCGATACCGCCAGCGGAGATGTTGACATCACGCATCGCCCAGACATCGGGTTGTTCGATAATGGTTCGTCCGTTGATCACATCGTTGAAGACGCGAATAATCTCATCCAGATATTCATAGAGTGAAATGAACAGGCGAGCCAGCTTTGAATGGTTTGAACCGTAAATGCGGCGCAATGAAATCATATCGTCATCAATATCAAAATCACGGACAAACTCTTCCGAGTAGATTTCATCATAACCGGAATTTTGTACCACACGGTCGACCACGGCAAAAAAGTGCAGAACCTTTTCATCGAAATTACGAATAATGCTACTGGTTCTCTCGTTACCGGCAATCACCGCAAGGCGAATCGGTTGAATCAGTTCATCATAGAGCACCAAAAACTCATCATCATTGTAAGGCGACAGCCCTTTGGAGACTTGTGTCATTGCCGTTTCGAGCAGCTTGATTTTCTGGTTCAGGCAGCGCAATGCCTGATCAATTTGGCGGTGTTCTTCTCTGTCGGTCAATACGGTTTGAATATCATCATTAAAGGTATCCTGACGTTTTTGACGAACTCCTCAAAACAGAAAGCGGTGTATTCGATATCATCACTGAAAAAGTCGATAAAGGAACTTTTATTCGGGTTGATGTTCTCATAGCTCTGCATAAAGTGCAGATGCATTTTGCCTGCAACGCGGAAATAGCGACGACGTTCCTTGATCTGTTTCATCCAAATAAGCCGCTATGAGTTGTATACAGGTGTTTGTTGACGCGCGCTTGCTGTTCGATAAATTGTATCCATTCAACCGCTTTTGGAAAGTGGCTTTTTATCTCTTCGACATAATTGACGACGGCTAAGTGCTTGAGTTTAAGGAAGTCTTCATAGGCACGAATGAATTCATTGAGCATAAAATCGATCTTATGGTCATCAAAAAAATGTAGATGATCGATACAGCTTAGGCGATAACTGATCAAGGCATTGACGATAAGAGCCTTTTCAATCGGCTTTAATGCGCTGAAGTCTTCATCATTAAAATTGTCTTGCTGGCGATATTTGAATTCAAACAATTGCTTTAAAGGCACATGCAAAGCCATATGCAGAGCAATATCTCTACTGTTCAAATTGAGCTCGTTGATAAGGGAGCGATCGGTGTGGTATTGAGTGCCTGACAAGCTGAAGTCTCCATAAGACGCTTTCGGGGCTATTTTACTATGCTGAAATAATCTGTGAAAGATTAACTGTCAAAGAGTTTTTGGATTGCTTGGCTTGGGAGGAAAGGGGGTAAATAGCCTAGCCACCAAAGTGGCTAGTTAAATGATCATAAGATTAGTGGCGACGTCTTTTTTGTTCGATTTCCAGCATAATCATCTCTTTCATAAGAGAGTTGGCTTGGCTTTCATCGTGGTGTACGTTCGCTTTTAAGAGCTTTTTCCAAGTCTTGCTAATCTTCTTATCTAGTTTAGAATTTTTCATAACTAAAGCCCTCTTTTTGTTATTTTCAGTAATAATATATTACTAAATGCTCGTGTTGTCAAATTTATTTCTGAAAAAACAATCACTTACTATCCCTATTAAATTATTTTATGGTAGAACCCTCATGAAAATGAACAGGGATTAGTCTCTGAAAGCCTTTAAATTAAAGGCTTTCAGCATAAATTGAGAAATTGAGTCAAGGATGAAGTTAGAGAAGGAGCTGTTTCGCCGAATCGGACTTTAGTGCATTAAGCGTTTCAGCTTAACCGGGTTTTTATGCAGGTAGTTCCACTGCGTAATCAAGCCTATCAGCAACAGCAGCAGAGCACCAAATAAGACACTGTATAACCACAATAATGGATCAAGTGTTGGCGTGGTTTTAAGCAGGAATTGACTGATCAATAAACTGGCGATTTGCGCAAAGGTGGCCGCAAATACGCCGGTCAGAGCACCTAGAAAAGCAAACTCACTCAAACCGATTTTAATAATGATGTGATTTTGTGCGCCAAGCGTTCTTAACAAAAGCCAAGTTTGCAGGCGAGACTGCTGTGAAGCCAAGGTGGCTGTAAACAGCACCGCAATACTTGCCAGCAAAGTAAAACCATACAGGCCGCTTACCGCCCAGCTGGCCTGTTCCATAATATCTTGAATCTGCTTCATCACCTGACGCACATCAATCAACAGTACTCCTGGGGTTTGTACGGCCAGCTGTTGAGTCAAAGTGGTGGCTGAGACTTTGGTATCTGCGTCTGACAGATGAAAATTGCTCAGATAGGAGATGGGTAACAAGCGTTCGGCAACCGGTTCGATAATAAAGAAGAAATTGAGCTGAAAACTCTGCCAGGTTACTTGGCGGAATGACCAGACCTGATAAGCAAGCCGTTGCCCGGAAATATTAAAGTAGAGGATATCACCGAGCTTGATATCGAATAATTCGGCGATCTCCTGTTCCACCGAGACTCCCGGGTATTGCAGTTGGCTGCGATCAATTTGCGCAGTGATTTCATTATGGCTTGGAATATCCTCGAGAACGGCTATATTGGCTTCACGCTGTAATAGTCGTTGGGCGCGATCGCTCGGCATCTGATCGGCTTGCAATATTGTCTGGTTTTTCTTGATTAGGCGGGCACGCACCATTGGTGCCTCGGTTTTATCGGCAACCGAGCTCAGAATTGTATCCACTTGAGCCTTTTGTTCCGGCTGGATATTGATGACAAAGGCATTGGGTGTATTTTGCGGCAGGCTCGCTTGCCAGTTCTGTAACAGATCCTGACGGACAAAGGTCATTAACATCAAGACAAACAGTACCATGCCGACCGAAATCAATTGGATAGTGACCAGTCCGGGCTGTTTATTGAGATTTGACAGCGCGATACGGAACCAACCGCGGCTTGATAACTGCAGCCATTGCATCCATTTGATTAACAGCTTGGCTACCAGCCAGAAACCGATACCGGTAAACATCACGCCAAGTACAATCCAGTGGATGAGATCGCTATTCAACATCAGACTGATAAGTAATAGCAGTAGTGCGAAACTGATAAACCAGTGAATCGCATGAGGGCTTGACGGCACCGCTTTGAGAATTTGAATCGGCGCAACCTTCAAGGCTTGCTGAAAAGCTTGCCAAGCAAACGTCCAGAGCACCAGAAAACCACTGATAAAGCCGCTGATTAACGCGGTCATAGGGTTAACCTCAGCCAAGGGGGTGAAATAATCGCTTAAAATCGGTTCTAGTGCTAATGAGATAAGATAGCCAAGCATAATGCCGATTAGACTGCTAAATAAGGCGATCCAGCTTAGTTGCCAGCTGAAAAGGCGGTACATTTGTCCATTGTTTGCGCCGAAGGCTCGCATCAATGCCATAGAGTTTTGCCATCGCGTCAGGTAAAAGCGACTGGCAATGAGAATCGATAACCCTGCCACCAGCACGGCTGAAAGTGCCGATAAGTCCAAAAACAGCCAAGCGGTATCTAAAGAACGCCCTAAATCTTCGGAGGGAGCTGAGGCTGAAAATATTTCCCAGTGCGGTTTTTTATTTTGTTCGAGTAATTGGGCAAACTCGCCAAGAGCGGCATTGTCTCCGGCAATGTTAAGACGATACTTGGCCCGACTGCCGACACCAAGCAAACCGATTTGTTGCAGATTCTCCAGCGTCATATAAATATTCGGTGCCAAGCTGTTAAACGGGGTTACCAACGAAGCGCTTTGCACACTGCCGCCAAGGCTGAATTTTTGATTGCCCAAAGTGACCTGGCTGTCGCTAGTAAGTTGCAGTAAATCAATCAGTTTCGGTTCTACCCAGATCAAGCCATTGTCGAGAGTACGATAGGGTAAGGCTCGGTTGATTTGATAGTTGCCACGCAAGGGCGAGACTTGAGAAATACCGTTAATACGTACCAGTTGAAACTTGGGTGCCGATTGCACATTGTTCTCCACCATTGCCATGGTGACAGTCGAAATAGATTGATTGCTTTTCAAACCCAGTTGTTGGGCTTTTTGCGGCCATTTTTCATCGATAGGCCTTGAGCTTTCCAAAACCAGATCCGCTCCGAGTGATTCGGCGGCTTTTAACAGCATGCTTTGTTGCACGGTTTCGCCAAGTTGCTTGACCACGGTGACGGTTGCACTGGCAATCACCACGGCAATGATTAACCAGAGCCAGTCTCCCTTGAGCAGGCTGCGGTAGAACCATTTTGATGCGGTTAAGGCCTCCTGTGCATAGCGTTTAAGCATAGGTGTGCATCTCCAGATGACCGTCGGTCAAACGATAGGTTTTTTGACAGAGTTTGGCAAAGCCATTGTCGTGGGTGACCACAACCAAGGTGGTTTTTTGCGAGCGATTCAGGTCAAACAATAATTGCTGAATTTGCTGGGCGGTCTGTTCGTCAAGGTTTCCGGTAGGTTCATCGGCAAACAGGATTTTTGGTTCGGTGACAAAGGCGCGGGCAATCGCGACACGTTGCTGTTCTCCGCCCGAGAGTTCAGCAGGGCGGTGTTTGGCTCGGTTTTCCAGGCCGACACGTTGCAATGCATGCCAGGCTTTTTGTTGGGCGTTTTCCACCTGAAACAACTCTAAAGGCATCAGAATGTTTTCCAGCGCGCTCATACTCGGCATAAGCTGAAAGTTCTGAAAAATAAAGCCGACCTGTTGGGCGCGCAAAATGGCTCTTTGGTCTTCACTATAATGGGTGATGTTTTCACCGAGAAGATGAATTTCTCCCTGTGTAGGCGTTTCCAAACCGGCCATAAGCGATAGCAGGGTGGATTTACCCGAACCTGAACGGCCGACAATAGCAACGATTTCTTCAGGCTGGACACTCAAGTTACAGGATTTTATGATATCTAAAGTCTCGTTATCCGAAGGAATCTGGTAGTGCACATCTTTCAATTCAATCATCAGCGTTTACGCCCTTGTTTATTGGCTATTTTGTCGTTGCTATTATTGTTTCATATTAGTCTAAGCCAAGCCGCTGAACAACTGCAAAACAGTGCAAAGCAGACTGTTTCAATGTTTGCGGATAAGCAAGCCTCAGCAAGACCTTGGCTGGTTATGGGGGATAGTTTAAGTGCGGCCTATGGTATTGATGTCAGTCAGGGCTGGGTGGCTTTATTGGCCGAGCGTCTAGGCGATATCCCGGTGGTCAATGCCAGTATTAGCGGAGAAACCACCTCGGGAGGCAAGCAGCGTTTGGGCGCTTTAATGCAACAATATCAACCCGAGGTTTTGGTCTTGGAATTGGGGGCGAATGATGCGCTGCGCGGTCAGGATTTGAGTACCAGCAAACAAAACCTGCAAAGCATGATTAATCAATGCCTAGAGCAGCAAGAAAAATGTCAGGTGGTGTTGCTGGGGATTCGTTTGCCAACCAATTATGGGCCCGCTTATGATCAGTATTTGCAATTGATCTATCAACAATTAGCACAACAACATAAGCTGTTATTTGACCCGTTTTTTATTGAAGATGCGGCGCTTGATCCCGATTTAATGCAAGACGATGCTCTGCATCCGAATAGGCAAGCGCAGCCGATAATAGCCGATCGAATTTACCAACTTATCAAACCATTGCTTAAAGCCGATTAAAGTTCCATTGATGGAGATTTAACGCTGGCTTTCAAACAGCAGTTCTTCATGCTTGTCTGAAAAAACGGCTCGAGGTTTATGGACCTGTAATACATTGAATTGCGCGACTGCACTTTGTAGATAATCCATTTGTTCCATAATCGAACTTGAGGTTGACGAGATCTCTTCTACCAGCGCGGCATTCTGCTGGGTGGCATCGTCAATTGCAATAAATGTCTGGCTGATATGTTGTACACCATTGACTTGCTCTTGCAGTTGGTCATGCATTTGACTGATATTGGCGGCAACATCTTCTACCGCCTGTTCGTTATGTTTGAAGGTCTCGGTGGTCTCGGCGGTTAGCTCTAAGCCAGTTTTGACCTTAGTCAAACTCAGTTCGGAGACATCTCTGATCTGTTTGGCGGCTTCCGCCGATTTTCCGGCCAGGGCACGGACTTCGCCCGCGACCACGGCAAATCCACGTCCGGCTTCACCGGCACGAGCCGCTTCCACCGCAGCGTTTAACGCCAATAAGTTGGTCTGGAAAGCGATGCTGTCAATCACATCGGTAATGTCGGCAATGCGTTGGCTGGCCTGGGCAATCTCTTCCATCGCCTGATTCATATTGTCGATTACCGTACTGCCTTGATGGATTTTCTGACTGACCTGCTGACTCAGTTTTTCAACTTGTTGGGTCTGTTGTAAAGACGCGGTTAGCGTTTGCGTCATCTGTTCCATTTGTTGAGTAGTACTCTGTACTTGTGCTGCCTGATTCTGTACTCGATGACTCAAATTATGGTTGCCGCTGCTGATTTCATTGATACCGTTAATCGCCTGTAGGGTGGACCGCTGGACGTCACTGAACATCTGGCTGATATTCTCCGCCATTAGATCCATACTCTGTTTCAAGTCGTGTAGCTTACCGCTAAAGGTTTCCTCAGATTGGTAATCGAAGTGACCTTGTTGATACTGGTTCAAGATGGTGTTGGTCACTTCGATCGAGTGCGATAAGGCCGCCAAAGAATTATTCAGATAGTGTTTCAGCTGTTGGAAATCGCCAGGCAATTCAGCCTCAATACGGCTGTCGAATTTTCCTTGGCTCATCGCTTTCATGACTTCGATTACCGATTGAATAGTACTGTTTTGCACCGCTACCGCATTTTGCAGATTGTGCATGACATGGGCATATTCGCCCTTAAACTGACTAAAATCGATTTGCAGATTGAGTTCGCCTTGCGCCAGTTTCGATGCGGCATTATCGATTTGCAATAGCGTGTTTTGCACCTGGCTGACCGACTCGTTAACGCTGTTTTTCAAGGTCAATAAATCCCCGTCGTAGCTTCCTTGAATTTGGCTGTTAAGCTCGCCTTTTGCAAGGTTTTGGCTGACTTGGCTGAGCTCCTGTGTGATTTGGCGTACCGAATCCAGAACCTTGCCAATGGTTTGTCCTATATCGTTAAATTCATTGCGACCTTTGGGAGTATGCCATCGATTAAACTGTCCGCTTTCGGCCATTGTCTGCATTTGCTGGCGCATATCATTGAGCGGATTAGTAATCGAGGCCAATATAGCCGGTGTAAACAGGCTGATAATCAATAAGGCGATTAATAAGATTATTGGCATCTGTTGTAGCATCTGTTGACTGGTTGAAGTCAACTCTTGAATAAGACCACTGGTGACCGCTCGATTGGCAAGCATCGCGGTTTGTACGATCTTATTGGCTTGTGTGGTCAATTCACTGATGGTCTGGTTATTCTGCACGGTGGTGGCGAAATAGTCCTTTAGATCGTTAAAAGATTCCTGGTAGCCATCACGCGCCTCTTGCAGTTCGGAAAACGCATCCTGGCGGGAAAAATCGCCGGAAAATATTTCCTCCAAGTTGCTAAAGATGGGCGCTGCGGAATCGCCAAGACCTTGTTGATCAAACTGCTCTTTGTATTGGATATCGGCACTGGAAACCATTTTTACCATCGCTTGCTGGGAAATATGCAGGCGTTTTTTCAGGTCAGCCAACAGCTCGTGAGTGGATGTATCCAGGTCTTCATCGGCCGCGAATTTGGTCAATAGTTGATTGAGGTTTTTGGCCGCAGGTTCAATGCCATAAATAATGGTTTCGCCAATCTGGTTTTTTAGAAAAACCAAGGAGTTAACCGATTTTTTGATATTCATCAAAATGCTATCTAACTGGTTGACCCTTTTGTTTTCATCACTATCTGCTTGATTAGCTTCGGCTTGGTTTTGTGTGGCGTGTTGGGCGTTTACTTTTGCAGTAGGGGATTCAGAGATTCGTGTTGCTGAATTTTTCTCTGCGGTGTCTTTTTGCAGGACCTTTTCATTGAGTGCTTTCAATAGCTCAATTTGTTGGTTGAAACGTTTGCCGTCTTCTGCACTGGCGGTGAGGGTGTAGCGATTCATACTTTGTTGGGTGAGCAGGAACTGGTTTTGGAATTCCGACAGTACCGTGGCGTGCTGTTGCTGTTCGTGATAGAGTTTTTGGGCGCTTTTATCGACGGTCATAAGGGCTTGATAAGCCAAAAAGCCAATAATGGCCAAAAAGAAAATAACAATGGCAAACATACCCCAAAGGCGTTGTTTTACTGATAAGTTGTGTAATCCAAGCATGACGATTCCTGAATGATTGCGGTCTTAATTCTGTTTTATATCAGGAAATAATTATATTTAGGCAATGTGACGTTTACATGAAGAGTGCGGATTGTTTTAGCGAACAGGTTCATATTTTAAAATCAATGTAAAACAAAGGGTTGGGTGGGGTTTACTGCTTTTGTTGATTGGCAATATTGCAGTTTTTTGACAGGTTTTCGAGTGATTCGACAGGCTTGCGAGGCATGAGCGCGCAACAGTGCCGATATTACCAGCGTTGTTGCGTGCGATTTTTAATGCTGAGTGGAAATTGTGCTCGCATTATCTTCTGCGGCATTTTCGACCTTATGTGCCAAATAGGTTTTTAGCGCCTGTGACTTACTGCGAATATTGAAGGTCAGGCGGGCGACATCGTCAAAATGTTTGGCGAAGTGAGTGTTCATATCCTCTTTCAAATAATCCGGCAGTTCCAAATAGTCCTTGCGATTATCCTCCGGCAGAATCAGTTCTTTAATACCCAAACGACGCGCGGCGATGACCTTTTCACGAATGCCGCCGACAGGCAGAACCAAACCGTTCAGACTCAGTTCACCGGTCATCGCAAGCGGGGTTTTAATCGCTTCATCACGAGCCAATGACAGCAGTGCCGTCGCCATGGTAACGCCGGCACTCGGTCCGTCTTTCGGGGTAGCGCCGTCCGGTACATGCAAATGGACAAAAGCTTTATCGAAAAATTCCGGGTCGGCCTTGTATTTTTGCAGGTTGGAGGCGATAAAACTGTAGGCGATACCGGCAGATTCCTGCATCACATCACCGAGTTGGCCGGAGAGTTTAAAGCCCCGATTTAAGGTGTGTACTCGATTGGCTTCGATGCTCAAGGTCGCACCACCCATTGAGGTCCACGCCAGACCGGTTACGGTTCCAATCTGTTGCTGCATTTTCTCCGGCTGGAAGCGCGGTTGTCCGAGCATCTCCTCAAGTTCGTTGACATGGATTTTAAAGCTCTCCAAGTCGGTGGTGACAAACTTCAATGCCAATTTGCGAATCAGTTTGGCAAGTTGTTTTTTCAAATTACGCACACCGGCTTCACGTGCATAGCCCTCAATCACATGGCGAATCGCAGGCGTGGTGATTTGTACCTGCTGTTTGCTTAAGCCGGCTTCTTTAAGCAAGCTTGGCCATAGGTGGTGTTTGGCGATTTCGACTTTCTCTTCGGTGATATAACCCGACAAACGAATCACTTCCATACGATCCAACAGTGGCCCCGGAATGCTATCAAGGGTATTTGCGGTACAGACAAACAGAGCGTTGGATAGATCAAAACGGATATCCATATAGTGATCCATAAACTCATTGTTCTGTTCCGGGTCTAATACCTCAAGTAACGCCGAGGCCGGGTCACCTTGATAAGAGGCACCGATTTTATCGATTTCATCGAGCATAATCACAGGGTTGGCGGTTTCACAATCCTTAAGCGCTTGAATGAACTTACCTGGCATGGCACCGATATAAGTTCGGCGATGGCCTTTAATTTCGGCTTCATCACGCATGCCTCCGACCGAGAAACGATAGAACTTGCGCCCCAAAGATTCGGCAATCGACTTACCGATGGAGGTTTTCCCTACTCCCGGTGGCCCCACCAGGCAGATAATGGAACCGGAGACCTCACCTTTCAAAGCGCCGACAGCAAGAAACTCGAGAATACGGTCTTTGACGTCTTCCAGGCCGTCATGACCTTTATCCAAAACCTTTTTCGCCCGTTTTAGATCAAGCAGGTCTTGGCTGTGAATGCCCCAAGGTAGTTGGGTCAACCAGTCAAGCCAGTTGCGGGCGACATTGTATTCAGGTGATTGCGGATCAAGCATCTGAAGTTTGGAAAGCTCCTCTTCGGCTTTTTTATTGGCCTCTTCGGAAAGTTCGAGCTTTTCAATGCGTTCACGGAAACGGTCGCTATCCAGCGTTTGGTCATCTTTGACCATACCGAGTTCTTTTTGGATCTCATTCAGTTGCTGGCGTAAGAAAAACTCGCGTTGATGATCGCTTAAGTTCTCCTCGACGCGCTCGCGGATATTGAATTGCAGCTTGGTGACTTCGATTTCTTGCTTGATCAAAGCCAGTACCTTTTCCATACGTTCACTTAGAGTCAGTGTTTCCAACACATCCTGCAATTTGGCATTTTCCGCAGTGGTCAAGGCCGCGGCAAAGTCGGCTAATTTCGACGGTTCACTGGTGCTATAGCGGTTAAGGAAGTATTTCAGTTCTTCACTATAGAGCGGGTTTAATGGCAGTAATTCACGAAACGCATTCATTAACGCCAGACTGTAGGCTTTGAACTCTTCGGTAGAACCGTCATTGATATCGGCAGGGTAGCTGACTCTAGCTCGGTAAGGAGCATTACCCGACACCCAGCGTTCAATTTCAAAACGACAAACGCCTTCGGCGATAAGTTGAATGTAATCGGCTTTTACTTTCGGGTCTTCGATTTTGACCAGCGTTCCCATTGAGGTGAAGTCGCTTGGTTCGGCCTTGTCGTGATTTTCGGTCTCGACAAAAATAATACCGATATATTGGCTGTTTGATTTGCGGATTGCCTCATAGGTCTCATCCCAGCTATCACGGTTTAACAGAATAGGCAGTTGCTGTCCGGGAAAGAAAGGGCGTTCCTTGACCGGAAGCAGATAAATGTCGTTCGGCAGGTTCTGGTCGGCACGTGCCAGGTGGCCAAAGAAACCTTCTTCGCCATCGTCACTGGCAATATGTTCACCTTCGAGCACCGCATGAGCGGTTTCGATCAGTTTTTTGGCCAAAGCTTCATTGACCTCGATTTGAATTTTCTGCTCGTCAATGTCATCGTTTTCAGCGGCATGACTTTCTTGTGGCTGTGCAGCAACCTCATCCGCATGATTGCTTTCTTTATCAGCGGAGGCTGAAGTGTCGTTATTTTCCATTTCAGCGTCGTTGTTCAGATTTTTCTCGGTCATAGTCTTGTTTACAGTCTGTTGTCTTGTTTTTACGATTCACCGTTATGCATTCATTGCTGCCTAGCGGTTTTAACTTAATCGTATTGAGAATACGGTATTATATGTGGACTTAAATTCATGGATTCAAGAGAGAACGATGCAAAATAATGAAATAAAAATCGGTTTTGTCACCGTATCGGATCGAGCGAGCCGCGGAGAATACGAAGATTTGGGCGGTCCGGCTATGCAAGAGTGGATTGGCAAGGCATTGGCCAACCCGTGGACAGCGGTTGCAACCGTGATTGAAGATGAACAAGCTTTAATCGAAAGCACTCTGAAAGACATGGTCGACAATCAAGGTTGCAGCCTGATTTTGACCACGGGGGGGACCGGTCCTGCAAAACGCGATGTGACACCGGAAGCGACGGAAACTGTTTGCGATAAAATTCTTGATGGTTTCGCCGAGCAAATGCGCGCGGTCTCTTTGCAATATGTGCCGACAGCGATCCTTTCTCGTCAGATTGCCGGCACCCGTGGCAGTTGCTTGATCATCAACTTGCCGGGTAAGCCCTCGGCGATTGCCGAATGTCTGGAAGCGGTTTTTCCGGCGGTGCCTTATTGCATTGATCTGATTGAAGGCGCTTATTTGCAAACCAATGATGAATTCGTCAAAGGTTTTCGTCCTAAACACGCTAAAAAACCGAGTGCATAATAGGCTATTTTCGCCCATAGGCACCATGACAATATTTGCCAGTGAGAAAAATATATGAGCAATTTTAGTTACCAATATGAAGGTTTGGAAACGGTTATTGATTTTGTCCGCTGGGGCGGAACCCTGTTTAGTAAAGCCGAGCTGTATTTTGGTCACGGAACCGATAACGCGTTTGATGATGCCAAGGTATTGGTGTTTCATGTCCTCAATCTACCGCAACAAATTCCAGATAATTACTGGCAAGCTCGCTTGACTTTACAGGAGCGTGAAAAGGTCAAGGAGCTGTTTCAGATTCGTATTGAAACGCGCAAACCTTCGGCCTATATTACCGGTGAAGCCTGGTTTGCCGGGCTACGTTTTATTGTTAATGAATCGACTTTGGTGCCGCGTTCACCGATTGCGGAATTGATTGCCGAGCGTTTTCAGCCTTGGGTTGATGCCGATGAGGTTACCGATGTCTTGGATATGTGTACTGGTAGCGGCTGTATCGGTATCGCTTCATTGCAGGCATTTCCGAATGCGAATGTCGATCTGGTCGATATCTCGGGTGATGCGCTTCAGGTCGCGCAGCAGAATATCGAACACTATGGATTGCAGGGGGTCGCGAATACGATCGAATCAGACTTGTTCAGTAACCTAGCCGGCAAAAAGTATGATCTGATTGTCTCCAATCCGCCTTATGTCGACCAGATCGAGATGGATGCCTTACCGGAAGAATACAAGCAGGAGCCCAGTTTAGGGCTTGCCGCCGGTGATGATGGGTTGGACTTGGTACGCAAGATTCTTGCTCAGGCCGCGGCCCACCTGAAAGATGACGGTGTTTTGATTGTTGAAGTCGGTGTGTCGCAATATTTTGTCGAACAGATTTATGCTGAATTACCACTTTATTGGTTTGCATTCGATAATGGCGGAGAAGGTGTATTCGCCATTCAAAAATCGGAACTGGAGTTGTTTCAGGAGTTTTTGGACGAGCAGGTTATCTAGTTGAAAGTGCATTCAATTGAAAGCCGCCCTCGAGGCGGTTTTTTTATGTCAAAATATTGTTAATTTTTTTCTGGCAGGCTTATTGCTAAGCCTAGAGTATATCGAATTATCAATGGTGTTTAGGGTCAGGTTTGGTCTCTGAATTCATTAAGTCCATTAAGTTTAGGTGGGAGCCTATATGAAACACTTGTGTTTGAAAACCCTGGCACTGACGGTGTCGGCGATTTGTGCAACGAATGCTTTGGCGGTAACCAAGAACGAACCGCCATTGGTGGATTTGGGTGCCGAGATGAAAGCCAAAACCGGTGGTGTGCCTAAGGTGACTTATGAGGATCGAGAAAAAACAACGCCTAAACCGCCTAAGCCGGAAGAAAAGGTAGAAGCCAAATCAAGCGCCACTGAAGCCGACAGCGAAGATAAACACGCCGTTGAGAAAAAAGACAATCCGCATTGGAGTTATCGAGGTGAAACCGGGCCGAATTTTTGGGGAGAAATGTCTTCGCAATTCGCTACCTGTAAAGAAGGGAAAAACCAGTCTCCCATCAATCTTAATGATGCCAAAGGGGTTGGAACGACCAATCTGCCGGAACTGTCGATTTCTTATCAGGATGTGCCTTACCGGGTCACCAATAATGGCCACACGCTTCAGGTCGGTTATCCATTAGGCAGTTATATAAAGGTAGGTGAACACCGTTATGAATTGATGCAGTTTCATTTCCATACGCCGAGCGAACATCAGAAAGAAGGCTTCAATTATCCGATGGAAGTGCACATGGTGCATAAAGACGGGCAAGGAAATTTTGCGGTGATGGCGGTGATTTTCCGTGAAGGGGCTTTCAATGAGACGTTGCAAACCGTGTTGGATAATCAGCCTAAACAGATCGATAAGCAGCAGATTTTCAAAAATGTGGTTTTAAATCCGGTCATGTTTATGCCGGCGAATACCGAATATTATAATTACAGCGGTTCCTTGACCACGCCACCTTGCAGTGAAGGGGTGTATTGGATGGTCTTTAAACACCCGATTGAAGCTTCGGTGGAGCAGTTACAGCAGATGAATGAGATTATGGGTGATAATCATCGGCCGGTTCAGCCACTCAATGCGCGAAATGTTTTGAAGTCTTGGGCGGACAATAGTCAACTGCAAGAACCACCTATGTATGAATACTACTGACATATACAGCGTTAAAACTATTTAAGTTCAAAGCCCTATTTATTAGGGCTTTGTGCTTTTATCCAGTCGATAAGCTCCGCAAACGGTAAGGGTTTGCTGTAATAGTAACCTTGGGTAATGTCACAATTCAATTGCAGAAGAATTTGTTCGATTTCCTCTGTCTCGACCCCCTCAGCGGTGACGCTGAGTCCTAAGTTGTGCGCCAGATCGATGGTTGATTTAACGATCTTATAATCATTATCGTCACTCGTCATGTCACTGACAAAGGTGCGGTCGATCTTCAGTTCGTTGACGGCCAGGTTCTTCAAGTAAGCGAGCGAAGAGTAGCCGGTACCGAAATCATCAATGGAAATATCAAAGCCCATTTCTGATAGCGCTTGAATGGTCTGTGCCGCTTGCTGCGGTTCTTCCATAATGGCACTTTCGGTGATTTCCAGAATAAAGTGTTTCGGGTTGGCTTTTTTGTCCTTGATTAGCTGCGCCACCTGTTCCGGGAAGCCTCTGTCATAGAGATTTCTCGAAGACACATTAATCGACATTACGCTGTCAGGAACATACGCTGTAAGCTGTGCATGGGTTTCAATTGCCGAATTCAGTACCCAGAGCGTCAGAGGGGTAATGGTATTGCTCATTTCGGCAAAGCCGATAAATTCATCGGGCGGAATCAGCCCGTAGGTTGGATGATTCCAGCGAATCAAGGCTTCAACACCGTTAAATTGGTACCCTGACCGGTAAGCGTCATTTTCGGCTGATAATAGAGTTCGAACTGGGAAGCTTCGATAGCCGAGCTGAGCTGAGTAATCAGTTCTAGACGTCTGACGCTGTTGATATCGTTATAGTCAGAATATATTTCATAGCCGCTATGTTTTTGCTTGGCATTGTACATGGCGATATCTGCTTGTCTGAGCAGTTCATGGCTGTTATTGCTGTGTTCCGGTGTAATCGCGACACCAGCACTGAGGCCGACATTGATCTGCAGGCCATTTACTTCAAAGGGCTGTGTGGTCAGTTTGAACAGCTCATCGATAAATGCAATCGCATGGACTTCGCCACCAGAAATCAAAAAAGCAAATTCGTCGCCACCGAGTCGGGCAATGCGGTCATGGTTTGATACCGCTTGTTGCAAACGCGTGCTCAGCATTTTAAGCAGTTCATCACCTGCATAATGACCTAATGCATCGTTTACCTCTTTAAAGCGGTCAATATCAATAATGATGACCGAAGCCGATTTATTTGGCATATTGCGTAAACGATTCAGGCAACTCTCTAGCTCGATATGGAAGCGGTTACGGTTTGCCAACCCGGTCAAAGGATCGGTATTGGCCATGAAGTCGAGGCGATTGCGTTGTTCAATCAGGTGGCTGATGTCTTGCATGCTACCGAGTAACCAGGAGCCGTCGGTCTGATTTTGCATTAATTTGATATCGACAAAAAAGCAGAAGCTCTCGTCAGATCCCTTGTTGTTTAAACAAAGCTCAAAAGCCTCGCTACTGTCGCTGATTTCAGCAAGTTCGAGCTGATTGATAAAGAGATTCTGGTGTTTCGTGATAATTAAACTCAGAAATTCATTGAGGTTGAGCGATTCAAGGTCTTCATTAAGCTTAAGCAAAGAGTTGATTTGCGGATTGAGGTGAAACTCTTTTTTATCAATATAGTATTCCCAGTGGCCGCTGTTGGATAGCACCTGTGCCTGAGATAATCTTTGTTCGGTCAAGGCAAGGGAATGAATAGTTTCACGGCTGTTGACAATCATTTGGTTGATTGATTGGGTCAGAGTGCCGAGCTCATCATTGTGAGTCCACTTGTTCTCGTTACGGTCGAGTTTAAGTAGATTGGCTTTATTAATGAGATTCTTATCTTCGAGAAACTCTGCGATTCTGCTCAAATGACGTGTCAGCAAGTGCTGAAACAGAAAGAAGATAAAAAATGATACCGCAAAGGTTTTGATCGCTTGGGTGACCAGAATGATTAAGGCGGTATCAATCAGGCGATGATACACATTGGACAAGCTTGCCGAAATATTCAAGTTGCCCAGCTTGATATCGCGGTTGCGGTAGTGATAGATAATGTCCACATTATGATTAATGCGGTGCTCTGCCTTTTCACCGAAGCTAATCAATTTGCGCGAGCTTTCATTTGGGATGAACTCGATATAGGTGATATCAGGTAGCTTGAGAATTGACTGCAGTTCATCTGTCAGGCCTTTTTCATTTACCGTCCAAGCTTTTTGGGTGATCGACTGCACATTGGTGAGCTGAATTTGCTCGAAGCGTTGGTCAATCAATCCCAGGTCGTAGCGATAATTCAAGTTCAACTGGATGGCCGTCAGCACCAAAGTAATCAGGGAGCTAAAAAGCAGTAAATAGATAATCAGCTGTTTAGATATATTGTGGTTGCTGCTGTTTTGCACTGAAAGATAATCCTGCTGGCGGCCTAAAAATTAAAATGTCGGTTCGACTTTGAATACTTGGTAATAGATTTTAGCAACAGTTCCATCCGCTTTCATCGCTTTAATGGTCTCTGCAAGCGGTTTGCTATAAGCCTGGTTCTTCTTGTGCAGAATCAGCGACAGTTTTTTTACGGCCAGTGGCGGTGTGAGATAGGCATGAGCATTCGGTAGTCCGACATCTTGTAACGCTTTGATGCCGCTTTCATAACCAAGTAGTGCAACTTCAATACGGCCTTTTTTGAGCATTTTCATCAATTGCTCGGGAGACGATAGGATATATTTTTCACGTGGATTGACGCGGTTTAAGTTATTAACCAGAATTTTCCAACCCACAACGGTGGCAACAGAGTAGGGTTTTAAGTCCTCGAAGTTATTGATTTTCAATCCCGGTTTTTTACTGAATGCGGCAAAGGTAGCCTCAAAAAAGCTCTCCTCTACCGAGATTAGGTTTTGATAGCTTTTGGTTACCACCTCTGGAATTCGGCAACATTCGCCATCGTTGATGCCTCGATTGACAAGGTCGATGGACCTTTCCGCGGTAAGTACCTCAAATTCGATATTGATATGCGGCATGCGACGGTCAATTTCTTGAAGAATGCGTTGGTAGTAATCTGAAATGGGTGCGGTAAATCCTGAAGAGATATAAAGGGTTACCGTTTTGTTTTGCATTGGCTGGCTATTTTCGTCTTTGGCTAGTGTCTGAGCAAAAGCTTGATTGCTGAAGCCTAGAAAAAGAAGGCTTGTCAAACAATAAAATACGATGCGTGTTGGCATAATTTGTTGTCCTCAATCCATAAGAAAATAGTTTTAAGCCCCGAATTAAAAGGGATTTAAGAGGTTCTGGAAATTCCTTCAAGACGCTGTAAATGCTATTACAGTTTGAGCTAAATACCAAATTCATTAATAAACACTTATATATGCGTGACGATAGGGGGGATCGCTAAACAGGGAGCTTTGCTTGGCTTAATACTGCTCTTGATAGGCATCGATAAATTCCTTGGGAATAGGGCAGGATTTATGTGTTTCCAAATCCATGCAAACCCATAGGGTATGACCGGTGAAAACGGTTTTCTGGTCGCTGTTACGAATGATTTGATAGTAGCGCATACGTTTTTTGGCGCTACTGGGCGCTTCTACCCAGGAACCGATCAATAATTCATCATCTAAATAACAACCGGCGCGGAAATTCATCTCATGCTGGGCTATGACCATAACCTTGCCCAGCTGCTGCATCAGATCAAAGTCGATTCCCACCGCCAGACTATGTTGCCAAGAGATATGTTCCATCCATTGCAGGTAGACCTTATTGTTGACATGATTGAGATGATCGATTTCATCGGCATTGACTTTGTGTTCGATGATAAAAGGTTTTGCATGCTGCCAGTTCATAGCGTTTACCGGTTTGGATTGAAAGCGAAAACGACTCAGGGAATGACCTTGTTTTGTAGGCAATTTCGCCTGAATCTAGTAGAATACAGCGATTATAAACGAATTATCGAGATGAATATTTATGTCTGGGAATACTTTAGGACAAAACTTTAGAGTGACCACTTTTGGCGAAAGCCACGGAATTGCCTTGGGATGTATTGTGGATGGTTGTCCTCCAGGCTTGGAGTTATGCGAAGAAGATATTCAGCTTGAATTGGATCGACGTAAGCCGGGCACCTCAAAGCATGCGACCGCACGTCGTGAAGACGATAAGGTGCAAATCCTGTCGGGTGTGTTTGAAGGTAAGACCACCGGTACGCCTATCGGTATGATTATTCATAACACCGACCAGCGATCCAAAGATTATTCAAAGGTTGCCGAGACTTTCCGTCCGGCGCACGCCGATTACACCTATACACAAAAGTATGGTTTTAGAGATTATCGCGGTGGCGGGCGTTCATCGGCACGTGAAACCGCAATGCGAGTGGCTGCCGGCGCAATTGCCAAAAAATACCTGAAAGAGCGTTTGGGTGTCGAGATCAAAGGGTATCTGTCTCAATTGGGGCCGATTACGGTTGAAAATGTCAGTTGGCCGTTTGATAACGATAATGAATACTTCTGTCCGGATGAAGCCAAACGTGAAGAGATTCGCCAGTATATGGATAACTTGCTCAAACAAAAAGATTCTGTCGGGGCGAAGATATCCATTATTGCGAAAAACGTTCCGGTAGGTTTGGGTGAGCCGATTTTTGATCGTTTGGATGCCGATTTGGCGCACGCTTTAATGAGCATTAACGCGGTAAAAGGTGTGGAGATCGGTGATGGCTTTGCCGTCGCGGCGCAACGCGGCACGGATCATCGTGATGAAATGAGCCCGCAAGGGTTTATGTCCAACCATGCCGGCGGCATTTTAGGGGGTATTTCAACCGGGCAGGATATTGTTGCCCATATCGCCTTGAAGCCGACCTCAAGCATTATGACTCCGGGTAAAAGTATCAATACCTCCGGTGAAGCCATTGAGATGGTGACCAAGGGGCGTCACGATCCTTGTGTCGGCATTCGCGCCACCCCGATTGCCGAAGCGCAGATGGCGATTGTGTTGTTGGATCATTTTATGCGCAACCGCGCACAAAACGGCGATGTTGAGGCGCCGATTATGGATCTTGCCAGCGCGGGACTATAACGCCATTCAAGATTGACAAGGCTGAAACCTTAAGGGTTTCAGTCCAAACGTCTTGCTGACAGCCATGTCCACCGGTTCGATGCATCTACGGGAGCCAAGGTGAAAGATTGTACTTATCAAAACGCCTATAAACGGTTGTCGATTCACTATTTTTTCTATTTCGCCGTCTTGGGCATTCTCTTGCCTTACTTTGCCTTATATTTGAGATCGCTTGATTTTACTCCGGTACAGATCGGCCATGTTCTGGCGACCATGTTGATCACCAAGGTGATTGCGCCGAATATTTGGGGCTGGTTGGCGGACCGCAGCGGTCGTGTTATTTTCTGGGTGCGCTTGGCTACTTTTATGAGTTTTAGCATTGCGAGCCTGTTATTGGTTGTGGAAAGTTATTGGGCGGTGTTATTGACCGTGCTTGGCTTTAGTTTTTTTTGGCATGCCTCCTTGCCGCAATTTGAATCCTATACGCTGGGGTGTTTGGCGGAAAATAAACATCGTTACGGGCTGTTGCGTCTTTGGGGGTCGGTCGGTTTTATTGTTTCGGCGCTCTTGGTCGGTTGGCAAATCGAACGCGTGGATATCGATGTCGTGCCGTTCGATATCGTGCTGTTGCTGTTGCTGGTTTGGTTAAGCGGCTTTTTATTCAGAGAGCGCAAGGCGCATCATGAAGAGCAGCTCGATCAACGCTTTTTCAAGGTGTTGAAACGCCCCGAAGTCCTCGGGATTTTGGCGGTCAGCTTTTTGGTACAGTTTTCTCATGGTGTCTATTACACCTTTTATACCATCCAGTTGTCCGAGCTGGGCTATGACAAGGAATTGATTGCCTGGCTTTGGGCTTTAGGGGTTCTGGCGGAAATCGGTATTTTTTTCTGGATGGCGCCGTTGTTTAAAAAGTTTGCCGTGAAATCTTTGATTCTATTAGGTATTGGCTTGACGATCATTCGTTGGCTGGCAATCGGCTTTGTTGCCGATGAGCTGCTGGTATTGGTCATGGCACAATTGCTGCACGCCTTCAGTTTCGGTTTGTTGCATGCGGCGGCGATTTATCTGGTAGATGAATTTTTTACCGGCCGGACCCATGGCCGCGGTCAAGCGCTTTATGCTGCCAGCAGTCATGGTTTAGGCGGTGCAGTCGGTATGTTTATCGCAGGTTACGCCTGGAGTTTTGGCGGTGCCGAACTTGCCTACAGTATCAGTGCGATAGCGGTTTTTTTCTCGGCCTTGATCGCCTGGCGCTGGCTGCGATAAGCATGAAAAAATCCGCAGATTAATGGCTTAATCTGGCAAAATATCTGTTATTCATTTTTTTATAAAATAACGAAATTTTTAGACTAAAAGACGATTTGCTAAGGAGTCATTATGCGTTTGCTACATACAATGTTACGTGTCGGTAATCTGGAAAAATCAATTGAGTTTTATACCAAGGTTATGGGAATGCAGCTACTGCGCCAAAAAGAGTATCCGCAAGGCGAGTTTACCTTAGCGTTTTTGGGTTATGGCAATGAAGAAGAAAACACGGTGTTGGAATTGACTTACAACTGGGGTGTACAAAGTTATGACTTAGGTGAAGGGTATGGTCATATTGCGGTTGAAGTCGACGATGTCTACAAAGCTGCCGATGCGGTAAAAGAAAATGGCGGCAAGATCATTCGTGAAGCCGGCCCAATGAACGCCGGTACCACCATTATCGCTTTTGCCGAAGATCCGGATGGTTATCAGATAGAGTTTATCGGTGCCGACCATCAGCGCGGTTAAGTTTGGAGCAATAAAGAGTGATTAATCAAGCGGCAGATGTTGATAGTGTTTCCGCGCTTATCCAATTGGCGGTAGCGCCGGTATTTTTGATTGCCGGTGTCGGTGCTATTCTGGGTGCGTTTTCGCAGCGTCTTGCTCGAATTACCGATCGTATTGAAAAGATTAATTCTAAATTGATTCTGGCCGGCGATATGAGCGGCGATCATTCGATTTCGATTAGTGATACGCAAACTCAAGATCTTTTGCTGCAGCGCCGCTATTTGGAAAGAAGGGCGCGTAATATGAATCGCGCCATTTTGTTTTGCACCACTACAGGGTTGTTGGTTGCGGCGGTGATTATGACTCTTTTTGCCAGCGCGTTTTTTGATTTTAATAGCGCTGATCTCATAGCGGCTTTATTTATCAGTGCTATGCTCAGCTTTATGCTGGGTTTAACGTTGTTTTTGCGGGAGATTTTTATGGCGACTTATTTTATGCATAAACGCCATGGCAAAATGAGCGCGCAGATCAGTTCCGATTAGCGCTTAGGTTTATTTTTGATTTAAAACCAGTGGGCACAGTGACATTGGTTTTACGCTGTTAGGCACTGTGAAAGAAAGGAAATATCATGTCTAAATTTGAAAATGTAACCGTGCTTAAAGAAGCATCGGTGTATTTTGATGGAAAGGTTACCAGCCGTACGGTTTTGTTTGCCGATGGTTCGCGTAAAACACTGGGTATTATGATGCCGGGTGATTATGAGTTCGGTACTGAGATGGCTGAGAATATGGAAATGCTGTCCGGTGATGTTGAGGTATTGTTGCCAGGCGAAACTGAATGGCGCGCCATTCCTAATGGGAGCAGTTTCGATGTGCCTGCCAATTCTAAGTTTGGTATTAAGGTAAAAGAGATCGCAGATTACTGCTGTAGCTATATTCCGGCTTAATATGAGTCATTAACTATTAGCTAGAAATTACTTTACAGTGTTTGAACAACCTCTCTCCAGAGGTCGTTCAAGCATCACCGAAAGTCGCAATCTTTACCGTGTTTTTACCCTGCTGTTTAGCTTGGTAAAGTGTCTTATCCAAGATTTTAAATGCCTTTTCAAATAGCTCTTGATCTGCGATCGCGTCTTGTACTTCAATCACCGATGAGGTGATGGTTATTGGCATTTTAGAATCACATGCTTTGATTTTTTCCACGGCGAGTCTGATATTTTCGGCGTATTTGTTCGCAGTCAGCACATCCATTCCGGGTAAGGCGACAAGAAATTCCTCTCCCCCCCAGCGTACGACCAGATCTTCACTTCTTAGTTGTGACTTTATCGTATGGGCCACTGCAATCAAGGTTTTGTCTCCGGCATCATGACCGCATTCATCGTTGATCGTTTTGAAGTCGTCAATATCGATCAACATATAGCTGAGTTGTTTGTCTTTGCTGATCGGCTTGCGTTGATTGAATAACACCTCATGAAAATAATGGCGATTGTAGACTTTGGTTAAGGGGTCACTGATTGCATTAAGGTAGTTATAACGCTCGCGCTGCAGATATTTATGTAAAAAGAAAATTACCAGCGAGGTAGACAGCAGGTTAACAAACTTTGGAATGATAACGTTTTGCGGTTCCATTAAAAGGGTGTAGACATCCATATCGAGCCAGCCGGCAATGGACAGATACCAGACACCGAAGTAACTGCTTTCAAACAGGCTTCGGAAGGCATCAATACCGAGGATGATGAGCAATAAGGTAAGGGCTTTATTGGTTTTAGTACGTTTTTTATATTGCAGAATATAGAAAAGCACAATATAGAGCCACATCGCAATGAGGAGGCCGTAAACCAAAACGGTGGCTTGAGTGTAAAAAGTGGAATCTGGCAAGGTGTGTCCTATATTGATCCGTTTATTTAAATTCTGATAGGGTGATTAGTTTTTTTTCTGGTTGATAATTTTACGGATAAATCTACAAAATATCCACAAAAACCTTATTAAACTAATGGCTTAGTCATGATTGTCACGCTGTTTACGCTTTTTTTGCCATTTAAACCAAAAATGCACGCCCAGATGTAAGGCGATTAGCAATACAAAAAATAGCATGGCAATTTCGCCAAGATAATCAATCCACATAAGTCAGTTCTCAGGTTCGATGAATAATATTGTAACAAGCCCGGTTGATAAACACGAATAAGCACAATCTTAATGCTGTTTTTGTTAGAATTTGCAGCAGTTTAGAATGAATATGGAGTTGGAATGAACCAAGCATCTCAGCCATTTGATTGGCGCAGTTATAAAAACGATACCCTATCCGGTATCACTGTAGCTTTAGCACTCGTCCCGGAAGCGGTCGCTTTTGCCTTTGTTGCGGGGGTTCATCCATTGGTTGGTCTCTATGCGGCGATTATCGTCGGTATGATTACAGCCATATTTGGGGGGCGTCCAGGAATGATCACCGCGGCGGCCGGTTCTTTAGCGGTGGTTATGATGCACCTTGTTATGGAGCACGGCGCATCTTATTTGTTCCTTGCCGTTATTATGATGGGGGCTTTGCAGATATTTATCGGCATTATGAAGTGGGGGCGTTTTATCCGCATGGTGCCTAGCTCGGTAATGCTCGGCTTTGTTAATGGTCTGGCCTTGATCATTTTGGTGGCGCAGTTTACCCAGTTTAAAGACTCTTCCGGTGCTTGGTTGACTGGCAACAGCTTGAATATCATGTTAATGATTATTGCGGCGACCTTGGCGATCATCTATCTGTTACCGCGCTTAACCAAAGCAGTACCATCGGCACTGGCAGCAATTGTATTGGTGTCTTTAGTGGTGGTAGGTTTTGATATCAATGCGGTTACAGTGGGCGATAGAGCGGCGGTATCCGGTACTTTGGAATCTCTAATCTTTGGTGACGGTGTAGAAGGTGGTTTTCAAGGTTTGAGTTGGTTTACCACCTTGCCGGAAGGTTTCTGGTCTTTGCAGACGCTTTGGATTGTGTTGCCCTATGCCATTATCTTAACGATTATCGGCTCGGTTGAATCCCTATTAACCATGACCTTGATTGATGATATTACTGAAACACGTGGCAAGGCCAATCAAGAGTGTATCGCCTTGGGTGCGGCGAACTGTACCGCCGGGACTTTTGGAACCATGGGTGGTTGTGCCTTGATTGGTCAGTCAATGATCAATGTTAACTCGGGTGGAACAGGTCGTTTATCTGGTGTCACCGCCGCGTTGGGTTTATTGGTGATTGTATTGATCGCCTCGTCTTGGATTGAGATGGTGCCAATCGGTGCTTTAGTCGGCTTGATGTTCTTTGTGGTGATTGCCACTTTTAACTGGTCGAGCTGGAATATTATGCGTGGAATGAGCAAGGCCGATGCTTTTGTTATGGTTCTGGTCACAGTATTGACGGTTATGTTTGATTTGGCCGTAGCGGTGATTGCCGGGGTTATCGTGTCGGCATTGGTGTTTGCCTGGCAGCATGCGCAACGTATTATGTTGCAAGAATCAATTGAAGAGATTGACGGTAAAACGGTTAAGGTCTATAAAGTGCAAGGCCCCCTGTTCTTTGCCTCGGCGAAGAATTTTATCGATAGTTTTGATCCTAAAAATGATCCGGAGTGCGTTAAGATCGACTTTAAGCATTCGAGGGTTTACGACCATACCGGGGTTGAAGCGATTGATAATCTGACCAAAAAATATTTGGCGGCCGGTAAAAAATTGGTATTACAGCATCTAAGTCCGGAATGTCAGCTGTTATTAGAGGATGCACGTCAGCTAATTGAAGTGAATGTCTCGGAAGACCCTCATTATCATGTCTCGATGAGTGGTAAAAAAGACGTTTAGTCTTCTATTAAAAGCACCGTTGAGCGGTGCTTTTTTTTTTGCAAAAAAAACGCTAAATGCTAGTTGGAAAAATTGGAGAAAGATAATGCATTATTCAAATAAGAGCCGGTCGCTTAAGCGAGTTTCTTATTCTATGCTGGTTTTGGCGTTCTGGTTAAATTCGGCTGGGGCAGAAAATAAACGCGAATTGTTTGATAGCCATTTGCACTACGGTCACGAAGATGTGGCGCATTTCAGTGAGCAGCAGGTTATGCAGATCTTTGATCGAAATCGAGTCAAATATGCGCTGATTTCGAGTACGCCTAACTCCGGTACGGAAAAACTCTATCGTTATAGTCCGAACAGAATTATCCCGTTTTTAGGGGTTTACCATTCACTAAGTGATAAACGTGACTGGATGCATAACCTGAATGTTCTTGAGGAAGTTAAACAAAACCTAGAGAAGGGCTTTTATCGCGGCATCGGAGAAATCCATATCTTTGCCAAGGACCGCAAATCACCGGTGCTTAAAGGTTTGGTTGAAATCGCCGCAGAGCAGAGCCTGTTTATGCAGATTCACGGTGATGCGGAAATCCTAGATGAAGTGTTCGCTTTGGCTCCGAATGTTACCGTTTTATGGGCGCATTTGGGTACGCAGCCCGATCCGGATTATCTGCGAGAGGTTTTACAGCGACACCCAAACAATCTTTACATAGATACCTCGGTAAGAGATAAGCAGTTGTTAGCCAATGGCAAACTTTCAGAAGCGTGGCAGCAATTGTTTATCGATTACCAGGATCGGTTTATGATTGCGGTCGATACCTTTAGCGTCAACCGCTGGCAGACATTTGATCAGGTCGTTAGTGATATTAATGATTGGCTTGATGATTTACCGCCGGAAGTGGCCAATAAGCTGGCCTACGATAACGCTTACCGTTTATTTAAAGAGGGGGATCAATAATGTGGATTGGCTTATTGTAGAAATAAAAAAACCAGCCGTTTTGATTGAGGCTGGTTTTTTATTAAGTCTTGTCGGGCTTAATAAGTCTTGGATCGATTAGGGTAAAACAAAACCGATCGCTTCATGGACGTCACGCAAGGTTTTCTGGGCTTGCTCTCTCGCGTTTAAGGCACCCTTGGCAAGAATGCCTTTCAACAGGGTCTCGTCATTGCGGATTTCATAGAAACGCTGTTGAATCGGATCAAGGTATTCGGCAACCAATTCACCCAGTTCAACTTTAAGGTGGCCATACATCTTGCCTTCAAAATGTTTCTCCACTTCACTAATGCTCAGTCCGCTGATTACCGAATAGATTGTAATCAGGTTGGACACGCCCGGTTTGTTTTCCAGATCATAGATAATGTCGGAACCGGAATCCGTAGTCGCTTTCTTAAACTTCTTGATAATGGTCTTAGGATCGTCCAACAGGCCAATGAAGTTGCCTTTGTTTTCATCCGATTTGGACATCTTCGAGGTCGGATCCTGTAGGCTCATGATACGACCGCCGGATGTGGTCGGTGGAATAAACGGCTCAGGCACCTTGAAGATTTCACGTTCAAAACGGTTGTTATAACGTGTTGCCAAGTCGCGAGTCAGTTCAAGGTGCTGTTTTTGGTCGGCGCCCACCGGAACGCTTTCAGCCTGGTAGAGCAGAATATCAGCAGCCATCAGCACCGGATAGTCGAATAAACCGACATTGATGTTTTGTGCGTGCTTTTGCGACTTGTCCTTGAATTGAGTCATACGGTTCAGTTCACCCATGTAGGTTGAACAGTTTAAAATCCAAGCCAGTTCCGCATGTTCTGGAACGTGTGATTGGATAAATACGGTACTTTTATCCGGATCAATACCGGAGGCCAAATACAGGGCAACAAAATCCAAGCTGCGTTTATGTAATTCTTTAGGATCTTGTTCCACGGTAATGGCGTGCATGTTTACCAAAGAAAATAGACAGTTGTAGTCATCCTGCATTTTCACCCAGTTCTTAATGGAACCAATATAGTTTCCAATCATTAAATCTCCGGATGGCTGAATGCCGCTTAGTAGCGTAGGCTTGTTTGTTGTCATGCGTTAACCGTTTTGAATCGTCGTTATTAAGTGAAATTAGGGGAGCTGTTATTTGTGCCCAAGCAAAAAGATGCTAACTGGCGCAACCCCTTAAAAGTCGGATGGCGGCTATTTTCGCATTTTCTGCTGTGAATAACTAGTTTTTCACAGCCGATTTAAGGCGTTTATGCGGGACGGGGTTCTTGGTTTTCAATAAATCCAAGGAAACAGCTTTTTAGTCTGTAATTGATAGTCGGGATAGTTATTAAATACCTGCTCCAGAAGCCACTCCTCATAGTGCAATTTAATTAGCAGCACTATCATCAAATTGGCAAACAGAATCAGGTTGATACCGGTAAAGTCGAGCATCACCAAAGGCAGGAAAAAAATAATGATCGAGCTGTACATGGGATGACGAATCCAGCGATAGGGGCCGTGTTTAACCAATAAGGCTCCTTTTTTAGGATCAGGGATAATATTGAAGTTATGCAGGCTCATTGCCCAAAAAGCGCTTAAAGCGAGCAGTAATGCAACGGCTTGAATAGCCAATACCGGCCAGGCAAAACTCAGTGGCAGGGCTAATAGCAAGAGCGCGATTAAGGTGAATTGAGCGATGACTAAGGCGTAAGAAAACCATGGGTGCTTTAAGTTATGAGAAGATTTTTGCATAAGCTTTGTAATCCTTTTGACAGCGCTAGGCTTGATACTGGCAACTTTTAACTATTTTTAATTGCAATTATCTATTCTATTGAAAACTTATTAAACCTTAATCTTTAAACCAAAAGTAGTCATATTGAGGCTAAAGTAGGCAAAAAAATGTTTAATTGATGGCAATTCATTGCAGTCTTGGCAAAAGACGCTAAAATGAAGAAATTATAATGTTTTAACTTAATTTGGCCTTTGTTACATAGGCAGTTTTTTGAAGTTGGCTTCATCAAACGCTTTGATTGTTTACTGAAATAAAAGTAAACGCAACCGAGGTTGAGTATTACCGTATCGACATACAACTGTAGCGAATCTATGCAACGAATCATTCGTAAAATTAGCGACTTCTTTAGTCGTAACAAAGCACCTTCAGGTGCGGCCAAATGGAAAAACACCGAACCCGTCATTGTTCCCCGCAAAAAACATAAGATTTCCCGACAACAAATTGATAAATCTGCATTAGACGTACTTTATGGTTTAAAGCGAGCCAAATACGACAGTTATTTGGTAGGTGGCTGTGTGCGAGATCTGTTATTAGGACTGGAGCCGAAAGATTTCGATGTGGTGACCAATGCCGAACCCGATCAGGTTAAATCTGTTTTTAAACAGCGTTGTCGTCTGATTGGTCGTCGTTTTAGACTTGCGCATGTGCGTTTTGGTCGCATGGTGATCGAGGTGGCTACTTTCCGCGGTCAAGGTGATGGCGATGGTCGTAAAGATCGTTTTGGTCATAAGGGTCGTGTCAGTGGGCCAGCACGTCAAGTAGACGATAGCGGTAGACTACTTCGAGATAATGTTTACGGCAGTATCGATGAAGATGTTTGGCGTCGTGACTTTACCGTTAATGCGCTGTATTACAATATCAAAGACTTCTCTATTATCGATTATGCCGGTGGTTTGAAAGATATTAAAAAAGGTCAGTTGCGTTTGATTGGTGATCCGGTTACCCGTTATCAGGAAGATCCGGTACGTTTGATACGTGCAATTCGCTTTGCCGCCAAGTTGGGTTTTAGTATTGAAAAACATACGGAAAAACCAATCAAGAAATTAGCCCCGAGCTTGCGAGATGTCTCTAATGCGCGCATGTTTGAAGAGGTGTTGAAACTGTTCCATAGCGGTGTTGCCATTCAGGTTTTTGAGAAGCTGCGCCATTATCACCTGTTTGAGCACCTGTTTCCGCTTACCGAGCAGGCCTTGTCGGTCCAGCAAGATGATTTTCCTCGTATGATGGTGATCGAAGCGCTGAAAAGTACCGATGCACGTATTCGCCAAGGTAAAACGGTCAACCCGTCATTCCTGTTCGCCGCCATGCTTTGGTATCCGATGCTGGAACGTAAACAGTATTTTATGGATGAAGGTTTCACTCATCAGGATGCGCTTTATGCCGCGGCCAATGATGTGATTGAGCAGCAGGTTCACCGTACCGCAATTCCGAAACGTTTTACCGCACAGATTCGTGATATCTGGAACCTTCAATACCGTTTGCCGAAACGTCATGGTGAGCGGGCACAGAAACTCAATGAACACCCGAGATTCAGAGCGGCTTATGATTTCCTTGGGGTACGTGTCGCTGCCGGGGAAACCGATATGGCGGAAATCTTTGACTGGTGGACAACCTATCAGGAAAAAGACCCGGTAGAGCAGGTCGCATTTGCCAATGCGGTGGATAAGCCTAAACGTAATAAACGTCGTGTACGTCGCAATCGCAATTTCTATCGCAAGCGCAGTCAGACGGCCGATAAGAAAACTTCCTAACGCTGGTTTTAGCGGCATGAGCAGACATTATAGTTATATCGGCTTGGGCAGTAATTTGGACAACCCCAAGTTGCAGTTGCAACAGGCGTTGGATGAGATTGCTCAATTGCCGGGCTGTGATTTATTGGCGAACTCCTCTTTTTATGCTTCCAAGCCACAAGGCCCGCAAGATCAGCCGGACTTTGTCAATGCGGTTTGCCTGATTGGCACCGAATTGAGTCCGCAGCAACTACTGGAAGCTTTGCAATCCATCGAGCAGCAGCACGGCAGGGTGAAAAAACGTCACTGGGGTGAGCGCTGTATTGATCTGGATATTCTGCTTTATGATGATCTGGTTATGCAAACCGATCAATTAGTGATTCCGCATCCTTATATGACAGAACGCGATTTTGTCCTAATACCCTTGGCTGAAATTGATAAGGATGTGCGGATTCCTAATAAAGGTGGCCTAACGGCGTTGATTGATAAGCTGACGACTTCTTATCTGATCACCATTTAATCAAATAGCCAGCAATACCATTCAGATAGCCTGTCAAAGCCGTCTAAAACCTCTATAATACCGCAGATTAAAACGCTGAAATCTTAATAACTTAATACCCCTAAAGTTTTAGAGAAAAGTTCAATTACCACTGTTTTATCCGAACATTGATAGGACGCTTTTGTCGCCAACTGGCCAGGAATTTAATATGACAATAACGCTTTCACAACTTAAAAAAATGCATCAACAGCAGCAAAAAATAGTCTGCTTGACCGCTTACGATGCCGGCTATGCTCATTGGGTCAGCCAAGCAGGAGTGGACGTTATCCTTGTCGGCGACTCTCTGGGCATGGTGGTGCAAGGTCAGCAAACCACCTTACCGGTCACGGTTGAGGAGATGATTTATCATACGCGAATGGTACAGCGCGGTAATGAAAACGCCTGGTGTATTGCCGATATGCCGTTTATGAGTGACGCCGGTTTAGAGGTCGCATTGCAAACCGCGGCGCAATTGATGAAGCAGGGCTTGGCGAATATGGTCAAGCTTGAAGGTGGGCAGCGTGTGCTACCTATTGTCGAAGCGCTTTCGTCCTTAGGGGTGCCTGTTTGTGGTCACTTGGGTCTTTTGCCGCAGTCGGTGGAAAAGCATGGCTATAAGATACAAGGGAAAGATTCTCAAACCGCTAAGCGTTTATTGGATGATGCTCAGGCATTGCAACAGGCCGGAGCGGATATGTTGGTTTTAGAATGTGTTCCTCAAGCCTTGGCGAAACAGATTACCGAGTGCTTAGACATTCCTGTCATCGGGATCGGTTCCGGTGCTGATACCAGCGGACAGGTTCTGGTTTTGAATGATATTTTAGGTGTGACCATTGGCAAATTGCCTAAGTTTGCCAAAAATTATTTGGCCGAGCAGGGTACGGTACAAAAAGCAATTGCAGCCTATGTCGCCGAAGTGCGACAAAAGCAATTTCCTGCAGATGAATATGTGTTGGCCTAGTGGCCTTTAGCGGTTTTGCTTAGCGTGATTGGAGTGAATAAACAGCATGCAGGTTTTTGAACAATTAGAGGGTTTGCGTAAACAGGTCAAACAGTGGAAAGCCAACGGCCATAGGGTCGGTTTCGTACCAACCATGGGGAATTTGCATCAGGGACACCTGAGTTTGGTGAAAATAGCTCAGCAGCACTGTGACAAAGTGGTTGTGAGTATTTTTGTTAACCCCATGCAGTTCGGGCCAAATGAGGATTTTGACCGATATCCGCGTACCTTTGCAGCGGATCAGCAAGCTTTGCAAACCATGCAGACCGATGCACTTTATTTTCCCTCTGTAGAACAGATGTATCCGGGTGGATTGCAACAATCCAAAGTTGTTGTGCCGCCGCAGATAACCGGTTTGTTGGAAGGTGCCAGTCGTCCTGGACATTTTGATGGCGTCAGTACCGTCGTCAGCAAGCTGTTTAATATGGTGCAGCCCGATGTGGCGGTTTTTGGCCAGAAAGATTTTCAACAGCTTGCGGTGATCAAGCAGATGGTTAGCGATCTGGCGATGCCGATCGAGATTATCGGTGCACCGATTGCCCGTGACCAAGATGGCTTGGCTTTGAGTTCGAGAAACCAGTATTTGGATACTGAACAAAGAGCTATCGCGCCGAAACTGCATGCCGCATTATTGGATATCGCGCAGGCGATTGCCTCCGGTAATCATGACTATGAATCCTTATCTGCGGCAGCATCAAGCCAGCTCATTGCGAATGGATTCGATGTCGTTGATTATATTCAGGTCTGCGATGCGAACAGCCTTTTGCCGGCGACGAACACAACCGAGGAACTGGTGATTTTGGCGGTTGCCAGATTGGGCGATACCCGATTGCTCGATAATCTGCTGATCAGTGATTTTCTGGGCGCTTAATGGCCTTATCAACAAGCGGAATTTTCCATAAATGACGCTCGTTCCTTAACAAAAGAGGTTTTATGAGCTTTACGACATTAATCGGTTTGATTTTAGGTATGGCAATCATTTTGGTTGCGATGTCCTTAGGTTCTTCGATTGAGATTTTTATCAATGTCCCGGGCATTATGATCGTGGTCGGTGGAACTGCCGCGGCAACCATGATTCGTTATTCGGTAGAGGACAGCTATAGAGCTATCGGTATGTCATTCTGTGTCTTGAAGGTGGACTCGGAAATCAAAAAAACTCCCTGAGTTGGTCGATTTAACCGAAGAGTTGCTTCGCTTGATGCGAGCCAAGGGTAAGCTGGCATTGGACGGTTATGAGATCAATAACACCTTTTACCAGACCGGTATTCGCATGTTGGTGGATGGTTATGACCCAAAGCTGGTGAGGCAGACTTTGGAGGAGAAAAACAAGCTGTTAATTGAAAAAGCCGAAACCAGTGCCGGTGTCTTTCGTTCAATAGGGGATGCGGCTCCGGCGTTCGGAATGATTGGTACTTTGGTGGGTTTGATTCAGATGTTATCCAATCTCAGCGATCCTGCGGCAATTGGTCCAGCCATGGCGGTGGCGATGTTAACAACACTTTATGGTGCCATGATTGCTAATTTATTTGCGCTGCCGACTGCGGATAAAATCGAATCATGGGTGCAAAATACCAGCTATCGTCAGATGTTAATTATTGAAGCGATTGACAGTATTGGTAAAGAGCATAATCCGGCAGTGATGCGAGGCCTATTGGCACCTTATCTACAAGGTGTGAAGGGAGTTAAGCAGTATGGTGAAGCGCAATAAAGGTTCTGGCGGGGCTCCTTGGCTAGCGACATTTGCCGATTTAATGTCGTTGCTGATGGCATTGTTCGTATTGTTGTTTGCCATGTCTACTATCGATGTACCCAAGTATAAGGCTATTGTTGAGTCGCTTACCGAGGCGTTGGGTCATGGCAGCGAGTTGACACCTGAGCAACGACAGTTTTTCCAGTCATTGGAAAAATCGGATATCGCAATCATTGAAAAAATCCAGCCTAAGACCGAGCAGGTAAAGACCGATAACATTGCGCAGCAGAGCTTGAAGCCTTTATACGAGCAGTTGCAGTCGCTTTATCAACAAGCTGATCAGAATAGTGAAATTCGCATCTCCTATAATGCCGAAGAGAACCGTATTCAGCTGGTGTTTCCCGAGCAAATCGCTTTTGATTCAGGTAGTGCGGAATTAAAAAGTCATTTTATTGAGTTATTGCAAAAACTGTATCGTTTTCGAGATCAGCAGATCGCTCTACAGGTCTTGGGTCATACCGATAGTCAGCCTATTTACGGTGGACGTTTTCACTCCAATTGGGAGCTTTCCAGTGCGCGTGCTGCAAGCGTTATTGAACAGTTAATCGCTGATCATGTGATTCGCCCTGATCAGGCTCAGGCAATCGGTTTGGCGGATACCAGACCTGTTGATAAAGCCGATACAGCGCAAGCCTATGCCAAAAACCGTCGTGTAGAGATATTGATTACTCCGGACAGCTTTATGCCATAGCTATTAAAAAACTGCGGACAATAAAAAACCGGGCTTGTACCCGGTTTTTTATTGCTCAAGATGTTAACTAAAGATTAACTCGCTTTTGACACACCATTCATCTGCGTTGGGATGGTGTTTTTGGTATGAGTAATCTCATTTTTGTCATTAAAGTAGAGCAGTTTAGGTTTATGGTTATCCGCTTCGGCTTCGCTCATGCTGATATAGGTGGCAATAATCAATAAATCACCCACAGAAGCTTTATGCGCCGCTGCACCGTTTACCGAGATAATACCGCTATGGTCTTCACCACGTATGGCATAGGTGGTAAAGCGCTCGCCATTATTGACGTTATAGATCTGAATCTGTTCATACTCACGAATACCGGCAAGGTCTAAAAGGTGACCGTCAATAGCACAGGAACCTTCATAATCCAGTTCGGCATGAGTGGTAGTAACTCGATGTAGTTTAGATTTTAATAACGTAACTTGCATAGTAATCTCTTGGTTCGCAGAATGGGATCTCCATTCAGATATCGTGGATCTTGATTTATGGATCCAAGCATAGCGAAATTTTATAAGGCTGCCTATTATACTGCTATTTTAATAAAATTCTAATGCCTAGTTAAAGCCCAGGCATTGAATTAATCGCGTATCAGAGTCGCCCATTTTGCAAAGGGTTAACCTGTATTGCGCATTCCCGCAGCAATCGCATTGATGCTGTTTAGCAGCGGGGTTAGCCAGATATCGCGTTCCTGTTCAGGAATGCTTTCGTTTTTGTAGCGTTCCAGCAATACAATCTGAATATTATTCAGCGGTACCAAATAAGGGTTGCGGCGTTTCAGCGATAATGCGATTGCTGGTGTTTCTTCCATCAGATAGCTGTTACCGGTAATTTCCAGAATTCGCTGTACAGAGCGGGTATGCTCGTCGGCAATCAATTGATAAACTGTCTGAGCTACCTGCTGATCACTTCCGAGTTTGCTGTATTCTTGACCAATCGACAGATCGGTTTTGAATAGCGCCATCTGGATATTGCTCAACATCGCGCGGAAGAATGGCCAGTTTTCATGCATTTCCTGAAGTCTGTCATCACCGTGCTCTTGAATCCATTTATCCAGCGCATAACCGGTACCTTGCCAGGCAGGGAAGGTCAAACGGGCTTGCGCCCAACCGAAAATCCACGGAATCGCACGAATTGAAGATTTCGATAGATTGCCTTTTTTACGGTGTGACGGACGAGAACCGATATTCAATAAGCCAATCTCGGTTACCGGCGTCGCTTCGTAGAAGAAGTTAAAGAAACCTTCGGTGTTATCGGTCAATTCACGGAAGTTGAACTCACCGTCTTTTGCCAGTTGCTTCATGGTTTCCAGATATTCCGGTTTATCCTTGGTCACGCTTTGAACCAGACCCGTACTCGCCTTCATTAAACCGGTAACTCCTAGAGACAGCTCATAATTAGCCGTTTCCGAGTTGCTATATTTATAAGACAGTACTTCACCTTGTTCGGTAAATTTGATTGAACCACGAACCGAGCCTGTTGGCTGCGATAGGATAGCATGGTGTGTTGGACCGCCACCACGGCCAACCGTACCACCACGACCGTGGAACAAACGACAATCGACGCCGTAAGAGTCGGCCAGTTTCATGATCTCTTTTTGTGCCTGGTAAAGACTCCAGGCCGATGACAGGTTACCGCCGTCCTTAGCCGAGTCCGAATAACCGAGCATAATCTCTTGCTGGTTGCCTGAAGCTTCCAGTAAGGCTTTATAGGTCGGGTTGGCGAACAGGGCTTCGGTAACCGGAACGATGTGTGCCAAATCTTCAATGGTTTCGAATAGCGGTGAAATATTGATATCGCAATAAGGTTCCCCTGCATTGTAGCCGGCAAGACCCGCTTGATGCGCTAGGAACAGAACTTCCATCGCATGACTGGCTTCATGAGTCATGGAAACAACGTAGTTGTTGAAGGCTTTTGGACTGATTTCTTTACGCATTTCACGGATAACATTGAAGACTTCCAGTACTTCTACCGTCATCTCGTCTAAATCAAGGTGTTGAGTATCGATGATGGTTGCTGCCGACACATGTTCAGCCAGCACTTCAACACGCTCTTTTTCAGATAGCGCATTATAGTCAATACCAAGGTGACTCAGCATATCGGCGACCGCATCACTATGGACATTTGATTCTTGACGAATATCCAGACGCATTAGGTAGAAACCGAAAGTTTTCACCAAACGGATGACATCTTGCAGTTCGGCATTGGCAACATTTTTATCGCCGTGCGCGCAAAGTGAGTCATAGATTAACTCAAGGTCTTCAAGCAGTTCATTTTCACACTGGTATGCAAACGGGCTCTTCTCGGTTTTATTTCCTTCAAGCCAGTTTTCGATATATTCCAAATTCTTTTTAAGGCGTCCTTCCATCAAATACAGGAAGCGACGGTATGGTTCGTTTTTAAAACGCTCTGGACGTTTTTTGAAGACAAACTGCACAAGGTCGGCATCGACAATCGTTGAGCGGTTGATCACCTCTTGCGAGATATTGCACAAAAAGCGTGAATGGGTCAGTTTTGAGCTAAGGTCAAAAACACGTTTCTGATATTCGTAAATCACCGCGCGGCTTTGCAATAAAAGAGCGCCTACCGTTGTATCGTGTGTGACAAACGGGTTACCGTCACGGTCACCACCAATCCAGGAACCGAAGGTCAAAAAAGTTTGGTGTGATGTTGTCATCTGGGTAGTGCTTGGCTAAAGCGCGTTCCATATAGCGATAAACGGTCGGTACCGCATCAAATAAAGATTTGCGGAAGAAGTAGATGCCGTTACGAATTTCATCTTCAACGGTTGGTTTAACGCGACGCACTTCGTCGGTTTGCCAAAGCACTTGAATCTGTGATTCAAGCTGTTGATAGAGCGCTTCTTTAGCGTATTCGTTATTGTAGGTGTCGGCTTCGTTAAGCGTACCGATATCCAAGAAAATACGGCGTAGATTGTCCATCACCGAACGGCGTTTTGATTCGGTAGGGTGAGCGGTGAATACCGGAATATAGTTCAGTTTATCCAGTAATGTTTGCACCTGCTCGGCACTCATGCCTTGCTCTTTGAATTCACCAATGGTGTTTAGCACCGAACCTGTCCATAAAGGGCCGTCCGATTTCAACTGACCTTGTCTTTCATGGTACTGGTTTTCCTCTTCGGCAAGGTTTACCAGGCTGAAATAAAGGTTGAAAGCGCGAATAATCATGGTCAGTTCATCAGGTTTACGTGACTCGATAAACTGTTTCAGTTCCTGACGCAATTCAGGGTCGTCTTGTTTCTGTAGTTTGATATAACCGGTACGCAGTTTCTCAACCGCATTGAAAATGTCTTCACCGACTTGATTGGTGATGACTTTCCCTAGAATATTTCCCAGAAGTTTGACGCGTGCTCTTAATTGCTTATCACGAATTTCGGCTGCCATTATTACTCTCAGTTTTTAAACACAAATTAGTAGATAATTATATCAGAAAGAGTGATTAAAATTAACCAGATAGTGGATGAATTCCTTTTAACAATGTGTGATTTTTGAGTTTTATCGTGATTGTTTTTGCGAGACGAAAAAAAACCCTCAATAATGAGGGTTTTAATAGAAGGTCAATAACGGCTTATTTGTTGTATTGAGCAACCCCGTTAAGAATCTCTTGACGAGCTTCTTCCACATCACCCCAGCCATCAACTTTAACCCATTTTCCAGGCTCAAGGTCTTTATAGTGGCTAAAGAAATGTTCTACTTGCTCTTTAAGTAGAGGGATGTCTTCTACCTTTTCAATCTTGGAGTAGATTGGCGATAGTTTATCAACCGGTACGGCGATCACCTTGGCGTCTTGACCACCGTCATCGGTCATTTTGAAAATGCCGATTGGACGACAACGAATCACCGAGCCAACCATTAGAGGGTGTGGTGTCACAACCAAAACGTCAACCGGGTCACCATCATCAGATAGGGTATCGTTGATATAGCCATAGTTAGCTGGGTAGGACATGGTTGCGCCCTGTAAGCGGTCAACCCATACTAGGTCGGTATCTTTATCCACTTCGTATTTAATTGGTGGTGCAAACGCAGGAATTTCAATAATTACGTTTACATCGTTCGGTACATCTTTACCGGCAGGAACTGCTGAATATCCCATGATTGTTTCCTTAATCAATTAGGCAAATTAATAAACTAAAACACCCGCAGAGCGCGGGTGTTCTCAGTCTAAAAAAGCGTTTGCAGCTTATTTAGAGTGGTAAGCCACTACTTTAGCGACTTCGTTCTTAGAGCCAAGAACAACCGGTACACGATCGTGGATACCTTTTGGCTCAACATCCATAATGTCGATGCGACCAGTTGAAGAAGCGCCGCCGGCTTGTTCAACGATCATAGACATAGGGTTACCTTCGTACATTAGACGAAGTTTACCAGCTTTTGATGGGTCGCGGCTGTCGTATGGGTACATGAAAATACCGCCACGAACTAGGATACGGTGAACTTCCGCAACCATTGAAGCAACCCAGCGCATGTTGTAACGCTTACCTAGAGGACCTTCTTCACCAGCTAGACAGTCATCGATGTACTGCTTCATTTCTGGTTCCCAGAAACGCTGGTTAGACATGTTGATTGCGAATTCAGCTGTATCTTCAGGAATCTGGATATTTGACTTGGTCAATACGAATTCACCGATGTTACGGTCTAGAGTAAAGAAGTTAACACCGTTACCAGTTGTCATAACTAGAAGTGCTGATGGTCCGTAAAGAACGTAACCGGCTGCTACTTGCTTGCGACCGTTTTGCAGGAAAACTTCCTGGTTGTCGCCAGACTGGTCGTCTTGAGCTTCAAGTACAGAGAAGATAGTACCAACTGAAAGGTTAACATCGATGTTCGAAGAACCGTCTAATGGATCGAAAGTAACTAGGTACTTACCACCGGCATTACCGGCAACAGTGTAATCTTCTTCTTCAGAACCGATACCACGAACGTATGGGTTAGCGATTAGGATGTCTTTAAGAAGGTCGTTAGAGATAACATCTAGTTTCTTCTGTGTTTCACCCTGAACGTTTTCATCTTCAGTTGCACCTAAGATACCAGCTAGTTCACCTTGAGCCAACTTGTAAGCGATATCTTTACAAGCGACCATTACGTCTTTGATTACTAGTTCTAACTCAGCGCCAACGCCATCGTTAGCTAGTACTTGATCTAATCTTTTCATCGAGAATCTCTCTGTATTAATTTAAGTTGCTAAACCAATCAATTCTAACACGTTTAACCTGTTTTATTCAATCTGCTTGAATGGTTTTACATTGTAAAATATCTCTGTATCCCGCCCTTTTCTAGAGGGAAAGCGGCTTGTTTTAAGAAAATAGCGCGTCAGATATATCGGTTCTATGGGTTTAAGATAATGACGTTTGGCCTGTTTTGCTTTTTATTCATTAGGCTATCTGTTTTGGAGGGTGTTAAAATACTCTGTTTAGAACCTTATGCTAGTTTTTTTGCTGAATGACGGGAACTTTTGGATTTATTCGATTTATGGATATCAAACAACAATTAGAGATAGCGCAGCAGATTCTTGCTGATACCCCGTTGCCAGCTATGCCCACGGAAGTGCTTGAGTTACAAGCCTTGTTTGCATCAACTGAGTTTCCAGATTTCGGCGAAGTCGCGCGTATTATAGGGCGCAATACCGTTTTAAGCGGTGAGTTGCTAAAACTAGCGAATGATCCGCGTTTTGTCGGTAAAAGAGCACAGCCGGTGCAAAATATTCGTGCTGCGGTAGACCGTTTAGGTAGTACCCAGTTGCAAAACCTGGTGGTTGGTTTGGCGTTTAAGAGCGTTGTCAAAAACATGGCTTTTGAAACGCTTATCGAACACAGCTTTGATGTCGCTCGGGTGGCTTGTGAATTGTCGACCTATATTGTTGAGGTGCGCCCCGATAAAGCCTATCTGGCCGGTTTGTTTCATAACTCCGGTGCGATTATGCTTGCCAGTCGTTTTGCCAAGTACGAAAAGATCTTTTTCAATACCTTAACCAATTATTACAGTGGTGTGCACAAAGAAGAGTTGATTTTCCGTGTCAACCACGGCGTGTTTGGACTGTTGGTGGCAAAAAAATGGAATTTGGATGCGGATATCTGTCAATTGGTGATGATGCATCACCAAAAAGATCTGCACAGTATTGAAAATGACAAGGTACGATTATTGGTCGCTTTGATTCAGCTTGCCAACGGCATTGTCAGTGAAGTCAGTTTCGGTTCTTATATCGGCACGGAAATCAAAGAAATGATGATGAATGCGCAAGAGGTGTTGATGATCGAGTCGTCGGTAATCAACGAAGTGCGCAAAAGTGTCATTATCAATAGTTTGATCGCGCAGATTTAAAGATCCTGGCTAAAACCAGGTTTGGCATTCAGGTCAGTCGCTACAAAACCCATACAGAAAATTAATTCGCTGCGAATTACAGCAGCCTTAAAGAGTCAGAACATGAGATTTATTGTTAAGTTATTTCCAGAAATTATGATTAAGGGTGGGCCGGTTAAAAAGCGCATGATTACCATGCTTTATGAAAACCTGCGAACCCTGTTGCACCGTATCGATGGCGAGATTGTGGTGAAGCGTTTCTGGGATAAGATTGAAGTCGAATGTGAGGATGTCTTTATTGATGCGGTGCGCAATACTTTGCAGAAAACCCCCGGGGTTGAGCAGTATCTGGAAGTGGTGCAATACCAGACAGGCGAAGACCTGGAGTTAATCGGTGAGAAGGTGGCTTTGCATCATTTGCAAAGCATTAGCGGTAAAACCTTTGTTGTCCGTGCCAAACGTAGCGGAACTCATGATGTCAGTTCATTTGATCTGGAGCGTTTTGTCGGCGCTTACCTTTATGAAAAGGGTGAGCCCGCAGGTGTTGATCTGCACAATGCTCAGGTTAAAGTCGAATTCGAGCTGCACCAGCATACTTTGAATGTTATTACCAAGCGTCAGGCTGGACTGGGAGGCTTTCCAATCGGAATGCAGGGTGATGTGCTTTCTCTGATGTCTGGAGGATTCGATTCAACGGTTGCCAGTTATTTGACGATGAAACGTGGCCTGAAAACCCATTTTATATTTTTTAATCTAGGTGGTGCGGCCCACGAAGTCGGCGTTAAGCAGGTGGCTTTGTATTTATGGAGCCAGTTCGGTGCCTCACACCGAGTGCAGTTCGTTTCGGTGCCTTTTGAAGAAGTGGTGGCGGAGATTTTCAATGCAACTCATGAGAGTTATATGGGCGTCACATTGAAACGCCTGATGTTGATGGCGGCGGAAAAGGTTGCCGATGCGATGGGAATTGATGCCTTGGTGACGGGGGAAAGTGTTGCCCAGGTAAGTAGCCAGACATTACGCAACCTCGCGGTGATTGATGAGGTGAGTAATAAATTGGTTTTAAGACCACTGGCAACAATGAATAAGCCGGAAATCGTCGAGATTGCCGATAAGATCGGAACCCGCGAGTTTGCCGAGAATATGCCGGAGTATTGTGGCGTGATTTCAAAAAACCCTGTGACTAACGCGTCATTTGAGCGTATGGCAAAGGAAGCCAAACGTTTTGATTATAGTGTGTTGGAAAAAGCGGTTGATCAGGCGGTGAGTCTGCCGGTGGATAAGATCATTGAAGATGTTAATCAGCAGGCGCCGGTCGAGGTGGTCAATCACATTGGTGATGAAGTCGTTATCGATATTCGCCGTGAAGCGGAAGTGAACCATAGGCCGTTGAGCGTAACGGCTGATGCTGAGGTTTTGAATATTCCATTTCATGAGTTGAATCGAAAGTTCAAAGCGCTGGATCAGCAAAAAACTTACCTGCTTTATTGTGATAAGGGAGTGATGAGTCAATTGCATGCTCAGTATTTACGTGATGCCGGTTTTATCAACGTTAAGGTTTATCGACCGCTTGCATAAAGGTTTTTGCTGGGCTTTCCTGATTGGTGGGGGCCTCGGACTTTTCCTGCTCAGCCTCCTGAAATTCTTCAATGCGTTGGTTTTTCAACCAATGCTTTTTCTCCGCCAGTTCTTTGGCAAGCTTTAAGGCGATTTTGGTTTTTTGGATTTTGGTGACATAGTCCACCGTTTCGTGACCGATTTCCTGGCGGGCGATCACTTCAACATTGTAGTGCCATTTATGTGGGTCTAGTCCTTTGCTTTCGGCTAGGCGCTGAAGCTTGCGAATGCGGCCCGGTCCGGCATTATAGGCAGCTAAAGAGAAATTGATTTTGTCTTCGTTGCTGTATTCGGGTTTATCGAAATAGTAGTCGCGGATAAATGCCAAATATTTCACCCCGGCGAGAATGTTGTTTTCCATTTTTGAGATATTGGGAATATTGACGATTTTCGATGCGGCTGTGGAGGGTTTAATCTGCATAATGCCAACGGCATTGGCAGAGCTTCTCAGGTTCTGTTTAAAGCCTGACTCCTGATAGGCCTGTGAAGCAATCAGATACCAGTCAAAATCAAAGAAAATAGCGTATTTTTCAAAGTAATACTGTAAACAAGGCGTTTCGGTGAGCGCATTTAAGCTCAGAGGCTGTTTGATCCAAAACGGGTTTTTAAAATATTTTTTGTACAGGCTGTTGCCGAGCAGTTTTCCTGGTCGTGCATAATCATTAATAAAATGATTAAGTGATTCTTTTAAGTCAGGGAGATTTTTATTTAACGCCCAGCCAATCTTGCCGCCATGATGGAAGACAAACTCATTTTGTAGGCGCAGGTTCTTGAAGATTTTGCTATAGATTTCAGCAATATGATTGTCCACCACGGTATAGTCAAACAGGCCGGCATTGACCATTTCCAATAAATCTTCAGCCTCCAAAAGTGAATCGGCTTTGACGATTTCAATCGGCGCCAAGCCAAGCAAGCCTAAAGATTGGTTGGCCTTTTCCAAGTGGATAATGTAACTGCTGTTGGCAACCACTATGACTTGCTTGCCGGCAAGTTCTTCGAGTTTCGTGGGCGCCGGATTTTCATTGTTGGAAACTAGGATTTCATCAACGTTTTCGATATAAGGTTCGGTAAAATCAATAAAGCTCTGGCGTTCAGGCGTAATGGTCAATCCAGAGGCGACCATATCGCCATTACCGGCAAGCAGGTCTGGTAAAAGCTTTTCAAATGGTCGAGCCAAGAACACGATATGGGTTTTATAGCGGGTTTTACGAGGGCCACGATTGAGGTACTTTTCGTAAGCTTTAATCAGGTCGTGTTCTATCCCTCGGTTGCCGCGTTTGGTATGGAAGAAGTTGGTTTTGTTGTAACTGACCAAAACGCGCAAGATACGGCGTTCCCTAATATCGGCCAGATCACCTTTGAAGGGTTGGTAGATCCGATCGCTGACCGTTTTCGGAAAAGCGTTGTTGTTGTCAATACTGGCAGCGAAGCTGTGGCTGAAACAAAGTAAGGCACCACCGATAAGTACGAGCCCAATAGACAGTTTTTTTTGCAAGGGGGGCGAAAAAGGTTTGTCTTGGCTTTTTAAGTGCAAGTTCAGCAAAGAGATATCTCAATATCAATTAAGTTGGTTCTATTCTATTAAAGTTGGCCGATGTTGCAACAACTTAATTTCGCTTATAAATTAAGGTCTCTAGTCAATATTGCGCTTGTTGCTTAGCGTGTTTTGCATTGTAGTCGTATATCAATAAATTTGTTTTTACCCCTAAAAGTTGTTATGGTTTGCCACGATTGAAAAAATCGATCTAAAAATTGGTATAAAAGATGAATGCAGAAGTTAATCTGTATTAAGTCTCAATGCTCTGTCTGCGAATATGGTTAACTTATTGATATTAAAGTTGGAGTTCGCATAGTAAGCTGGATAAGGTGCGCATGGAATTTTTGCGGCACAAAATTATTAAGCTCATGATTGAGGGGATTGATCTATATCGATTAAGTGTGATGCCGTGAAGCTGTCGTAAACTTGGAAAATATTAGGTAATTTAAATAATTACGACAGTGGTTAGTAATCTGTTAACTAACGTTTTGCTATAATAGCGTCAATTTTTAATAACAAATCGGAATGGTCAAACAGGTGGAATCTAAATGTTCGCCAGTCCGCTTTGTACAGAATCTTTAGTTGGTATTGTGAATAAAGAAAATTCTATGGGTTCAGACCCACATGCAGCCCGTGAGGCGGATAAGTACGACAACCCCATTCCTAGTCGTGAGTTCATTCTGGAACAGCTTGAAGAAGCTCAAAAACCTCTACGTCAATTTCAAGTCGCACAGTTATTGGATGTTTCCGAAGATGATGAAGAGCGCTTTGAAGCTCTGTCACGCCGTTTAAAAGCCATGGTGCGCGATGGTCAATTAATTCGTAACCGCCGTGGTGCCTTTGGTTTGTTAAAGAAAATGGACCTGATTAAAGGTCGCGTTTTAGGGCATCCTGACGGCTACGGTTTTTTGGTTCCTGATTCGGACGGCAAAGACCTATTCTTATCTGAAAAAGAGATGCATAAGGTTTTGCATGGTGATCGCGTTATTGCCTCGGTAGTGGGGGAAGATCGTCGTGGTCGTCAGGAAGGCGTAATTATCGAGATAAGCGAGCACTGTACTCAACAGGTGCTGGGGCGTTTGAATTTTGAAGACGGTCTGGCTTGGGTACGTCCCAATAATAACCGTATTACCCAGGATGTTTTTATCCCGCAAGATGGCCTGATGGGAGCCAAAGAAGAGCAGATTGTGTTGGTCGAGATCATTCACCAGCCATCCGCTCGTTCGGGCCCGATCGGTAAAATCATCGAGGTTGTCGGTGACTATATGGCTCCAGGTATGGAGATCGATTCGGCGATTCATGCATTCGGCATTCCAAATAGCTGGTCTGACGAACTTCAGACCGAGTTGGATCAGATCGGTGATGAAGTCACCGAAGCCGATATGGAAGGACGTAAAGATTTGCGTTCTATGCAGTTGGTGACCATCGATGGCGCAGACACCAAAGACTTCGATGATGCGGTTTTTGCCAAACGTCGTAAAAACGGTTGGCGTCTAGTGGTCGCGATTGCCGATGTTTCTCATTATGTTAAGCCGGGAACCGAGCTCGACAAGGAAGCTTATAACCGCGGTAACTCGGTATATTTCCCGCAGCGTGTTGTGCCGATGCTGCCGTCAAAATTGTCTGATGGACTTTGTTCATTGAACCCTAAGGTTGACCGACTGTGTATGGTTGCCGACCTTTATATCAGTGAAGACGGTAAGTTGGAAAAGAGCCAGTTCTATCAAGCGGTAATGAACTCTAAGGCGCGTCTGACCTATAATCAGGTATTCGATATTCTGACCAATAAGGATTCGCAATACCGTAAAGAGTTCAAGCAGCAGGTTCCTCATCTGGAAGAGCTTTATAGCCTGTATAAGGTATTGCAAAAAGCGCGTGAAGAACGGGGCGCTTTGGAATTCGATACCACTGAAACACGTATTGTGTTTGATGCTGAACGTAAGATCGAAGAGATTGTGCCGGTTGTCCGTAATGATGCCCATAAGATTATCGAAGAGTGTATGTTGATGGCTAACGTGGCGACAGCCCGTTATCTGAAGTGGCACAAAATGCCGATGCTATATCGTGTCCATGAAAAGCCGATGGAAGAGCGTCTGAAAAACTTACGTACTTTCTTGGCGGATTTCAGTCTGACACTTGAGGGAGGGGATGAGCCGACAGCGCACGATTACGCGGCAGTCGCAGAGAAGATCGAAGGTCAGCCATACGAGCATCTTGTGCAAACGGTGTTGTTAAGAAGTATGAATCAGGCGGTTTACCAACCTGAGAACAAAGGTCACTTCGGTTTGAACTATGAGCATTATGCTCACTTCACATCGCCAATCCGTCGTTATCCTGATTTATTGATTCATCGTGCGATTCGTCATGCATGGACTAAAGACGGTGCGGAAACCTTTACTTATAATGACAGCCAGATGGTTGAGTTCGGCCAGCACTGTTCAGATACAGAGCGTCGTGCCGATGAAGCGACACGTGATGCCGTTACCTTCTTGAAATGTGAATATCTATCACACCACATTGGTGGTGAATATGAAGCAGTGGTTTCTGCAGCAACCAACTTTGGTCTGTTTGTCGAACTGCAGCCGTTGTTTGTTGAAGGTCTTGTGCATATCACCGAGTTGGGTGAAGACTACTTCCATTACGATAACGCGCGCCATTGTCTGAAAGGTGAGCGTACTGGAAAGGTTTATCGTCTAGGAGATCGTATTAAGGTCCAAGTCGCTCAGGTGAACCTCGATGATCGCAAGGTCGACTTACGTTTTATCGAAAGTTTGAGCGATTCATCGGAAGAGTTTGCCGGTGAAGAGTCTGTTGCCGAGCAGCAAGCCGAAAAACCGAAAAAGAAACGTAATTACCGCAAAAAGAAACGCTCGCGTTCTAAAACCGATAAATAGAGGTTGCGATGAAACAAGAGGTAATTTACGGCCTGCATGCGGTGGAAAAGTTTATTAAACAGTCGCCGCAGTCTGTTTATAGCATCAGCTTTTTAAAAGGGCATTTGAATAAGCGTCAGCAATCGTTGTTCGATCAAGCGCGTTCTTTAGGCTTGAATGTTCAGCAGGTTGCCAAGTCGGCTTTTAATTCGATTGACGGCAATCACCAGGGGGTGATGGCGAATGTTGCCAAGCAAGCGGATCTGACAGAAAGCGACCTGAACAAAATTGTTGAACAGGCTGCTAACCCCCTGTTTATCTTTTTGGATGAAGTCCAAGATCCACATAACCTTGGTGCTATCCTGCGTACTGCCGATGCGGTAGGTGCCGACGCGGTGATTATTCCCAAGCACAACTCGGTAGGCATGAATGCAACGGTACGTAAGGTGGCATCAGGTGCCGCCGATAATGTGAAGCTGATTGTTGTCTCTAACTTGGTGCGTACCATTAAAGATATGCAAAAGGCGGGTATGTGGATGATCGGTTTGGCGGGTGAAACCGACCAGACAATCTATGATCACGATTTAACCGGATCTATCGGTATCGTGATGGGAACCGAAGGCAGTGGGCTTCGCCGTTTAACCAAAGAGGCTTGTGATCATCTTGCGGCGATTCCAATGGTTGGCGTGGTGGAAAGCCTTAATGTTTCGGTGGCAACCGGTATTGCCGTTTATGAGGCCTATCGTCAGCGTAACCGATAGGTATAGAGCTGAATTCACGGACTCTTTAAAATAAAAAACCTGACGTTGCCAGGTTTTTTATTTTGCGCTTCTGACTTATCCTAGGCTAGGTAGATATCACCTTGCTCATCAATTTTCACCGCAACGCTTTGCAGTGCTTCATCCCAACACGGACCATCGATGCAAACGCCGTCATCAATGTTGAAAAAGGCATCATGTACCGAACATTTCAGTGTTTTTTCAAATGGGTTCACATCTATTTTATAGGCTTCGTTTAGCGGCACATCTTGATGCGGACAGTTATTGATATAGCAGCGTACCCCTTCTTCATATTTGATCAATACCAGTGAGCGACCGTTTTGATCATCGATAACCGTGGTGCGAGTATTGGTAAGTTGTTTAATATTGATTAGTGGTTTGTTTTGGTTTTCGGCAAGCAGGTTATCCAATCCCGGTTGTTGAATTTTCTTTGCCGCCAGTTCATTGGCATAGCGCACCGCATCAGCAAGAGGTTGTTTTTCCAGTAATGCATGGATAAGCCCCGCGTTAAAGGTGTCACCGGCGCCAAGCGTATCTATCACTGTACTCACTTTCACAGCAGCAAGGTGTTCTGTACTACCACCAGCCTGTTGATACCAGACTCCTTGCTCTCCCCAAGTACAGACCAGATTGGTTTGTGCGAGGTTTAGACTGGCCAATAAGTCGGCGCCATTATCAAAGCCTTTCGCTTTGGCGTAGTGGTGAGAGAAAATAATAAGGTTAGCCTGAGCAAACAGCGCTTCAATGCCATCACGCGGTTTTTCTACTTCCAGTGAGATCGGTTGATGGGTTAAAAACGTTTTACTGATATTGAGCATGCCCGGTAGATGAGTCAAATTTCTACCCTCAAAATGCAACCAGTCATAGTCTTCGATTTCGATTTTGGCAAAAAAATCAAAACTGACTTCCGGTAGGTCTCGATAGTGAACGATAGTCCGGTCGCCATTTTGAACGTTGAGCGTGATATAGGAGCTTGGTGTGCGACCTTTGATAAAGGTTTGAGTATGCTCAGTGGAAATGCCGCGTTTATGTAAATCTGTCTGTAATTGCTTGGCTTCAGCGTCGGCAGCGAAAGTTGTGCAGATCGAAGTTTCATGACCAAGTTGATTGAGTACATACAGTGAATTATTTACATTTCCGCCTGTCGCGGTATGTTTATCTAATGCGCGCATCTCTTCATTGGCTTCAGGATGATGCTCAACGGTTAGGATTGTGTCCAGAACGGCGTTACCGATACCTAAAATTTTTGCCATTTAGGGCTCCAAAAAAATGAGGGTAATTAGTGTTTATGATGATGATATATTTAAAAAATTAATATAATCAAAGGCTGTAATTTTAACATAGTTGGTAAAAACCTGTTGGCTCTTGTCCGCAGCGATTTTAAGTGAATAAAAATAAAAAAATCTTGACAATCCTATTCGATAACTTAATTTTTTATATTTAAATTAAAAATTAACACTATGGTTTAAATTTATGAAATATAAGGTATATATGTATTACTTATGAGGGTAATATTTGAACTTGAGGTAACCGATTTCTTTTCCACAAAAGCTGTGGATAACTTTGTGTAAAAAAATATTAAAAGTGGCTTAAGTTCTTTAAAACCGGTGCAAATTGTTAGATTGCTTAAAAAATAAGCACTAAGGAAGATGGAGGGTTGGTAAGTTTTTTTACCAATCAGTAAAAGAGGCTGTTTTGATCATACCAATGGTTTTTTTTTTGATAAAAATCATCGCAATGGATGACAAAAAAAAATAACACGATACAATCGAAAACATTAATAATAAAATCATCTTTTTTTGGCTCACTATGACAACACATAAATCTACCTTCAATGCCAGTTGCTTAAGTTGCGGTTTGCAAAAAGTCTGTTTTCCGACGGGTTTAATGAAAACGGACATTGATCTGTTAGATAATATTGTCGAAAGAAAATCGCCAATAAAAAAAGGCCAGCACCTCTATCATGCTGGCGAAAAATTCACTTCTATATTTGCGGTACGTTCAGGTGTTCTGAAAATGTATGCCTATTCCGACAGTGGTGAAGAAATTATCCACGGTTTTTATCTACCCGGTGATGTGGTGGGTTTTGATGGTTTATTGGATGAAAGTTATCAGTTCAATATGCAGGCATTGGACAGTACTTCGGTGTGTAATCTGCCCTATGACAAATTAAGTGATTTATCGCAACAGATCCCGAGCCTTAATCAGCAAATCATCGCGGTCATGAGTAAGAAGCTGCAGTTTAATCGTTTGCATTCTGAGCTATTGATTAAGCGCAATGCCGATCAGCGTGTCGCACACTTCATTTGGCATATGGCTGACCGTTTCAAACAGCGTGGTTACTTTTATGAGGAATTTCGTCTTAATATCCTGCATAGAGATGTCGCGGTCTATTTGGGGTTAACCCCGGAGACCGTGTCACGTATTTTATCCAAATTAAATGCCGATAATATCGTCAGCTGGAAAAAGAAACAGGTGATGATTTTTGATGAGGCTAAATTAAAGCAGCTGGCAGGCTTTTCAGAAGCGGAAGTTTGTCAGGAGTTCGCATAAGATAATCAAAAACCCTCTAATTTGTAAGGGTAAATCTATTTGTTGATTTCAATCAACTTTCTAAAAGCAGGGCTATGGTCTAATAAAAGTGTGGAAACGTTGTTTAGATTGCGTTTTTCATAATGTAGCCCGCTTACCCGACTCTAGTCGGGTTTTTTTGTTGCAGAATTGCATTTTCTCGTGCCCTCTATTGGTAGTTACTTTTGCCTTTAATGTTCCGTCATACTTTTTCAAATAAAACGCCCAAACCCCTTAGATTTCTGCTGTAGAATAGGTTATATTAGTTTTTAATGATTGGTAATTTTTAATTTTAAGTGAGGAATCAAAATGTCTGTAAAAAGTCTTTCACAACTTTTTCTAGTTGGCTTTCTAGGTTTTGCTCTAGTTGGTTGTAGTTCAACGCCAAAAACTGATGAAGTGGATAATAAAGCACAAGCGACTGAGCAAGTGGATGCGGATATCGAAGCGGCTAAAGCAGCAGCTGAAGCGAAAGCTGCTGAAGAATTGGCGGCTAAGAAAGCTGAGTTAAAAGCGAAAATTGCCGGTAAAGTGGTTTATTTCGACTTTGACCGTTCAGAGATTCGTTCTGAGTTCTATGACATCATTAAAGCCAATGCGGATTTCATGGCTCTTGAGACGTCTGCAAAAGTCACCATCAAAGGTCACTGTGATGAGCGTGGTACACGTGAGTACAACCTTGCCTTAGGTGAGCGTCGTGCGAATGCGGTTAAAAATGCTTTGATTGCTGAGGGTGTCAGCCCAAGCCGTATCGAAGTGATCAGCTTCGGTGAAGACAGTCCTGTAGCTGATGGTCATAATGAAGAGGCATGGTCTAAAAACCGTCGCGCTGAATTTAGCTATTAATCCTGTTGGAGGTTTGCTTGAAATTGAACTTTTAGGCAAATAAAGCTATATTCTCAAAAGCCTTTCCATCTTAGATGGCAAGGCTTTTTTTATTTTTATCACAAAGCGGTTTAAAGTTTATAGACTGTTTTGTGATGAGTTTTATATTCAAGATTTCATAGAGAAGAGCATGACGACGCAATCCCCAGTAGAACATTTTTTATCCGATTATCAGCCTTTAAGCTTTGCGATTGATGACGTTTTTCTAACGTTTGAGCTGCAACCGACAGCCACTTTAGTAAGTAATAAAATGCAGATGCGGGCGTTGCAAGCGGCAACACAGCTTTGGCTTGATGGCGAGCAGCTAGAGTTGTTATCGGTGGAACTCGATGGTGAGGATATCACCGCCTCTTGTGAGGTGAGCGAAGCGGGAATGAGCGTGCCTACGGCGGGGAAAAAAGAGTTTGTCTTATTGATTCGTACGCGGATTTCACCGCAAGATAATACTGCTTTGGAAGGTTTGTATCGCAGTAGTGGCAATTATTGCACCCAGTGTGAGGCCGAAGGCTTTAGAAAAATCACTTATTTCTTTGATCGCCCAGATTGCCTGAGCTTGTTTACCACCAAAATCATCGCAGATAAATCTGCCAATGCGGTCTTGCTTTCCAATGGAAATTTAATCGACTCGGGTGATTTGGACGGCAATAGACATTTTGCCGTTTGGCAAGACCCGTTCAAAAAACCGTGTTACTTGTTTGCCCTGGTTGCCGGTGATTTGGCTTGTCACCAGGACCGTTTTATTGCCGCCGATGGCCGAGAAATCGATTTAAGAATCTATGTAGAACCAAAAAATATCGATAAATGCGAACATGCGATGCAATCGTTGATAAGGTCCATGCAATGGGATGAACAACGCTTTGGCCTAGTTTATGACTTGGATATCTATATGATTGTCGCAGTGGATGATTTCAACATGGGGGCGATGGAAAATAAAGGTTTGAATGTCTTTAACTCCAAGTTTGTTCTCGCCAAACCGGATACCGCAACCGATGTTGACTATGAAGGTATCGAAGCGGTCATTGCCCATGAGTATTTCCATAACTGGACCGGTAACCGCGTCACTTGCCGTGATTGGTTTCAATTAACCTTAAAAGAAGGTCTGACGGTATTTCGTGATCAAGAATTTACCGCAGATATGTTGTCCCCAGCGGTGAAGCGTATTGAAGATGTAAAGGCGTTACGCAATAACCAATTCCCGGAAGATGCCGGCCCTATGTCTCATCCGATACAGCCGCAGTCCTATATTGAGATGAATAACTTCTATACCATGACCGTCTATGAAAAAGGTGCCGAGGTGGTCAGGCTGTATCACACCTTATTGGGTGAGCAAGGCTTCAGACAGGGAATGGATCTTTATTTTCAACGCCATGACGGCGATGCGGTGACGGTACAGGATTTCCGTAATGCGATGGCCGATGCCAATCATGTTGATCTGTCGCAGATGCATAACTGGTATATACAGTCAGGCACTCCGGTTGTTTCGGTTGAATCGCACTACAATGCTTCCGAGCAAACCTTGACGCTTAATTTCCGTCAACGACTAAACACCGGCAATGAAGATTTCAAACCGTTATTGATCCCGGTGCGCTTGGCTTTATTTGACCATTCAGGACAGGCGTTGGTATTAAAAAGCAAGGATCCGCAATTAAAGCTTTATGCCGACCAAAATCATGAAGGATTGTTTGAGTTTAATAAACCGCAGCAGAGCCTGACATTCACCGAGGTCTCTGCTCAGCCATTGGTCTCGCTATTCAGAGGTTTTTCCGCACCGGTCATTGTCGAGTTTGATCAATCCAATCAAGAATTGGCCTTATTGGCGCAATGCGATACAGACAGTTTTGTCTGTTGGGAATCTATTCAGACCTTGGCGTTACGAGAAATCAAGCGTTTAGTCGATAGTTATGCCGAGAAAACCAACTGGATGGTATCAGAAGCGTTCACCAATGCTTTTTCAGCGTTGGTGAAGGATGAAAAAATGGATAAGGCGCTCAAAGCACTGGCCTTGAGCCTGCCTGATTTAACCTATATAGGCGAGCAGTATGAGGTGATCAATCCGGATGCGATTTATCATGCGCGAAAATTTTTGCAGCAGCAGCTTGCGCAACAGAATATCGAGCAATGGTTAAAGCTCTACAGCGAGCTTAATCAGTCGACAGAATACCGATACCATAAAGACGATATCGCGCAGAGAAAATTAAAAACCGTATGCCTGCAATATCTCACCCAGCTGGATGACTATATCGAGCTGGCTGAAGCGCAATTCGATCATGCGGATAATATGACTGATGCTCTGGCTTCGCTGCAGTGTCTGAGTCATACCGATACAGCAGCACGAAAACGTGCGCTGGGTGATTTTTATGACAAATGGCAAGACGACACTTTGGTATTGGACAAATGGTTTGCATTGCAGGCGGCTTCCCATCATATCCACGCTTTGGAGCATGTTAAACAGCTGGTTGAACACAAAGATTTCGTCTACACCAACCCGAATAGGGTGCGAAGTGTTTTGGGGGTGTTTGGACGCTTGAACCTGTTGGGACTGCATCGTGCGGATGGCAAAGGGTATCAATTTCTCGCCGAGCAAGTCATTAAATTGGATGCGCTTAACCCTCAGGTGGCGGCTCGTATGGTTGGACCTTTTACCCATTGGCAGCGCTATGATGGGCAAAGACAACAAATGATGAAGCAGGCTTTAGAAATGATCTTGGCACAAGAGTCGCTTTCTAAAGATGTTTATGAAATCGCCAGTAAATCACTGAGAGTTTAGGGTGGTTTGTTGAATTTCGGCTTTTGCTCAAGTCAGATAACTAACCGGGTATGTCGTGAATAACAGAGTTGTAACAGGTGAAAATTTACCCAGACGTGCTCAATTAGAAGTTGCGCATCGTTCTTTTGTAGCCTGGTTATCTGTTATCGGCATATTCTCGGCTATAGTATTCATGGCCATTCCGGTCAAGGCTCAGGTTTTTGCTGATCTTGCGCAGCCGATGCAGTTGGCACAAGCGGGGCAAATCCATCGTAGCCCCCAGCATGTTAATCGTCTTGATCAAGAGATTTTGATTCTGCGTGCTGAAATGGCAAAAAGACGCGGCGAGTGGCCGCAGTTAAAGCACTACCTTTCGATTCTGGAAAAACAGCCCATCCTGCCGGAATTTGCCCCTCGGGTCGAGCAACTCAAACACTTTAAGCCTGAACAGTCACCGCTCGACAAAATCCTGTCTTTTTTTGGTGTCAGCGACACGCCAAGTCTGCCTTTGCATGATCGCAATGCGGTGGTGGCTATTGTGCTACCTTTATCCGGGGCTTATGCCAGTGCAGGAGAACCTTTACAAAGAGCGATTCAAGAAGGGCTGACAGAGGCCGGTTTTACTGGCAAGTTGGTGTCAATCGATAGTGAGCTTTATGATTCGGTCTATGATATTTGGAATACGCTTAAATATTATGAACCGTCCTTTATTTTTGGTCCTTTGCAAAAAGAAATGGTGGCAAACTGGCAGTTATTAGATACCGGTGTCACGACGTTTTATTTTAATGAGGTGTTAAGGTTAGGCAGTAAAGAATTCGCGTTGGCACCGTCAAAACTGGTTGGTTTGGAGCAGCTGTTTCAGATCATTAATGACAACGCTTACCAGCATGTGATGGTGATCAGCGATAAGTCCGATCAGGCACAATTGCTGAAAAACAGTTTCGCACAGGCTTGGAAAGACCTAAATAGGCCTTTCTATCTGGAAAGCCATACCATTGACGGCAATGTGGGGCGGACGCTGGATAAAGCCTTTGACATGCAAGCTTCGAAAGACAGGGCTTTGTGGGTCGAGCATAGCTTGAATCGTCATCTGAGTTTTGAAAAACGTGCTCGTCGGGACATTGACCTGGTGGTCTCTTTTGTCGATCAACACCAAGCCATTCAGGTATCGCCTTATCTGAATTATCTACCGATACCAGCAATGTACACCCATGTCTGGTATCCGAGTCAGATGCCTAACCTGAATTATCTGCTGAATAATTTGGACGCCATGTCACAAACCTTAGCGATATTGCCTTTCTATTTAGCGGAAAACCGAGTGCTTAAACAACAGCATAGCGAACAGGAGTTAAAAATTGGCCTGTTTTATGCTTTGGGAAGGGTGGCGACAGAAATTGTCAAAAAGTCTGATCTCTCAAGTTCGGTGGACAGCCTTGTTAATACCGAGTTTGGCAGTTATGTGCGAAATGCTCAGGGACAGTTTCATTTATTGCCGATGGTGTATTGGGCTGACCAAGCCTCAATACAGAGATTATCAGCGTTATCACGTTAAGCTTGATAAATATCTGGGACCGTTCATAGCGGGGTTCAGAAGGTTAAGGAATACTTAGGTGGCGGAAGCGGACGAAAAATTTGATCCGAATGATTTGGAGAGCATTGATGCTTTGCTGGATGAAGCAGAGTTAGAGGCGGCAGACGATTTGGGCGGTGCTGATGCCGAGGACACGGTGGATAGCGCTGTGGAATTGGAAAGTCTGGACGAACTCGATATTGGCGATGCGGAAGTCGATATGGCGGATTCCGAGGAATTGCTTGATACGCTTAATGATGTGCCCGAAGTAGAAGAAGGCGTGGCAGATGTCGTTCCTGAGTTGAGCGATTCTGAATCAGAAGTGGTAGCGGTTTCAGAACCCCAGGTAGAAGATGAGGCGCCCCCCTTAAATACGGCGGTTCAGGCCAATAATGCAACGGCTCAGAATAATTTGGCTGCACAAGGTAATGAGAGTAGCCCTCAAACGAAAACAGCTGTAGATAATACAGATGACTTTTTAGCAAAGCGCGCCTCTGCACAGGCGGCTCAAAATTCAAATATATCGGCGGATGATATGGACTCAATCAAAAAGTTAATCGTTATTTTTGGTTCGGTTTTGTTGGTGTTGGCACTGACCGGAATCGGGATTGGAATCTGGAGCGCTTTGTCGGCCTCGGCAGCCGGAATGGATGAAGAGACCAAAACCTTAATTGAGGCGATTCAAGTGAACTCTGAACGCAATAACGCTTTGATTGGAGATAGCCGTAAAACAGTTCAAGAGGTTGAGAAAAAACTGGATGCAATCAATTTCCAGATTACCCAGTTGAATGAAGATCTAACCAGTTTGGCGCAAAGTAGCAAACCTGCTGAAGTGATTGAGTTGCCGGTTGCTGATAAGACCATGAATGAGCAGGCTGCAAAAACTGCCGAGGTGGCAAAAGTTGCTCCTGTTGCTGTGCAACCGAATATGACAATGGCAGTCGATCCCGAAGTGACCAAGAAGATGGCTTTAATGAATTCTAAGTTGATTAGAGCGCAGCGTAGTCTGAATGAAGTGAATAAGCGAATTAAAAAGATGCAGTCGCAATATGCTTCGATTATGCATAGTGTGAGGATTGTTGAAAAGCAGGTGTTGGTAGAGCAGAAAGAAAAAGCGGAAGAAGCAGCCAAGCTTAAGTCGCAGCAGCAGAACAACAACTATCAATATAGTGCACCGGATGGTGGCTTCTATGATCAGTCTGTGCTGGATTCTTATCCATAGCGACGGATTAAAGTGTTTTGCGGGGTGTTTATGGATTACCGGCTAAAGAGCGTGTTCTTATTCAGTTTGCTGATGTTGTTAAGCGGCTGTACCGAAAGACAGTTTGTGCATGGTGTCGAGGTTGTTTATAACGAAACCACCCAGTTTATGGGTATAAAAGACCGCCCCAATACGATGCAGAAGCCAAGCTATTATTCGACCCGGCCGATTCAGGACGATTATGAGCTTGGCAGGGTTTATGAGATCGAGCATTTAGATTGTGAATCAGAGAGTAATCGTTGTCTTAAATAAAATCAGACAAGGTTTATTAATTAATCATTATCGAGTATAAGTTTTGAGTAAAGAGTGGAGTAAAACCATGAAAAAAACAACATTTCTAATGACAACTTTGGCGAGTGCCTTGGTTTTAAGTGGTTGTATACAAACTAAACCATGTTGTGACAAGCCAGCTAATGAAGCCGGTCAGCCACAAGCGGATGCGGTGCATCAGGTGATTTATCAGACCCTTCATCAACCTGAAGAAGCTAAAACCGAAGCGGCAACGGAAGAGAAGAAAGCACCTGAATTAATGAAGATTACCGGTATCGGTTATGGTGCTGAAAGTACTTTTGCCGCTTATACGCCTGGGCAGCGCCGATTAATGGCCATTCGTTCAGCTAAGCTTGATGCTTACCGTGCCTTGGCTGAGCAACTATATGGTATCCGTATCGACAGTAATACATCGGTTGCCACTCTGACGGCTAAAAACGATAGCTTCCGAGCTCGTGTAAACGCAGTGGTGCGTGGTGCCAGAGTGGTTAGTGTTACACCTATGGCCGACAATAACTATGAGACAGTATTAGAAGTCTATGTCGATAAAAAATTCTTTGAAGAAGCGTTTATCTACACGGGTACGCAAAATATCGCCAATGACCCTGATTCGGTTTATAAAGTAAGCAGTTATTAATTGGTAGGCAATATTACCTGGGAGATAGTCTCGTGTTGATGGAGGCTCGACTATGTTGAAAAAACTGTTTATAACAGGTTTTGTATCTTTATTTGTTCTGCAGGGGGTGGCTGAAGCTGCCAGTATCAGTTCGCGTGTTAGAGTGCTGGAAAGCAAGGTTTACAAACAGGATAAAAAGATCAAAGAAGCGTATTCTTCGCAAAAGCAGAGTGAGGCGAAAGCCGATAAGAGTCTGTCTAAGGTGCAAGCTTTAGAGAAAAGGCTCAATGCGATGCTTGAAGAGCAGAAAAAAGAGCAAAAGCCCAAAACGGATAAGCGTTACGCTTTTCCTTAAGGCAGAAGATGGCTTTACTCAAAACTTACTCAAAATAAAAAAGCCGCTATTGAAAATCAATAGCGGCTTTTTTATTGGCCTTTGAAACTTCTGGCGCTTTGTCATGCTTAAGAGATATTGCGATGCTTTTGAGCAAACTCAATCTCTTTGGTTTGGATAAAGAAGACCAGTTTGCGACGACTTTCCTCATCGATATTGTTGAACGATAAAGCGATGGTGCTGCCCTCTGCATCGGTAAGCGGTTTGATATTGACAATATCGCAACGCAGTAGAATAGGCGACTCATTAGCCAGTGGCTTGATCAGCAGGTCGACCTTGTCAGTTAGCGTGACTTCATCTTCAATATCTATTGCCAAGCCGCCACCGCTTAAGTTGACTAAACGTTGTGGAATTGCTCGAGTCAGTTGTGTTTCGTCGATGGTTTGCATAAGAAAGTTAATCTTGCTATTCATCGCGGTCAAAGCGCTTGCCAATAAAGAGCTCTTTTGATTGATCTGGGAGATGACTTCATTGATTTGCTCATCCAGCTCGTTCAGATTTTTCATGAAGTATTCTTCGATGAATTTTGAATCCGGAGAACTCGGTAAAGGGTTCGCTTCTGCTTCTTCATCAGATACTATTCTGTAGCTGCAAGGCATAACCACGTCAATACGATAGAATGAGCGTTTATCTTGGCGCATAGATTATTCTCTTTTGCTTAAGGTTGATTGTTCGAGTCAGTTCATTTTAGACGTTTTTTATCGCTAAAAGCAGAAAAATTCCGGCTTGATGTCGATGTTTACTCTTTAAATGACAATGGCTCAAGGTAAAATTCTATAGCTTAAATAAGCAGTAATTACGCCAAATTTAATCGAGTTGGCTTAATCATTTTGAAGAAGGGTAGGGCTTAGGCTTTGCCTAAAGATTTTCTAGGTTTGCTCGAGGTCTTTTCACCGCTCGCACTGTATAGCTTAACGTCTTTTTCGGTTTTACCGCTAAGGATGTCCAAGGCGTGACGATTAATATTGCTTAAGGTTTGGATTGCCATGCCATTGGCCAGGTTTTGATCATGACACTGTTGAACCCATTGTAGGGTTTCGATCAGTAGCTGTTGATCTTTATCGCTAAGTTCTTCAAAGGCAGGGTGTTCTGTAAAGCTGAAGATATTCGCCTGAAGGGGTTCTAATAGAGCTTCGATTGCCGCTGAAAGTTGTTCTATTTCGACAGAAAGGCTCTGTTTTTCAGCCACGATTTTTTCAATACCTGCGGTGTCGGCATTGCGGATTGCTTGCGATTCAGTGGATAGTGTGTCACTGAATGCAGATAAAAAGGTTTTTAACTTATCGATGTGTGAGGCGAATAAGTCTTTGTCAAAACGCGTGTTATCTGCTTCGCTCATAAGAAAAATTAAACCTTGCTAAAGAGTGCTTCGGTTTGGATTAGCTTTTGCGCGATTTTTTCCGCATCCACATTGTAGCTGCCATTATTGATGGCGGCTTTGATTTGCGCGATGCGTTCGCTGTTATCAACGCTAACCTCTTTAGAACGTGATTCTAATTCACGCACCTGAGATAAAACATCTGTTAGGGTTACTCGATCGGTTGCACCGGTTTGGGTGCCACTGGCTTGAGAACCGCCTTCCTTAGTCGGTGACTTCAAACTGTCGTTTGCACGATTTGCACCGATATTATTGGTTAGATTTTTAATATCCATTTTTCCAGCCTCACATGGAGTTATAGGTATTCTATCACTAATTCTAGTGTTTACACTATTTGTATCGGCAGTAGCGAGAAAGCTTTAGTATTAATTTTAAAATTTAAATAACTTTTTGCATTCAAGGTACTAGCACGGTACTTGGAGCAATTACTATGCCTTTGACGATTTTTTTAGAACTATTGTTTTCAACGTCAACCTGCTGGCCTTCCACAGCGTTTTTTAGAGCCGTACCACGTGTTCTTACTTCAATCCCTGAAATACGTGTCACAATATTGACACCATGCCCCTTGAATACCCAGTAAGGGGGTTGTAAGTCGCGTATTTTAAGAATGTCATTGGCGCCAATCGATCGTTTGGCGCGCATGCCAACCGCTTTTTCTATATCGATCATGGCGCCATTCGGCACTTGGCGATAGGGAATGTAATCAATAGTAATTTCGTCGGCTTGTATAACGGCCTTTTTGATAATTCCTTTAGTGGTTTTTACCACCGGCAGTTTGCCATCAACATTCACCGGTACAAATACTCGCCATTTCGGCTCTAAGCAATGCACGCTAATGGTCATGCGCCCGGCATAATCATCCAGGTTGTTATCCTGAATCTGCAGGTCACTTTGGCAGTTTCTGAGTTTCAGTTCAGGAGACAGTCTGCGGATATCTATGCTGGGCTCAAATAATTTTTGGCCTAGTTTCTGCTTTACGTGTTGCAGAACACTCTGATGTATTGCTTCGATAGATTGATACGGCTCCTGAGGCTGTTTGGAATCAGCATTGGCAGCAGGGTGTTGATTAGCCAGAATTTGACCGCTGAATAATGTCAAAATGGAGCTAAAGATAAATAAACGCATAGTTTTTTTCATTGGCTCAGTTTAACATGATGGTTATTCATAGATAAAGCGGTCCAGTCCGGTGTCATAATAAATCCATAATTGGACATTCGGCAAAAGATGGCAGTGTAATGTTTATTCAACTTAAGTAAGGTGGCTCAAAAATGTCTAGCTTCTTAAAAGGCGTTGATCAACGCACCTCCTTGGCAGGTATGAACCGAATGGAGTTGTTGCTGTTCACTATTAAAGGTAAGCAGCTGTTTGGAATTAACGTATTTAAGGTGCGTGAAGTAATTCGTACACCTAAAATTTCAGGCGTGCCTAAGTCCGATTCGCGTATTGTTGGGGTGGCCGATATTCGTGGTCAGACCATGCCGATGATCGATCTTGCCAAAGCGCTTGATCTGCAACCGATTCAACCGGAAAATTATGGTGACAGTCTTACCATTGTGACCGAGTTCAATAGTTCGGTTCAGGGCTTTTTGGTGGAAGATGTCGATCGCATTGTTCACCTGCGTTGGGAAGATATTCTGCCACCACCGGATTCGTTGCAGAACGTTAATTATTTGACCGGGATCACTCGCGCGCAAGAACAGATTGTACAGATTGTCGATGTGGAAAAAGTGTTGGCTGAAGTTTCCGGGCTAGATGATGACATGTCGGACGAGTTCATTAGCAAACACATCGCTAAAACCAAAGACCATGATTTCTTTGTCTTGGGTGCCGATGACTCGACGGTTGCCCGTTCGCAGCTGAAGAGCATTCTTGATCGCATGGGGATTGCCAATAAAATCGTTAATAACGGTAAGTTGGCGTTGGATTTTCTCAGAAAGTGGGCGGACGATGCCGATAAAGGCATAGCACCGGCTGTTTCGGATCGAATTTTAATGGTGATTTCCGATATCGAGATGCCTGAAATGGACGGTTATACCTTAACCTCAAGTATTCGCAAGGACGAGCGTCTAAGAGATCTTTATGTGGTGCTTAACTCGTCTTTGAGCGGTGGATTCAATGAGACGCTGACCAATAAGGTTGGCGCCAATGTATTCTTGTCCAAATGGCATTCCGATGAATTGGCAACGGTCATCGTTAAACGTATTGAAGAAGTCAATGCGCAAAGACAAAAACAGGCCTAACTCAATGATGAGACTGATTCAGACAATTGGTTTGTGTGCTGTTTTTTATGGTTTTGCTGCGCAGGCGGCTTGGCAAGATCTGTTTTGCGATGAGGCGAATTGTCCACAGGAACAACAGGTGGTAGCATTGCAGAATAATGCGCCAGCGCCTAATCCTGTACCGACAAATAAGGCGCAAGTGGAAAGTTGTGTTGTCGTCAAAGGCAGCGCGCCTACCAAGGATGTTGATCAGTCCTTTGCCCGTAAAATGGCAATTCGTGATGCGCTCGAGCAAGCCAGTCTGAAAAACAATGTCTCCATTAAAAGTGACCAGTCAGTCGAAAATTATCAATTAACATTAAATAGCACGCGCTTCACCTCGCACAGTAAAGTGAAGAGTTTTTCGGTGCTTGAAGAAGGTTTTGAAGACGCAGAAGACCTGTACGGTCAAGCTAAAAAAGGACCTTTGAATTATGAGGTCACCGTTGAAGCCTGTCTAACCGAAGAGCGCGGTGTCTGTACCAATTTGATGGGCAATCAATATCAAACCCGTTTGGCAATTGCGCCGGTGGTGTTTGAGCATGCGGCGCAAGCGAACGATATTGCTAATCTATTGAGTGGTTATCAGTTGGAGCTAGAGCGTCGTTTGCGTAATGAAGGTTACCAAAATTTGGTTAAGCTGCAGACTTCGATCGATATTCAGCCTAATCGTCAGGTCACCCCAAATATTAATCCCGAGGTCTTGAGAAATGTTAGAGAGCAGACCGCTGCGCAATATGTACTGTTGACCGTTTTGCGTTCTATGTCTTCTCATGTTGAAGATCGCGGGATTAAAACCCATATCAAGCGTTACTATAATCTAGAAGTGCCGGCTGACAGTCGTTACGTCGAAGCTGACTGGTATGTTGTCGACCTTCTCAATAATGAACTGGTTTATCAGAGTCGTGGTGGGTTTGATGTCAAGGGTGATGTTTGGGTAGGGCGCGATCGACCTTTCGGTTCGAATGCTTTTTTTGCCACCAATACCGGAAAGGTTTTCCATGCGTTGCTTGATAAGGAAGTCAATGATGCGATGGATTATCTGCATTGTAAGCCGTTTCAATCAGAGGTGATTGATGTTCGCGATGATCAATATATTATTTTACTGTCCGGCGATTCAGGTGCTAAAGCCGGTGATGACTTGGCGGTTTATCATAAAACGGGCAGGCCGGTCAGGTTTGGCGGTGCCGACCTTGGTTTGGATACTCAGCCCGGTGCATTTTTGAAAATCACTCGAGTGATGTCAAGATTTGCCGTAGCAGAATTGACGGCAAAAAAAGGAGTCGTACAAGTCGGTGATATTGTCAAAGCTTGGTAATTGATTGTTAGAAGAGTCTGAGAAAACCTTGATAAGCCCGCTTTCGCGGGTTTTTTTATGTCTCAATGTTTTGCTTTTGGGTGTGTAAGCTGCTGTTATTTAAAGTGAAAAATTGAGTGGTTTTGCGGATGGCAATTTTTTCCGCCTTTTTGCCAGTTAAAGGCTAAAGTTTTTGCGATTGCGGCCGATAACGCCCGTTTTTGCTAAACTTTAATAAAAAAAACAAAAAAACTAATTTTTGGCATTGCTGTTGCTAATACCTGGTTAGAAATAGAAATAGTGTCAAAGAAACACTCAATAATCAAACACCAGAAAAGGGAACAGTTATGGCAGAATCAATTTTTGGCATACATGAGCAGGCATTAAGAGTACGTAATGAGCGTGCCAACCTTTTAGCCAATAATTTGGCAAATGCCGATACGCCTAATTTCAAAGCGCAAGATTTGGATTTCCGTAAAGCGATGCAGGATGCCGCCGGTGAGCAATCGCCGTTTGATTCTCAGATGAAAGTGACAAATTCCCGTCACATTCAATCTGAAGGCTTTATGTCTACATCGCAATATGTCATGTATCGTCAGCCGACACAGCCTTCCCTTGATGGTAACACGGTAGAAACCCATATTGAGAAATCTCAATTTATGGAAAACGCCATGCAGCACCAAGCAACATTGGAATTTTTAAATAGCCGTATCACTGGTATTCGTGGCGCTTTGCGCGGTGAATAATCCTGGTTGGTCGTAATACACTGAAAATGAGAGGTCTAAATCATGTCAATGTTTAGAATTCTGGATATTTCCGCAACCGGGTTGCATGCGCAAACAGTCCGTTTGAATACCGTGGCTTCGAATATGGCTAACGTGGATTCGATCAGCTCTAATAAAGATGAAATTTACCGTTCCAAACAGCCGGTTTTTCAAACGATTTTGGAAGGTAATCTGCAGGAACCTACCGGGGGTGTGCGCGTCAAAGAGATTGTTGAAGATCAGAAGCCTGCAAAAATGGAATATAACCCAGGCCATCCTCTAGCGGATGATAAGGGCTATATCTATCGACCTAATGTCAATGTGGTCGAAGAGATGGCGAATATGATGTCGGCCTCAAGATCCTATGAGACCAATATCGAAGTAATGAACACTTCCAAGCAGATATTGATGCGTACCATCCAGCTAGGGAAGTAAGGAGTAAGTTATGCCAATTACAGTTCCTGATGTCAATAATAACGGCGCCAGCTATGTGGAAGCCATGCAGCAGGCGGTAAACCCTAAAAGCGGTGCTCCGAAGAATCAGATGGGGCAGGCGGATTTTTTAAGATTGCTGACCACTCAGTTGCAAAACCAAGATCCGTCGAAGCCGATGGATCCCACCAGCTTTGTTACCGATTTGACACAAATGAGTCAGTTGGAAGCGACAACACAAATGAATAGTTCAATTGTAGCGCTTACGACCAGTTTCCAGAATATGCAAACTTCACAGGCGGCTTCTCTGATTGGTAAAAATGTCCAGGTTAATGGTGAAGACTTTTCCCATACTCAAGATCAGGAGTCCAACTTTAAGTTGAATGTTGAACAGCCATTGAGCGATGTCACTATTGTGATTACTGATGACAGTGGGCCTGTGCAAGAGATTTTTATGGACGACTTGAATCCTGGAGAAGCTTTGGTAGCGTGGAATGGTTTAGATGAGTCGGATGTCTCCAGAGCTTCAGGAGTCTATTCATTGACCGCTTACGGGACGGATGAAAATGGCGAGCTGGTCGGGATAGACACGATTGTCGGTTCTCGAGTCAATAATGTATCGATCAATGCCGATGGTTCTATGACATTAGGTTTGGCAACCGGTGAAAAACTGGGTATGGATGCGGTTCGAGAAATCAGCGGTTAATCAATCAATAGAATATTTTAAAAAAATTAAAGTTATATATAACCCGGAAACGGGGCAACACAAGGAGACACATTATGGGTGGATCATATGACTTAAATGCCCTTAGTGGTATTAACGCAGCGTCTAACGGTTTAGGCGTTATTTCCAATAACTTGGCAAACGCGCAATCTGTTGGTTTTAAGGGTTCTCGTGCTGAGTTTGCAGACCTGTTTTCAGGTGCGCAAAATTCACCTGGTAGTGGGGTGCGTGTTGCTGCAATCACTCAAGACTTCGGTCAAGGGACGATTAACGGTACCGGTCGAGAGCTGGATATGGCGGTCGATGGCGAAGGCTTCTTTATTCTAGAAGACAAAACCGGCCGTTATGATAATGTTTATACTCGTAACGGTTCTTTTAAACTCGATAAAGATGGTTATTTGACCTCGCAAGAGGGTAACCGAGTTCAGGGATACCGTTTGAATGAAACCTTGTCTACGGAAGCAAACCCGGTCTTTGATACGACATTGAGTTCCATTGATTTGGATGCATTGAACCGTGAGCCGCGTGCTACGGATGAGATGACATTTGATATCAACTTAAATGGTGAGCTACCGTTTAACGTCGATCCACAAGGTACCAACACCGGTGTCGCTGCAACAGATGACTCCATTGGTTCGACGACTAACCTGGATAAATTATTCCAGCCTGATGGCGCGAGTGGTGCCTATACAGGTTTTCCTGATTTCTCCACAACCAAAGATGTGTATGACTCTTTAGGTGGAGAGCACCGTTTGACGATTAACTTCTATAAGCGTGATGTTGTTCCTGCTGATGATGGCGCGGGGAATGCTATTTCGAATACCGATGCTAACGGTGTTGTTCCAGCAGCGGCTGGTACCCAAGTGAAATATACTTCATGGCTGGTGCAGTACACGATGCAGGATTACAACGATGATACGGGGCAGTGGGAAAATAGTGGGCATGTGTCTTTGCCTGATGGAACCATTCCAAATTATGCTGCGACTGGTGCTGGAGCCTCAGGGCAAGTGTATGAAATGCGTTTTAACACCAGTGGTGAGTTAATGGGTGTTTATCAGCCTGATGATGGTGCGGGTAACTATGATATTACCAATAACGGTGCGGGTATCGTTGGGGTAGCCGGTTCCGATGTTGATACTGCGCTTGCGGCGTCAAACTTGAACTGGACTAAGACAGCTAACCAGCCGAAGTTACACTTTGTTATTGATACTCCTTTAACCGGTGCGACAGATCCATTAGGTGGTGAGACAGCAACAGCCGGTAATTTTGAAATCGATTTATCGTTTGATGATATGACTCAGTTCTCAGGTTCTAACAACCTTCGTGGTGTGACTCAGAACGGTTTCAAAATCGGTGACTTGGTTGGTTTAACAACCGGTTTGGACGGGGTGATCGAGGCGCGTTATTCAAATGGACGTTCTATCCCGGTCGCTCAGCTTGGTCTGGCCAACTTCTCAGATAAAAATGGTATGGAGAAGTTAGGTGGGCAAATGTATGCGGAAAACTTCACTTCTGGTACTGTTCAATTGGGTACACCACAGAATAACGGGTTTGGTACGATTCAAGCGGGTTCACTTGAATATTCCAATGTCGATGTTGCTGGTGAGCTGGTCAATATGATTCAGACCCAGAGAACTTATCAGGCATCGGCTCAGGTAATCTCAACCTCTCAGACTCTGACGCAGACAATTCTAAATTTATAATTTAGTTAAATTATTTAACGATTTTTTTCTGGTCTTGCCGGCATTATCTTGCCGGCTTTTTTCTATCTACACCTCTCTATATAAGCTTATCGACTGCTTTCTAAATACTTTAGAACAAAAGATTTTATTTTTTGGCACGCACTATGCTAGTTAACTATTGAAAAGCAAGTATTGTCAAAATACTGGCACACAAGGGAACCTAATCGGGCGTAGACCCAAATTAATAATAGGGTTCAAAATAAAAAACGGGGTGTTGAGCATTTTGCGATCACCCCAATTTACGACCAGTTAAATAATTACGTTGGAGTCAGACAATGGATCGGATGCTCTATATTGCAATGAGTGGCGCGAAAGAGGTAATGCTCTCTCAGGCCAACAATGCAAACAACTTGGCGAATGCAAACACGGATGGGTTTAAAAAAGACTTTAACGTGTTTCGTGCTCAGCATGTTGAAGGCCCGGGCTGGGAGTCTCGTGCCTATTCAATGGATGAACGTCCGGCGACAGACTTCAGTGCAGGTGCCATTAAGGTGACGGGTCGTGAATTGGATGTGGTGACTAAAGAAGACGGCTATATCGGCATTCAAGCGCCTGATGGCAGTGAAGCTTTTGTGCGCACAGCCAGTATGCAGGTCCTGGAAAACGGTGATCTAGTCGACGTCAAAGGTAACCCGGTTTTAAATGAATCGGGTACGCCAATTAATATTCCACCAACCAAGTCGATTACGATTGGCGATGATGGCACCATTTCGATTGTGCCGGCCGATTCACCAAGTAACCAATTGGTCATTCTCGATAGATTGCGGTTGGCCAAGCCTGCGGCTGGTGACCTGGAAAAAGGTTTGGATGGTTATGCACGCCTTAAAGAAGGTGCACCAGAAGCATTGCAGGAAAATGTTGTCGTGGTTAGCGGTGCTTTGGAAAGCAGCAATGTCAATACCGCCGAAGCTTTGGTGAACATGATTGAATTATCCCGTAAGTATGAGTTACAGATCAAAATGATGGCAACGACCAAAAGTCATGCACAAAAATCTGACTCACTGTTGTCAATTCGTTAAAGGAGTGACTGATGAATAGAGCTTTATATGTAGCAAAAACCGGTTTAGAGGCTCAACAGTTTCGTTTAGCCGCTATCTCCAATAACTTGGCCAACGCCAATACTTACGGTTATAAGACCGGGCGTGCAGAGTTTGATGATTTGTTGTATCAGAATGTCCGCCAGCCGGGGGCTCAAGCGTCGCAGGATGAAGTTAATACCTTGCCTTCAGGTTTGCAACTGGGTACCGGTGTTAAAGCGATTGGTGTGCAAAAAATTCATACTCAAGGGAATCTGATGATTACCGATAATCAACTCGACTTGGCGGTTGAAGGTAAAGGTTTTTTCCAGGTTCTAGATCAGGACGGTAACTTGATGTATACCCGTGATGGTTCCTTTCAAGTTAACCAGAACGGGGATGTGGTGACTTCATCGGGTTATTTATTAGAGCCGAATATTAATATTCCTCAGGATGCTACAGAAGTGTCTATTTCACGTGATGGTGTGGTATCGGTATCTCAGCCCGGTGTTATTGAACAAAACCAGGTAGGGCAGATTGAATTGGCTAGCTTTATTAACCCGGCCGGTTTGGAAAACCTTGGCCATAACTTCTTTGCCGAAACCACTGCCAGCGGTGTGCCGAATATCAATAATCCGCAAACCGCCGAAGCCGGAGCCATTCAGCAGGGGGCTTTGGAAGCGTCTAACGTGAATACGGTAGAAGAACTCATCGGTATGATTGAGGCACAGCGTACTTATGAGATGAATTCAAAAGCCATCTCCGCCGCTGACGGTATGATGCAGTACCTGAATAACAATACTTAATTTAACGCTGTGCTGATTTAGACCCGTTGAATATAAGACTTGAGTGCCGCTTTTCATCTTAAGTGAAAAGCTGGAAACAGGGGAATCGAGATGAAAAAAATAATAAAAACATTGAGCAGTCTAGCTGTTTTAGCTGGTATCGCCGGTTTAGCCGGGTGTTCGTCAACTCCCGAGCGCTTGCAGCATATTAGTTATGCGCCGAATTATCCATTAAATATCCCACAAACTGAGCAGCCAAATAATGGCTCTTTGTATCAACCCGGAGCGATGAATCTTTTTAATGATGTGAGAGCACACCGCGTTGGCGACATTATCACCATTCAGTTGAGTGAGAATATGTCGGCCAATAAAAAAGATGAAGCCAAATATGATAAATCCAATAGTCAGGATTACGGTATTACCACTCCGTTTTCGGTAAATACGCCGAATAATATTGTTGGTGATGCGGTTAAGGCGGTTACCGCTCCGGTGAGTGGGCTCGGATTTGGTTATGGTTCGGAAGGCTCTTTCTCCGGTAAGAGTGATGTTAAGCAGAACTCCAGCTTGAGCGGTGCGATTGCGGTAACAGTAGTCGAAGTCATTCCTAATGGTAATCTCGTTATCCGTGGTGAGAAGTGGATCACCATTCATGATGGTGATGAGGTGGTGCAGTTTGCCGGCATTATTCGTCCGGAAGATATTCAGCCGGATAATACCATTGCTTCTTCTAAGGTGGCGGATGTGCGTCTCGTTTATAAAGATGTAGGGATTGCCGGTGATACGGCTCGTGCCGGATTCGGGACCGAGTGGTTGTCAAAGTATTGGCCGCTGTAATAGTGTTTGATACATATTATTGATTTGCTTGGCTTATTTCTAAGACTTGGATAAAATAGCCAAGTTGATGAAAAGTCCGTCATTTATGTTCGCAAGTGCATATTGATGATGTGACAAACTTGTTTTACCGACCTGTTTTTAAATCTCCTTTTTACAGGTCGGTTTTTTATTTTCGATGACACATCTTTTTTCTTTCTTGGTGCCTTGCCCTTTTTCATTAAGGCTCTATTTCTAAAATGGCGTTAACCCAATTTTATCGGCCATTTTTTCAATAACTTTAACAAATGGCATAAGCTATGCTTAATCTATTGATGATAGTGGTTTAGCCTTTTGAATTGTCTAATTCGCTGTACACATAAAATTAAAAAATATATTTACCAGAAACAGAAAAATGCTAATAAATCATTCGCTTATATTGTATTGAAAAATGACGTTAGCGATTTGAAGTAGCCTAATAGGCAGGGGAAGATTATGAATCTGTTAAAAAATGCCATAGTTTTGACAGTGATGTTGACCGTTACGACATTTGCTCAAGCCGAGCGTGTCAAAGATATCGCCGAAGTTGGAGGGGTGCGTTCCAACCAGCTGGTCGGTTATGGTTTGGTCGTAGGTTTGAACGGTTCGGGTGATAAAACACCTTTTGCCGAACAAAGTTTGCTGAGTATGCTGAATAAGTTCGGTATCAAAGTCCCTGCCGGTGTCAAAACCAATTCAAAAAATATTGCCGCTGTCGCGGTTCATGCCGAATTGCCGGCTTTTTCGAAATCAGGGCAAAAAATTGATGTCACGGTTTCATCCTTGGGTAATGCCAAAAGCTTGCGCGGTGGGACTTTGCTGTTAACCCCTTTGAAAGCGGTAGACGGCAATGTGTATGCCCTGGCCCAGGGGAATTTGGTCGTAGGTGGTCTGGATGCCAGTGGGGCAGACGGCTCAAGGATTACTATCAATGTGCCGAGTGTTGGTCGCATTCCTGACGGTGGGATGGTGGAAAGAACTGTAAAGACCGGTTTTGAGTTGGGCAATACGATTTCATTGAATTTAAAAGATGCCGACTTCACTACCGCGACCAATCTGGTTAATGCGATTAATGATAAGTTAGGTGCCGGTACGGCAACCGCTTTGGATGCCGAGACGGTAGAGGTGATGGCGCCTCGTCTACCAAACCAGCGCGTTGCTTTCTTGTCAATTCTGGAAAATATTGATGTCCAGCCGGGAGAAAGCGCGGCCAAAATTATTGTCAATTCAAGAACCGGTACTGTGGTTATTGGCCAGAATGTTCGCGTCAGCCCCGCGGCGGTCACTCATGGCGGCTTGTCGGTAAAAATCACCGAAGCATTGAATGTCAGTCAGCCGGGTGCCCTGGCCGGAGGGCAAACCGCGGTGACTCCTGAGACGGCATTTGATGTCAGTCAGCAAGGTGATGGGCGTATGTTTAAATTTCCGGAAGGCGTTTCTTTGAATGATATTGTCCAAGCGGTCAATAAAGTAGGCGTGGCTCCGGGGGATCTGGTCGCGATTTTGGAAGCCTTGAAGCAAGCGGGCGCCTTAAAAGCAGACTTGATGATTATCTAGGTTTTTAGGAGTAGAATGATGAATATGGATGCTCTTAAATCGCCGATGGTTGGTCAAACAGCTAATTCGGAAGCGCAAAACTATGTCAATATCCAAGGCTTGGACAAATTGAAGCAGCAAGCGCGAGAAGACCAGAAATCGGCTTTGATGCCGGTGGCTCAACAATTTGAAGCCCTGTTTGTTGAGCAGGTGTTCAAAGAGTCACGTAAAGTCAGTTTGGATGATGGTTGGCTCGACGGTAATCAAGGTGATTTTTATAAAGATTGGCACGACAAACAGTTGGCGCAAGATCTGGCGGCTAAAGGAACTCTCGGTTTTGCCGATAAGATAGTTGAGCAGCTCGCGCCAAGCATTACCAATCTAGAAAATAAAAATATTGTAGATAATAAAGCGACGCATAAGGAAAATCCGACAGCTCCGGTTGACATTAAGTTAGCGGCAGAAAAGGATAAAATACCGAGCACAGAATCGGTACTGGCTTTAAAAGCAATTCGGTAATGTTCAAGAAGCGCAAGTTGTTATTCTGACCAGAATGAGGAAATTTCTATGGCTGATATGTTAACGATCGCCACTTTATCAACCAACGCATACAAAAAAGCGTTGGAAGTCACCAGTCATAACGTGGCTAATGTTGGAACCGAGGGTTATTCCCGCCAGCGCGTTGAGTTTGCTAGTGGGGCGCCTACATTGGTGGCAGCGGGCAGCTATCAAGGTTCTGGTGTCATGGTCGAAAGTGTGCAGCGCTCCTATGCTCAGTATATTCAAGAGCAGCTTTACCATACCAATAACGGTGTCGAAAAATACGAGGCTCAATTAGGCCTGGCCAGTGAAGTGGAAGGCATTATCGCGAGTAACGATGAGGGGGTTCAGCAATTCCTGCAGCGCTTCTTCGACTCTTTACAGAACCTTGCGGATAACCCGACTTCTGCAACCAGCCGTCAAATGGTGGTGGATGAAGCCGGCAATCTTGATAGTCATATCGGTAACTTGACCAATATCTTAAGCGACATCCAACAACAAACTAATGAACAGATTGAAGATATTACCACCGAGATCAACTCGCGTCTGGATCATATTAGAGAGTTGAACCAACAGGTTGAGTATTCCTATAACAATACCAGTAATCCACCAAATGATTTGCTTGACCAGCGTGATCAAGCGGTCTTGGAAATTAGTCAATATATTGATGTTAAAGCTTATTACAATGAAGAAGGACGTTTAAGCTTATATGCCGGTAATGGACGTTTACCCTTGATCAATGGGAATTACGTTAATCACCTCGAATCGGGGCAGAGTGAATTTGCTTCGGAAAATCGGACTGAAGTTTATATGTCGATTGGTGATCAACGTATACAAGCCTCCGATTTTATTAACGGTGGTCAGTTAGGTGGCGTATTAGAATTCCGTAGCGACATGCTCGATAAAGCACAGAAAGACTTGGGTATTATGCTTAACTCAATGACTGCGGCGATTAACTGGCAGCATTATCAGGGTTATGATGCTGATGGTAATCATGGGCAGAGCGTGTTTGAACCCATGATTGCCAACTCTATCGCAAGTATCAACAACGACCCAAGTTCTTCTAACGGTATAACCGTAACGTTTAGACCGACAGGCCTAAGTACGGATGCTGCAGCGCCTCCGTATTCCTATACCGATGCCAACTTGCCTCCATATACCGCAGCCAATGAACCGGCTACCTATGGTGATAAGAAAGCCGACTTGGATATTGCTCTTGCGACTATCGGTGAGATGGAGCCTAGAGAGTATGAGATGAAGTATAACTCGACGACATCATCATTTGATATTTACGAACGAGGCAAGACAACACTTTTAGGCTCCTTGCCAAACGCGCCGGCTGGTTCGGTGACGATTGATGGTCTCAACTTTGAAGCCGATGGCGGTGCTTACACTGCTGGCGATACATTTATTATTAAGCCTCATCAACAGATTTTGACTCAGTTCAAAAGTGTGATCGAAAACCCGGATGGCCTTGCCACACGAGGACAGTCTCCTGTTGATACTGGCGTTGCCGGACTTGATGATGAAGTTCCAGATGCTGCGGCAGAAGGGGATAACGTAAACGTTGCCAATATGGCGTCTTTGCAAAGTAAAAAAATCATGTTCTCCAATAGTAATGGTGTGCCATCGGAAAGCTTGATGGGGGGGTATTCACAAATGGCAACCAATGTGGGTACCTTTGTCAGAAGTACAGATATTCAGTTACAGGCTCAGACTAATGTTCATGCTCAGGTAATGCAACAAAGAGAATCAATTTCCGGGGTGAGTTTGGATGAAGAGGCTTCAAATTTGGTACGCTATCAGCAAGCCTATGAAGCCTCGGCACAAATTATTGCAACCTATCAGCAGATATTCCAAACCCTGATCGGTTTAACACGAGGATAAGAATATGAGAATTTCTACCAACTTATTCCATAATCAGGGAATTAACTCGATTCAGAAGCATCAAGAAGCGATTCTTGACTCTCAGTTGAAGTTGAGTACAGGTAAAAGAATCAATGTGCCGAGTGATGATCCGGTAGCGATGAACCAGGCACACAGTATTAAACGTACCATCAGTATTATCGAGCAGAATGCTCGTAATGGTGAATTTGCTCAAGCTCAACTGGTTTTGGAAGAAACATCGATTTCCAATACCGTTGAATCGTTGCAACGTGCGCGTGAACTGTCCATTCAGATGTTGAACGGAACTTACAACCAAAACGATAGAGTCGCCACCGCAGAAGAAATTGATCAGATTATTTTGCAGGTGCGTAATATGATGAACTATGAGACTTCTGAAGGTGAGCAGTTGTTTGCCGGGAACGTGGTCTTGGCTGAAAGAGCCTACATTGAAGATCCGAATTACCCAGGGTACTACACTTATATAGGTAGTCCGAATGCCAATACCGCGCCGGAGTATGAACCTCAAGCGCTGTATGGTGCCCGTCATGTGCAGATCGGTTTTGATGATGATAATGAATTGTCTCCTGATGATAAAGGGGATGCGAGCCGGGTGCGTATTACCGATAATGGTGCCAAGGTATTTGCTGCCGACCGCAATATGGATAATGCGAATATAGATCCTACAACAGGGGTGGATAACAACATTCTTAATGTCTTGGTCAGCTTCAGTAAGGTTTTGAAAGGTGAAGCCGACTTAACTCAAATGGCTGTTGAAAACGGTGATCCTGTTAATGCGGTACCCACCCTTGATGATATTGCAGACCAATTGAATGACTCGATTAACGGTATGACTCTGGTTCGTGCTGAAATCGGTGGGCGAATGACGCGTATCGAAACTCAGTATGACGCGGGTCAGTCGTTCAAAATTGCGCTTGAGGAGCATCGTGTCAATTTGGAAGAGACCGATGTGGTGACTGAAATATCGAATCTGACCAAGTATCAAAGTGCTTTGCAGATGGCTCAACAAGTGTTCAGTCAATTGAAAGATATGTCTCTTTTCAATTATTTGCGTTAGTCATTATATTTTTGGTCTCTGACTTGCTATAGCCTCCTATATGGAGGCTTTTTTGTGAACCAATCTTTAAAAAACACAATGATTCTACTGTTTATGGCGGGGATATTGATATTTATCTCAGGCTACCTGACGTCATTTCAACAGTGGTTAAGCCTTAATTATCATCAAGATAGAATGAGTTCATCGTCTTATCAAGGTTTTTCCCAAAGCTCTGGCGGTATTCGTCAAATTATTGGCACAGAAAAAATAGCGCAACAAATTGATCCGCCTGCGCTAACTAACTCGAGCGAGTTTGCTCAGCCTAAAGCGCAGCAAAATCACCAAAGCCCATATTTGCCAGAAAATACTCTAGGGCATGCCTCTCAAACATTGACGACTACTACTGAGGTTGTAACCGCCAATAGAAAGCCTTTACCGGTTTTAATAGAGCTTGATAATGAGCTGATTGTCGAATTTTCCTCGCACTATTCCTCTTATGAAGTCCAGCGTGCCTTATCGCGCTTGATGGTTTTGCATAATCCTCAACAAATAGAATCTTTGCTGAATAAACAGTCGATAGACACTCGTGAAAGACCTCATTATTACCCGCGCATAGAAAATCAGTTCCAACAGTCGGTGCGCTATCCGGCACAAGCCTATAGATATGCCGAATACCTGCTTGCCAACTTTAGTCAAACGGTGGTTGAAAATAATGAGCAATGGCAGATTGTTACCATTCCGTTAAAGACATTTGAGTTACCCGATAAGGCGAAATCCTATCAGAATTTGGTTGAGCAGTTTAGTCGTGAATATGCTGTTGATAATGATTTGGTATATGCCATTATGGAAGTCGAGAGCGCGTTTAATCCCAGAGCGGTAAGCCGTTCAAAAGCGCTGGGTTTAATGCAGATTAAACCTGGCAGCGCCGGACGAGATGTCTTTAAATACGTCGATAATCAAGCGGGACAGCCATCGGAGCAGGCACTGTTCAACCCTAAAGATAATATTCGTATCGGTGTCGCTTATTTAAGCCTGTTAAAGCAAATGTATTTTAAAGACGTGAAAGACAAAACTAAAAAAGAGTTGCTTGCTGTGGCTTCTTATAACGGTGGCCTGAATACCGTCTTCAAATTATTCGGTAAAACGCCAGAACAGTCTGTTGCGCGAATTAACCGATTATCGGCGGAACGTATTTATTGGATTTTGAGACAAAAGCATGAATCCAATGAAACCCGTCAATATATTGAAAAAGTGATGGCAAAGCGTAAAAAATACCAAAAACTACTGCAAGCAGCCGCTTAAGAGGTTGCTTGATGAGCTCGATTGGCGTAATTTAGCACTATAAAAATTATTCGATAAAGCGAAGGGTATGGATACAAATTATTGGCAGGGCAAACAGGTACTGGTAACGGGAGCAGATGGTTTTATCGGTTCTCATTTAACGGAAGCTTTGGTTAAGGCTGGGGCACAGGTTCGTGCCCTGACTCTTTATAATTCCTTCAATAGCTGGGGGTGGCTGGACAGCTCAGAATTACTGTCAGAAATCGAAGTTGTCAGTGGTGATGTGCGCGACCCTTTCTTATGTAAAAAAATCACTCAGGATTGTCATACCGTTTTCCATCTAGCGGCTTTAATTGCCATTCCTTATTCTTATATCGCGCCCAATTCTTATGTGGAAACCAATGTTAACGGTACTTTGAATATGGCTCAGGCCTGTCTGGAAAATGGCGTAGAGCGCTTTATGCATACGTCCACTTCAGAAATCTACGGCACGGCGCAATACGTACCTATCGACGAAAATCATCCGCCGCAACCGCAGTCGCCATATAGCGCGAGTAAAATCGGTGCCGATGCGATGGCGATGTCCTATTACAATGCATTCGAAATGCCGGTATCTATCGCGCGTCCTTTTAACACCTATGGCCCAAGACAATCGGCAAGAGCCGTGATTCCTACTATTATTTCGCAAATTGCCAGTGGCATGGAGCAGATCAAGTTGGGTGATACTTCACCAACACGTGACTTCAACTATGTTGCCGATACCTGTCGAGGGATGATGTTGATCGCCCAGTCAGCACAAACCATCGGTGAAACCATTAATATCGGTTCGAATTTCGAGATTTCAGTACAGGATACACTGGAACTGATTAAAGAGATTATGGCCAGTGATGTCGAGTTTATTCAGGATGAACAGCGTTTACGACCAAAGGATTCGGAAGTCTTTAGGCTTTGGTGTGATAACCGTCTGATTCATGAATTAACCGGTTTTGAACCACAATACGATATTCGCGCCGGCTTGGAGCAGACCATTGCATGGTTTAGCAATAGCGATAATCTTAAGCACTATAAAGCTGGAATTTATAATGTCTAACAGTGCTGAACAGTTCAAGCAACAAGCGCAGTCACTAGCCGGTTTTATACGTCAGCATTATCAAGTTGAAAACAGTGAAGAATTTATTCCTCTGCATGCCCCATGTTTCGATAGTCAGGAAAAACGGCTGTTGAATGATTGTATCGACTCGACTTTTGTTTCATCTGTGGGGCGTTATGTCGATGAGTTTGAACAGCAGGTTGCTGAGTTTACCGGAGCCAAACATGCGGTCGCGGTCGTCAATGGCACCATGGGGCTGTTTTTGGCGCTAAGAGTTGTCGGGGTAGAGGAACATGATCTGGTCATCACCCAATCGCTGACATTTGTCGCTACCGCCAATGCCATCAAGATGCTTGGTGCGTCACCGTTGTTTTTGGATGTTGATCAATCTTCGTTGGGCTTGAGTGCAAAAGAGCTGGAAACCTTTCTTGCTAAAGAAACCGAAGTCAAACAGGGACAGTGCTTCCATAAAGCATCAGGTAAAAGAATTTCGGCATGTGTGCCGATGCATACCTTGGGCTTTAGCAGCGAAATTGAAGAAATTGTTCTGCTTTGTCATCAATACCATATCAAAGTGGTTGAAGATGCCGCGGAAAGTTTGGGTTCTTATTATCAATCGAAACATACCGGTCGTTTTGGCGATTTAGGTGTTTTCAGCTTCAACGGCAATAAGGTTATCACCACCGGCGGTGGCGGTATGCTGATTACCAATAATAGCGAACTGGCCAAACAGGCAAAACACCTGAGTACCACCGCCAAGGTTGCTCACGCTTGGCTATTTGAGCATGATCAAATTGGTTACAATCTGAGAATGCCGAATATCAATGCCGCTTTGGGTGTGGCGCAGATGCAAAAATTACCGGCATTTTTAGAACAGAAAAAGCAGTTGGCAGAAAAATACAAAGCCTTTATAGGAACCTTGGATGCCTTCAGTTGGGTTGAACCTCTTGGAGCCAGCGAAGCAAATCATTGGTTGAACGCGATTCTATGCCCGGCTGAACAACGTGACCAATTGTTGGCGTTGTTGAATGATCAAGGCATTCAAGCTCGTCCATTGTGGACACCGTTACATCAGCAAGACATTTATCGCGATGAGCTTTGTTATGGAATGAAAAATACCGAATGGCTCGCCGCACGTTTGGTCAATATTCCAAGTGGCGTGGTATGCAATGCTTAAGGGTTTGTGGGTAGGATAGTTAGATGTCAGTTCATATCGATTCGAAAATACCTTTGTTGTTAATCGGTGGCGGCGGTCACTGTGAATCCGTGATTGATGTCATTAAAAAAAACAATCACTTCCATATTGTCGGCATCGTCGAGTCGGACGATTCAAACATTGCCGAAGTTAACGGTATTCCGGTAATCGGTCGAGACAAAGATTTACCGGCACTGATTAAAACTACTCGGAATTGCGTTGTTACCATTGGTCAGGTCGGATTGGATTCTGTGCGTCAGAACTTATTTGCAAAAGTGAAATCCCTAGGAGGGATTTTGCCTGTCATCAGTTCTCCATTAGCTCATATCGCCGAGTCGGCTTGTATTGGTGAAGGCACGGTGATTATGCATCATGCTTTGGTCAACAGCGGTGCTGTCATTGGCAGAAACTGTATTGTCAATTCAAAGGCTTTGGTGGAGCATCACACGAAAATCGGCGATTTTTGTCATATTGCCACCGCAGCGGTGATTAACGGCGATTGTGATATTGGCAACAACTGTTTTATCGGTTCCAGCGCGACCATAAAACAAGGTGTGGCGATCAGTTCTGAGACGGTAATCGGTGCGGCAAGTTATGTGCATCAATCTACTCAAGAATCGGGAACTTATTTCGGCTCCCCGGCTATGTTAAGAGGCAATGCCTGATGCATACCTTTATTATCGCCGAAGCCGGCGTAAACCATAATGGCGATTTAGATAAAGCGATGGCATTAATCGATGCCGCGGTCGATGCCGGTGCCGATGCGGTCAAATTCCAAACCTTTAATACTGAAAATCTGGTGACCGAAGATGCCAAGCAGGCTGATTACCAAGCAGCAAATACCGGTGTAAAAGAGAGTCAGTTCGCCATGCTCAAACGGCTTGAGTTGAGTGTCGAGGCGCATCAACAATTATTTGCCTATTGTCAGCAGAAAAATATCGAATTTATCTCGACCGCCTTTGATAGCGATAGCGTTGAGTTTTTACATCAGCTAGGCATGAAACGCTGGAAAATTCCATCCGGTGAATTGTTATCAATTCCATATTTAAGACAGATCGCGCGTTTTAACCAGCCGACAATCTTATCAACAGGTATGGGGGATTTGGGTGAGGTCAATCTGGCGATAACAACCTTGCTTGATGCCGGTTTGTCGAAACAGAATTTAATTGTTTTACATGCCAATACCGCTTATCCAACGCCCTACAGTGATGTTAATTTAAGAGCGATGCAAACTATTGAAGCGGAGTTTGATGTCTCGGTGGGCTTGTCTGATCACTCTTTAGGCATTGAGGTGCCGATTGCCGCGGTGGCAATGGGTGCGCAAGTCATTGAAAAGCATTTTACCCTAGACAGAACTCTGCCCGGACCGGATCATAAAGCCAGTCTAGAACCTCAAGAGTTAAAGCAGATGGTAATTTCGGTTCGTCATATTGAGCAAGCTTTAGGCGATGGCAAAAAACAGAGCTCAGTTTCTGAAAAGGCCAATATCTCGGTGGCCAGAAAACGTATTGTCGCCAAATCTGCAATTCAAAAAGGCGAACAATTCAGCGAGCAAAATGTCACCTTAAAACGTTCCGGTCAAGGGGCATATGCTTCCGATTGGGATAACGTCATTGGTCAAACCGCTAACCAGAATTTTGCCGAGGGAGAGGGCATTGAGTAACGGCATGGTACAGGGTAAAAAAATTGCCGTGGTTACAGCAACACGTGCTGAATATGGCTTGTTATCAAGACTCATTGGTTTGTTGCATGGATCTGACGAGTTTGAACTGCAGTTGTTTGTCACCGGCGCACATCTTCTCCCATCCCAAGGTATGACCGTTAACGATATTCGTAAAAACTCGGTGCCGATTAGTGCAGAGATCGAGATTATTGATCATGACAAACAACCTGTCGATATCGCCCAGGTTGCCGCCAAGGCCTTGTCTGCTTTCGCCAAAGTGTTTCAAACCTTTCAACCGGATGCGGTCGTGCTTTTGGGCGATCGTTACGAATTGATGGGTATCGCTTCGGCGGCTTTGCTGACCCATACACCGATTGTGCATATCCACGGCGGGGAAACCACTGAAGGTGCCATGGATGAAGCGATACGTCATGCAGTGACTAAAATGGCCAGTTTGCATTTTGCTGCGGCAAAACCCTATGCCAAACGTCTGATACAGATGGGAGAGCAACCGGATCGAGTTTTTAATGTCGGGGCTCCGGGGTTAGATGTCATCAGTCAACTGCAACCGATTGCGCTTGAACAATTGGAGGGCTTTCTCCAGTTAGCATTGAATAAGCCTGTGTTTATGGTCACTTACCACCCGGTTACCTGGGGAGACAACCATGGCCTGCAAGCGTTACAAGCGTTATTCAATGCCTTGGATGAGTTTCCCCAAGCATCCATTATCTGGACTGCCGCGAATACGGATGAATCCGGTGAGCAAATCAACCAGCAGGTAAAGAATTGGGTCGAGCAAAAAGCTAATGCTCGTTTTGTCTGTTCTTTGGGTTCGCAACGATATTTGAGTTTGCTGAAAATAGCGGATGTGGTCGTTGGCAACTCGTCCAGTGGCATTATCGAGGCGCCGGCTTGCGGTGCGGCAACAATCAATATCGGCAGCCGTCAACAGGGTCGTTTGAAAGCCCCGTCAATCATTGATTGTCATGAAAATGTCCATGATATCTGCAATGCCCTCAACAAGGCATTATCAACCGAGCATAAGGCTTTATGTAGACCGGAGCTTTCGCTTTATGGACAAGGTGATTCGGCAAAAAAAATGCTACAGATTTTATCGAAAACCAACTTTGATCAACTTAAAACAAAGCGCTTTTATGACCTGGATGGTGATATTAATGCGATATAACACTAATTTTTTTATGAGTTTTGCCGTTAAGACTCTATAGAAAAACATAAAAATACGATTCAGCAAGATCGCTGGCAGATAACACGCAAAGAGGAATCAATGAGCTTTTTAATTCCAAAACCTACCCCGATTGATTTAACACAGTTTGAATTACCTGAAGAGCAACTGGATACCAAATACGGCCTGCCGAAAGACGTCGCATTCTGTAAAAAATGTACGATTTCCAACCAGCGTCCCAACTCTGCGGTTGAATACAAACACACCAAAGACTCGAAAAAAGCCACCATTAATTTTGATGAAGAGGGTGTTTGTGATGCCTGCCGTGTTGCCGAAGAGAAAGAATTCACCATCGATTGGGGCATGCGTGAAGAAGAGCTAAAAGCGCTATGCGATAAACACCGCTCTACAGACGGCTCTTATGATTGCCTATTACCGGGTTCCGGCGGTAAAGACAGTTTTTATGCCTCGCATATCCTCAAAGAAAAATATGGTATGCACCCGTTTACCGTTACTTGGGCGCCGCATATGTATACCGAATGGGGTTGGCGTAACTTCCAACGTTGGATTCATGCCGGTTTCGATAACCAGCTGATGACACCAAATGGTCGTGTGCATCGTCTATTGACTCGTCTATCGGTGGAAAAACTGTTCCATCCGTTCCAAGCGTTTATGATCGGCCAAAAAGCCTTGGCTCCGAAAATGGCGGCGATGATGAATATTCCGTTGGTGTTCTTCGGTGAGAACGAAGCCGAATATGGTAATCCTAAAGGCGATACCGATAAGGCGCAACGTGACTGGCAGTATTTCACTATGACCGATGAAGCTGAAATCAATATTGGTGGCGTATCGATCAAATCGCTTAAAGAAGACTTTGGTTTGACCAAGGCCGATCTTGATCCTTATATGCCGGCCGATCCGGAAAAGTTGAAAGAAACCGGTGTCGAAGTGCATTATCTGGGTTACTACCTGAAATGGCATCCGCAGAGCTGTTATTACTATGCGCATGAGCATGGCGGTTTTGAAGCCTCGCCGGAACGTACACCGGGCACCTATTCAAAATACAACTCGATTGATGACAAGATCGACGATTTCCATTACTACACCACCGGGGTCAAATTCGGTATCGGTCGCGCCACCTACGATGCGGCACAGGAAATCCGTTCCGGCGATATCGACCGTGAAGAAGGTGTCGCCTTGGTCAAACGTTTCGATATGGAATTCCCGGAGCGTTTTGCCGAAGAGATTTTTGAGTATCTAAGTATTCCGGAAAAAGAATTCCCGATAGCCTCGAAAATGTTTGAGCAGCCGATTATGGACAGAGCCTATTTCGATACGCTAACCGATACCTTCCGCTCACCACATTTGTGGAAAAAAGACGAAAACGGAGAATGGAAACAGCGTTATACGGTTTGGCAGTAATAAAGGTTTTCAGATGAAGCAATTTTTTACGGAATTAGAGAGTAAAGTTAGTTTATCTCCAAATAAAGACGTACTTGTGGAGCAAGGGGCATTAGCATATTTTAATTTGTGGGTGGGTATTCTTTATTTACCGGCGTTGGTTGGTATAACCATCAAATGGTTATCCAGCAGTGATGAATACCAGTTATTGTTGATTGGCTCTGTATTTATTTCGATATTGGGATTGTTAATAATTGAAGGTATTGTGAAGTTTTCTGATGGTAGAAGTCTTTTTCTAAATACTTATATAACTTCGAAAGCGGTTGATAATACTTTACAGGATAAATTAATGCCTTTTTGTCAAACTAAAGGTATTGATTTCAAACTTGCTTATGATTTTTATAAAGAAAAGCATGAGGAGAAGTTTAATCAGACAAAATACAACTTATCTAAATTGCTTTCTTGGGAGCTTTTAATCGGAATTGTGGGGTTATATATGGCTTACCAAGGAATTAACTTATCTCAAACTCAGAGTTCTGAAGAGTTAAAATTTAATATCATTGAAGGTAGTGTAGGCATTGTTTTGTATTTTGTTCTTTTAAGAATTTCATTATTTTTAATTTCAGATATATATAAATTTTATTCAGGTTACATTCGTGGCGAAGCTCTTTTGAGATTTATGTTCAATAACATAAAAATGGGAGAAGTATGATTCGCTTAATTCCCCGTCTTGATATTAAATCTTCCCACCTGATTAAAGGGGTGAAGCTGGAAGGGTTGCGTAAAATCGGCAATCCGAATGATTATGCCCGTAAATACTATGAGCAGGGTGCCGATGAGCTGTTGTATATGGATGCAGTGGCATCACTTTATGGCCGAAACAGTCTGACCGATATCGTTAAGGAAACGGTGAAATCGGTGTTTATTCCGATTACCGTCGGTGGCGGTATCCGCTCGGTGGACGATGCGCGTGAAATCTTGCGTTGCGGTGCCGATAAGGTGGCGATCAATACCGCAGCGGTGCAACGTCCGGAACTGATTGCTGAAATGGCGCAAGCCTTTGGTTCGCAGTGCGTGGTGTTGTCGGTCGAAGCAATCAAACAGGCCGACGGCAAATGGCTGGCTTTCACCGATAACGGTCGTGAGCATACCGGTTTGGATGTGGTTGAATGGGTGAAAAAAGCCGTCGACTTAGGAGCAGGCGAAGTCTTATTGACCTCGGTTGACCGTGAAGGTGGTCGTAAAGGTTATGATCTGGATTTGATTAATGCGGTTTGTAAGGAAGTCTCTGTACCGGTTATTGCCTCTGGCGGTATGGGGGAGGCTGAACATGGTGTAGATGCGGTTAAATCCGGTGCCAGTGCGATTGCCATGGCCGATATTCTGCATTATGAGCGTGATACGGTTTCCGGTATTCGTGAGGTCTGTGCTGATAATGGTTTGGATGTACGTCCGCAGTCGGCGATTTTGGAGGTGAGCGCATGAGTAAAATCACCTTAATCGATTATGGCGCCGGTAATCTGCTGAATGTGCAGCGTGCATTTGAGCATTGTGGTGCCGAGGTCAATATCGCCACCACGCCGGAGCAAATTTTAACTGCCGATAGATTGGTGTTCCCGGGGGTTGGCGCATTTCCTCAAGCGATGGCGCAATTGCAAAAACAAAACCTGGTCGATACGATTAAAGAAGCAGCCAACAATAAACCGTTTCTGGGCATTTGTCTGGGTATGCAGATGCTATTGGATCAATCCGACGAATTTGAACTGACCCAAGGTTTGGGTTTGATTGCCGGGCAAGTCAAACAATTGCCAAGCACCTCGATTGATGGTCAGCCGATGACCATTCCGCATATGGGCTGGTCGCAGATTCATCCTAATCAGGTGCAATGGCAAGGTTCTTTACTGGCGGATATTGATGCCAATAATGCGTTTTATTTTGTGCATTCGTTTTATGCTGATGTCGCCGATGCTAAAGACCAATTGGCGGTATTCGATTTTGGCGGTCACGCGATTAGCGCGGCATTGCAAAAAGACAATATTATTGGTTGTCAGTTCCATCCGGAAAAATCCGGTGAAATGGGGCTCAAGATTATTGAGTCATTCCTTCAGATTTAATTGGCGTTTTTTATGCAATCAGCAGAAACAAATTTAAGTTATTGGCAACAAATCCAGAACACTGGACAACCGTTGTTTTTGCCGGATATCGGTACCTATTTCAATCAGGATATGGCGCAGGCCAAGTCTTTGGTCGATGAGTTGGTGAAAGCCGGAGTCAAAACCATTAAGGGGGAAATCCTGCAAAATGCCGATATCTGTCTGAATGCTTCGTTAAGCGGAAATGAAACCTATTGGGGGCACCAATCCCAGCAGAAAAAACAGGAAAACTATCGCCAGCTAATTGAGCGTAAGGTGGTTTCGTTAGAGGCCTATCAAGAGCTGTTTGAATATGCTAAGGCACAGGGTTGCGATATTATCGTTTCGGTCTATGATTTTGAAGGTGCTTTGTTCGCTCAGAAGATTGGCGTTAAGGCGATTAAAATCGCTTCGTCCAATATCACCCACCAGCCTTTGATTGAATTTGTTGCCGAGCTTGCACTGCCGATAATTATCGATACAGGCCACTCCTCTTTTGAAGAGATTGCTCGTGCCGTTAACTGGATGTTGGATGCTGGTGGGCGAAGTGAGAATCTGTTGCTGGAGCATAGTCCTTTAGGGCCGCCAAATCCGGTAGAGACTCATAACCTGCGTTTTATGCAGACTTTGGGCAACAGTTTTGGCGTGGCCTACGGTTTGTCTGATCACTATTTTGATGATGAAATGCTCTATGCCGCCACGGCAATGGGTGCGACGGTGCTTGAGAAAGGCGTCTGCCCAAATAATATGGGAGATGAGCAGGATGGTGGTCACGCTTTGCCAATCTCTCAGGTGAAAACCGTATTCGCTAAAATCCAGGCCATTGCTACGGCAATGGGTGATGGGGTGCGCCATTTGCCACGAGAGCGAGATAAGTACATTTCTCGTATGGGGTTGATTGCCAAAACCGACATTAAAGCGGGCGATAGACTGGATTTAAACAATATAGGTTTCGCTTTTCCGGCACTGGGTATTGGTTGTGAATATTGGTCGGAAGTGAATGCTAAAGTGTTCGCAAAACCAGTCAAAGCGGGCCAAGTCATCAATTGGGATGATGTCCGTACCGACAATACAGCGGGTTAATTGCTAATGAGTCGTGAAAATCACGTCAATAGCCGTCAATCAGCGTCTCCTTGGTTGCCTGATACACCCGCTTATTCAGGATTCAAACCTAAGCCGCATAATTGGCTTTGCTTAGAGGCTGCTCAAGCCGACCAGTTTGAATCTTTAATTCTTAAACAAATTCCATTACCAAGTGAACCGATTCAAATTGAACGTCTGCAAACCGAGCACGATTTTCCTTTTGGTTTTTATCGTCTCAGCTTTGGTGCAACTGATGAGACTCAGCCTTGGTTTATCAAGGTGGTCAATCATCACCAGGCAAAAAGGCAAGCTAAGGCCAATCAAGTTGTAACTTTTCTTGCAGATCGCAGAGCAAAACAGCTAAAAAACAGTTTTGCGACCAGTGTGTTATTGACCGGTTTTCCGCAGCAGGTAACGGCAGAAGTTTCAGTTTTGGCTTATGGCTATATCGATGGGCGTTTTTTACAGCCAACATTGCAGGATATGCAACGCTTAGGTAAGGCTTTGGCAGAACTGCATGCGGAATTGAAGTCATACCCTCAGCAGCAAGTAAAAAGTCACGGATTAAAGCGCCACCAGCATCTCAAGGACTTGCTTGAGCAGTTAATGGATACTCAGCAGATTGATTTGCAAAATCGTGTTTTGGCAGAGGCTTTAATGGCGGTTTTTCAACATTATCCGCCAACAAAGCTAGATGTGTTAATCGAGAAGGCACAGTGTGTTCATGGCGATACCAATGTCGGCAATATTTGGTTAGCGTCCGATGAACGGTTGGTGTTTCTTGATTTCGAGGACGCTTTAACCGCATGGTTCAGCCCGTTTATGGATTTGGTTTTTGCTTTGGAACGTTTTGTTTTGTTGCAAGAGTCAGAGCAGGGCAAAACCGTTGAGTTGGCGCAAGCTTTGTTGCAGAGCTACCAAGAGCAAACCAATCTGAAGCTAAGGGATGCGAGCCATATTGAAGATATTCTACAAGCGCTTGCGGTACGCGCGCTTTTGCTGCTGATGGAAGTGAGTAAACAGAATGCAATTGAGTGTGATGCTGAGATGGAAAAATTCTTATATCTTTATAATTGGCCTTTGCAAAACAGAGCGCTGTTACAAAAAATATTTGCCTGACCTAATCTCAAATATCAACAAAATCTTGTCTATTTTTTGTTTGGATGCCTTCATTAATAGTCAATGCTTTGCTATTGCGCTTAATTTAGCGCGCTTTAAGTGGAAATTCCTTTAATTATTGTTTAAGCTGGTTTGAATTTGTACATAATTAGAAATACGTTTTCTACAGATAGGTATTAAAGCGTTGTCGCCGACTCAGTTAAATGACCAGATCAAATTACTAATCTCAGCTCGAGATCCGGCAACAGCACTGTCTTTTCAGCTACTGATTCCTTCTCTTCTTCAAAACCCGGCCTTTAGTGTTAAATTGCTGATGCAGGAACCGGCTTACTCTATTATCCATGAGGCGCTTGCTCAGTCAGGTGCGAGCCATGTCAGCTTGGAATCCTTTACTCCGAGAAATAATCTGCAAGAAAAAATCAAAGCGGTAAGTACCGTGGTAGCGGATTTTTCTCCTGATGCGGTGCTGACTGGTATTTCCGGTCCGGATATAGGCGTTGATGAAGCCTTATTGAAAGTCGCTGAACAATTGAATATTCCCAGTTACGCTTTACAGAATTTTTGGGGCGACATCAACCAGGCAACGGGCGCTTTACCGCATACCGCCTTTGTCTTGGATGATGAAGCGGCACATCTTACTGCCAAACGTTATCCGAGTATTCGTTCGATTCCGATTGGTTCCATTAAACATCAAAATTTCAAAGAATTTGATAGTTTGGCTTTGCGTGCTGAGCAGAGGAAGGCTTGGTTGAACTCGTCAGAGGACGGAGCGGTATTGGTCGGCTTTTATGGCCAGCCGATCCTTGAGGTAAAAGGCTATTTTGCCACGATCGAATCGATGGTCGAGCAGCTCAAAGCTTGGCAGAAACCGTTCAAATTGATTTATCGTCCACATCCTAAGGAATCAGATGAGTTGCAGAGTAAAACTTGGCAGCTTTTCAGCGCTGCGTTTGCCGACAGAGTGCAGCGAGATGATAGCGATCATTTGGTGAAAAGCCTCGCGGCTTGCGATTTAGTGGTCAGTGCGTTTTCTACCTGCGGATTTGATAACCTTTATTTGAACGAAATGGCTCCTCATGGCTTTAACAGCAGTATTTATTTGTGGTTCAACGCCGATTTGATAAAGTGGTGGCAGGACTACAGTGGTTTAACTGAGATGCCACTGAAAACTGAAGATTTGTTGTTAATGGTCGATAAAGAAGAAAAGCTCCTTGAAGTTTTTGAGCAAGGTTTAGATCAGGATATTCAGCAAAGATTGCGGCAAAATGCCAAATTGCACCTGCCTGATCCAAGTGTTTCAGTTCATAAAGTGATACAGACAATTATCGAAGACTGGCAAAACTGGCACGAACCACGCTTATCATCTTCACAGCTGTCAAAATATTGATTATAGAATAATGACTATTTAGGGTCTAAGCATGCAACTATTTGATTGGCATTCCATTGCAATATCTCCGTCGGACTCTATAAGGGAAGCCTTAACGGTTCTGGATCAACAGTCGTTACAGATTGTTTTGGTTGTTGATGACAATCAGGCGCTGGTCGGCACAGTCACAGACGGTGATGTGCGTCGCGCCTTGCTTCGCGGTGAAACTTTGAACAGTGAAGTATCTTCGGCGATGAACCGGTCGCCGACAATCGGATTGAATAACGAGACCGAAGTGGTTTGGCATCAAAAGATGTTGCGTAAGTCTTTACGTCATTTACCGATTGCCGATGAGAATAACAAAGTCATTGGCCTGTATTATCAAAAAGGGCAGGTGACGGAAGTTCGCAAAAACCCGATTGTATTGATGTTGGGTGGTCAAGGAATGCGTTTGCGTCCATTAACGGAAACGGTTCCTAAACCTATGTTGATGGTGGGCAATCAACCGATTCTGGAAACCATCGTCAAGCATATCGCCGAGCAGGGGTTCACCGAGTTCTATTTTTGTATCAATTACTTGGGTGAACAGATTCGTAAGCATTTCGGCAATGGTGAAAAATGGGGGATCAATATCACCTATATTCAGGAAAATGCCGCCATGGGAACAGCCGGCGCGTTAAGCCTGCTACCGTTGTTACCGAAAGAGCCGTTTATTGTGATGAACGGTGATCTGCTAACGAAAATCAATTTGTGCTCGTTGATCAAATTCCATAAAGAGCATGACAACAAAGTCACCGCCTGCGTTAGAGAATACACACAACAAGTGCCGTATGGTGTGGTTGAGCTGGACGGAAGCTACGTCTCTCAGATGGTGGAAAAACCGAGTTACCGCTATTTTGTTAATGCCGGTATCTATTGTTTATCACCGGAAACCTTGCAGTTGGTTCCGCAAAACGAGTTTTACGATATGCCTACGCTGATTGCTGAAATTCTTTCGGATAAAGAAAAAGTAGGCGGTTTCCCGATTACCGAATATTGGATGGACATTGGACAGATGCCGGATTTTGAACAGGCTCAAATGGACTACGAAGTATATTTTAATCATTTGGATGAGGTAGGTTAGATTGCAAGCTAAGAAGGTATTAGGCTTAATTCCGGCTCGCGGTGGTTCGAAGGGAATTCCTAAAAAAAATCTTTATCCAATTATGGGCAAGCCCTTATTACAGTACAGTTTTGAAGCTGTGAAAAAAAGCCGTTTTATCACCGATGTCATGATGTCGACCGAAGACAGCGATATTATGAACTTTGCCAATATCTGGGGAGTTGATACGCGTTATAAGCGCCCCGATGAGTTGGCTACCGACTCAGCCACAACGATCGATGTTGTGCTTCATGCGTTAGATTGGCTCGAAGAGATCGGCGAATTGCCGGATCTGCTTATTTTGTTACAGCCAACTTCTCCTCTTAGAACCGAATATGAAATTGACGGTGCCATCGAACAGTTTTTAGAAAGTGGTTGTGATTCGCTAGTCAGCGTTCACAAGATGCTTGAGCACCCTTATAAATGCATGCAGGTTAAAGACGATGGCTGGGAATTTTTAGCCAAACCGGCAAGTTATGTTTCACGCCGTCAAGATTATAAAAACGATTATTTTGCGATCAATGGCGCCCTATATGTGGTGACGCCAAGTTTTCTTCGCGAAAAACGTAACTTCGTTGTAGAAGGGCTTACCGAACTCTATGAAATCAGTTCCATCAAGGGTACTGATGTCGATGAATTAGCTGATATTTTCCAAGTGGAAGCTTACCTGAAAATGGCCTCGCAGCAATAAACTCAAAACAGAAAAGATTTATGGAAACGATAGAACAATTAACTTGGCAAGAAAGCCCGTTTGGTGAGCATTACCTTAAAGAAGTCAATAAAAGCGCTTTTCAGCGTCAGTTGTCTAAGCAATTATTTGCCAAACACTTTGCCAAGGCTTTTGATAATGATGAAACACTTTATGTCATTGTCGGTACAGATTCCGGGCTGTTGCTGAAGTATGTTCAGCAGTATTACGATGAGTTGAAAAATTCACGTTTTGTTTTTATCGATTTTGACAATGTTTTGACAGAGATTAAAGAACAGTTCGATGCGAAAAAATATGAACGGATTAATGTCTTCAAGGAAAGTTTTGATCTGGCTTTATTGGGGCAACTTTATTCCAGTTATTTGGTTACCGGTAAAATAGAGCTGTTCCGTTCCATTGCCGTACTCGATGCCAAGCGAGATGAACCCTATGCTCAGCTTTGGCACCATTATCAGGAAAGCTTCCAGCAGTTCTTGGTGGTTGAAAAAAACGCCTTGGACTCACGCCCGTTTATCGATGCGATGTTGTTGAATGCCAGCCATAACCTTGAGCCGCTGATTAATCATAGTGATGCTTTGCAAGGTGGAACCGCATTGATTCTCGGTGGAGGTCCTTCTTTGGATGAGGCATTACCGTGGATTAAACAGGTGCGAGAAAAGCTGGTCATTTTTTCTGCGGGACGCATCGCCAGACGTTTATTAGCTGAAGGTATTTCACCGGACTTTTTTGTCTCGGTTGACCCTTACGATATCAGTTTTGATAACTCCAAAGGAATGTTCCATTTTGTCGAAGATTCTATCCTGCTTAACGGTAACCATATTTCGCCTAAAATTTTGGCGCAGTGGAGTGGTGCCAGCAGCTATATGTCGACCAAATATCCGTGGCATGAAAAAGACGGGAAAATGGAAAAAAATATTGCCGCCCCAGGGCCGAATGTGATTAATACCGCGGTTAATGCCGCGGTGGAGCTTGGATGTTCGCAAATTATCTTTTCCGGTGTCGATTTGTGTTTTCCATTAGGTAAAGCCTACGAATCAAGTAGTGATGAAGCCAAAGTTGGTGGGCGTTTTACCTTTAAAGGCGTGAGTACCGTAAAGGATAACCGTGGTGAGCTGGCTGAAACACAGCCAGCTTATGCCAATGCTCGTCAGGGGCTGGAATTGCAGGTGAAAATCTATTTACAGGAATATCCGCATTTGAACTTTATCAATACAGGGCTATATTCTGCAGCGATGGAAAATGTCGAATATGTCGCGCCTGAAAAGATTGAGCAGAAAATCGATCTGGTCAGTAAAAAGCAGCAAGTGGCGAGTTTGAAGCAGTCTCTTGAAATGAGCTTGTCAGAACGAACGCAGCGAGTTGAATCTTCGGTTAAGGAGTTGCAATCGCAACTGAAGCGTTTTAAATCGATTGTCAGTTTATCTAAAGATGGCCTGAAGTTTGTCAAGACACTGTATAAGAATGGTCAGCAAGATGATAAGTCGGTAAAAAAATCGATGAAAGCGCACAGTAAAATCAGTCAGATTATCGGCGATGACGGCGATATGCTATTCAGATATGACTCGGTGGCTTTCAAGGAAAACTTCCGTCCAATGGACGAGCAGAATATGGAACAAGAGGATATCGAGTCGCAGTTGACCTCTTTTTTCAAGGGGGTAAACCGTTCCGCCGAAATGTTCTCAAAGCAGTTGGAGCTTGCCATTCATTATGCCAAATTGACCGAAGACGAACTTAAAAACCGAGACTTTGACGCTCTATCTGAGCGTTGGCAGAAATATGACGCTATCGGTAGGGTATTCAACTTTGTTAAGTGGCACCCTGAAGCGCTTCAGGTTCATGCTGAAAAAATCGAAGCATTGCAGCAGAATTTTTATGATGAGTTGAGTAATACTCAGACAAGACTGGTTGAGAGTCTAGAAAAGAAAAGTCGTGATTTGCCGTCATTGATCAGTCGTATTGAACAAGCAAAAGAACAGCATAACCGTCAAACTCTAGTAGAACTGCTTGAACACTTGCAGTCTTTGCAAGAAGACGCCGCGGTTAAATCGCTGATTTTTTATGTTCAAGGCCTGTTGGCGGATATTGATGGTAATGCTGAAGAGGCAATAGCTGTTTTAAAGCAGGCTGAGGATAATATTATCAAAGAGAAAGCGCTGTTAAAGTGTTTGTCTATCTGTATGCAGGCTCGTAATCATCAATGTTCATTGCAGACCTTAGAGGCCCTATGTAGTGTGTCGCTAAATTACATGATTCCTTATGCCGATTTTTTAAAGACAATCGGTCAATTGCCGTCTGCCATTCAAATTTTAGAAATTTACGTACAAGCGCAATCGCAAGACTTCGACGCTTGGGCGAAACTGATTCAGTTTACCCATGAAGTTGATCCGCAAAGAGCCAAGCAAATTGCCGAACAAGTGATTGAATATGATCCGGAAAACGAGATGATAAAAGCTTACTTATGACCTTAAATGAACTTCAAAGCTAAAATCTTGTGTTGTGATTTATAAACTGAAACCCGCTTAAATAGCGGGTTTTTTGTATTTGGAATAAAAAATTACGTATTCAGTGTTAAAGAAAAGCTATTTCTGTCGATAAGGTAATTGAAGGCTGAATATACAGCCTCAAGATATAAAAAAAATACAAACACAAAACACAACAAGGGAGCATTATCATGGCAATGGTAATCAATACAAATATGGGTTCATTGAACGCGGTCCGTACCTTGGATCTGACAAGTCGTGAACTTAGTACTTCAATGGAACGCTTAACAAGTGGTCTACGCATTAACTCAGCAGCGGATGATGCAGCGGGTCTAGCGATCACCACAAGCATGACATCTCAGATTCGTGGTACAGACCAAGCGATCAAAAACGTCAGTGACGGGATTTCTTTAGTACAGACAATGGACGGCGCTTCGGAAGAGGTTGTCAACGCCTTGCAGCGTATGCGTGAACTTGCCGTACAGTCTTTGAACGGTACTTATGGCGATGCTAACCGTGCACAGATGGATTCTGAGTTCTCTCAGCTGGAAGAAGAGATTAACCGTATTGCACACACAACCAAGTTCAACCAGATCAACTTGATGGGTAATGTCAGTGTTTCTGGTCCGCTGGTTTCAGGTACACCTACCCCGGTAGATGTGCATGTAGGTTGGCAAGCAGGTAGTGCGAATAAGATTACGGTATCTACCGCCAGTTTCCGAATCGCCGCTTCTGGTGCCTCGGGGATTTTGGGGCGTTATACCAATATTACCGGTTCTGTGGTGAGTGCGTCTTTTTCTGCAAACACTCTGACCACCCAGGCCGGTGCATCGGTGGCGATCCAGCATATTGACGGTGCTCTGTCACTGGTGGGTAACCAGCGTGCGGCATGGGGTGCTCTACAAAACCGTTTAGAGTCGACCATGTCTAACTTGCAGAATATGAATGAAAACATGAACGGTGCACGTTCGGCGATCTTAGATGCAGACTTTGCGAAAGAGAGTGCGGAACTGGCTCGAACACAGGTTCTACAGCAGGCAGGTATGAGTATGTTAGCTCAGGCTAACCAGTCTACTCAGAATGTCATGCAGTTACTTCAGTAATTCCTCGTTATCAAATGTGACGGTCGCTGTTAAAAAATGATCGTCACATCTTTAAATTCTTTCACTTGATTTGTAATTAATTTGGCTAAGACTCTGATTGGCTTGAGTCCGGTTTTTTGCACCCTGAAAAAGTCGAAATTGTCGATATCTCTTGTGTGCGCATTATTTATATAACTTTTTGAAAAAAAAGATTTTTTTAAGAAAAGAATAAAGTTTTTTGCTAAAGAAAATCTATCTTGGTCGATAAAGTAATTGAAGGCTGAATATACAGCCTCAAGATATAAAAAAATACAAACACAAAACACAACAAGGGAGCATTATCATGGCAATGGTAATCAATACAAATATGGGTTCATTGAACGCGGTCCGTACCTTGGATCTGACAAGTCGTGAACTTAGTACTTCAATGGAACGCTTAACAAGTGGTCTACGCATTAACTCAGCAGCGGATGATGCAGCGGGTCTAGCGATCACCACAAGCATGACATCTCAGATTCGTGGTACAGACCAAGCGATCAAAAACGTCAGTGACGGGATTTCTTTAGTACAGACAATGGACGGCGCTTCGGAAGAGGTTGTCAACGCCTTGCAGCGTATGCGTGAACTTGCCGTACAGTCTTTGAACGGTACTTATGGCGATGCTAACCGTGCACAGATGGATTCTGAGTTCTCTCAGCTGGAAGAAGAGATTAACCGTATTGCACACACAACCAAGTTCAACCAGATCAACTTGATGGGTAATGTCAGTGTTTCTGGTCCGCTGGTTTCAGGTACACCTACCCCGGTAGATGTGCATGTAGGTTGGCAAGCAGGTAGTGCGAATAAGATTACGGTATCTACCGCCAGTTTCCGAATCGCCGCTTCTGGTGCCTCGGGGATTTTGGGGCGTTATACCAATATTACCGGTTCTGTGGTGAGTGCGTCTTTTTCTGCAAACACTCTGACCACCCAGGCCGGTGCATCGGTGGCGATCCAGCATATTGACGGTGCTCTGTCACTGGTGGGTAACCAGCGTGCGGCATGGGGTGCTCTACAAAACCGTTTAGAGTCGACCATGTCTAACTTGCAGAATATGAATGAAAACATGAACGGTGCACGTTCGGCGATCTTAGATGCAGACTTTGCGAAAGAGAGTGCGGAACTGGCTCGAACACAGGTTCTACAGCAGGCAGGTATGAGTATGTTAGCTCAGGCTAACCAGTCTACTCAGAATGTCATGCAGTTACTTCAGTAATGTATTTGCTCTGTCTGAAGTATGAAAAAGATTTAGGTTTTCGCGCTTTCCTTAAAAAAGCGTAAAACATACAAAGGGCAAAAAAGGAGATTTATCATGGCAATGGTAATTAATACAAACGTAGCAGCTCTAAACGCGACCCGTGTTCTTGATGGTACAGGACGCGACTTGAATACAAGTATGGAGCGACTAACAAGTGGTCTACGCATCAACTCTGCGGCGGATGACGCGGCAGGTCTTGCAATCACAACAAGTATGACTGCTCAGATTATGGGTACTGACCAAGCGGTTCGAAATGCGACAGATGGTATTTCGCTTCTTCAGACTCTTGATGGAGCTTCAGAAGAGGTTGTGAATGCGTTACAGCGTATGCGTGAATTGGCTATCCAGTCATTGAACGGTACCTATGGTGATTCTAACCGTGCTCAGATGGATGAAGAGTACTCTCAGTTAGAAGAAGAAATTAACCGTATCGCTCATACTACTCAGTTCAATGGAACTGACATTATGGGTAAAGTATCGGCTTCTGGTGCGCTGGTTTCAGGTTCACCTTCAGCGGTTGGTCTACACGTTGGTGCCTATGCAGGTAGTGCGAACAAGGTAACCGTTTCTCTACAATCATTCCGTATCGGTGCTTCGGGTGCAGGTACAGCAGCTGGTGCTGGTGGTGTATTGGGTCGTTATACCAATATCACAGGTTCAGTTGTCAGTGCGGCATTCTCGGCAAACACTATCGCCACGGCGGCTGGTGCTTCGGTAGCGGTTCAGCACATTGATGGTGCTTTATCTGTACTAAGTACTTCTCGTGCGGGTTGGGGTGCGTTGCAAAACCGTTTGGAATCAACGGTATCCAACCTTCAGAACGTGAGTGAAAACCTATCTGGTGCGCGCTCTCAGATCCTGGATGCAGACTTTGCGAAAGAAAGTGCCGAGCTAGCTCGAACACAGGTTCTACAGCAAGCCGGTATGAGTATGTTGGCTCAAGCTAACCAGACCTCGCAAAATGTAATGTCTTTATTAAGATAATATTTCATAGCAAGGTTGTTTTATTAGGACTCTAATTTATTGACTTAGAGTCCTGATTAAAGCGACTTTAAAACAGATTCCCTTGTGTTTAGCCGCTTTTTAGCGGCTTTTTTTGTTTCTAAGTGATTGATTTTTTTATGACTTGAGAAAAAAGTTTAAAAAAAATAAAAAAAAGCTTAAAGATTTTCAGAAATGGGTCGTTACATAGTTTTGAGGGAATGTTAACAATGTTTCTCGGGTGAATTATAGAAGGCAAAAAATGCCCATACCCAAGATATAAGGCAATCAGCCTGGCATTCTATTAAAAACAAAAGGAGATTTATCATGGCAATGGTAATTAACACAAATACAGCTGCTCTAAACGCGACTCGTGTTCTTGATGGTACAGGACGTGAGATGAATACAAGTATGGAGCGTCTAACAAGTGGTCTACGCATCAACTCAGCGGCGGATGACGCGGCGGGTCTTGCAATCACAACAAGTATGACTTCTCAGATTATGGGTACTGACCAAGCGGTTCGTAACGCTTCTGACGGTATTTCTCTTCTGCAGACACTTGATGGTGCTTCTGAAGAGGTTGTGAATGCGTTACAGCGTATGCGTGAATTGGCTATCCAGTCATTGAACGGTACCTATGGTGCTTCTAACCGTGCTCAGATGGATGAAGAGTACTCTCAGTTAGAAGAAGAAATTAACCGTATCGCTCACACTACTCAGTTCAACGGAACTGACATTATGGGTAAAGTATCGACTTCTGGTGCACTGGTTTCAGGTTCACCTTCAGCAGTTGGTCTACACGTTGGTGCCTATGCAGGTAGTGCGAACAAGGTAACCGTTTCTCTACAATCATTCCGTATCGGTGCTTCGGGTGCAGGTACAGCAGCGGGTGCTGGTGGTGTATTGGGTCGTTATACCAATATCACAGGTTCAGTTGTCAGTGCGGCATTCTCGGCAAACACTATCGCCACAGCGGCTGGTGCTTCGGTAGCGGTTCAGCACATTGATGGTGCTTTATCTGTACTAAGTACTGAGCGTGCCGGTTGGGGTGCGTTGCAAAACCGTTTGGAGTCAACGGTATCCAACCTTCAGAACGTGAGTGAAAACCTATCTGGTGCGCGCTCTCAGATTCAAGATGCAGACTTTGCGAAAGAAAGTGCCGAGCTAGCTCGAACACAGGTTCTACAGCAAGCCGGTATGAGTATGCTTTCTCAAGCGAATGCTACATCTCAGAATGTACTTTCTCTATTGAGATAAGCTTTATTCAATAACTGGATAAGGGAGGAGTAGATATGGATGTGAATTTTTCTACAAAAATATCTACTGCCGAACTCAAGTCAACGGATGCTGCAGCGCAAGCTCAGAAGTCATCGGTTGCACTTGAGAGGCAGCCACAACAAAAGTCGGTGGATTCTTCTCCAGCAAAAGCGGTAGAAAAAGTTCCGGCAGAGCAAGCGGAAAAAGTTATTGAGGCTCTCAATAAGCGTTTTGCTCAGCAGGAGCGTGGTGTTCAGTTCAGTTTAGACCAGGATACCAATTCTTCTGTCTTAAAGTTGATCGATAAAGATACCGACGAGGTAATAAAGCAGTTCCCGAGTGAGGATTCGTTACGGATTATTAAAAATATCCAAAACTATCTGGATTCGGCAAATGAACGTGGAGTCTCTAGTAAAGAAGGTTTGACAGGTTCTTTATTAAATGAAATCATATAGTAACAAGCTATAGTGAAGTTTGATAAGGGGTTATTATGGATGCGTTAAATTCATTGCAACCTGTGAACACGGCAAACCCATCTGAAAGATCGAGTACTTCGGTCAATGATTCCAAGGACAAGGCGCGTCAAGTTGAACAGGTCTATTCTGCTAATCAGGCAGTTTTAGAGCGTCAGCCTGATGCGACTTCCACTGTTAATGATTCATCACAACCATTAAGTGATTCTGATGTCGATAATGTTATGAGCTCACTCAATGAGCAGTTGCAGACATTGCAAAGTTATTTATTGTTTGAAAAGGATGAAGATACAGAGAAAATGGTGTTTTTTATCAAAAATACCGAAACTGACGAGGTGCTTAGACAAGTACCCTCACAAGAATTACTGACTATTTCCAAAAATATTACAGATTATCTGGAAATGGTAAACCAATCATCAAGAGACACGCTGCCACCGGTTGGATTATTGACGGATCAAATGGCGTAAGACGGGCGTCTAACGTTTTCCCTTGTGTGTTTTAGCCGCCCTTATGGGCGGTTTTTTTATTTTCACGCTAAAGTTTTACTTATCTTCGCCGATTTATAAGGTGACAAATATAAAAAAATAAAAACTTTTATTAAAGTTTGGCACGGTGTGAGCTAGTATTGAATACTATTTAGATTCGTATCAAGAGCTGCACTCTCGATCAGGAGAAAAAGATTATGAGTACCACTAGTGATATCGGTTCCAGACTGGTTACCAGTCTGACGAACAGTTCATTCGATATTACCAATATGGCAAAGGTCATTGCAGAAGCTCAAGTAGCGGGGCCAAAGGCCATTTTGCAGCGTAATGTTGAAAAGGTAACGACTGAATTAGATGCTTTAAAGTATTTGCAGGGTAATCTTCAGGCGTTTCAAACCTACGTAACAGACTTGGCTTCTCCTGATCTATTCGCCAGTCGTCTAGCCAGTTCATCAAATGATTCTGTATTGAGTGTATCTGCTACAGATAGTGCAGCCGTGGGCTCTTATCAGGTGGAATCCGTTCAGTTGGCTCAGTCTCATACCTTGGTGTCCAATGTGGCCTATACTTCGCCTTCGGATACGATTACCAGCGGAACCTTAGATATTTCGGTAGGTGGCGCAGCGGTCGGTTCTATCGTTGTTGATGCCAGTAATAACACCCTGGAAGGTTTGCAAAAAACCATTAACAGCGGCGATTATGGTGTGACCGCCTCTATTATCAATAATGGCGGCAGCTACCAATTAATGTTTACCTCGAAAACTTCCGGTGCCGAAGGTGCGGTAAATCTTTCCGGTACGACAGACTTTACCATGGCAAATATGACCACGACAGCAACAGCTCAAGATGCGGTGATGGTGTTAAATGGTCTAACCATTACCAATAGTTCAAATACATTCAGTGATGTTATCGACGGCGTTGAGTTTACATTGCATTCTGCGACTCCTGGTTCTCAGCAGACAGTAAATGTTGGTCAGGACAATGAAGCGGTGACCGAAACCATCAAGAGTTTTGTTGATGTTTATAATCAGCTTGATCAGATTTTGGATGAATTGGCCAGTTATGATGCCAAGGATTTAACTGAAGAAGAATTGGCCTCGGAAGAGTACCAGTATTATGGTGATTTAGCTGGCAGCAGTTTGTTGCGCGCAGTAAGAGATCAAATTCAAGGCTCAATGTCTGGTGCTATTGCTGAATTGGACAGTAATTTCAGCTCACTTGCACTGATTGGTATTACTCTGGATCGAGAGGGTAAGATGAATATTGACGAGTCGGTACTTTCGGATGTGGTCAATAATAATATGCAGGCCTTATCCAGCCTGATGTCCAAAGGTGGTGTCAGCGATGATCCATTGATTAATGTGTTGGGTGGTACTGAACGTACTTCAACCGGAAACTACACCATTGATATTACCCAGTTAGCTGACCGTGCTACGGTTGTCGGCGGGGCTTCAACATCTGTTTCAGGGGTGTTGGCTGACCAAGTAACGGATTTGAATGCTTCTTTGGTTATTGGTGCCGGCGCCAGTTTTGATATTGATCTTGGTGGCGTTACGTCAAATCCGATTACCTTGACAGCCGGAACTTATGCAACCAACGATGATGTTGCGTTAGAGATTCAGAATCAGATCAATGCCGATGCCAATCTTGCCGGCGCCGCCCAATCGGTAACGGTGAGTTTTAACAGCGCTCAGTCTCGTTTTGAAATCACCAGTGCCACGGGTGCGGTGACCATGAATAATGTCACTAATTTATCAGATCAAGGATTTTCATCGGCCTCTTATACTGGAGTAAATGTAGTTGATTTATCGGCTGGAGCCAGTTTTGATATGGTTGTCGATGATGCGCCCCTAACCAATATTAGCATTGCGGCGGGTAGCTACACTATGGACGAGCTAGCGTTAGCAATTGAGCGCGGTGTCAATAAAAATACAGATATTGCAGCAGCTGGTGGAAGCATTTCGGTGTCACATGATGGCAGCGCATTCAGTGTTTATTCGGATCGTTACGGCGGTTTCTCAAATCTACAAATGACGAATTTTGTCGGGTTTGCTAATGCCGGCTTCACTGCAGATCTAACTGATGTCGGGCAGAGTGTAGATGGTACTATTACCACTGCAACAGGAGCATTGAATCTAGGAGCTTATGCCGATCCTGAAGATGGGCGTATGATTAATATATCTGACTATGCCGGGATTGCGGGACAACCCGCTGAAGTTCGTGGTTTGAGCTTCGAGGTATTAGGTGGTGTTACTGGGGCGCGAGGTACAATTACTTTTGCGCAAGGTTTTGCCAGTCGCATCAATGAAACCATTGATGATCTGTTTGAACCGGATTTCGGTTTGATCTCACAGCGTATGGATGGATTGCTCGATAAGGCGGACAGATATGATGATAAGAATAAAAAACTGGATGCTCGTTTCGAGCGTTTAGAGATGCAATATCGAATGCAGTTCGCGATGTTGCAAAGCATTATGTCTAATGCAGAAGCAACGCGAAACCAGTTAATGGCGCAATTTGGAAATAACGATAATTAATAAGTTAAGACAAGGGATTTAACGATGAATATGGCTCTAAAAAAACAATTCGCACAAGCCTATTCCAATACATTTGTGGAAACGGCTGTTTCAGAAGCATCTCCGCATAAGTTGATTCAGATGCTTTATGACGGTGCTCTAAAAAACATGAATCTGGCTAAGGTGTTTCTCGAGCAGAAAAATTTTGAGAAAAAGTCTGCGCATATCAATAAGGCGTTGAGTATTCTAGGGTCTTTACGCGATGGTGTCGATGTCGATAAGGGTGGTAATGTCGGTAGCAATCTATTGGAAATCTACGATTATTGCTACCGTACGTTGTTTGCGGCATCGGCTCAAAATGATATTGCTAAAGTAGATGAAGTCATTGATTTGATTAAAAGTATTAGTGATGCTTGGCAGCAGATGCCCGATAATATCAAGCGTGCCTCAAAAGAACAGTTGGATCGCATAGGTGGCTAGTGTGTCTTCTTTGCAGCAAACCCGTCTGAATTTATTGACTCATTCCAAAAATATGCTCAATGCATCACTTGACCATGAGTGGCAACGCTACAATGAACTCGATTCTGTTTGGCTTGAGATGTTGGAAAACGCTTCAAAAGAATTTGGCGAACAGTTGGATGATATCGGTGCTGAACTGATGTCGGATAATGAAAAGATTCGCGAAAATATTCAGCGTGCCCAACAGTCACTGTTATCGGAGCTGGAAAAGGAAACCCAGAAATTCAGTTCGGTTAAGTCTTATTTGAAATAAATGTTGCCAAAATTTTGACATCTATGTAAAACCCGTATATAAAGGTCGTAGGTGTCAAATTAATGTAAATGGCGATCAATGTCTGAAGATATCTTTGCTTCGCTCGTCGGCAGTGGCTCGGCGATGCAACAAGTCAAAAAACTTATTCTACAAGTAGCGCAAACCGATGCGACGGTTTTGATTCTAGGTGAATCCGGAACCGGTAAAGAAGTCGTCGCCCAAGCGCTTCACAATGCTTCTTCCCGTTCTAATAAAGCGTTTATTCCAATCAACTGCGGTGCGATCCCTGGTGAATTGCTGGAAAGCGAGCTTTTTGGTCATGAAAAAGGAGCCTTTACCGGCGCTATCACTGCTCGTAAAGGTCGCTTTGAAATGGCTGAAAAAGGTTCGATTTTTCTCGATGAAATCGGTGATATGCCTTTGCCGATGCAGGTGAAATTATTACGGGTGCTCCAAGAACGTATTTACGAACGTGTCGGTGGCAATAAAAGCTTTGAGTGTGATGTGCGCGTGATTGCGGCAACCCATCGCAATCTGGAAGACAATATTGCTGACGGTAATTTCCGCGAGGATCTGTTTTACCGTTTGAATGTTTTTCCTATCGAAATGCCGGCGCTACGCGAGCGTCCGGAAGATATTCCGGAGTTGATTGAATTCATGTTCTCACGTATCGCTGCCAGTGGCCGTAAGATTCCTGACTTGTCCGAAAAAGCGTTGCTGGCTTTACAAAATTATCAATGGCCCGGCAATGTTCGCGAGTTGGGTAATTTAAGTGAACGCCTATCCATTCTGTTTCCCGGGTTGAAGGTTGATTATGATGACCTGCCGGTAAAGTATCAGGTTGAGCTGGATGAAAATGCCAGTTTGCTGGTGGCAGAAAAAGTCTCAGCAGAAATTGCCGTCCCATCGGCGCAAAGCGCTAATGACCAATCGCCAGTAAACAACGATGAAACAGCCTCGCAAACGGTTCAAGCCGAGCCTGCGGCAATCGATAGCAGTCTTTCAATGGGCGCCCCGAATCTGGAAGACGGTTTGGATTTAAAGTCTTATCTGGTAGAAATGGAAATCCAACTGATTCAGAAAGCGCTTAATCAAACCGAAGGCAATGTTTCCCAAGCGGCGAAACTGTTGCAGACCAATCGCACCACCTTGGTGGAAAAAATACGCAAGTATGAGTTGAGTTAGGGGTTGTAGTGGCAGAGTTAACCGGTACAGAGCAGCAAGCACGATTAGATGAGCTAGAAGCAGCTTTTGAACTGTTTAATCAGACCTCCATGCAGTTGACCCATTCTTATGAGTCATTGCAACATCAGGTCGAGCAATTACAAACTCAGCTGGAACAGAGCGACCAGGAAAAAAAGCAGGTTGCCGATCACCTGAGCCGTTTGCTGGAACTGCTTCCTGCCGGTGTCATAGTATTAAACAATCAATCCGAAGTCATAGAGATGAATCCGAGTGCCAAAAAGATACTCGGCGATGACGCTTTACACCGTGATTGGGAAGTGGTTATGCGCAATGTCTTTTTAAGCCGCAATGATGCCGGTGAGTTGATCGCTCATGATGACTCTATTTACCAGCTTTCCGAAACACCGGTCGATCAAACGAAAAATCGTATCCTTCTTATTCATGATGTGACATCGGCTCGCCGCCTCCAAGAACATGTCAATCGTCATCAGCGTTTGCATTCTATGGGGGAGATGGCGGCATCACTGGCGCATCAAATTCGTACCCCCTTAGCGTCAGCACTGCTTTATGTGTCGCAAATGGACTCATCCCAGCTGGATGACGTCAGCCGGAAGAAATTCGCCGACAAGGCCTTAAGAAGCCTGAATCATTTGGAATCCTTGGTCAAAGATATGTTGCAGTACGCCAAAGGCGGCAAGGGCAGCGATAAGGCGATCGAGTTGCAAACATTGGTCAGCGAGTTGCAGCATGGGGTTGAACCGCGTATCAAAATGTCCGACAGCCAGATTCGATTTAATGCGTTTGTACCGGGGTTAACGGTTATGGGCGACAAAGACGCTTTGATTACCGCTTTGCAAAACTTGGTCAATAACGCGATCGATATCGTTGGCAGCAAAGCGCAAGTCGAGGTGACGGTCAATAAGCTGCCCAACAAGCGCGTAGATATCGTGATTCACGATAAGGGGCCGGGGATTGAAACGGAGCGTCTGGAAAAGATTTTTGAGCCTTTTTATACCAGCCGAGCAAAGGGGACAGGTTTAGGTTTGGCCGTGGTTCGAGCGATCGCCGAGGCACATGGTGGTGAAGTTTGGGTTAAATCAATTGTGGGTTTTGGTTCCCAGTTTGGTTTACGCTTGCCGTTGATGGGTGAGCAATAATAATGAAATCGAATCAAGTTACGTTTACTGGATTACATAACAAATAAAATTGTTAAAAGAGGTCTCTGATGAGCATTGCAAAAATTTTAGTTGTCGAAGATGACGCTGTATTGCAGGAAGCGTTGGTCGATACTTTGAGCATTCATGGTTTCGAGGTCATTAGTGTCAGCAATGCAGAAGATGCCCTTAAGGCGTTAAAAGATGATATCGGCATGGTGTTTAGCGATATTCGCATGGACGGCATGGACGGCTATACTCTAATGACAAAAATTCGTGCCGCTAAGCCTTATTTGCCGATTGTCTTGATGACTGCCTACGGTACTATCGAGCAGGCCGTCGATGCGATGAAAGCCGGCGCGGTGGATTATATCGTCAAACCCTTTGAAGCCAATGTCTTGGTAGAAAAGGCCAAGGCGTATTTTAATCGCGACGCATCTCAAGAAGATGATTTTATTGCCGCTGATCCGGCGACCCAGCAGTTGAAAACCATGGCGAAAAAGGTCGCTGAAAGTGACGCCAGTGTGATGATTGGTGGGGAAAGTGGAACCGGTAAAGAAGTGCTGGCACGTTATATTCATTTGCAGTCGGCAAGAGCTAAGCAGCCGTTTGTTGCGATTAACTGTGCAGCCATACCTGAGACCATGCTTGAAGCTACTTTGTTCGGTTATGAAAAAGGTGCCTTTACCGGTGCGATGAAATCCATGCCCGGTAAGTTTGAACAGGCACAGGGGGGTACGATTTTCTTGGACGAGATCGGCGAAATGCAGATCGACCTGCAGGCAAAAATTTTGCGTGTTTTACAGGAAAAGGAAGTGGAGCGACTTGGTAGCACCAAAGCGGTTAATTTGGATGTGCGAGTGTTAAGTGCTTCAAATATCGATATGAAACAGGCGATTAGCGAGAATAAATTCCGTGAGGATCTGTTTTATCGTCTGAATGTTTTTCCGATGCGCCTATCGCCGTTACGTGAAAGACCAAGAGATATTGCCGCGATTGCGGAACGATTGATTGAGCGCCATTGCGGCAGTAATCGTGTGCAACCGATGATATCGGCTCAGGCAATGAAGCGTTTAATTGAATACCGTTGGCCGGGCAATATCCGCGAATTGGATAATGTGATCCAACGAGCTTTATTGCTGATGAGCGGTGATACCATCCAGGAACAGAATATTTTATTAGATGACGGTTTTGTCGAGCCTCTAACGCAGAAGCAAAGCAGCGTGATGAGCGGGCAGGGCGATGAAGCTGGCGAGGCTAAAGAGTTTTCGATAAGTGATGAAGAGTTGCCACTGGATTTAAAAGCCAGAGAAACGCACTTGATATTAGAAACCTTGCGTCAGAATGACGGTCATCGTCAAAAAACGGCTGAAGCATTAAATATCAGTCCGAGAACTTTGCGCTATAAGATTGCTAAACTGAAAGAGCAGGGGGTAGAAGTTCCTTAAAACCTGCTGTTATCGGCCGTTTTACTAAAGAGTTTAGCGAACTGTTGAAAAAATGACGCAAAAATGGCATATCAATTGCTGAAATGCCAAGCATAACTATGTGATAATGGTTGCATACTCTTTAGAATTAACGACACAGCGTATTATCAGGCAGGTTTTTCGCCACTAATACCAAGGTAAAATGCTTTATTTGGAGTTTAATTAACTTATGAGCCAAATTGATACTCAAAGTTTAATGTTACAGATGCGTTCACTGGCAGCGCAGGCGCAATCTCAGCCTGTCGAAAAGGTGACAGAATCTGCCGACTCCGGATTGCAAAAAGCGGATAACTTTGCCGACCTGCTGGTCCAGTCGGTAAATGCCGTAAATGCAGAACAGCAAAAATCTGGTGCAATGAAAAAAGCATTCGAAAGTGGTGATCCAGAAGCCGATCTTTCTGAAGTAATGCTTCAAGCACAGAAGGCCAGCTTATCGTTCCAAGCAATGACGCAGGTTCGTAATAAGCTTGTAGAGGCCTATAAAGACATTATTCACATGCCTTTGTAAGCTGAAACGGTCTTAGTGTTGATTTTGAATTAATTTTAAAGATAAGAAGACTTTAACATGGCAGAACCACAAGCCTCCGCAGACAATACTCTTAATGCCGCACCGCCTACCGGCATAGGTTCCGCTTTCCTTAATAATCTTATTTCCCTCTCGGTTGCGAAGCAGATTACGCTCGTTATCGGTATTGCCGCCTCGATCTCGTTGATTGTCGGTCTGTTGATGTGGTCACAAAGCACTTCCTATACCCTTTTGTTCGGTAGTGTCGACGCCAAGGACATGAACGAGATTGTCCAGACCCTTGAGCAAGAAGGCGTTGAATACAAGCTTGAGCAGTCTAGCGGCGGTATTTTGGTGCCGACCGATTTGGTTCATCCGTTACGCCTTAAATTAGCCGCGGCAGGTTATCCGAAACAGGCGCCAACCGGTTATCAGATTCTTGATGTCGAACAAGGCTTCGGTATTTCCCAATTCAAAGAGACGACCCGTTATCACCGTGCCTTGGAAGGCGAGTTATCCAAGTCGGTCGCCAGTATCAATGCGGTCAAATCCGCAAGAGTCATGCTCGGTTTGCCAAAACGTTCGGTGTTTGTCCGTAAAGAGCAAAAACCTTCCGCTTCGGTTGTGGTTAAGCTTTACCCTGGACGCAGTCTGAACGAAGAGCAGGTCAGTGCGATTGTCTATTTGGTTGCTTCGAGTATTCCAAATATGGAAACCAAAGGGGTTACCGTTGTCGATCAGCACGGTAATCTGCTTACCGGTGACCATACTTCGGGCGGCATGATTAATATGAGCATGAAGCAGCTCGACTATACCCGTCAGGTCGAAGAAACCCTTTCAAACCGTATTATTCGTTTATTGGCGCCAATTGTCGGCGGTGAGGACAAGGTCAGAGCCCAGGTAACGGCTGAGCTTGATTTCACCCAGCAAGAACAGACGCGTGAGAATTATGAGCCGGATCCGGAAGCGGTACGTTCGGAGCAGGAAATCAAAGAGATCAATCGTAATGATGGACCGACCGGGGTGCCGGGAGCTCTTACCAACCAGCCGCCACGTGCCGGTCTGGCACCGGAGCAAGGTTATACCCCAGGCGGCGATCCAAACCTGAAAAGCTCGAGTGAAAAGAAAACAAAAAACTACGAGTTGGATCGTACGGTTAGCCATATTAAAAACGCGGTAGGCAATATTCACCGTTTATCGGTCGCGGTGGTTTTGGATGACAAGACCAGTCTTGCCGATAATGGTGATATTGTCCGTGAACAGATTAGTGATGAAGAGCTATTGCGTTACCGACAGCTGGTAAGTGATACCGTCGGTTTGGATGAAACACGTGGTGATACCTTGAGTGTGGTCAATGCCTCATTTGTCAAGGCGCCGGAAGAAGAAATGCCTGCGATGCCAATCTGGCAGGAAGCCTGGTTCTGGGATTTGGTCAAGCAAGTATTGGCCGGTCTAGCGGTACTGCTGGTTATCTTCGGTGTGATTCGTCCGATGCTCAGAGACTTGAACAGCAAGCAGGAAGCTTATCTGGAATATCCTGAAGATGTACCGGATGAAGAGGAAGAGCTGGAAAATGTGGATGAAATTTCTAAAGCGCTTGAACAGATGAATGAAGAAGTTGAGCAAACCGCTCAAGAGTCCGAAGCGGAATCCGAAGCGGAGCATCAGTTGCTCGAAAAAGTTCGCAGTATTGTTGCTGAAGATCCACGTGTCGCGGCACACGTTATCAAGCAGTGGTTAGCAGGAGAGTAATATGGCCGATTCCGTTTTAGAAGAAGTTATCGATATTCCTAATATGGATAAAGCGGCTATTTTGCTGCTGTCTCTTGGTAAGGAAACTGCTGCTAATGTATTAAAGCATTTGAATCCTAGGGAAGTGCAGATGGTCGGTTCTGCGATGACGGCGGTTGACTCGGTCAGTCATCGTGAAATTCACCATGTTATGGCCTCGTTCTTAGATGAAATCGGTGAAGATGCCTTGGGGGTGGATCCAAGCGAATTTGCTCAATCTTTGATGGCTTCGGCTCTTGGAGAGGGTGGCGGTCACCTTATGGATGCGGCTTTATTGGGTGATCAGGTTAAAGGCTTGGAAGCCTTGAAATGGCAGCATCCTTCGACCATTGCCAATATGCTGCGTAACGAACACCCTCAGGTGGTGGCGATTGTCTTGTCCTATTTCGATTCAGATCAAGCCGCCGAAGTGCTTCGTGGTATTCCGGAACGATTCCAGTCTGAAGTTATCTATCGTATTGCGACTTTGACAACCATTCAACCGCGAGCATTATTCGACTTGAACGATGTCCTGGAAAACGCCTCCAGTGATGGTGAAGGCGGTAAGTTGGCGACCATTGGTGGTGAGAAACGTGCTGCTGAAATCCTTAACTTGGTGGGCAGTGGTGTTGACTCGCGTATTCTTGACGATATCGCCATCGAACACGAAGAAATCAGTAAAGCCATTCAAGACAAGATGTTTGTCTTTGATGATATTAAAGGTATCGATGACCGCGGTGTGCAAACACTTGTCGGTGAAGTGCCTAGTGATGTACTTGTGGTGGCTCTTAAGGGAGCCGATAAAGAGCTTAAAGAGAAGTTCCTATCCAATCTATCGAAACGTCAGGCGGATATTATGCGTGATGATCTGGAAACCGGTGGTCCGGTCAAACTCAGTGCGGTCGAAGATGCGCAGCGTAGTATTATCCAGACTGTTCGTCGCCTAGCGGATGAGGAGAAGATTATGATGCCAGGTGGTGCTGAGGAGTTCGTCTAAATGAGCGAGCAAGCGTTGTCTGCTCAGAATGTTGAATCAGAGCAAGCCGAAGTTGCTGAAGAGCTTGTCGGTACTGACGAAGAGCAGCCTCAGGTAGTCAATCGCCTTTTACGCGGCGATGAAATTGACGCGCCTAATATTTCAACTTGGCAGTTATCGAGTTTTGCTGAGGAAAAAAAAGCCAAACAGGAAGAGCTTTCGCAAAAGGCTTATGAAAAATTTCATGATGAATATGAGCCTAAGTTTCAGCAACAGGCCGAGCTTTTAAAGAAAGAGGCTTATGATCAGGCTTTTCAAAAAGGTTATGAAGAAGGTCTAGAAAAAGGTTTGGTTGAAGGGCGACAAAAAGGTGAAGGCGAAGCTAAGCAGCAGGTAATGGATAACCTGCTTCCTAAGGTGGAACAGTTTGAAGAATTACTTTCTTCAATTAAGAAACCCTATCAGGTGATTGAGGAAAAAGTTTATTCAGAATTGGTTGAGTTTGCTTTACATATTGCTAAAACGGTCATTCATAAGAGTGTTGATGAGCATAAGGACTGGGTGCTCCAGGCCGTTAAGGATGCGGTGCTGGTATTGCCGGAATCGGAAGGTAAGATTGAGGTCTTTTTGCATCCGGATGATCTGGCCTTTTTACAGATTTCCAAACCCTCGATTTCCGAAAACTGGATGTTGCGCGAAAACCATCAGCTGCAACAGGGAACCTGTTTGGTTAAGCAAGATTATTCTACGGTTATGAACAGTTGGATTTCACGTTTTGATGAAGTCGCCGAACAGTTGAAGGATGCGGTGGAAGTCGAACAAAATGCCGAGTTCGAGATTGCTGCAATTGAACCGGAAAATCAGACGGACAATGGTTCGGCTGAGCAGCAAACGGCAACAAATTAATTTTCTTATTCAGTCTGGTGGCTGATGATTTCATATATTTACCCTTTCTAAATTTTTCTTTGTCAGTTAAAGGTTGTATCAATAGGTTGACTTATGCAGTGGCAACAAACGCTTAATGACAATTTGAAAGAAAAGCTGCAGCATTTGCATCACAGCAGCATCAAGGCCAAGCCATTAAAAGTCGCCGGCCGTCTGGTGCGTATGGTCGGTATGACTTTAGAGGTTGTCGGAACCTTTGCGCCGATCGGTTCCCGTTGCCAGATTATGCGTGGCGTTGATTTACCGCCGATCGAGGCCGAGGTAGTCGGTTTTCATGATGGTCGCCTGTTTTTAATGCCGATTGGTGATACTCAGGGTTTGTCGCCAAATGCCGAAGTGTTGCCGGTTGAAGGCGGTGTGAAAGTCGGGGTGGGACCGAATATGCTCGGCAGAGTCATTGACGGCTCCGGTGCGCCTTTAGATGGTTTGGGGCCTATTGAAGCCGCCGCATATGTGTCATTAAGCGGTGAAAGAATTAACCCGCTTAGCCGCCACCCGATTACCGAACCATTAGATGTCGGTATTAAGGCGATCAATGGTCTGCTTACCTTGGGCAAAGGTCAGCGTGTCGGCTTAATGGCTGGAACCGGGGTTGGTAAAAGTGTCTTGCTTGGTATGATGACCCGTTATACCGATGCCGATATTGTAGTGGTCGGCTTGGTTGGTGAGCGTGGCCGAGAGGTTAACGAATTTGTCCGCCAGAACCTGGGTGAAGAGGGTTTGAAAAGATCCGTTGTGGTCGCCACGCCTGCTGATGATGCACCTCTTATGCGTTTGCACGGGGCTATGTTGGCAACAGCGATTGCCGAATATTTTCGTGAGAAAGGTCATAATGTTTTACTGTTGATGGATTCTTTGACGCGTTTTGCCCAAGCGCAGCGTGAAATCGCTTTGGCGGTCGGCGAGCCGCCCGCCAGCAAAGGCTATCCGCCTTCGGTATTTGCAAAATTGCCGCAATTAGTGGAACGTGCCGGTAATGGTAAAAGTGGCGGTGGCTCTATTACCGCTATCTACACGGTTTTAGCCGAAGGGGATGATCAATCCGATCCGATTGTCGATTCGGCTCGTGGTGTTTTGGATGGGCATATAGTGTTATCCCGTCAAATTGCCGATAGTGGACGTTATCCGGCTATCGATGTTGAATCCTCGGTAAGTCGAGTCATGGTTGATATTGCTGATGAGCAGCACTTGGCTATGGCAAGACGTTTTAAACAGCTTTATTCAACCTATCAGCAAAACCATGATTTAATCAGTGTTGGAGCTTATCGAAAAGGTTCCGACCCTGAAATTGATCAGGCGATTCAAAAGTATCCTGATTTGAACGGTTATTTATCTCAGGGCATTAAGGATCATTTCTCGGTGGCTGAGTCTATTTCCGGGTTGCAGTCGGTTCTGAATCGATAGCGATCCGCTTTTCTATTATGTGCTAGGTCTTAATTATGCCAAATCGATTACAGCGTCTTCATAAGTTGATAGAGCTTGCCGAGATGGAGTTGGATAAGGCTGGGCAAACTTTTCATTATATGCAAAACAAGCTGGCCACAGAGCAGGGTCAGGTGAACTCATTGCTTGATTATCAAGCCGATTATGCGCAGCAGCCTATCAGTATGGGCGCCATTCCTGCGATTCAGTTGCAAAGTCGTTCCGCTTTTTCCGATAAATTAAACCATGCGATTATCGCTCAACAGCAACAGGTTGAGGAGAGCGAGAAAATGGTTGAAATGGCACAATCAGCCTGGCAGGAAAAGCGCGCAAACCTGAAAGCTCTGCAGGCTTTATATTCTCGTATCGAAAACGCGGAAAATGCACGTATAAATCGTCAAGAGCAAAAATTGATGGATGAGTTGAGTGCGCAAAAATTTTATCAAAATCAACTAAAAGACCGTTAGTTTCCCGCTGTTCTGAAATTGTAGGCATGTATATTGCTATCACCTGATTACTAATCTGTACAGTGAGACAACGCTATGCTTACATCTAATACAAATTCGCAATCAGAGACCTCTGTTTTAGGGCTGATTAACGCCACTACAGCCAGTAACCGTGAATTGTTACCGTCGTCTTTGGCCGATAAGCAGACCAAGTTTTCCAAGTTATTTGCCGACCTTTTGCCGGGTCAAACGGCAATGCGCGCAGGTGGCGGTTTATCGTCGCTCACATCGGATATGGAGTCTTTCAGCAATCAAGCTGTTTCCAAGCAAGAGTGGGCTGATGCGCTGAATGATCTGGTAGCGGCCTATAAGGATTTTATGTCTGAAACCGGGTCTGATAAGGTGCCTCAAGGTGTTTTGTTGGCACAAAATGCAGTGACGAATCTGGCTCGGTTAAATGATGTAAAAGGTTTAAATGAGGTTTTGGCTGATTATGGGGTCACCTCGGTTGATGACTATATGTCACAATCGCTAGCAACGCCATTGCAGGAAAATATTGCCGCAGATGAGTTGAATAGTGCTTTGGATAACAATTTGATTGAATCCTTGGCATCAGCACAAACCCTGCCGACAACACAAGATTCAGCTAAAAAGAATTTAGGGTTTTCAGTATCAGATTTGGTTCACAAGGCATTACATCCGAGTGATGTGAAATCTTATCCAAAGTCCGTTAATGAAAAAGCCGAAGCGATGCGATCAGATCATGTCATTCAGCAACTTGCCACGGTCAGTGTTGACGAGCTTGGCGTAGACGCTACTGATGCGGCTGAGTTGCTTGAGACTGTGGCTATGCCGGCAGAACATAGTGATGATCAGGTTAAAGACGCGATTCAGTCTTTAGGCCAATATATCCGAGACATCGCCAAACAGCATGGTAAACCTGTTGATGCTGATACGCCACGTGTTTCTGTTGCAGATGCAGTGCATGCCTATCAGGCTCAATATGGTCGTGCAATGACACAAACGTCTGAACAGGCGGACACTCTAACAAACCCGATGCAGGGCGAAAATGGCGATACAGCTATGCTGGATGAATCGCTTGGTAATGACATCAATGCGCTGTTAAAGGATTCGTCGGATAATGCTCTTGAGGCCATGAATAAGGTGGTCGAAGCTGATGCACAAAATTCCGTTCAACCAAGCTCTGATATGGACAAGCTTGCCGCTGAAGTGGAGGGTATAGCTAAGATTGGGCAAAGTGAGTCATTAGAAACGCAAGACGATTCTCTTGCCGCCTTGTCAACAACGGTTGAATCAGTCATTGAAAAAGAAGCCGTATCCGTTGATACCTCAAGTTCAGATAAGAGTGTAAAAAATACCTCATTAGAAGACGAACCATTGCAGTCGGTCAATGAATTGGCGAAAAGCCTGCAGCAGAACCATGCCGTAGCCAGTACCCAAGCTGCTTCGGCATCACAAGCGCCAGCTGCTACAGCCAGCCCTTCCGCAAATAGTGTCTCTCAGGCTGCTAGCCAGGCTCAAGCAAACCAAACCGTAACCGCTTGGGGGAATACTCATGCGGACGGTTCGCAGAATGCCTCTTCAAATGGACAGTCGCAACAGCAAAGCTCTCAGCAACAGTCTTCTCAGCAGTGGCAAGCACAACAGCAATTGATTCAGGTGCAAGAAAATCTGCGCAATAAAAGCACTGCCTTGCAACAGCAACAAGCGGTAAAAAATGCTGATGAGCTGGCTAGAGCTGATGCCAATAAAGAGCTATTGGCTACAACCGACACAGGGTCGTTAGAGAGAAGAGCTCAGTTGCCTAACGGATTGCAGTCGATCTCTGTGCCGGTAAGAAGCCCGCAGTGGGGGCAGGCTTTAGGTCAGCGCGTTGTCTTTATGGCAAATAATAATCTACAGCAGGCAAAAATCACCTTGAATCCCGAACACTTAGGGCCTGTTCAGGTGAAGTTGCAGCTTGGCAAAGACCAGCAGATGCACGTCACTATGCATGCTCAACACCTGACTACCCGTGAGGCAATGGAAAATGCGATGCCTAGACTAAAAGAGATGCTCGAACAGGCGGGTATTGATGTCGCCTCGGTGACGGTTGGTGAAGAAGAGTCCTCCAATGATACGGGGTCGGCGTTTGCCGATGCTGAAGATCAGCAGGGCTCTGGTGGGGCTATGGCTGGTTCAGATATCGACGCCGACATCGGCAATGATGAGATGCAAGTAGTCCAGTCCGATAACCTAGTCGACTACTACGCTTAGGAGACATTATGAAAGCTAAAGTATTGTTAACCACCGCTCTTTCATTGTTTGCCGGTGAAGTCTTGGCGGCAGAAAACGGATTGATGGGCATGCAACCTGCAGTATTTGTGATGTTGGTGGTGATTGTTTCGGCAGTAATTGCCGGGGCATTGGTGTATTTGACGGTTTGTAACAAATCACCGGTTTGTGATCAGTCGGAATTGGTCAGGCAGTTGGAGACGCTGATAGAAAATAAAGATCTTGAGTCGCCGATTGCGACCGAGCAAGCCGATCCGAAATTGCTTAAAGCGATTAATTCCGTGCTTGAATTCGCTCAGCAGCAACATGTTAAACAGATGATCGAGACCTCAACTGCAGAGGCAAAGGTAGCCGAACTTGAAGAGCAATTGAATGAAGCTCAGCTGGAGTTGAATAATGCTCACAATATCGAAGCCCCGGTTGCGGTTAGCAGTCTTAATAGTGAAGAGCTAAAAGCCTTAGCGGCCAAATTGGCTGAGCGGTTGTCATTTTTAAGCCAGGACTCCTCAAACGGAATGAGTTCAGCGATTAAGGTCATCGATGAGGTCAGCGGCTTGACGGATGAAGTCACTCAAGCCGCATCGGTGATCAAACAGTTAGAAGAAGACAGTAATAATATCGGTACGGTCCTCGTGTTGATTCGTGATATTGCTGAGCAGACAAATTTATTGGCATTGAATGCGGCCATCGAAGCGGCGCGAGCCGGTGAACATGGGCGTGGTTTTGCCGTAGTCGCCGATGAAGTGCGCATTCTTGCCGGTAAAACCCAGCAGGCGACGACTGAAATTCAGTCAATTATTGAAGAATTACAACAGGGTGCGCAAAATGCGGTCAAGGTTATGGAACATGGTCAGGGTCGTGTCGGCACAACTAAAAATGAAGCAACTCGTGTTAATGACATACTAAACGGTATGGTTGCGGACCTTTCTGAGTTAAAATCTGCGCAAGAAGAGCTAAATGCTCTCGTCGAGCGTTGCTAAAAAGCTAAAAAAATAAAATGATGAACAAAAAGCATAAAGGACAGATTTAATGAAGGCAATACTCGGTACGGTCATTGTATTCGGTAGTTTGCTGGGTGGTTATTTGCCGCACGGTTCTTTCGGTATTTTGATTCAGCCGCTTGAAGTACTTATTATTTGTGGTGGGGCTTTAGGTGCTTATGTTATCGCCAACCCAGGTTGGGTTGTTAAAGCCGGATTCTCCAAGGGCTTTGGTTTGGCGAAACCGCATCATGTCAATAAAGAGCTTTTTATGGAGCTGCTAGGCTTGATGTTTAAAATTTTCAACAAGGCGCGTCGTGAAGGTCTGATGTCAATTGAAAGTGATGTGGAAGAGCCTCATTCCAGTGAATTGTTCAATAGTGCGCCAAAGGTGGTTGCAGACCATCATGCGGTGGATTTTATTTGTGACTATCTGCGTTTAATGATCAGTGGCGCGAGTAACCCTTATCAGCTTGAAGATCTGATGATCTTGGAAATGGACACTCATCACCATGAGGCATTAATGCCAAGTGCGGCGGTGGGTAAAGTGGCAGAAGCTCTGCCTGCTTTCGGTATCGTGGCGGCGGTATTGGGTATCGTTATTACCATGAGTTATCTGGATGCCGGGCCAATGGAAATCGCCCATCATATGTCGGTGGCCTTGATTGGTACTTTCTTGGGTATTTTGGTGGCTTATGGTGTGGTTGCACCGATTTCATCGGAATTGGCTAACCGAGCGGAAATGGAAGGCGCGTTTTACAATGTCATTAAAACTTGTTTGATGGCCAACCTAAATGGTTATGCACCACAAATTGCGGTAGAGTTTGGGCGTAAGGCCATACCTGGGAATGAACGTCCAAGCTTTATGGAAGTAGATGAATTTCTGCAGACGCAAAAATAAACATTTTAGTAGTATAGAAACTTAACCCTAGGCTTTGTCTATGAGTGACGATCAATCCATAATCATTAAGCGCCTCAACAAGTGCCCTCATGTCGCTCACGGTGGTGCTTGGAAAATTGCCTTTGCCGATTTTATGACGGCGGCGATGGCGTTTTTCCTGATGCTATGGATTTTGGGTGGAACCAATGACGAAGAAATGAAGGCGATGGCGGAATATTTTCGTGATCCGACCGTGATTGAAGCTTCTCCGCAAGTGTTGATTGAATCCAATGAAGCCGGACGAACTTCCGATGCGATGATAGACATGGGAGGTTTTAAGGACTCGCCGCAAGGTGAGGGCGGTGAAAAAGACAGCAATGGTAAAGCCGAAGAGACTCAGCAGATGGAGTTGATGAAGCAGAAGCTGGAAGAGAAAATCGAGCAAAGCGCTTCCTTAAATCAATTAAAAGAACAGCTAAAGATCGATGTCACGCCAAATGGATTGCAGGTGCAGATCCTCGATGATCGTAAGCGGCCGATGTTTGGTTCCGGAGTCGATATTCCAAAAGCATATGCGATGGACTTATTGCGAGAAGTGGGTAAGGTGCTGGCGACGACTAATAATAAAATAAGTATTGCCGGGCATACGGACTCATCTGGATATCACAGTAATTCTGAGTATACTAACTGGGAGCTATCGGCAGACCGAGCCAATGCGGCAAGAAGATTGCTTTTAGAGGGTGGAGTCAAGATAGAACGAATTGCGCAAGCGGTGGGAATGGCCGATACAGTGCCGTTTGATAAGGAGAATCCTTATAATCCGCGCAATCGTCGTATCAGTATTGTCGTGCTCAATAAAGAGGCTGAACAGCGTTTGAACAGTTTAAATAATGTTGAAAGTGCGCAAGACTTGGAACAGCAGATGAGATTAGGAACACAAGCTAATATTCAGTGATAGAGGGAAAGGAAGGTTATGGCTGAAGAAGAAACAGAAGAAAAAAAGAAAGGCGGTAAAGGCTTAATTATTGCTCTATTGGTAGTTGTCATTCTTTTGCTGGTGGGGGTTGCCGTACTGGCTGTAATGCTGCTTACCGGCGGTGACAAGTCTGCTAACGCCAATGGCGCTAATGCCGAAATGCATGGCTCGGCCGAGCATGGTGATGAAGCCGATGCAAATAACAAGGCGAAAACTTATTCGCCTAAATACAAACAGTTTGAACCACCGGCTCCGGAATCGCCGCCAAGTTATTTCACCATGGATAAATTTGTGGTGAACTTTAATGGTGATGGACAGGCTAAGTTTTTAGCGGTCGATTTGAAGTTTATGTCCTATTATTCTCAGCTGGTCGGCGATGGCGGGGATATGGAGTACCTGCGTCCGATTTTGAAAAACGATATTGAGCGTTTATTGCGCAACCAGCACTATAACGACTTGATTAAACCGGACGGTCCTGATGCTTTGCGTGCGGAGATTCTCAAGGTGACACGCAGTGTGCTTGAAAAGCACAATATTTACCCAGATTTGATCGAAGACGTTTATATGACGCGTTTCGTAATGCAATAAGGTTTATGCATGGATGATATTTTAAGCCAAGATGAAGTCGATGCCCTTTTAAAAGGGATGGGCGGCGGTGATATTGATACCGAGGACGATGATCTAGCCGGTGGTCAAGGTGCCAAAGTCTATGACTTTACCAATCAGGAGCGAATTGTTCGTGGTCGCTTGCCGGCTTTGGATATTATCAATGAACGTTTTGCTCGTGGCTTCCAGCGTCATTTCAATGAAATGATTATGGCCAGTGTCGAAGTGACAGCCGGCGAAGTTAAAATCATTAAGATGATTGATTATCTTCGCAACCTGTTTGTTCCGACCAGTTTGAATATCTATCGTATTGATCCGTTGAACGGGGTTTCACTATTCACATTGGATTCAAAATTGATATTTACCGCCGTAGATATCTATTTTGGTGGTACAGGTTTACTGCCGTTTAAGATTGAAGGGCGTGAATATACCCCGGTCGAAATGAGTATGGTCAGAAGTATTTTGGATATTACTTCTGAGAATATGCGCAAGGCCTGGGGGCCGGTAATGGATATTGAAATCGAGTATATGCACTCGGAGATGAATCCAAAGTTTGCTGGTATTGTCGACCCTACAGATATGATTGTCGTCAGTCCTATCAATGTTCGTTTTGAAGGGGTTGAGGGGCGCGTCGATATTGTTATGCCTTATTCAATGCTTGAACCCGTTCGTGACAAGCTTGAAGAGGGTATGCAAAACCTTCAGGGTGAAAGTGATAACCGTTGGTCACGCACCCTGAAAGAGGAAGCGAAAAACATTGAAATCAACTTAAGTGCGAATTTGGTTGATTTGCATATGAATGTCAGTGATCTGATGAAAATGCAGAAAGGCGATATTATTCCGTTTGAAATGCCTAAGTCCGTCACAATTAGAGCCGAAGAAATTGCCATTATGCATGGTAAGTTAGGCCAAAGTAACGATAAGAAAGCGGTGCAGGTTGAGAAGATTCTTCACCACCCGGCTTATCAAGAAAAAACCGTAGAGAATGTTAAGGAGTGGTTTGATGAGTGAATCCGATGATCTAGATGCATGGGGTGATGCATTGGCTGAGCAGGCTGATGCCGCGGATATACCCGAACCCGACACTCAAGAAGTCGACTGGGGTGACTTATCAGCACAAATGGGCAGCGAGGATGTCAGCTCGGCGGCTTTTGATGAGCTAACCGGTGAAGGTGGCGGCAGTAAAAGTAAGGTAGACTTGGATGTTTTAATGGATATCCCCGTGACCTTGCAGTTGGAGATTGGGCGAGCTAAGGTATCTATCCGTAACCTATTGTCTTATACTCAGGGGTCGGTTATTGAGATGGATCGTTTAGCCGGTGAGCCGCTTGATCTGTTGGTCAATGGAACCTTGATTGCTCATGGTGAGGTCGTGGTTATCAATGATAAGTTCGGTGTGCGTCTAACGGATGTTGTAAGCCCTCAAGAACGCATCAAAAAACTTCGTTAATCACCGACCGTTTAATAAGTAATTCATAATTGAATAGATAAACACGATGAAAAAAGTTCTGACTTTGATATTTCTGCCGCTGATGATCTTGGCCTCACCCCAGGTCTGGGCTGAAAGCGTACAGGTCGGCGAAAAGGTAGCTCAGCCGAGCGAGTATTTCGGTCAGATTATGATTTCCCTGCTACTTGTCTTACTGATTATTTTTATCTCCGCCTGGTTACTCCGTCGTTATGGACGCTTCCCTGGCGTGGCGCAAGGCAATATGAAGGTGCTGGGCGCCTTATCTGTCGGACAGCGTGAGCGCATTATGCTGATTCAGGTTGGCAAGGAACAAATTGTTGTTGGCGTAACCAGTAGTCGAATCAGCACGCTGCATCAGCTTGAAGAACCGGTTGAAGTAAAGGATAATGAAACCAACGTCGCGTTAGGCAGCCCGTTTGCCAAGCGTTTGCAAGAGGCATTAACAAAGCGCAAGGATAGTCAAAATCAACGTGAAGATAATTAAATTTTCGTTTTTTCTTAGTCTATCTCTATTTCCCATTCTCAGCTGGGCCATGCCGGGTATTCCCGCTTTTACTGTAGAAACCGATGCAACAGGTAATCAAGACTACAGTCTGACCATTCAAATTCTGCTCTTAATGACTGGCTTAACGCTGTTGCCAGCGGTATTGATAGCGACCACATCTTTTTTACGTATCGTTATTGTGCTGGCTTTGTTGCGTCAGGCTTTGGGTACGATGCAGACGCCATCAAATCAGGTCTTGGTCGGTCTAGCACTGTTTTTGACGATGTTTATTATGGCGCCGGTTCTTGATAAAGTTTACACGCAGGCTATCTCTCCCTATCTGGATGAGCAAATCCAGTTTAAAGAAGCCTTGGAATTGGGGTCTAAACCCATGCATCAGTTTATGTTGCAGCAAACCCGAGAAGATGATTTGGGGATGTTTGCGGAAATGGCCGGTATTACCTTGACCGAACCGGAAAGCGTGCCATTCAAAGTCTTGGTGCCGGCGTTTATGACCAGTGAATTGAAAACCGCTTTTCAGATCGGTTTTATGATATTTATCCCTTTTTTGATTATCGATCTGGTGGTAGCCAGTCTGTTGATGTCGATGGGTATGATGATGCTATCGCCGATGATTATTTCGCTACCATTTAAATTAATGCTGTTTGTTTTGATTGATGGCTGGGCCTTGGTGGTTGGAACCCTTGCCAACAGTTTCGTTGTTCCCGGAGGTGTCTGATGCAACAGGAGTTGGTACTGACAATTGGACAAAGAATGCTCGAGGTGACCGCAATGCTGGCAGCACCGTTGCTGGTTCCCGCGCTGCTGGTAGGTTTATTGGTCGGTATGTTTCAGGCGGCCACACAGATTAACGAAATGACATTGAGTTTTATTCCAAAGCTGGCCATTGTCGGCATAGCTTTGGTAATAGCAGGCCCTTGGATGCTGACTTTGTTAATTTCGTTTACGCAAGAGCTCTATCAGAATATCCCTGCCATGATAGGCTAAGTTATGAGCTTTAGCTATCCCGAATTTTTACAATTACTGGGACTCTATTTCTATCCTTTTGTGCGTATCGGTGCCATGTTATCGATTGTGCCAATCTTTGGTATTCGCGCCGTCCCGGTGCGTACCCGTGTGATTTTTACGTTGTTTTTAACCATTGTCATCGCACCGACACTTGATCTGCCTCCTGCGGTCGATCCTTTTACCTGGATGGGGGTGTTATATATCCTGCAACAGGTTTTAATCGGATTAACGATGGGCTTGGCGTTTATTATCGTTTTCCAGGCGTTTGTGATGGCGGGACAGTTGATCGCCATGGGGATGGGGTTGGCTTTCGCCTCGATGGTTGATCCGGGCAGTGGCTCGCAAGCACCTATCGTGTCGCAATACTTCACCATTATCGCCACCTTGTTATTTCTGGCATTAAACGGTCATTTGGTGCTTATTCAGGCCGTTGTCGACAGTTTTGAATATCTGCCGGTGGGAATTAACTTCCTAACAACAGACAGCATTCGTCTATTGGTTGAGTTTGGTGGCTATATGTTCTCTGCCGGAGTATTAATTGCCTTGCCGGCGATTACCGCTTTGTTGTTGATCAACGTTTCTTTCGGTGTGGTCACACGTGCGGCACCGGCCTTAAATATTTTTGCGGTCGGTTTCCCGGTGACATTGCTCTCCGGTTTGATAATGCTGTCCTTAACCACACCATTGATGTTGCCGCATTTACAAGAGCTGGTGCACCGTACAGTGGACATGCTCACCCAGTTACGTTTGACAGGAGGTTAAGCCATGGCTGAAAACGAAGACGGCACCGAAAAAAGCGAAGAACCCTCCCAGAAGAAACTGGATGATGCTCGACAGAAAGGTCAGATTCCACGTTCCCGTGAATTAACCACCTTGATGCTGACATTATCGGCGGCATTGTTTTTGTTTGCTTACGGTGGCGTCATGATGGCCGATTTGGTTGCATTGATGACCGATGGTCTGAGTTTTGACAGAGATATCGCGTTTGATGTGCAAAAACAGTTTTCGTTGATTGGCAGTCTGATTGTCCAGGCCATCTATATGATTTTGCCTTTTGTTTTGTTGATGGTTTTGTTGGCGCTGATTTCTCCAACCTTGTTGGGGGGGTGGGCATTCAGTGCGCAGGCAATGGCGCCTAAATTGAGTAAATTGAACCCTATCTCCGGCATTAAGCGCATGTTTTCCATGAATGCGCTGGTTGAACTGTTTAAGGCTTTGGCCAAATTCTCTTTGGTTCTATCGATTGCCAGCTATTTTTTATATATCACTTTTGCAGAAGTATTGGGCTTAGGTTTGGAGCCTTTACATAGTGCCTTGGCCCATGCCGGTGTGATTATTATTCAGGCATTTATTTTTGTCAGTCTGGGTCTTTTGGTGGTCGCGATTGTCGATGTGCCTTTTCAATTATGGAACCACACGCGCCAATTGAAAATGACCAAGCAGGAAGTCAAAGAGGAATATAAACAGCAAGAAGGTAACCCAGAGGTTAAAGGGCGGATTAGACAGGTACAGCGAGAAATGTCTCAGCGTCGAATGATGCAGCAAGTGCCGGAAGCCGATGTCGTTATCACTAACCCGACGCATTTTGCTGTGGCGTTGAAATATGACCCGGAAAATATGCAGGAACCGATGGTTTTGGCTATGGGGGTCGACTTTATGGCAGCGCAGATCAGAACCATTGCCCAAGCCAATAATATTAGCATTATACAAGCGCCACCTTTAGCCAGAGCTTTATACTATAATGCAGAAGTGGACCGTCCAATTCCTTACGATTTATTTAAGGCGGTTGCACAAGTGCTTGCTTATGTTTACCAATTAAAACAAAATGGCAAAGCTGATGCAGTGGATTTCTCCAAGGTGGCAATCCCTGAGAATATGAAAACCGAATAAAATGCTGACTAAGCTGATTTTAGGATTGTAGTTAACCTAGATGGACTTTAGACAAATTATCACCAATATCAAGGAAAACCTAGGTCGCGGTTTAGGGATTCCTATTGCGATCATTGCCTTGCTGGGTATGGTGACGATTCCACTGCCGCCTTTCTTACTGGATATTTTCTTTACCTTTAATATCGCCTTGTCATTGGTGGTGTTGATGGTCACGCTCTATGCAAGACGTCCTCTCGACTTTGCCGTATTTCCAACCATTATTCTATTGGCGACCCTATTCAGGTTATCGCTTAATATCGCTTCAACCCGTGTAATCTTGCTTGAAGGTCATAATGGTGGTGCCTCAGCAGGTCAAGTAATTGAAGCCTTTGGTGAGTTTGTTATCGGTGGTAACTATGCCGTCGGTATAGTCGTCTTTGCTATTCTGGTAGTGATTAACTTTGTCGTCATTACCAAGGGTGCTGGGCGAGTTGCTGAAGTGAGCGCGCGTTTTACCTTGGATTCGATGCCGGGTAAACAGATGGCTATCGATGCCGATTTGAATGCCGGATTAATCACTCAAGAGCAGGCTCAAGCACGACGCGCTGAAATCGCATCGGAAGCCGATTTCTACGGTTCGATGGACGGTGCCAGCAAGTTTGTTCGCGGCGATGCGGTCGCCGGTATCATTATCTTATTTATCAACTTGATCGGTGGTTTCGTTATCGGGGTAGGTCAGCATGACCTGACCTTTTCCGATGCGGTTGAAGTCTATACCTTACTGACTCTCGGGGACGGCTTAGTTGCCCAGATCCCAGCTTTATTGTTATCGACGGCAACGGCGATTATTGTTACCCGTGTTAATAGTGATGACAAGCAAGATATGGGGGAGCAGATGCAGATGCAAATGTTCTCCAGTCCGAAAGCGCTGGGAACCGCGGCCGGTATTGTCGGTTTTATGGGCTTGATTCCAGGTATGCCGAATTTGGCGTTTTTGGCATTTGCTTCAGTTGCCGGTAGCGGGGCTTATTTGATCCATCGTCAGCAACAGCAAAAAGAGCAGGTGCAAAGAGACATTGAGCCTGAAATCGAAGCGGAAGAACAAAAACCGGCCGATTTGAGTTGGGATGATGTGCAGTCGATTGATGTTCTTGGCCTTGAAGTCGGTTATCGATTGATTCCGATGGTTGACCAAGCGCAAAACGGTCAGTTATTGGATCGCGTAAAAGGGGTACGTCGAAAAGTCTCGCAAGAATTGGGCTTTTTAGTGCCGCCGGTGCATATCCGTGATAACCTTGATTTGAAACCCAATCAATATCGTATTATGTTGATGGGGGTGCCTTCCGGTGAAGGAGAGGTCTTCCCGGATAAAGAGTTGGCAATCAATCCTGGGCAGGTGTTTGGTGAAATTCCGGGGACGGCAACCAAAGACCCTACTTTTGGTTTGGATGCGGTGTGGATCGCTTCAAACGATGAAGATCAAGCGCAGGCGTTGGGTTATACCGTGGTTGATGCAAGTACCGTAGTGGCAACGCATGTCAGTCAGATTGTGCAAGATTACGCTTTTGAATTGCTTGGCCATGACGAAGTACAGAAATTACTCGATAAGCTTAAGGATCATTCACCTAAATTGGTGGAAGAACTGGTTCCTGATAAACTGGCTCTAGCAACCTTGGTGAAGATTTTGCAGAATTTGCTGCAAGAAAAGGTGTCTATTCGCGATATGCGAACCATTCTTGAAACCTTGACCAAAAAGGCGGCTGTTACGCAAGATGCCGCCGAGCTGACGATTCATGTGCGTACTGCCTTAGGGCGTTCGATTATTAAGGATTTAGTCGGTCAGGATCAGGAGCTCAAAGTCATTACTTTGGAGCCTAGCTTGGAACAGTTGTTGCTGCAAGCTACGCAGGGTGCGCCAGAAGGTCAATTGGCGATTGAGCCGAGCTTGGCGGAGCGTTTGCATGGCACGCTTAGAGAAGAGTCGCAAAAGCTTGAAATGAGCGGGCAATCGCCTGTATTGCTGGTCGCTCCACAAATTCGTGCCCAGTTAGCAAGACTGTTTAGATACAGTTTACCGGGGTTGTATGTTCTGGCGTATTCAGAGGTGCCGGAAAATCGACAGATTAGTGTTGTTGCCAGTGTAGGACAGGGAGGATAACTTGAAAATTAAACGTTATTTCGCTGCCAATATGCGTCAGGCAATGAATTTGGTTCGCCAGGAGCATGGCGATGATGCGGTGATTCTGTCAACCAAAGATGTTGAAGACGGGGTTGAGGTGGTTGCCGCACTTGACCCTGAAATGACCGAGCAGAAACAGAATCCTAATCCGGTCGGTTCAAGCTATAAAAGCCCTGAAATGACACGCTCGGTGGAACCGCCAGGTGCCAATCAACAGGATATTGCCGCCATGGCCGGCGAGCTTAAGGCGGTGCGTGCCATGCTGGAAAACCAGTTATCCGGTTTGGCCTGGGGACAATCTGAGCAAACTGAACCTGAACGTGTCGAATTGATTAAACGTCTATTAAAGCTTGGTTTTGGCTGGCGTTTGAGTGAACAATTGGTTAACGATTTGCCGGTTGTCAATACCCAGGCTTGGGCAAGTATTTTGGCATCAATTGAAGAACAGATTCCTGTTGATCACAGAGATATTTTAGAACATGGCGGCATTGTTGCTTTAGTAGGTCCGACCGGTGTTGGAAAAACGACAACTATTGCCAAGATGGCTAGCCGTTTTGTGATGCGCAACAGCCCGTCAGAACTGGCATTGATTACTACCGACTGCTATAAAATTGGTGCTCAGGCACAGTTGAAAACCTTTGCCGAGCTGATTAATGTGCCGGTTTATGTCGCCGAAAACCAAGGTGAGTTAGTGGCTTTACTGTCATCTCTGGCGCATAAAAAGCTGGTATTGATTGATACTGCAGGCATGAGTCAGCGTGATTTGCAGCTGTCCCAGCAAGTGACCTCTGGTCATAACGGTATTACCACGGTAAGAAATTATTTGGTGATGTCGGCTGCAACGCAGTTGTCGGTCATGAAAGATATTGTTCAGTCTTTTAACCAGGTGGTATTGAAAGGCTGCATTTTGACCAAGGTAGATGAGGCGTTGCAACTAGGTAATGTGTTAACGGTATTGATTGAAGATCAATTACCGATTTCCTATCTATCAAACGGTCAGCGAGTTCCGGAAGATCTGGAGTTGGTAAGAAAACGTGAATTAATTGATCGAACTATCGTGCTCGGTCAGCAGAATAAAAACGCTAATGAAAATGAGCGAGCCTACCGATTAGGTATGGGTAAGGAGATATCAGATGCTCAATGATCAGGCTGCAGGACTTAGAGCTATGCATGCAAATACACCGAAAGGATCGATGGAGAATAAACCGGTTCGTGTTATTGCTGTTGCCAGCGGTAAAGGTGGTGTGGGTAAAACTAATGTTTCAGTCAACCTTGGTGTAGCCTTAAGCAAGCAGGGGAATCGTGTGTTGCTGATGGATGCCGATATGGGGTTGGCGAATGTCGATATTATGTTGGGCTTACAGACCAAATATAATCTGTCGCATGTTCTTGATGGTGAAAAAACACTTAAAGAAGTGATTGTTGAAGGCCCGGCGGGTTTAAAAGTGATCCCGGCTGCATCCGGTGTTAAACGTATGGCTCAGCTTAGCGCAATGGAAAATGCCGGGATTATTAACGCTTTTTCTGAACTTAGCGGTGAATTAGATGTATTATTAATTGATACCGCTGCTGGTATTGCTGATTCCGTGGTGAGTTTTTGTCGTGCCGCACAAGAAGTGGTCGTAGTGGTTACCGATGAACCTGCTTCAATCACCGATGCTTATGCATTGATAAAAGTATTGAGTAAGGATTATCAGCTAAATAAGTTTAGACTATTAGCCAATATGAGCCGCTCAACCGCGCATGGTCGCCAGCTTTATGAAAAATTGGCCAAGGTGTGTGAGCAGTTTTTGGATGTCAGTATCGATTATTTAGGTACCGTACCGTTTGACCATGATTTGCGTGAAGCGGTGCAAAAACAGGTGCCGGTAACCGTCTACCGTCCAAATAGTGAAGCGGCTAGATCGTTTAATTTAATGGCCAAACAGGTTCAAGGTTGGCCAATTCCTCGCGGAGTGACCGGCTATCTGCAATTTTTTGTGGAAAACCTATTTCAGTCAGGCCATTAGAGATAGTTAAGGGTAAATGCAACCTATGACAGGGACAAACGTTTACGAACAAATTCAGCGTCAATCCAGTTCTGAAGTGCTGGATATAGAAGCTTACCTACCGCTTGTAAAACGTATTGCCTACCATTTGAAAGGGCGATTGCCTGATAGTGTTTTTGTTGATGACCTGATTCAATCCGGCATTATCGGGCTGATTGAAGCTACTCAGAAATTCAATGCCAACCAAGGCGCCAGTTTTGAAACCTATGCCGGCATTCGTATTCGTGGCGCCATGCTTGATGAAATCCGTAAAGGCGACTGGACTCCACGTTCGGTGCACAGAAAATCCCGTGAAGTCAGCGATGCCATTGCCAAGGTTGAAGGGCGAATGGGTCGTGAAGCACGAGATGAAGAAATCGCCATCGAGATGGAAATCACGATTGAAGATTACCATCAGATTTTGCAAGACACTAATTCGGCACAGCTGCTGTCGATCGATGAGCCTGATCACGATGAATTGGCCGAAGATAGAATGGTCAGTGGTGGCATGACACCTTTTGGTGAATTGGCGGAAAGTGGTTTTCAACAAGCGTTGGTGGAAGAAATCTCCAATTTGCCGGAAAAAGAAAAATTGGTGATGGCACTTTATTATGATGAAGAGCTTAACTTGAAAGAGATTGGTGAAATCCTCGAGGTGAGCGAGTCTCGAGTGAGTCAGATTCACAGTCAGGCTATTAAGCGTATTAGATCACGTATGGCGGAATGGATTTAATACAATTCTTACTGCTTTAGACACTTAAATCGATTGGAATTCTATTATGTTTCTTAACCAGGCCATGACGATTTTGGTGGTTGATGATTTTTCCACAATGCGCAAAATTGTGCGTAATCAATTGCAAGAGCTGGGTTTTGATAATATTCTTGAAGCCGATGATGGCCAGAGCGCCTGGTCGCTGCTGGATTCCGGTGAAAAAATCGATTTTATTGTCAGTGACTGGAATATGCCGGGCATGACGGGCATTGAGTTATTAGCTAAAGTCAGACAAGATAATCGTTTACATAAAATACCCTTTTTATTGATTACCGCAGAAGCCAAGCGTGCGCAAATTATGGAAGCGACAGAGCTGGGAGTGGATGGTTATATTCTTAAGCCTTTTACCGCTTCGGTTCTGCATGAAAAAATGCAACGTATTTTTGCCAGACAAGACCCATAGAACAATGACATATCTTATTGATAAAAATAATAATAGGCTCGATACCTGATGGGTATAGAGCCTTTTTAGTTTTAAGCCAGAGGAAAAGTTATGACAGTTGCCACAGATATTCCTGTAGAAAAAGTGCAAGCTCTATTAGAGGCATTGCAAAGCAACCAAGCTGTCGAAGCCGGTCAATTGTTGGATGAATTGACACAGATTCGTGAATCAGAAATCTATCATCAGGTTTCTCAATTGACCCATGATTTGCATGAAACCTTGGATCATTTGGAAGACGATCAGTTATTGATGCAAACCAAGCACGATATTCCTGATGCAGCTGAACGTTTACAGTATGTGATTTCCACTACCGAAGAAGCCAGTGCGAAAACTTTAGATAAGGCTGAAGAGGCGATACAAAGTTTGGAGAAACTTGAAGCGATTCTTGCCAGCGAACGGGTTAACCAAGAAGAACAGACAGATTGCGTCGCTTTATTGCATCAGCAATTGACCGAGATTATGCTTGCACAATCTTTCCAGGATTTGACCGGTCAAGTACTCAATCGCGTTATTTTGGTCATCAGTTCTCTTGAGCAGAGTTTGATCGAGTTAATTGAGAAATCTGGGCGTGATTACCATGCTATTCCCGATCGAGTGGCCGATGCCGATGGTCAAAAAGCTGACGAAATGAAAGGGGTAGGTCCGAACGTTACCCAAAAATCCAAGCAGGATATCGTTTCTAGCCAAGAAGATATCGATGATTTATTGAGTGATTTGGGTATTTAATTCAATAGATTAGCTTTAATACCAATAACAGAGTTAAATCTCTGGCATAAGCCTTGCTTTTATGTCGCAAAAGAAGCGCTACTAAGGTAGTCATTGGCGATGACCATGAGGTAAAGATTGTGGATGAAGAAATTTTACAAGACTTTCTAGTCGAAGCATCAGAGTTGGTAGAGCAGCTGAATGAACAGCTGGTCGATCTGGAGCAGTCTCCAACCGATGCAGACCTGCTGAATGCGGTGTTTAGAGGGTTTCATACGGTAAAAGGGGGGGCAGGTTTCCTTGGTATTACACCGTTAATTGAAGTCTGCCATCGTGCCGAAAACGTATTCGATAAGATCCGTAATGGCGATGTTAGCTATGATGCAACGGCTGCCGATGTCATCCTCAGAGCGTTCGACGTTATCAGTGATGCGATTGAACGTTTGAATGATGGTGAACGTGAATTGCCGGAAAACGATCCGCAGCTTTTGCTTGAACTTGATGCGTTGACCAAGGGGGAAGTTGCCGTGGAGCCTGTGGCTGAGCCGGAACCGGCAGTGGATTCAAGTGTCGGCTCGGAATTGAAATTGGCTGAAGGGGTCGATCCAGATGGTGATATGACCGATGAAGAGTTTGAAGCGCTTTTGAATCAAAGAGATGGCGGTTCCAGCGAACCTGAAGCGAAATTGAGTTTAGCCGAGGGGGTTGACCCCGATGGTGACATGACCGATGAGGAATTTGAAGCTCTGCTCAATCAACGTGATTCCATCCAAGACGGAGACGAAAAAGCCGCTTCCGAATCTCCGGCAGAAGCCAAACTGGCGTTGCCAGAAGGTGTTGATCCTGATGGTGATATGACTGACGATGAATTCGAAGCCTTGCTGAATCAGCGCGATTCGATGCAGGAATCACCGGTTGCCGCACAAGATGCGATGTCCGATAGTGAATTTGAAGCCTTAATGAATGAAGAGTTGGTGGTTTCGGAGCCAAACCTTGCCGATAAAGCGGCAGAAATTGCACAGCCGACCGTGAGCAGTCAGCCTGCCAAGCCAGCAGAAACTTCGGCAGCGCCAGCAAAGCCAGCTGCCAAGCCTGCTGGGAAAAACACCGCTGAATCCACGGTTCGAGTTGATACCAAACGTCTTGATGAAATCATGAACCTAGTAGGTGAGCTTGTTCTGGTTCGTAACCGTTTGCTGACATTGCGCGGCGGTGAAAGTAATAATGAGGCGATTTCCAATGCAGTAGGTAATCTGGATCACGTCACCACGGATCTGCAGGCTTCGGTAATGAAAACACGTATGCAGCCTGTTAAGAAGGTCTTCGGTCGCTTCCCACGCGTTGTGCGTGATTTGGCTCGTAAGCTTGGTAAGGATATCGAGTTGGAGTTGCAAGGTGAAGAGACGGATCTGGATAAAAACCTGGTTGAAGCTTTGGCCGATCCTCTCGTTCACCTGGTTCGAAACTCCGTCGACCACGGTGTTGAAATGCCCGATGTTCGTGTGGCCGCAGGTAAGCCGAGAAAAGGTACCGTGGTATTAGCCGCAGAGCAAGAAGGTGATCACATCCTATTATCCATTACCGATGACGGTAAGGGGATGGATCCAGACATGTTACGCCGCAAAGCGGTGGAGAAGGGCATGATGGATGAAATGGCGGCCAATCAGTTGGATGATAAGGCCGCTTTTGAATTGATTCTATCTGCCGGTTTCTCGACCGCCGAACAAATCAGTGATATCTCTGGTCGTGGTGTGGGAATGGATGTTGTCAAAAACATGATTACCAAACTTAATGGTAGTATCGATATTCATTCGGTATTGGGGCAGGGCACGCAGATCAGTATTAGAGTGCCGCTGACATTGGCTATTTTACCAACCTTGATGGTCGGTTTTGACCAAGAAAGCTATGCCATTCCTTTAACCAGCGTACAGGAAATTTTTGATTTCGATTCGAGTAAAACCAATAAGATTGATGGTTCTATGATGGTCAGACTGCGTGAGCGCAGCATTCCATTATTCTTCCTTGATAACTGGTTGGCACCGGAAACGGTCAAAGAGAACTATGAAGGCGATAAGGTGGTCATTGTTTCTGTCGGTAACGAGCGAGTCGGTTTGGTGGTCAATCAAGTCAATGGTCAGGAAGAAGTGGTAATCAAGCCTTTGGGGGTCGGTCTGAAAAACGTCAAAGGCTATGCCGGCGCAACGATTACCGGTAACGGTAATATCGCCTTGATTTTGGATTTACCTGGCGTTGTAGAGCGGTTTCAATAGGAGAGAGTTATGGAGTTGATGAATCCATCAATACCAGGAGGCAATATTCCGGTAGATAATATGGACGATGAGGATTATATTGGTCCAAGCGCTCGATGTGTGTTGTTTACCTTGGAAAACGAGACCTACGGCATCCATGTTAAAAAAATTCGTGAGGTGCTTCGTGTCGGCAATATCCGTAAGGTAGCTGGTGCAGACTACAATGTTTTAGGGATTATCAATGTTCGTGGTGTTATTGTCACTGTGGTTGATACACGCACCATGAACGGTATGCCAAAAAAAGAAGTCGACGATTTATCGCGTATTATTATTGTCGAATTGGATGATGAACGTACTGTCGGTATGTTGGTTGATTTTGTGATGGAAGTAAAAGACATCCCTGAAAATAAAATCGAAGCCTTGTCTTCGTCAAGAGGTGATCAATCGTCTAAATATATTCAAGGTATCGCCCATTATCAGGACAATATTATTATCCTGATTGACGTAGACAATCTGTTCGATTAGTTTAAAGTTTACGATTTCTATCTAAAAGCCGCTTTAAAGCGGTTTTTTTATGGCTGGGATTTGGTGTCTAAGTGGATAGCGAACAGACTAAAGATTTTAGATGTGATTAGTCAGGCTTAGTTATCGGCCTTGTTGTGCGGATTCGAATTTTGTTCCGCTTTGTGATCCAGTTTGCCACTGACCTGATAGGCAAACACCAGTACTTGAGCGACGGCTTCATACAGCGTGGCGGGTATTTCAGCATCGAGCTCCACTTGTGCGAGCAGTTCGACGAGTTCATGGTCTTTTTGAATGGGGATGTTATGCTGTTCGGCGGTTTCGATAATTTGCTGGGCAATCAACCCCGAGCCTTTTGCGGTCACTTTGGGGGCGGACGATTCGTCGCTATCATACTGTAATGATACGGCAATCTTTTCGGCTAGATTCTCATTTTCGTTATTCATGATGGGATTCTGAGATTATAGGATTTGAGGTTATAAAAAAAGCGGCTATTGCCGCTTTTCTAATCTAGTTCAGTTGAAGTGCCTGGCTCAGGCCAATCTTCTCGGCACCTTGCTCGAGTACTTCGGGCGTATCCTGCCAGCTAACTTGTTTTTGCTGCTCGGCAGCGTATTTTATCAAGGTTAGTAGACTTTGTAGTCCGGAAGTATCAATCGTCTCAAGTTTATTCGCATTAATAACGATTTCATTATCCGCTTCATTGAAAGCTTTATTGATTTCACCAAAGTGGGTCTCAATATAGTGAATGGTCATGTTTTCAGGTAGTTGGACTTCAGTAGCCATACTCGCACCTCGCGAAACAGATTATAAAACTCGGCTGATCACCGATAATAGCTTTTCAGGGCTGAAAGGTTTAACAATCCAACCTGTCGCACCAGCTTCTTTACCTTTGGTTTTCATATCACCGGACGATTCTGTCGTTAGACATAAAATCGGCGTGAATTTGAAATTAGGCATGGCTCTCAAGGCTGTAATCAATTCGATACCATTCATATTAGGCATGTTAATATCAGTAACGATTAAATCAAATTGACCTTGTTTGGCAAGTTCCAGGGCAACAGCTCCATCTTCTGCCTCGGTGACATCATGTCCGGCAGATTTTAACGACATGCTTACCATTTGACGCATTGATTTAGAATCATCAACAGCTAAGATTTTAGACATCTTAAATACTCACTTTTTAGAATGTTTATTCGCTAATAATTATACAGAGGCTCTAGTCAATATTAAGGGCTTTTTTAATATAAGTGAGTATGCCGTCGTTAATCAACTGATCAACATGCAATACAATCACCATCTTGTCACCAACTGTCGCCAGTCCATTAACATATTCTGTGTGAACCATTCCCGTCATTTCAGGGGACGATTGTAATTCCTCTTTATTAATGCCGTATACATCTGATACGCCATCGACAACTAGGCCAATAATTTTTTGGGTTCCGGCACTGTCGGTCGAACGCACAATAATCACTACCGTTGAATCGTTGTAGGTGATTTCCTGCAACCCGAAACGGACTCTTAAGTCGATAATTGGAACCACTGAACCACGTAAATTGATAACGCCCATTACATAGCTTGGAGTGTTTGGAATGGCGGTGGTTTTTTCCCAGCCTTTGATTTCTTGTACACGAAGAATATCGACACCATACTCTTCATTACCTAGAACAAAACTTAATACCTGATCGTCAGCATTGTCTTTGTGTTGTTCTATTTGATCATGAATGTCTTCAATATCTTTTTCGACCATATCCTTATCCATAGGCGTATCTCTTTATGGTTAGACTGTTCCAATAAATTACCTTATTAAAAGGCAAACGTCTAGTTCTGCAAATGTTTATTCAGCTAAATTATTTCTTTTAACAGAGTTTATTGCTTTGCATTCCGGTTAAAAGAACCATTTCATATCATCGCTCAATAAATGCTTAATGGAATCATCTAATAAAGTCGTAGTCCATTCGTTTTCTAGCATAATAGCAATTGCTTTGCCAAGAGCGTTCAAGGTTGCAATGGTTTTAGATGTTTTTAATGATTTAATTGTTTAAACCTTGATATCAATCAGCGCCACTTGGGTTTTGCGCTGCTTGGGTTCGAGCTTTCTCGGGCTCAATTGGAGCTGATTCAAGTTCAGTCCTGCATCGTCGAATTGTTTTCTTAAAGCGCCCAGTTTATTGGTGATATGCGCTTCCACGTCTTGATTGTCGCACCATAAAAAACAGTTGATGGCACTGTCTTGGTCGTTAAGGCTCAGTTTGCTATTGAGTTCGCCTTGTGGCAGTTGCAGATTAATATAGACTTCCCATAAGGTATTGCTTGCGTAATTAATTTTGTGCAATTCAATCGTGTCCTGATTGATTTTATCCTGATTGTTGAGATATTCATAAGCGGTCACATTGGGGTTTTCCAGCAGTTGTATCTGCTGAACGGTAATTCGGCTAATCGCTTGATTGAGTAGATCGGATAACTTGGCTAAAGCCGCAGAGGGTTGCTGTTGATTGAGCTGCAGGGTTTGTTTTTGCAGTTGCAACATTTGCGCTTTAATATCTCCGGGCAGTTTAGCTTGCCCCTGTTTGAGTTTCGACTCCATAAATAAGCCGCTATTAAGTATGCTAGATTGTAATTGCTTGCCATCATTGATTTTTTGCGGCCGATTTAACTGTTCCAGCAGTTGCTGTAGCGCTTGATTAATTCCGGCTGGTAGGGCTGGCAGGGTGTTCAGCTGTTGTACCACTTGATTCAAGCTGGATTGTTGTGGCAGGAATTGACGCAATATATTTTGAATGGACTGCTGTAAGGCTTGGCTATTGCTAGCCGTCGTTTGCGGCTTGTTGTTTTGAACCGCTAACTGCAGTTCCGGAGAGGTCTGTTTGACCACCAATTTAACATCGCCGGTTAAATTGATGGGCTCCTTTAGAGTGGCGGTAAAGCTTTGCGAGCCGATGGTGACCAATGCTTGAGTGTTATTCAGCGGTTGCAGATTGGCACTAAAAACCTGACCGACCTTAACTTGACCTAGATTTAACAGATTGGTTGTTAGGCGAAGGTTTGCCGATGTCGGATTTAAATTAGTCGGAATCAGTACCATTAAGTCTCCTGATTAGTGAATCATCCGCTTGAGGGTGAATTGAACAACGGCCGATCTGTTTTTTATGATGCGGATTTACGCAAAATGGTTAACAATTTTATGTTTACATTAATCGTTAAATCAGTCAAATTATATACATTAGTTGTATATTCGAGTGTTAAGATTGGCTTTGCAACCCGTTTAATCTGAAGCATTGTATGTCTGTTTAGATTGCAAAACAGACTGGTTACCATGGATGGTAGTGTGAGAACTTGGCATGAATGAACGTGAATTTGATTTTCAGGAAAAAGACTTTCAAAGAATAAAGAATATTGTTTATGACTTTGCCGGTATTGATTTAAACGACTCGAAAAAAAATCTTGTTTATAACCGCTTATCAAAACGAATCCGATTTCTTAATCTGAGCAGCTTTTCCAGTTATATCGATTATGTCGATAAAATGGGGGAGGATGAATTTGTTCACCTGATTAATGCCATTACGACCAATCTAACTTTCTTCTTTAGAGAAAATCATCATTTTGAATATCTTGGCAATAAGGTTATTCCCGAGTTGTTAAAGAAAAACGCGGGGCGTAAGCGTATTCGTATCTGGTCGGCAGGTTGTTCAACTGGAGAAGAGCCTTATTCAATCGCCGTGGTGATAAAAGAAACGGTTCCGGCTGATTGGGATGCAAAGGTGATCGCCACCGATTTGGATTCAAATGTTGTTCAGACCGGAATGCGCGGCGTTTATGATATAGATCGTTTGAAAGGTGTTCCTGAAGCTCGAAAAAAACGCTGGTTTTTAAAAGGTACCGGGGCGAATACCGGTAAGGTGAAAGTCAAACCTGAGCTGCAAAAGGTGATTCAATTTGGTCAGTTAAACTTGATGCAAGATTGGCCGATTGAAGAGGGTATCGATGTGATTTTTTGTCGTAATGTCGTTATTTATTTCGATAAACCAACGCAGACGAAGTTGTTTAACCGTTATGCCGATAAACTGGTTGATGATGGTCACCTGTTTATTGGTCATTCCGAGTCGCTATATAAAATATGTGACCGTTTTGAATTGCTCGGACAGACAATTTATAAGAAAATTAATGCCCCTTCGGCATAAAGTTAGGATTTTGCGTGAATAACCCAGTTAAAGTATTAATCGTTGATGATTCTGCTCTTGTGCGCAAGATGTTGCAGGAAATGCTGTCATCGGACCCTGATATTGAAGTGGTTGGTACCGCTTATGATCCTTATGATGCCCGTGAGAAGATCAAGCAGCTACATCCTGATGTGCTGACCTTGGATGTGGAAATGCCAAAAATGGACGGTGTCACTTTTTTACGTAATTTGATGCGTTTACACCCTTTACCGGTGGTCATGGTGTCAACCTTAACTGAAAAAGGGGCGGATGTGACTTTTGAGGCCATGGCTCTTGGAGCGGTCGATTTTGTCACCAAGCCGAAAATTGACTTAACTCATACTTTTGAAGACTATACTCAAGAGATTTGTACCAAGGTTAAAACTGCCGCCAAGGTGACTCGACAAATGTTAGAGCGCCAATATCAGCGTTATGTTGCGGGTAAAGAGGTGAGTCAGTCAAAAGCACCGGCAGCCCCCGCAACCACACAAAAAACAGAGCAACTGAGCTCGCAGCCGATTCAGTTTAACCGTCGTCATTTTAAAACCACAGATAGGGTGATTGCCTTGGGCGCCTCGACAGGCGGAACAGAAGCGATTAAAGAAGTTTTGCAGCGTATGCCCGCCAATGCGCCGGGGATTGTCATTACTCAACATATTCCGGCCGCTTTCAGCCTGCCTTTTGCCAAGCGAATGGATACTATTTCTGAAATGTCGGTTCACCATGCCGAACACCGTCAATTGATTATTCCGGGTAATGTCTATATTGCTCCTGGTGATAAACATTTACGCGTTGGACGTGACGGCGCCAGATATATCTGTCTTCTCGATGATGGGCCTCCGGTCAATCGTCACAAACCTTCGGTAGATGTGCTCTTTGATAGTGTGGTGGAAAATGTAGGGCCTAATGCGATAGGTGTGATTCTAACCGGCATGGGAGCAGACGGCGCTAAAGGCATGAAAGCAATTCAATCGATTGGTGCCCCCACCATTGCACAGGATGAAAAAACCAGTGTGGTTTGGGGAATGCCGGGTGAAACCGTTAAATTAGGCGCGGCAGATTATATTTTAAGCATTGATAAAATCGCCGAAAAGATTCTCCAGCTAGCTGAAAAATAGTCGATTACGCTCAGGCTACAGCTTGAGTAAAAACGTAACTTCCATTAGAGTCTTCATAAAACGAATGGATCATCTTATACAGATGTTCCATTTGGCATATTAACTGCTTTTAGCCTGTTACGTAATCTTAATATACGTATAACAATAACATTGATCGACACGTTTAAAATAGCAGTCAGACCGCTATTTGAACTCTTACCGTAAGATTAAGGAAGGTATCATGCTTGGAGTTTTCAAAGCATATTGGGCAGCTTGGTTATTTACCCTGGTTGCAGTATTTCTCACCTTTATAGAAATCCCCTATATTGAAGTGATCTCATTGATTGCTGTGTCTCTCATTTGGACAGCATTGGCGGCAAAGTTTGCCCACGAAAGTCCTGAAGAGACAAAATTGTCGGCTGAGATTAAAGAATCTCTAACCACCAGCGTATCCAGTGAAGCCTTGTTGCAGGTCATTACTGCCGATGAATCCCTGCAGATGATTATGGATGATGTCGATAATGTTATTGAGCAAGAGGTTAAGGTTGTTGAAGACGAGCTATTGCAGGTCAAGCATCTGGTCGCTGAAGCGATTGAGACCTTGAACAACAGTTTCTCGGGGTTGCATGAGCAGACCCAAGCCGAGTATCGATTAGTATTATCTTTGTTGGAAAACTTAGGTGGTGGTACTCAGTCAGAAGACACCATGAGTGTGCAGAAATTCTCTGTCGAGATTAAAGGGGTTTTACAGTATCTGATTGATTTGCTTATCAATGCCAGTGAACGCAGTACTCAAACGGTTGATAAAATTGATGAGATGGTCGGTCAGATTGAGGCGATTTTTATTCTGCTTGAAGACGTCAAAGGGATTGCCGATCAAACTAACCTGTTGGCATTGAATGCTGCAATTGAGGCCGCTCGTGCCGGCGAGGCCGGGCGTGGTTTTGCTGTAGTGGCTGATGAAGTGCGTAAATTGTCTTTGAATTCGAATGTGCTTAACGAGCAGATTCGTAAACAGGCTGAGCAAGCTAAGGTCACCGTCGATCAAGTGCGCTCGATTGTTAGTGAAACCGCTTCCAAGGATATGGAGCAAGCTGTTTCATCGAAGAACAAAGTGGGTACTATGTTGGGTGATCTTGAGGAAATGAACTCAGGCATTTCCGATAAGCTGGGTGATGTTTCCGGCATGATTTCTGAAATCGAGCGCAGTGTTTCTGATGCGGTGCGTTCATTGCAGTTTGAAGACATTGTTCGCCAGTTGGTTGAACAGGTCATGAATCACCTGCAAAACCTAGAGCGGTTTTCTAAAGAAATCGGTGATTTTATTGCTGAGAACAAGGCTCATCCGGCTCAGTCTGAGCAGGAGTATAAAGAGCGTGTCGCTGAGTTTAGACAGACTATTCATCAGAAGCGTCAAGAGATCGAGTCAAGCAGAATGTCGCGTGTTAATACCGGTTCAATGGATGAAGGTGATATCGAACTGTTCTAAATCGGTTTGGCCATAAAAAAGCCCGGGATAGTTTTTATCTCGGGCTTTTTTCAATCACCTGGTTCTGTTAATGGAATCTGATTATTCCATATTGCCCATTTCATCATTCCAGAAGCTACCGAAAATCAGGCTGAAAAATAGGCCGGTGATAAAAACAATATACCAGTAGCGACGCATTTTCTTTTCGTGATCGGATTCGCTTTCCGGGCGGTCCTTAAAGAACACAATCATAAAACCAATCGCTGAAATAAAGCCGGCAATATTGGCAAGATAATGCCAACCGGTAAGCATAGCGGTAATGCCTAAGGCAATAATCACCGCATAGACAACTAACATTAAGCGCATATTTTTCCTTTAATGGGTCTAAAATTGTTTCTATTGTAGTGTGAATAAAACTCAATTTTTACGTTTTTTACAGGGGGATTTATGAATGGCTGATAGAAGTCTATACAAATTAACGGTTTTTATTCCCGAAACCCATCTTGAGCAGGTCAAGCAGGCGATGTTTGCAGCCGGTGGTGGGGTGATCGGTAATTACGATAATTGTAGCTGGCAAGTCAAAGGCCAGGGGCAGTTTCGTGCTTTACCAGGAAGTTCGGCTTTTATCGGTGAGCTTAATGAGTTGGCAGTGGTCGATGAATATCGTGTTGAACTGGTGGTTGAAAAAAGTCGTATCAAAGCGGTGATAGCAGCGTTAAAATCTGCCCATCCTTATGAGACACCTGCTTTTGATGTGCTTGAAGTTATTAGCGAATTTTAACCCTGAATCGAATCTGAAGTCTCTTTAAACTTTTGTCATACTTTTTATATTAGTATTTGTTGATATGTCTGCAAACATCATTTAACATTGGTTTCGTTGTTTCATACAACACTCCTCTTAAAGAGCTAAGATTGTTCCCCCCTTATATGGAACCCCCGGTTGGATTTATCCAGCCGGGTTTTTTTTGTTTATGGCTTGTTAAAAACGCAGCGTTGCCATTAATTCTTATAGATTGTCTGATGCGAACTCGGCAAGTCGAGAACGCTCCCCTTGCTGAAGAGTGATGTGTGCACTGTGATTCCAGGATTTAAAACGGTCGACGATATAGGTTAGACCGGTTGTTGTTTCGGTTAGGTAAGGTGAGTCGATCTGACTGATATTACCTAAACAAACCACTTTGGTGCCTTCTCCGGCTCGGGTGACCAGTGTTTTCATCTGCTTTGGCGTCAAGTTTTGCGCTTCATCGAGAATAATGAATTTTTTCTGGAAAGTGCGGCCGCGCATAAAGTTCATTGATTTGATTTTAATGCGTTTGCTGAGCAGCTGTTGGGTGCTTTCTTTTTCCCAATCGGTATAACCGTCCGAGCTGGTCAATACTTCAAGGTTATCCATTAGCGCACCCATCCAAGGAGTCATTTTCTCTTCTTCGGTTCCCGGCAGGAAGCCGATGTCTTCACCGACAGGGATGGTGGCTCGAGTCATAATGATTTCATTGTAGATGTTTTGGTCAAGAGTCTGTTCCAGAGCGGCGGCAAGTGCCAGCAAGGTTTTACCTGTACCGGCAACCCCAAGTAGTGAAACAAAATCGATTTCCGGATCCATTAGGAAGTTAAGGGCAATATTCTGTTCGCTATTGCGCGCGGTAATTCCCCAAACGGAGTGATTCTCATGGGTAAAGTCATGCATGTATTCCAAAATCGCTTTACCGTGTTCGACACTTCTGACAATGGCGTTAAAGCCGGCGTCATTTTCGCTGATTAGGCACTGGTTTGGAAACCAGTGGCAATGTTCATCCACATCCATTTCATAAAAGGTGCGGCTGCCGTCCTGCCAGGACTTCATGTTCTGGCCGTGAGTTTCAAAAAAGTGACTGTCTAGGTATTCCCAGCCGGTAAATAACAGGTCGGCATCTTCGAGTACGCGGTCATTATAGTAATCTTCCGAATGAAGGCCGACTGCGGACGATTTGATGCGCATATTGATGTCTTTGGTGACGAGCGTGACATTGCGATCTGGGTATTGGCTCTTTAGCGCGAGGCCGGTTTGTAGAATGTGGTTGTCAGCTTTGTGACTGGGTAGAGATTTGGGTAATTCGGCAAGAAGCGGTTCGGTTTCAAAGAATAGTTTGCCGAGATGGCTGCTGGCTTTTTCCGGGTTCGGATGGATGCGTTCCAGTTCAAGGCCGTGTTTGATATCTTCAAAACTGGCATCGCTGATAATTTGATCAATCAGGCGGTTGGTTTCGCGTACATTTCGAGAAACCTCAGACATGCCTTTTTTACCGGCATCAAGTTCTTCGAGAACCGTCATTGAGATGAAAATATCATGCTCTTCGAAATTGAATAGTGCCATCGGGTCGTGCATAAGCACGTTGGTATCTAATATAAATAACCGTTTGGCTTCATTGGTCATATTGTCACCTCATATCTATATAAACCGAATTGTCTGTCTCAACTACTACTGCAAGGCTGTCAGAGCCTCCAATACTTCCGCCGCATGGCCTTTCACCTTAACCTTGTCCCATGCTAGAACGAGTTTTCCTTGTGGATCGATAATAAAGGTACTGCGCACTATGCCCATATACTCTTTACCGAAATTCTTTTTCATTTGATAGACACCGAACTGTTGGCAAAGTTCGGCATCAGGGTCTGAAATCAGTTCAAAAGCGAAGTTCTGTTTGGCTTTGAAATTCTCATGACGTTTCATTGAATCCATGGAAATACCGAAAATCTGACAGTTCTTCTCGGCAAACTGTGTACACAGTTCGCTAAAGTCGTTGCCTTCTGTTGTGCAGCCAGGAGTGCTGTCTTTTGGATAAAAATAGAGGACGGTGTATTTACCCAATAGGTCTTGTTCGGTAACGGTCGTGTCAGAGGTGGCGGCAAGAGAAAAGGCGCTAATTGAGTCGCCGATTTTAATGCTCATAGAGAAGTTCCTTGGATTTTTATTATGTGTTTTGGTTTCTAAATTTAGATTCAGTATGACGATTTTTGCCGGTCAATGCAACGCAAAAAAATGCAAAAAGTTATCGTCTTCAAAAGGCTGGCGAAAAAAGCGTAGCTGGCTGTCTTAAAGCGCCATTAATTTGTTGAAGTGTTAGGGGGGAAAGGGTAAGATTACACTTTTTGATTTACCCTCAAAGTTTTGGAGAAAATTGTAGTGTTTAGAGGCAGTATGGTGGCGTTAGTCACGCCTATGTTGGAAGATGAATCAGTTGATTATGATGCTCTGGAAAAATTGATAGAGTTTCATATCGCTTCTAACACCGATGCAATTGTTGCCATGGGCACAACCGGTGAGTCGGCAACAATCGATTTTGAGGAACACTGTGAGGTAGTCAAGTTTGTTGTCGAAAAGGCAAGCGGTCGAATTCCTGTAATCGCCGGTACCGGTGCCAACTCAACCAGTGAAGCACTGATGTTGACGCAATGCGCTAAAAAAGCCGGTGCAGATGCCGCTTTATTGGTAACGCCTTACTACAACAAGCCTACCCAAGAAGGCTTGTATCTCCATTACAAAAAAATCGCCGAAAGCGTCGATATCCCGCAGATTCTTTATAATGTTCCAGGGCGTACCGCCTGTGACCTTTTGCCGGAGACGGTGATCCGTCTGGCGAAGATCGATAATATTATCGGGATTAAAGAAGCCACCGGTGATTTGAGTCGTATCGATGCCATCAAGGCGGGAGTCGATGAGGACTTCGATCTTTATAGCGGTGATGATGCTTCGGCAGTCGATTTTATTCTAGCCGGTGGCCATGGTGGTATTTCGGTAACCGCAAACGTTGCCCCGGCGCAACTGCGAGAAGTCTATGCACAAGCTTTGGCTGGTAATGCGGATAAGGCTCATGAACTTGATAAGCCTTTGCAGGCCTTACATAACGATCTTTTTATTGAAGCTAATCCGATTCCGGTCAAATGGGCGGTAGCACAAATGGGCTTAATGGGAGAGGCGATTCGCCTACCATTAACGCCTTTATCAGCCTCGGCACAGCCAATAGTTCGTCAGGCGATGGAAAAAGCTGGTATAACTTTAAAAAAGTAAATTTTCTGACTGATAATTGATGACTAATTAAGGGTAATTTTTTTATGCGTCTTTATGCAAAAACCGTGGTAGTTTCGACTGTGGTCGCCTCGCTTGGTTTAACCGGGTGTTCTTCACTTTCTAATATGTTCGGATCGGACGGTAGCTATAGAGACAATGAAGCCAAATTAGTTAAATCTTTGGAAATGCCGCCAAATCTGTTTAACCCGGCTAAGCCTAAAACAGAGATGTCATTGGCTTTGGAAAAAGCCGAGCAGGATGCTTTGGCGCAACAAGATACCTATGACCATATCCCTAACTTCAAGGCGCAGGGCATTGCTATGAATGGCAATCTTTCCGAGCGCTGGATTGAAGTGGAGTCTGAAAATAGCGAACAGGTCTGGTCTAGTTTAAAACGATTCTTTATCTCTAAAGGTTTTGACCTGAAAGAGGAGCGTAAAGATATCGGTGTCATGAAAACCGATTTTATTGCGCGTACCGAATTGGTGCCTTTAGATGATGTTGGCCCGATTACCAAATTATTGAATAGCTGGCGTCCGGAATTAGCCGACGGTATCTATGACAAATATACGGCTCGTGTCGAAACCGACGTGGCGCGTTCTGTCGTTAAAGTCTATATCAACCACTCACAGGTCTATTCACCGGATGCCAACGAAGCACGAGATATCGACCGTCAGTGGCGCATGCGCCCATATAATCCAATCATGGAAGCGGAAGCCTTGTATCAGGCAATGGTCTTTTTCGGTTCAAGTAGTGAAAAGGCTTTGGCTCAGTTAAAGGTCACGGAGCAGCAGGTTGAAGTGGTTGAAGGTACCGAGCTGGAAGGTTTAGCCTTTAGAACTTCAATGGAGCAAGGTTGGAGTTATCTGCAGGCGATGATCTATCGTGCCGCCTGGTCGATCGACAATGTCAAAGCATCGCAAAACGAAATTTGGGTGAAGGTACCTAATAACCTTCGCGAAGAAGATTCATTCCTGTCTTCACTGGCGTTCTGGTCTGATGCCGGTAAGAAGGACTTGCCAGAAGTGGTTAAGTTAAAGCTTGCTCAAGCTGAAGACAGTAAAGACAAAGTGATCTTAAAGGTCTCTTCACCGGAAGGTGCGGCACCTTTAAATGAAGATCAACGACGTTATATTTTTGAAAGTCTCGGTTTATTGAAATAAATCGCAGGCATTCTCAGCGCCCTCGATAAGAGGGCTTTTGTTTTTGTAAAGGGTTCAAACTATGCAAGTTATCTGGGGTAATCCAGCGCACTCCGCTTACCGTCTAAATCAATTGCTAGATAAGCTTAAAGCCATCGGCTCAATCGATGCTGTCGAATCGCAATTTGTTTATTTTGTCGATTTAAAAACCGAATTGACGCCGTCTCAGCGTCAGCATCTGAATATTTTATTGAATAATTCCGAGCAGGAAAAAAGCGGTGATTTGAACTCGGATAGCTGCATAGTGACACCGCGTATCGGTACGATTTCGCCGTGGTCATCCAAGGCAACCGATATCACTCATACTTGTGGTATTGAATCGCTTGAGCGTATCGAGCGAGGTATTGTCTACAGTCTAAAGGGTGTTAACAGTCAAGATCGTGCAGCCATGGAAGCCGCGCTTTTCGATCGTATGATGGAGCAGGTGTCTTATGATTTCGCGGCGCTAGAAGCGCTGTTCTCCCATCAGCAACCAAAGCCTTATAGTACGGTTGATATTTTAACTGGTGGTCGTGAAGCTTTGGTTGCAGCCAATACTGAAATGGGCTTGGCGTTAAGTGAAGATGAAATCGATTACTTGGTCACCGCGTTTGAAGGGCTGGGACGTAATCCGGTGGATGCCGAATTGATGATGTTTGCTCAGGCAAACTCGGAGCACTGTCGTCATAAGATCTTCAATGCTGATTGGACGATCGATGGTGAAGATAAACCGAATTCTTTGTTTGGTATGATTCGCAATACCTATCAAAAAAGCCCGGAAGGTGTGTTATCGGCCTATAGCGATAACGCGGCGGTCATTGCCGGTGCGCAAGCGACACGTTTTTTCCCGAATCCTGAAACGCTCCAGTATCAGTTCAATGAAGAGCCGGTGCATTTCCAGATCAAAGTGGAAACCCATAACCACCCGACCGCGATTTCTCCGTGGCCGGGTGCTGCTACCGGTTCAGGTGGTGAAATCCGTGACGAAGGTGCTACCGGTCGTGGCTCCAAGCCAAAAGCCGGTTTGACAGGCTTTACCGTGTCTAACTTGAATATCCCGGGCTTTAAACAGCCTTGGGAACGTGACTACGGTAAACCAGGGCGCATTGTCACGCCAATGGAAATCATGATTGAAGGGCCTTTGGGTGCGGCAGGTTTCAACAACGAATTCGGTCGTCCGGCGATCAACGGTTATTTCCGTACCTATGAAAACACCATGGTGACTCATGACGGTGAGGAAGTACGCGGTTACCATAAGCCGATTATGTTGGCGGGTGGTCTAGGTAGTATCCGTGAAGAACATATTCAAAAAGGCGATATTCCGGTTGGCGCCAAGCTGGTGGTTTTAGGTGGTCCGGCAATGTTGATTGGTCTGGGTGGTGGTGCCGCGTCTTCAGTGGATACAGGTTCCGGTTCTGAAGCTTTGGATTTCGCGTCCGTTCAGCGTGAAAACCCAGAGATGGAGCGCCGTGCGCAGGAAGTCATCGACCGCTGCACTTATCTCGGTACCGATTCGCCAATCGCATCGATTCACGATGTCGGTGCCGGTGGTATCTCTAATGCTTTCCCTGAATTGGTCAATGATGCCGGTAAGGGGGGGCGTATCGATTTACGTAAGGTGTTGATCGATGAGCCGGGCATGTCGCCAATGGAAATCTGGTCAAACGAATCTCAAGAACGTTATGTTATTGCCATCTATGCGGACAAGATCGAACAGTTTGAAGCAATCTGTAAGCGTGAACGTTGTTTGTATGCAATTGTTGGTGAAGCGACTAAAGAGCAAGAATTGATTGTTAATGACAGTCTGTTTGATAACAATCCTGTCGATATGCCGCTAAACGTATTATTAGGTAAGCCGCCTAAGATGCACCGTACCGTAGAAAGCCGCAAGCTTCCGCAAGCCGGTTTTGAAACGGCAGTGATCGATTTGGCCGATGCCACCGAGCGTCTATTGAAGTTGCCGACCATTGCATCGAAAAACTTTTTGATCACTATCGGGGATCGTTCGATTACCGGTATGGTAACGCGTGACCAGATGGTAGGGCCTTGGCAGGTTCCGGTCGCCAACGCCGGTATCACTTGCTCGGATTATAACGGTTATACCGGTGAAGCGATGGCTTCCGGTGAACGTCCACCGGTGGCGTTGATTAATCCGAAAGCTTCTGCGCGTCTATCTATTGCCGAGGCGATCACCAATATCGCTTGTGCCAAAATCGGCAAAATGAGCGATATCAAAATCTCTGCCAACTGGATGGCGGCAGCCGGTCATCCGGGTGAAGATTCGGCACTTTATGATGCGGTGGAAACCGTAGGTTTGGAACTCTGTCCGGCTTTGGGTATCGCCGTCCCGGTCGGTAAAGATTCGATGTCGATGAAAACCGTTTGGAATGATGGTAGCGATGATAAAGCGGTTATCTCGCCAATGTCGTTGAATATCACCACTTTCGCGCCGGTTGAAGATGTGCGTAAAACGGTAACTCCGCAGTTGCGAACCGACAAAGGTGATAGCGAACTGCTGGTAATCGATTTAGGTAAAGGTCAGAACCGTATCGGTGCCAGCTGTCTAGCTCAAGTTTATAACCAGATCGGTGATGTGTCTGCCGATTTAGACTCGGCTGAAGACTTATTGAATCTATTCAATGCCACTCAGCAGATGTTGGCCGATGAATTGATGCTGGCTTATCATGACCGTGCTGATGGTGGTTTGTTGGTCACCTTAATGGAAATGGCATTTGCCGGTCACTGCGGTATCGATATTGATGTTTCTGCTTTAGGGAATGAGCCGGTGGCGGCCTTATGTGCCGAGGAAGTCGGCGTTGTCATTCAGGTTGCGGCCAGCAATAAAGCAGCCGTTGAAGCCATTCTTGTCGATCATAATCTATCGACTATGGCTCACTGGGTGGGGTCAATCAATACAAATGATCAGGTGACCTTCAGTGCAAATGGCGCTGAGCTACTATCCATGTCACGCAAGCAGTTGCAAGCTTGGTGGACGGAAACCTCTTACCGCATGCAGGCACTGCGTGATAATGAAAACTGTGCCAAGCAAGAGTTCGATGCGATCGAGAATGATGCCAATACCGAAATCGCCCCGCTGGTCACTTTTGATATGAATGACGATATTACTGCGGAATTTGCCGGTAAGCCACGTCCGAAAGTCGCTATCTTGCGTGAGCAAGGGGTTAACGGTCAGCAGGAAATGGCGGCCGCTTTCACTAAGGCGGGCTTTGATGCGATCGATGTGCATATGACCGATGTGTTATCCGGCGAAGTCAAATTTGATGATTATAAGGGGCTGGTCGCCTGCGGTGGTTTCTCTTACGGTGACGTTTTAGGTGCCGGTCGAGGTTGGGCAAACTCAATTCTGTTTAATGATACGGCGCGTACCACTTTTGAGAGCTTCTTCAATCGTGAAGATACTTTTACTTTAGGTGTCTGTAACGGTTGTCAAATGTTGTCAAATCTAAAAGAAATTATCCCTGGTGCACAAAGCTGGCCGGCGTTCGTACGCAATGAATCGGAACAGTTCGAAGCGCGCTTCTCACAGGTTCAAATCGAAGAATCCCCATCTATTCTATTAAAAGGAATGGCAGGGACACGTATCCCGGTTGCGGTTGCTCACGGTGAAGGGCGCATGGATTTTGGTGCCGGTGATGCGGCAAATGTCGAAGGTTTGGTTGGTGTGCGTTATGTCGATGCTCAGGGTAATCCAACCGAAGCTTACCCATTTAACCCGAACGGAACCGCAAACGGTATGACTGGCCTGACGACCCCTGATGGGCGTGTCACCATTATGATGCCACACCCGGAACGCGTATTCAGAACCGTGCAGAACTCTTGGCATCCTGATGACTGGCAGGAGGATGCGCCTTGGATGCGTCTGTTCCGTAATGCTCGTAAGTGGGTAGGGTGATTGACTTATCAAATGCAGTGGACCTTATAAAACCTTGTAATTTATAGGGAAAACTGAGTTTTAAAAAGATTTAATTGGATATAAATAAAATTTATTCGATGAAAACTTTAGTTTATTTGACTTTAAGGCTTTCAGCCTTTAAATTTGTCCGATAATTTTTTCTTGGCCCTGCGTGAACCGGTTTCATGCAGGACAATAATTTTAAATAAAACGGAGAGACCTAATGTCTTTAAATCGCCGCGAATTTCTACATGTAATGTCTATGGCCGCTGCTGCGGGGATGTTACCTGGTACAGCGAAAGCTATGTCTGGTGGTGCTGATAAAGCTGCTCTAGCTAAAGCATCTGATGCAATCTACAACCAGCCAATGAAAGGTAAGGTTCGTCTATTGCACATTACTGATACACACGCTCAGTTAAAGCCAATCTACTTCCGTGAGCCAAACGTTAACCTAGGTACTGGTCCGGCTTTCGGTCAGCTTCCTCACGTTGTTGGTCACAAGTTGCTTAAAGAATTAGGTATCGAAGCTAACACTCCTCTAGCGCACGCGTTCTCATACCTAGACTTCACTGAAGCGTCAGAGCGTTACGGTAAAGTGGGTGGTTTCGCACACGTTAAAACATTGCTAGACAAGCTACGTGAGCAAGCTGGTGGTCGTGAAAACACTATCACTATGGATGGTGGTGACTTGTGGCACGGTTCTGGTACAGCATTGTTTACACGTGGTATGGACATGGTTGAAGCGTCTAACCTTCTAGGTGTAGATATCATGACAGGTCACTGGGAATTCACATACAAGGCTGAAGAAGTTCTTAAGAACTTGAACGCATTCAAAGGTGAATTCGTAGCACAGAACATCCGTGTTAAAGAAGATTCATTGTTCGGTGATGCTTACCGTGAAATGGTTGACGCTAACAATGGCGTTGGTCTATTTGACGAAGACGAAGCACGTGCTTTCAAGCCTTACACTGTTAAAGTTGTAAATGGTGAGCGTGTTGCGATCGTTGGTCAGGCGTTCCCTCGTACAGCTAACGCTAACCCACAGTCTAACTTCCCGGATTGGTCTTTCGGTCTTCGTGAAGACGCGCTTCAGGAAACGGTTGATAAGATCCGTGCCGAAGAAAAAGTTGCTGCGGTTGTAATGATCTCACACAACGGTATGGACGTTGATATCAAGATGGCTTCTCGCGTATCGGGTATCGATGCGATCTTCGGTGGTCACACACACGATGGTATTCCTAAGACAATCAATGTTAAGACACCAAACGGTGGTGTGTGTTACGTAACTAACGCAGGTTCTAACGGTAAGTTCGTTGGTTGTATGGATTTGGATATCCAGAACGGTAAGCTACAAGGCGTTGATTACAAATTGCTTCCTGTGTTCTCTAACGTTCTTGCTGCTGACGCGGGTGTTGATAAGTTCATCACTGATCTTTACCTACGTAAGTACGACGAAAACGTTGTTGAATCACGTAACCCTGAAATGGCAAACAACAAAGACCGTCTAGGCAAGACTTACGGTGAAATCCTAGGTGAAGAACTAGCGATCGCTGAAGATACCCTATACCGTCGTGGTAACTTCATGGGTACTTGGGACCAGATCATCGTTAACTCTCTACGTGAAGAGCACGATACTCAGATCGCTATGTCTGCCGGTGTTCGTTGGGGTACTTCGGTTCTAGCTGGTGAGATGATCACTATGGAACGTGTTATGGATGAAACCTCGATGACTTACGGTGAAACATACAAGTCAGAAGTAACTGGTGCTCAGATGAAGGATATCCTAGAAGGTATCTGTGAGAACCTATTCCAGAAAGACCCATACCTACAATCTGGTGGTGATATGGTTCGTCTTGGTGGTATGGACTATACTTGTGAACCTAACGGTAAGTTCGGTAACCGTATCTCTGATATGCGTCTTGATGACGGTACTCCGCTTGAAGCGAACAAGACTTATACTGTTGCTGGTTGGGCGCAGGTTGATACAGTTGGTGAAGGTCGTCTTATGTGGGATGTTGCCGCTGATTACCTACGTAACCACAAGTCTAGCACTAAGCTTAAGAAGGTTAACCATCCTAAGCTTAAAGGTGTTAAGAACAACCCAGGTATCGAATCATACCCAGGGGAATTGGCATAATCTTAGCGATTATCCAATACTAAAAAAGCCGGCTTTATGCCGGCTTTTTTATTGCCTGAATGAATTCTTTTCGTGCATGTCCCATTGAAGATATTTGTGTCGGCAAGTATTCAAATCGCCAACAACATATTAAGATGACTCCATTAACAAGTATATTGTTAAAGGAGGGGTTTATGCGTTTTCAAAACCGAACTCAGGCGGCTAAGTTATTGGCCGAGCGTTTGTTACGGCGTGAGGATATTGAATCCGGCGCGGAGCAAACCATCGTATTGGCTTTACCAAGAGGAGGGGTTCCCTTAGGAGAGGTTATTGCCGATAGCTTGAATTGTCAGCTCGATATTGTATTGGTACGCAAACTCGGCTTGCCGCAATTTTCCGAATTAGCGATGGGGGCGATTGCCAGTAATGGCATCAAGGTACTTAATCAAGTGGTGGTTAACGCCTATCGTGTTTCTGAAGCGGATATCGCCAAAGTTGAAGCCAAACAACGGGAGCTGCTGTTGCATCGTGAACAACTCTATCGAGGCTCAAGACCCTATCCGCAATTGAAGGGTAAGACAGTCATTATTGTCGATGATGGTATTGCCACGGGAGCGACGGTAAAAGCCGCAATTAAGGCGGTAAGAATGCAGCAACCCGTGAAAATTGTTTTGGCGGTACCTGTGGCGCCGTTGGATACTCTAGCCGAATTGCAGACAGAGGTAGATCAATTGATTTGTTTGATTGAAGCCGATGATTTTCAGGCAGTCGGTCAGTATTATCAACAATTCAATCAAGTTAGTGATGCAGAAGTGAGTGCTTGTCTGGCTAAATTTTGGCAATAAATTCTGTTATTTTCGCAGGATGAAAACCTTCAAAATAGTGTTCAGATAAGCGTTTATGCAGAAGCCCAATAGTTATTAATAGTTATTGTCTTTGAGCCACTGTCGCATCTCTTTCCAAGGTTTAGGCTGGCTTAAAAAGTAACCTTGCACCATATCGCAATTAATGCCTTGCAAGCGCTCAATGATTTCGAGATTTTCCACTCCTTCGGCAATGACTTGCAGTTTAAGGTTGTGAGCTAAAGCGATGGTTGAGTGCACGATGATCTCATCCTGGTCGTTTTCGAGCATATCCTTGACAAAGACACGGTCGATTTTTAACGCATTCAGCGGTAAGCGTCTCAAATAGGCTAAGGATGAATAACCTGTACCAAAGTCATCTACCGATAGCTTGACATTTAAGGTGGCGATTCGCTTCAAAATGGTAATCGCTCTTTCCGGGTCTTGCATCAAGGCGGTTTCAGTCAATTCCAACTCAAACAGTTCTGCGGGTGTTTTATATTTTTTCAGGCATGCCTTGAGGTGCGGGTAGAGTCTTTCATCCATGAGATTACGCGCGGAAATATTGACTGAAACACTGTAACGCTTACCTTCAGATAACCACTGTTTTTGCTGTTGCATCGCCAGCTCGATGACATGGTCGGTGAAAGGGTAGATAACATCGCTGACTTCGGCTAGCGGCATAAAACTATCGGGGAAAAGCAAGCCGCGTTCCGGGTGTTGCCAGCGTATCAGGGCTTCAAACCCTTCGACTGTTTGTGTCTGCAGGTTAAGTTTCGGTTGATAGAATAATACCAGTTGGTTCTCTTTAATCGCGTTGTTGAGATCCGCCAGCAGCATTAAGCGCTCTGGTGAGTTGGTATCAAACTCTCTTTCATAAAAGGAGACGCCCAGATGGTTGGTTTTGGCGTGATACATGGCAACATCAGCCGAACGTAGTAACGCATGGCTATCGGTACCATCATTCGGGTAAATCGATACACCGAAGCTGCTGTCGATTTCAAGGTGCATTTTATCGATGAAAAATGCCTGACGAAGAGAGCTATGCAGTTTTTCCGCGAGTGCGATACGTTGGCTGTCATCCAGTAGGTTTTCAATTAGCAGGGTAAACTCATCACCACCTAAGCGACATAGTAGATATTGATAACCTTCCAATGCGGATTCAATGCGAGGGCCTATCTGTTGTAACAGCAGATCACCAATATGATGACCCAGGGTATCATTAATTTCCTTAAAACGGTCCAAGTCAAAAAGGATGACCGTAGCATGGCGGCGCCCAGGTTGCATGATATGTTTATCAAAATAATGATGGAATAGGCTGCGATTTCCCAGATTGGTCAGCGAGTCATGCCTTGCCAAGTATTGCATCGCTTGCATGTTATGGGTGTTGAACATAGATATGGAAAGTGTTTTTCCTATGGTTTCATAGAGTTCACGTTCATGGTAAAAGCTATTTTTTTGTTTTTCAAAAAAGATGTTCAAGCTTCCCAATAGCTGCTCGTTGAAATAAAGCGGGATGACTACTGCGGATTGGAAGTTGGCATCAATCACCTCTTTATTGAATTGGCCAATAATCGGTGAATCTTGGCTGATATTCTCGGTGATCAGAATGTCTTTATTATGTAGAGCCTGGCCGGTCAAACTGTTGTTAATATCGAGTGTTTTCAGGTGCTCTTCAATTTTTTGCGGCAAACCGCATGAGGCTTTAAGTACTAGATTTTGTTCTTCCACTTCGTAGATGCCGACCTTGGCTATCGGAATATGTTCGATAATGGTGTTCATTACCTCCAGATAAACGTGCTGTTTATTGGTCAGGTGCTGCAGCTGGCTCGATAAGCGATTGATGAGCATCAGGTTACGGTTTTTTTCAATTAGGCTAAGACGTGAGTTATCCAGTTCCTGTTGCGTCCGTTTGCGTTCGCTAATGTCTCGTATAATGCCGAGCAGTAGAACCTTATCGTCAACCATAAAGGTATTGAGGGTGACCTCGGAATCAAAAGGCGTACCGTTATATGTGATATGTTGCCATTCGAAAAACTGGTTTTTGCCGTTCAAAGCGGCATAAATTTTCTGTTGAGCGACTTCTGCCGAATTATCTCCATTAGGTTGGATTTGCGGGAAGAATCGCGTCGGAGGCTGACCGATGATTTGTTCTCTTTTACAGGCAAAGAGGTGTTGGGCCGCAGGGTTAATATCGATGATAATGCCGTCATGGACGAGAAATATTCCATCGGAAGAGGCTTCATAAAGCAGGCGGTAGGTGGCTTCTTGCTCACGGATCGCACGGCTGGTTAAAACGCGGTCACTAATGTCGATTGCGATACCAAGAAAGCCGCTGATCTCATTATTTTGATCGCGAATGGCGCTGACAGAAAGCAGTACTGGGAGCCGGTGTCCATCTTTATGAATATAGGTCCACTCGCGTTCTTCGATTTCTCCACGTCGTGTCTTGGCAACAAAGGTTTCAAAACCCGGTTCGATAAGCTCATTGAGTTCGACAGTCAGCTCGGCTGCGCGTTTGATTACCTCTTGAGTATCGTGAAAGAGTTCAGGGGTTTTGCCAATAGCCTCTTCAGCGCTGTAACCAAGCATAAGGCTGGCGCCATGGTTGAAGCTGCGAATAATGCCTTGTGAATCGGTCGAAATAATGCTGTAGTTGGAGCCATCGAAGGCCGATTCGAATTCGCTATAGAGGTTGCGATATTTTTCCGTATCAAGTGATTGCTGTTCGCGTTTCAGTATGTCCGCCAAGAGTTGGCGGATATCCTCGATAAATTGCTGTTGACGGCTGCTAAATTGAATGGGTTTGCTTTGATTTTCAAGGCTGAGGATGAGTTTTCTGGTCTTATTATCAATGAGGTATTGGTTTAAGCAGGCAATGTTGCCAGCCTTTAAATGGTGCTGATATTGGTTGGAGAATAAGGTCTCACTTTGAATGTCGGTGCTAAATAAAGTCTGGTGTTTGTGCCAGTGATCAATATAGTCAGCGGATGCCTCAATCGGCCGAGGTGTTTTATCGCTGCCGTTGATCAGCCGTAGCATACTGCCTTCTAGTGATATTAGGCTTACTTGGCTAAGTTGTAGTTGATCGCCGACAAACTGGCAAATGGCTATGTATTGTTTTTCTATCGAATCTTGACTGAAGAGGATTCGTCTTAAAAAATCGAGAGTCGCAATATCCAAATGCGAATCGGATGCATGACTGATTGTTTTCGTGTCCATTGATTTCCCGATTGAAAAATATACAAACATTTATGCCTGACTCCCATACTAATTAGAGTTCAATGTCTGGTCAATCAGTTTTCCGTTGGCATGCTCAGTTGTGGCGGTTTTTACCGGCTTTTTTTACTGTTTTTAATAATAAATACTAAATAAATACTAATTAGGTCGGTAATAATTTTAGAGTGGTTGTCAGCTGAGATGATGTGTGAATCGAGTCGCTATTCTCGTTGCTGATAAGCGAATTGATAAGCCGTTATGGAAAAATATGCGTAGCCATCGTTTTGTAAAGCTGGCATATTGAAGCAGGTTTGTTGTACGTTGAGTTTGAAATCAAGTTGAAGAAGGTAAGGCATTATGCATGAATATCCGCAAATAAGCTTGGAGTTTTCCAAAGCCCCTAAAACAGAACATTCGGTTTATCTGACAGAAGGCGTTAAGCCATTGCACATCGAGCGTAATGGTCCTTTTATATATAATCAAGCCGGGCAGTTGTTGTGCGTCGACCATAAATCGGCTTATCTTTCCGATAATCAGGGGCAGACCTGGCAGGAGTTTGTTCTGTTTGCCAAAGATCAGGATTTTAGCGCTTCCAATTCGCACAGTCTGTTGTGTTGTGCTGACGGTACCATCGTGTTGTCTTTTATCGATATGGCCAAGTGTCATTTTAATTGGAAAAAGAACAGTAACTCGCCAACCAAGAACAGTTTTCTGTACCACTATATTGTGCGTAGTGAGGACGGAGGCAAGACTTGGCAACAACCTATAGTTTTGCAAAAAGGCTATGCAGCGGCGGCGACCACTTTGATAGAGCTGAGCTCAGGCGCCTTAATCGCTTCGGCACAAAATATGGATTATGCCCAAGCACGTCATTACAGCCTGAGTTTTCGTTCTGAAGATAAGGGTTTGAGCTGGCAGGCGAGCAATCATCTTGATATTGGCGGTCGCGGCCATCACGGCGGATGTTACGAGGGAACTTTGGTCGAGTTAAAGGATTGTGTCTGGTTCTGTATCCGAACCAATTTGGATTATTTCTGGCACGCTTATTCTTATGATGATGGTGTTACCTGGACGCATATCAGGCCAGGTATAGAAGCGAGCAGTTCCCCGGCCATGTTGAAAAGATTGGCAAGTGGTCAACTATTAATGGTTTTTAATACGCTTTATCCCCAAGGTAAAAAGGAGTTTGCCAGAATCTCAGGTCTGTTTTCCGAGGTCAAGGCCTCTTGGTTTCGCGAAGAGTTGGCGATTATTTTTTCCGATGATGATGGTGAAACTTGGTCTGACCCTAAGGTGATTGCACAATGCAAAGGCGCTTGGCTGGCATATCCTTATGTACATCAAATGGATGAGAATAGACTATGGATTACAACCATGCAGTCGGAGTTGCGTGTCGAGGTTGATTTGGCTCAGATTCAAGCAGAGATTGCCCCATAAATCCGCAATAGGTGTTGAGACGGTTATTTATCGAACCGGTATTAAGTTGAAATTCAACCCGATTAGAATAATCAGCATATGTATTGCCGTCACCACCACTAAAGCCGTTTGCAGATTGTATTGTCTGAAGTGGAGATAGATGGAACCAAGCAACAGTCCTGACAAAAAAACCAGCATGCCGTATTGGTAATGTTCATAAACAGGCGGGTGAACCATAATAAATAGTACGCTGGTGGCTATTAACACGGTTGGCGCAGACCACTTTTTTAACAACAGTTCGAACAGTACGCCGCGAAGTAAAACCTCTTCGACAAGAGCTGTTAACAACAGTAGTTGCAGCACTCGCTGAATATCTAGGTCTAGCCAAAGGTGGTTAAGCAGCAAACTGCCGACAAAAATTATCAACAGCCAAACGAATGAGCGTATTTGAAGTTTTTCGATATAGATGTGAGCAACAATCAACAGGCAGGCTAATGCAATGATTCTATCCATATCCCAGTAAAGCGCTGGCTGGTTGATATGCCAAAGCGGCAGAACCTTAGCGGCAATTAAAAAGACAATACTGGCAAAGACGATAGGGTATCGATATCGGTTCATGGTTTTTTGAGTAAAAAAATTAAGCGTTTGCGTGGCTCGGATAAATAAAAAGCCGTCAATTGACGGCTTTTTATTGGTTGAGTAGTGATTGATTGTTTATTGAATTTTCAAATAAGCAAAACCTTCAGATTGAAGAATTGCGATTTTGGCCACACCAGATTTCGTCATTTCAATACCGGAATAAACCTTATCGGTAGGTAGTCCGACCTCATCACGGGTTTTATCGCACAGGTGAACCTTAACGCCGCGCACATCAATTAATGACTGTAAGCGACCTTTAAGCTCATCACGACGTTCAAGTAACTCTTTGTCGTGTTCATAAGGTGTGCCTTTAAGCGCATCATTGGTGGTAAAGCGCAGCCCGTAGCCGACAAATACCAGATGTACTTCCGGTTCCATCAGTTCAGATTCATAGAAGTTCATAATGTTGTTGATCGAGGTCAGAGTTGCCGAGTAGCGGGTAGGGTCCTTAAAGTCGACATGGTAAACCACCTTGGCACCGTCATCTGCGGCTTGAACCGGAGAAACAAGCATTGCCAACACGATAAAGGCACTGCTGATTAAGCGTAATAGGGTTTTCATAAAAAGCTCCTTTGCTTACAAATCTTCATTAAATATATTCATCACATGATATTGGTGATGTCTTTTTTGCCTTCGATTGCGCTGATTGCATTATTTACGCGTAAAAACAGCGTTTGGCTGTCTTCGTGATCGTTGCGCAATTCGGTCACACCGGCATGACTGGTCAAACAAGTCGTCGTGTTGTCATCCAGTTTGATCTTCTGTGCGGTAATGGTCTCTTGGGAAAGCTTGGCGATACGAAACGCATCAACCGCCTTAACGCCTGGCAACACCACCATGAACTGATCACAGCTTAGACGACCCACCATGCCCAACTCTTTGACCACTTTTTTCAGCGCATGTGCCGCAGTCAGAATCGCTTTATCGCCCATTTCATGACCGTAGCGGTCAGTGACGCGTTTAAAGCAATCCAGATTGACCTTAAACAGAGATAGCGGTTGATTATTCATTTTCGCTTTATTGATCTCTTCATCAACAATGTCCAAGAAATAATCGCGGTTATAGAGATTAGTCAGCGGATCGTTCGATGACAGATGCTCGAGCTGTTCTTCCATATGCTTACGGCTTGTGATGTTGATTGCCAGCCAAATCACGGCAGGTTGCTCGTAAGTGCCTTCCTTAACAGGATACACACGCGCTTCATACCATTGGCCGCCTTTGGTGGAACCTTCGATACCGTTGATTTCCTCATCGGCAAGCTGATACTCGATTTCTTGCAGGCGGTTGTCTTTGATGGCCGTCTGCACCACATTCAAGAAACGCTCGGCCATTTGCTCTGGAAGTACATCATGGTATTTTTTACCAATCAATGTCGAGCCGTCGGCATAGAGCGTTCGCTCCTGACCACCGACAATATCCAAATAGGTACCATCCTGTCCCATGACAAAAATTGGGTCAGGCATGGCATTGGCAATCGCGTCCAAATGGTTGGTGAGCATTTCTGTCATAGCGTTTTAATCCTTTGAGATAGGCTTATATTTAATACGATGCGGCTGTGCGGCATCGGCACCTTTACGACGTTTCAAATCGGCTTCGTAATCTGAGAAGTTTCCTTCAAACCACTCTACATGAGAGTCACCTTCAAAGGCAAGCATATGTGTCGCGATTCGATCCAGGAACCAACGGTCGTGGGAGATCACCACCGCGCAACCGGCAAATTCCAATAAAGCTTCTTCCAATGCTCGCAATGTTTCCACATCCAAGTCATTGGTCGGTTCATCCAATAGCAGAACATTACCACCGCTACGCAGTGTTTTCGCTAGATGCACACGGTTGCGTTCACCACCGGAAAGTTGTCCGATTTTTTTCTGCTGGTCGCCGCCACGGAAGTTGAAGCGACTGCAGTAAGCGCGTGAGTTCACTTCGATATTACCGACCATAAAGATATCGTCGCCTTCGGAAATCTCTTCCCAAACGGTTTTATTGTCATCCAGCGCATCACGGCTCTGGTCAACATAAGAAAGTTTGACGGTTTCACCGAATTCGATACTGCCGGTATCAGGTTGTTCTTGACCGGTCAGCATTTTAAACAAGGTCGATTTACCGGCACCGTTGGCACCGATAATGCCGACAATACCACCTTGCGGAAGGCGGAAGTTAAGATCATCAATTAACAAGCGGTCGCCAAAGCCTTTGGAAATATGGTTAACTTCGATGACTTTCTCACCCAATCGCTCGGCCACCGGAATAAAGATTTCACTGGTTTCATTGCGTTGCTGTGATTCTTGAGAGCTCAATTCTTCAAAGCGCGATAGACGAGCTTTTGATTTGGCATGACGACCCTTAGGGTTCTGGCGCACCCATTCCAACTCGTTTTTGATGGTTTTCATGCGAGCGGCTTCGGTTTTGGCTTCCTGTTCCAGGCGTTTTTCTTTCTGTTCCAGCCATGAAGAGTAGTTGCCTTCAAACGGAATACCTTCACCGCGGTCAAGTTCAAGAATCCATTGCGCGGCGTTGTCCAAGAAGTAACGGTCGTGAGTGATCGCCACAACGGTTCCCGGGAAGTCCAATAAGAAACGTTCCAGCCAGGCGATTGATTCGGCGTCCAAGTGGTTGGTCGGTTCATCTAGCAATAACATGTCAGGTTTTTCTAGCAACAGTTTGCACAGTGCGACACGGCGACGCTCACCACCGGACAACTTGCTGACATCGGCATCCCATTCAGGTAGGCGTAAGGCATCGGCGGCAATATCCAAGGTGCGGTCAAGGTTGTGACCGTCTTTGGCTTGGATCAGGTCTTCAATTTCGGCCTGTTTTTTCGCCAGAGCATCAAAATCGGCATCCGGCTCGGCATAGGCGGCATAAACCGCATCCAGTTCTGCCAAGGCCTCTTTCACATCAGATACCGCTTCTTCGATATTGCCGCGCACGGTCTTGCTGTCATCCAGTTGTGGTTCTTGGGCCAGATAGCCGATTTTAATCCCGGGTTGTGGGCGCGCTTCACCAACGATTTCGGTGTCGATGCCGGCCATGATTTTTAATAGGGTGGATTTACCTGAACCGTTTAAACCCAAAACACCGATTTTGGCGCCGGGGAAAAACGACAAAGAGATGTCTTTTAAAATGTGACGGTTAGGTGGAACAACTTTGCCCACACGGTTCATGGTATATACGAACTGAGCCATTAATAATCCTAGAAATTCTGCATTTATAATCTGTTGTCGAGGTTGTCGCCTAACACTTAGACGAATCTGTCCCGCCGGGCGATAGGCCTCGATTTTTATTTTCAGACAACTTTACCGAAAAAAGCGGTTTATATAAAGAGCTATATTTACAGACAAGTGCTGGCAAAAACCAAAATCGGTCCAACCAAGCGTTTTCGGTGATGGGTATAGAATCGCGCAAGCATGGATTAACCGTTTGATTGCAAAAGAATAACGCCTTATCAACGCCGCTTTCATGTATGGGATCGAACTTAATAGCTTGATCTGGATATGGCTAAATCACGCCTTATCTAGTAGCTAAAAAATTGTCTTCTACAATGAATAGCGGTTTTTGTTGAAAAATTGCCGAGTTTTTAGTCTTAGTCGTTGGTTATTTAGAAGAAAAACGGTTAAAATCCCCGTTTATTGAATTTTCGCTAATTTTTGACGGAGAACCGTAATAATGTTCACTAAAGATATGACTATTGCTGGCTATGACGATTTGATCGCGGATGCGATTAAAAATGAAGAAAATCGTCAAGAGTCTCATATTGAATTGATTGCTTCTGAAAACTATACCAGCCCACGTGTTATGGAAGCACAAGGGTCATACTTCACCAATAAGTATGCGGAAGGTTACCCAGGTAAACGTTATTACGGTGGTTGTGAGTTCGCGGATATCGTCGAGCAAGCGGCAATCGATCGTGCTAAAGAGTTGTTCGGCGCGGATTACGCTAACGTTCAGCCACACTCTGGTTCTCAGGCAAACGCAGCAGTTTATATGGCATTGTGCGAGCCGGGCGATACGGTTCTAGGTATGAGCTTGGCGCACGGTGGTCACTTGACTCACGGTTCTCACGTTAGCTTCTCAGGTAAAATCTACAATGCGGTTCAGTACGGTATCGACCCAGTTACCGGTCAAATCGATTATGACGAAGTTCAAAAGCTAGCGGATGAGCATAAGCCGAAAATGATTATTGCCGGTTTCTCGGCCTACTCGCAGGTGATCGATTGGTCAAAATTCCGCGCTATTGCGGATTCTGTAGGCGCTTACCTATTTGTGGATATGGCTCACGTTGCCGGTCTTGTAGCAGGTGGTCTTTATCCTAACCCTGTACCATTTGCGGATGTGGTGACAACCACCACTCACAAAACGCTACGTGGTCCTCGTGGCGGTTTGATTATCTGTAAAGCAAATGCTGAAATCGAAAAGAAATTGAACTCGGCGATTTTCCCTGGTGGTCAGGGTGGTCCTTTGGTTCACGTGATGGCGGCAAAAGCGGTTGCGTTCAAAGAGTGTCTAGAACCTTCATGGAAAACTTACGCGGAAAACGTAGTGAAAAACGCTCAAGCGATGGCTAAGGTGTTTATGTCACGCGGCTGTGATGTGGTTTCTGGCGGCACAGAAAACCACCTGTTCCTAGTGAGCCTGATTGAAAAAGGCCTAACCGGTAAGTTGGTTGATGCCGCTTTAGATGCAGCGCATATCACTGTTAACAAAAACTCGGTACCGAATGATCCAATGTCTCCATTTGTGACTTCAGGTATTCGTGTTGGAACTCCGGCTGCAACAAGCCGCGGTTTTGATGAAACCGATTGTACAAACTTGGCGACTTGGATGTGTGATGTCATCGATGCTTGTGACCAGTCCAGCGAGTCTTGGGATGAAGCGGTGATTGCCGATGTGCGCGAAAAAGTATCTGCTTTGTGTGCCGCTAAGCCGGTATATAAATAAGCTGGCGATAGCCAATTAAGCATCGCTTAAAAATCATAGCAGAGGGTTTTACCCCTCTGTTTAAACCTTAAAACCACCTTAAGTCAGTTTGCTAGGTGGTTTTTTGGTATTTAGAATTTAGAAAAAACAAGTCGATCAAACCATTGGTTTTTTGCCTTGTCAGTATAGTTAGGAGAGGTTATGCATTGTCCATTTTGTAATGCTGCAGATACCAAAGTCATCGATTCACGTTTAGCTACCGAAGGTGTTCAAGTCCGTCGTCGCCGTGAATGTATCTCTTGCGGTGAGCGTTTTACGACTTATGAATCGGCAGAGCTATCTCTTCCTCGCGTGGTTAAAAGCGACGGTAATCGTGAGCGCTTTGATGAAGAAAAGATACGCAGCGGTCTAATCAAGGCCTTGGAAAAACGTCCGGTATCAAGTGATGCCATTGATCATATCGCCAGTCAGATTACCAAGCGTTTGATGTCTGAAGGTGTGCGTGAAATCCCTTCTTCACAACTGGGTGAATGGGTGATGGATGCGTTGCGTGAACTGGATCAGGTCGCCTATGTACGTTTTGCTTCGGTATATCGTTCGTTCCAGGATGTGAATGCCTTTAGAGAAGAGATTGAACGTTTGGTTCAAGTTACCACCGCAGCGAAATAAGCAATTACAATCAACTGATATTTGATGTCATTGGATGATAGATGGTTAGCCAAAAGCCAAATAAGCCTTCCTCCCAGATTGAGAAAGATGTCTACTATATGCAATTGGCCATTGAGCTGGCCGAGCAGGGACGCTATTCAACCAAGCCTAACCCGGCGGTCGGGTGTGTGTTGGTCAAAGATGGACGCATTATCGGTCAAGGGTGGCATAAGAAGGCCGGCCAACCTCATGCCGAGCGCATGGCCTTGGCAGATGCCAAGCAGCTTGGTAACGACGCTAAGATTGCCGGTTGCACCGCTTATGTGACCTTGGAGCCTTGCAGTCATTACGGGCGCACGCCGCCTTGTGCCGATGGTTTGGTGGAAGCACAGGTCGCGCGAGTTGTGGTTGCAATGCAGGATCCTAATCCTCTGGTTGCCGGTGATGGCATGCAAAAGCTCCTCAAAGCGGGGATTGAGGTGGAAGTCGGTGTTTTGCAACAACAAGCCGAACAATTGAATTTAGGTTTCGCAAAACGTATGTCATGCAAGCGTCCTTATGTGCGTTTGAAAACGGCAAGCAGTCTGGATGGTCGTACGGCGTTAAATAACGGGCAAAGTAAATGGATCACGGGGGCTTTATCACGCCAGCAGGTGCATCGATTACGTGCTCAAAGTGGCGCTTTGATTACCGGGATTAATACTGTACTTGCCGATGATCCGAGTCTTACGGTGCGTTTGGAGGCAAAATGGCTGGCCGAACATCATCTCGATGAGATTTTGGCACAACCATTAAGAGTCGTGTTGGATAGTCGGTTGCAGATACCAGCTGATGCAAAGTTGCTGACGGAGCCGGGGGAGACACTGATTTTTTGCACTCAGACGGCTTTTCAGGATAATGCGGAAAAGGCCGCGCAGTTAACGGCTGCCGGAATTTCAGTTATCGCTTTAGCTGCAACCAATGCAAAACAGATTGATTTAGCTGGGGTACTTGATTACCTTGGTCAAGAAAAACAGATTAATGATGTAATGGTTGAGGCCGGTGCGACGCTGGCCGGAAAATTTATTGAGCAAAATCTGGTCGATGAGTTACACAGCTTTATCGCTCCTTGTCTGTTAGGTAATCAGGCAAAAGCCCTGTTTAACTTGCCTGAAATGCATCGCATGGACGAGAAAATTGAATTTACCATGCTTAGTTGCCAAAATCTGGAAAATGATTTGTATTGTATTTTTCAGCCAAAGCCGCTGGCAAAACTTGATAAATAGCCAATCCATGACCATTTATAATAAACACTAACTCAATATTTAAAGCGACAATTTATGTTCACAGGAATTATTCAGGCAGAAGGCCGAATTGCTAAAGTCGAGCCAACCGGTGGTGATTTTAAAATGACCATTGAGGTCGGCAAGCTTGATATGAGCGATGTACAGATTGGTGATAGTATCGCTGCCAATGGCGTCTGTTTGACGGTCATTGAGTTTGGCGCTAGCTTTTATATTGCCGACGTTTCCGTTGAGACAATCCAAGTCACCAACGCGGATAACTGGGAAGTCGGTGCCGCGGTCAATCTGGAAAAAGCTTTGCGTTTACAGGACAGATTAGGTGGTCATCTGGTCAGTGGTCATGTCGATGGAATCGGTAAAGTGGTCGAGATTAAACAGGATGCACGTTCTTGGCGTTATCAGTTAGAGGCCCCGATTGAGCTGTGCAAATACATTGCCGCTAAGGGATCGATCTGTATCAATGGCATTAGCTTGACGGTGAATCAGGTGGAAAAGTGCCGGTTCGATGTCAATATAGTGCCGCACACCCGTCAGGAAACCACCATGAAATATTTAGCGGTCGGTTCTCAAGTGAACTTGGAAGTGGATTTGCTTGCACGTTACCTAGAACGCATGTTGAGCGCGCCGCAAGCTCAGCAAGCGAGCAAAATTACGCCGGAATTTCTTGCCGAACATGGCTTTAGCTAAGTCTTAGCCAATTGACTTAATTGATTAAAATAACAACGCATAACTTAACGGACTGTATCGATGCCATTAAATACTATTGAAGAGCTGATTGAAGATTATAAGCAGGGCAAAATGGTCATCCTGATGGATGACGAAGATCGTGAAAACGAAGGTGACCTGTTGGTGCCAGCCAGCACATGTACAGCTGCCGATATTAACTTTATGGCGAAATACGGCCGTGGTCTGATCTGTTTAACCCTGACCAAAGAGCGTTGTAATCAACTGCACCTGCCTTTGATGGTAAAAGACAATACCGATATGCACAGTACCAACTTTACCGTCTCTATTGAGGCGGCAGAAGGAGTGACTACCGGGATTTCGGCGGCAGATCGTGCCGTTACAGTACAGACTGCGGTGCGCAGCGACGCCGGTCCTGCCGATATTGTTACTCCGGGGCATATCTTTCCGTTAATGGCGCAGCCCGGTGGCGTCCTGACACGTGCCGGTCATACCGAGGCAGGCTGTGATCTCGCTCGTTTGGCAGGCCATGAACCGGCTTCGGTGATTGTCGAGATTATGAATGAAGACGGCTCTATGGCGCGCCGTGAAGATTTGGAATCCTATGCCGCCGAACATGATATTAAAATCGGTACCATTGCCGATTTGATCGAATACCGTCTGCAAAACGAAAAGACCATCGAGCGAGTTTCGGAATGCAAATTGCCGACCGAGTATGGTGATTTCAAATTAATCGGTTATCAGGATGTGGTCGAGCACAAGGCGCACTTTGCGTTGGTTTACGGCAAGTTGGATGCCTCGCAACCGACCGCGGTGCGCGTGCATATGCTGGATACGCTTTGTGATGCGTTCGGCTCCAAACGTCAGGAGTGCGGCTGGAATATTCATAAGGCGATGCAGCAGATTGTCGAGCAGGGCAGTGGCGTGATTGTGGTGTTGCGTAAACACGAAGAAGCGACCGATCTGTTGGATAAGGTTCAGCAATATCAGATGAAAGACATGGGGGTCAAGTCTCCCGAACGTATTGTTGAAGACGATGCCAAAACCTATGGTTTGGGTGCGCAAATTATTGCCGATTTAGGTTTGTCGAAATTGAAGATTATCGGCTCGGCCATGCCGATGAAAGCGCTCAGTGGTTTTGGTCTGGAAATTTGCGAAATTATCGCTAAGAAAGACTGTTAAACCAAATTCATTGCATTTGGATGGCGGCTAAATAACTGTGAATAAGTTCCTGTTTATGGTGAAATTATGGCAAAATAGCGCGCTATCAAAGTCCAGTTGGCTGGACGCTCACCTTTGAACCGTTTTGAGAGATAAGAATATGGAAACCATTGTAGGAAACCTAACCGCTGAAGGTATGAAAATCGGCTTGGTTGTCGGTCGTTTTAACAGTTTCGTTGTAGATCACCTGGTTGAAGGTGCGGTAGACACGATTGTACGCCACGGTGGTGATGAAGCGAATATCACTAAAGTAATGGTTCCGGGTGCTTTCGAAATTCCGGTAGCGGTTCAGAAGATGGCTCAATCTGGTAACTATGATGCGATTGTTGCGGTTGGTGCGGTGATTCGTGGCGGTACGCCTCATTTTGATTATGTGGCCGGTGAATGCGTTAAAGGTATTGGTCAGGTCCAGTTGCAAACAGGTGTGCCGGTTTCTTTCGGTGTATTGACGGTGGACAGTATTGAGCAAGCGATCGAGCGTGCCGGTACTAAAGCGGGTAACAAGGGTGAAGAATGTACTCTTGCAGCAATTGAAATGGTTAATGTGTTGAAGCAGCTTTAATGAAAACGATCAATGATATTCAGCCGGGTCAAGGCGAAGAAGTAATTGAACCTGAAAAGAAGGTTTCTGCACGTAGTCAGTCGCGTCGTGTGGCGCTGCAAGGCTTGTATCAATGGCAGATGACCAATGAAGAGATCCCGCAAATCATCAAACAGTTTAATGAAGACGGTTTATTGGAAGGTCTTGAATTTGACTGGTTTAAAGAGCTGATTAGTGAAGTCTCTGCCAATGCCGAACAGTTGGATACATTGTATGCCGACTACTTGGATCGTGCCGTCACTCGTATTGATCCGGTCGAGCGTGCCATTTTGCGAATTGGTTCTTATGAGTTGCAGACCAAGATTGAAATTCCATACCGTGTGGTGATCAATGAAAGTGTCGAGTTGGCCAAGCGTTTTGGTGCGGAAGAGTCGCACAAATATATAAACGGTGTTTTGGATAAGGTCGCCAAACAGTTGAGAAAGCTGGAAATGGGGCTTTAAGCCAATTGATAAAAGCCCCGTAAGGGGCTTTTTTTATCGCTATAGGTTGTTGAATCAATAGCATTTATCAGTGCTCGGCTGATGGTTAATGAATATAAGGTTAGATGGATTTTGGCAAACGAGTTCCAATTAATTGATGACTGTTTCAAGCCTTTAAGTGCGGGGCTTTCGCAAGACGAAATTGGCATTGGTGACGATGGTGCCGTGCTTGATGTTCCTGTGGGTAAGCAGTTGGTGGTGGTCACCGATACCTTGGTAAAAGGGGTGCACTTTCCGGGTGATGCCAAAGCTTACGATATCGCTTGGAAAGCGGTCGCGGTCAATCTCAGCGATTTGGCGGCGATGGGGGCGATTCCGGCGTTTTTTTCGTTGGCCTTGACCTTGCCTGATAATGATAGTGATTGGTTAAAAGAATTTAGTGCCGGTTTAAAAGCGATTGCCGAACAGTATGATATTAAGTTGATTGGCGGGGATACCACCAAAGGGCCTTTGACGATTACGGTAACGGCACAAGGTTGGGTTGATAAACAGCAGGCGGTATTGCGCTCAACGGCGCAACCGGGTGATTTGGTTTGTGTAAGTAATACTATTGGCGATGCCGCGGTCGGTTTAAAGATTGCGTTAAACACTATGTCTGCTGAGGTCTTGCAGGCCTTAAGTGCAGAGCAGCAAAGTCTGTTATTGAAAGCGTTGCATTGCCCGCAGCCGCAGGTGTTTATTGCCGATTTGATTAAGGATTACGCTTCCAGTGCCATCGATATTTCCGACGGTTTATTGGCTGATTTGAACCATATTATTGAACAGTCTTCAGTAAAATCCGCAATGCCTTTGCAAGCAGTGATTGAGGTTGCTGATATTCCGTTATCCGATGCGCTGAAAAACTATGTTAAAGCAAGCGATGATTGGTCGCCGGTATTGTATGGTGGCGATGATTATCAGCTCTGTTTTACCGCACAAAAAGACGATTTCGCCGAAATGGATTCGGTAGCGGAATTGCTGGGGGTGAAATTAACAGTCATTGGTGAAGTTGGTTTAGCGGCGGAAAGTCAGCAATCCAAGATTCAATTGAAGTTAAATGCGAAACCTTTTCAAGTCGACAAGGTCGGCGGTTATTTGCATTTTAGTTAAGATCTGTTTGCGCGTTTATAAAGCGGCACATGTAAAAAAGCCGAGAGCTAGAATTGGCGTCTCGGCTTTTTTATTGGAAGCAAATAATGAATTAAGCTTCTTTTTGCTTATGCTGGTTTTTTTCGCGGCGTTTACGTACACCTGCGGCCAGTGATTCCAATACATCCAGACTGTCGGTCCAGTCGATACAAGCGTCGGTAATACTCTGACCATAGCAAAGCTGCTTACCTGGTTCAACATCTTGTCGACCTTCAACCAGGTGACTTTCCACCATAGCACCCATAATGAATTCACTACCGGCCGCTAACTGATCGGCAATGGATTGGGCAACAATAATCTGGTTTTTATGTTTTTTACTGCTGTTGGCATGGCTGCAGTCGATCATTAACTTGTCTTGCACGTCTGCTAGCTGTAGCTGTTTAACCGCTTCGGCAACAAATTGCGGCTCATAGTTCGGGCCATCGTTACCGCCACGTAAAATAACGTGACAATCTTCATTACCGGAAGTTTCAAAAATAGCGGAATGACCAGCTTTGCTCAACGACATGAAAATGTGTGGCTTATTGGCGGCGCGAATCGCATCAACCGCAATCTTGAAACCGCCGTCGGTTCCGTTTTTGAAACCAACCGGACAGGATAGGCCGGAAGCCAGTTCACGGTGTCCCTGGCTTTCAGTGGTGCGAGCACCTATCGCTCCCCATGAAATCAAATCAGCAATGTACTGTGGAGAAATCAAATCCAAGAACTCGGTGGCAGCAGGTACGCCCATCTCATTGACATCTTGCAGAAGGCTGCGCGCCAAGCCCAAACCTTTATTGATCTGGAATGACTCATTTAGATCCGGATCGTTAATTAATCCTTTCCAGCCAACTGTAGTGCGCGGTTTTTCAAAATACACGCGCATCACAATCAATAGGTCTTCTTTGTGTGCTTCGATTTGTGTTTTTAAACGCTCAGCATATTCACGCGCCGCTTGCGGGTCGTGAATCGAGCATGGTCCTATTACTACGAGCAGACGGTCATCACGTCCAGCAAGGATATTATGAATTTGCTGACGCGTATCATAAACCGTTTGAGCAGCCGCTTCGCTAAGTGGATACTGCTCGTGAAGTTCCAATGGGGAACGAACTTCAGCTTGGTTTTTAATTCTGGTATCGTCTGTTAGATACTGCGTCATCTTTTTAATGCCTTACTAGTGTGTTAAATCTCTTTAAAAAAATCTTCTTTGGATTGAGTTAAAAGTCGAATTTGGTAAATTACTATTGTTTTTAGAGTTTTGGGTAAAAACTCTATAGTGCTTACTCAAGCCTTTTCCAACCCTACTATATAAAAAATTGATAGATAAATTAATAATAAATAGTCGGACGCCATATTATGCCACTTTAGCGCATTCGATGTGCCATGAAATCGAAAAAAAATCCAAATCTGTTTGAAAAATAATCAAAAACTGGGATTTATAGTTTGCGTCAATGGTATTCATAGATAAAAAACATTGATTTTAGGGGATTTAGCTACTTAATTGCTGGGTTTAATATGCTAAAATTATCGCAATTTTAAGAAAAGACAAACAAAACAATAGATGGGTTGCCGAAGTGCATTGTAAGTATGTTATTCAAGGCGTCACAGAAGATGGACGCAAATTTAGACCGAGTGATTGGATTGACCGTGTTTCATCAATGGGTGCAACCTATGATAAACAGCGTCTGGTATATTCTGATCTATTGCACCCAGAGTTGTTTGAAGGTCAGAAATGTTTAGTGATTGATACAAATTTGGCGGATGAGAATCCGGTAATGTTTGATTATGTCATGAATTTTGTCAAAACCAACGGTCTGAAGATGGTCGAGGTTTGTGATATGGTCGAATCGAAATTAGGCAGTTAATTCCAGGTAAATTACAGGCGGTTGATTTGTTCTAGCCAGGTTTGCATGTCAATAAAAAGCGCGGTTAACCAAGAGGTTGCCGCGCTTTTTTATTGTTTGTGCTTGAGTTTCTGGTATTTTACAGGGTGGTTAGCCAAAGAGCTCGCTGCCGAAAAACAGGCTGACCCAACCGGCAATGGCTAAGAACGGGCCGAAAGCCATTGGCTGGGATTTGTCTCTACCTTTGGCAAGGATGGCAGTAACGGTAATGACAATGCTGGAAATGGCCGCAATTAAGATGATTTGTGCCAAAGCGGCTATACCAAACCAGGCGCCAAGCGCGGCCAGCAGTTTAAAGTCGCCATACCCCATGCCTTCTTTACCTGTCAGCAGTTTGAAGCTGTGGAAAACCAGCCACAATAAAAGATAACCGGTAGCGGCTCCCCAAATGGCGCTGTTGGTGTCGGTAAAAGTGCCTTGAGTACTTAACAGCAAACCTAGCCACATTAGCGGCAGGCTCAGGTTGTCTAGAATCAACTGGTGTTCAATATCGATAACGCTGATGGTCAATAGAATCCAGCTAAATGCAATAGCGGCAATGCCTTGCAGCCCCAAACCGAATTGCCAGACACAAGCAAGCGTTAACAGTAGGGTGCTCAGTTCAATCAGTGGATAGCGAGCGGAAATCGGGTTGCCGCAATGATGGCAACGGCCTTTGCTGGCAAGCCAGCTGAAAACCGGAATCAACCTGTACCACGGTAGGTTGCTACCGCATTTAGGGCATTTGGATCCGCCGACACTGATGGTTTTTAGAACGGGTTCGTCAGAGTTTTCCAACAGGTGTTTGGGTAAACGATAGCTGAGCATGGAGATAAAACTACCTACCACCAGGGCGATAATGCCGCTTAATAAGAGTTGGCCACCAAGAGGCAGAGAACTGATCGCATCCATGCATAAAATCCTAACTGTTGTGAATTAAAGTAATCGTGCCGGTATTTGACCGATCTTTTATTTTCGCTACTTTAGCAAAAAAATGTCAGTAATGTCATTTGGTGAGTCAATATTAAAAATACGATTTGAGCAAACGCGGAAGTTCGACAAAGCCTTCCTTTGGGTTAAAAAACATTGTTTTTGTAATACAGGGTAAAACCTTTATAAAACGATTGCGAAATCCTTTATAATATGAGGTTTGTTTTGTCTGATTAAACAAGGTTGGCTCCAGTGGCTTTTTTAAAGCGTTATCTTATTGCCGGTTTGCTTGTCTGGTTACCTCTTGGGGTGACTTTTGCAGTCATTAAGTTTTTAGTAGATCTGTTTGATCAGACGTTGTTGCTTATACCTGAGCACTATCGACCTGAATATTATCTTGGCGTGGATATTCCCGGTTTCGGTCTGTTGCTGTCGGTGTTGCTGGTGTTGGTGACCGGTGTGATCGTCGCTAACTTTTTAGGCACGCGCTTGGTTGCGATGTGGGAATCCTTGTTATCAAGAATTCCATTGGTGCGTTCAATCTACAATGCGGTAAAACAGATTGCCGAGGCGGTGTTCGGCTCTGGCGATCAGACATTCGAAAAAGTCTACTTGATTGAGTATCCACGCAAGGATCTGTGGACACTGGCGTTTCAAACCAGTACCAGTCGTGGTGAAGCGCAGACGAAAACCGGTTTGGAAGATGTGGTTAACCTGTTTGTGCCGACCACGCCGAACCCGACATCGGGCTTTTTTATTATGGCCTCACGTAATGAGATTATCGAACTTAACCTCAGTGTCGATGCCGCTTTGAAAATGCTGATATCCGGTGGTGTGGTTGTGCCGGATGCACCGAAAAAGAATATTACCAAGGTTCAGGCTATAGATATTGATATCGAAGCGGGGCCAAGCCAGCCCATAACGCCGGCTAGAAAAACACTGAATAATGACGGTGCCTAAACGGCATTGTTGGATTAATTAACTGAATCGATTGCATCGGCAATCACAACAAAGACAGCAAGGCTGTTAGACAAAGGGTTTTAAAATATGCGTACGCAGTATTGTGGGCAAGTAACAGAATCATTTATTGACCAAACCGTTACCGTTGCAGGTTGGGTGCATCGTCGCCGTGACCACGGTGGGGTAATCTTTATCGATTTACGTGACCGTGAAGGTTTGGTGCAAGTGGTGGTTAATCCCGATGCTGAGGAAAACTTTGCTAAGGCTGAAAAACTGCGTGCCGAGTGTGTTTTGCAAATTACCGGCAAGGTTATCGCTCGTACCGAAGGTACCATTAACCCGAATATGGCCACGGGTAAAATCGAGATCGTCGCCAGTGAACTCAATGTTTTGAGTATGGCTGAGCCGATCCCGTTCCAGTTGGATGAAAAAAATGTCGGTGAAGAGACTCGTTTGAAATATCGTTACATCGATTTGCGCCGCGATGAAATGCAGAACAATCTAAAACTGCGTTATAACGTAACTCGCGCTATGCGTCGTTATCTTGACGACAATAACTTTATGGATATCGAAACGCCGATCCTGACCAAGTCGACTCCAGAAGGCGCGCGTGATTACTTGGTACCAAGTCGTACCCATGCAAACAAATTTTTTGCCTTGCCACAGTCGCCACAGCTGTTTAAACAGTTGTTGATGATGTCCGGTTTTGACCGTTACTATCAGATCACTCGTTGTTTCCGTGATGAAGATTTGCGTGCCGATCGTCAGCCGGAATTCACCCAGTTGGATATCGAAACCTCGTTTATGACCGAAGAACAGGTTATGAATATGATGGAAGGGCTGGCTAAGCACCTTTTTAAAGAGACTATCGGTTATGAATTTGATGGTGACTTCCCACGTATGACCTATGCCGATGCCATTGAGAAATACGGTATCGATCGCCCGGATCTACGAATCAATATGCAGTTGGTCGATATTGCCGATCTATTGCAGGATATCGAGTTCAAGGTGTTTGCCGGACCGGCAAAAGATCCGAATGGTCGTGTTGTCGCCTTGCGCGTACCGAAAGGTGGAGAACTATCTCGTAAAGAGATTGATGAATACACCAAGTTTGTCGGTATCTACGGCGCCAAAGGTCTGGCTTATATCAAGGTCAATGATTTGTCCGCCGGCTTGGATGGTCTGCAATCGCCAATCATCAAGTTCTTCCCGGATCAGGTGATGGATATCATGCAACGCGTCGGCGCTGAAGACGGCGATATCGTATTCTTTGGTGCCGATAGTGCCAAGGTGGTTAACGATGCGATGGGAGCCTTGCGTGTCAAGTTGGGTGAAGACCTAGGTATGCTTGAAGGTCGATTCAAGCCGGTTTGGGTTGTTGATTTCCCAATGTTCGAAGCCGATGAAGAGACCGCTCGTATGGTAGCGATCCACCATCCGTTTACACAACCGAAAGCGAGTACCGAAGAAATCCTTAACCACGAAGCGCCGCATCAAATGCTGTCACGTGCTTATGACTTGGTTATCAATGGTCTTGAAGTGGGGGGCGGTTCAGTGCGTATTCACGATACTCACATGCAGGCGGCGGTATTCAAGCTACTGGGGATATCAGATGAGGAAGCGACAGAGAAGTTTGGTTTCTTGTTGGATGCATTGAAGTTCGGTTGTCCTCCGCATGCCGGTATGGCGTTCGGTCTGGATCGTTTGATTATGATTCTTGGTGATATTCCGTCAATTCGTGACGTTATCGCCTTCCCGAAAACGCAATCAGCTGCCTGTCCTCTAACCGAAGCGCCGGGTATGGTTGATAACGCACAGCTTGAAGATCTGTTGTTGCGTTACCGCAAGCCGCAGCGTAGCGCGGACAAGTAATCGGGTTAAACCATGTCCGTTGCAGAAACAGCACAACAGCAGTCCGAAAATCCGGCACATCAGATTCCGGTGGCATTGGAAGGGCGTATTCAGCAGCTAGCGGCGAATGCGCCCACCCAACCTTGGTTGAACAATGCGCAAAAGCAAGAGTTGATTGATGAAATCAAACAGTTGCTGAAAGCCAATAATGCCAAGCTGGTCGCCCATTATTATGTCGATGATGCCTTGCAGCAGTTGGCGGAAGAAACCGGCGGTATTGTTGCCGACTCTTTGGAAATGGCCAATTTCGGCGCGCAAAGTGATGCCGATATGCTGGTGGTTTGCGGCGTGCGTTTTATGGGTGAAACCGCCAAGATGCTGAGCCCCGAGAAAACCGTGCTGATGCCCGATCTGAATGCTAATTGTTCCTTGGATGTCGGTTGTCCGGCCGATGAATTCGCCAAATTTTGCGCCCAATATCCCGATCATACTGTAGTGGTTTATGCCAATACCAGTGCCGAAGTCAAAGCGATTGCCGACTGGGTAGTGACTTCGGGTAATGCATTGCAGATCGTCTCCCATCTTAAAGCACAGGGAGAAAAGATTATCTGGGGGCCGGACCGTCACCTAGGTCACTGGATTGAGCAGCAGACAGGAGTGGAGATGATTCGCTGGCAAGGTCATTGTATCGTGCATGATGAATTCAAAAAGTTTGAACTGCAGCGTTTGCGTGAAGAGCATCCTCATGCCAAGGTTCTTGTCCATCCGGAGTCACCTGCCGATGTCGTTGAACAGGCCGATGTGGTCGGTTCCACCAAGGTCTTGCTCAATGCGGTACAGGAGATGGACGATAACGAGTTTATCGTTGCTACCGACTACGGTATTTTCTATAAGATGCAGCAGTTGGCACCGAATAAGCAGCTCTATATTGCACCAACCGGTAGTAAAACCGATTCTTGCAACAGTTGTGCGCACTGTCCTTGGATGGCGATGAATGGCTTGCAGAACTTGGCCGAATGTTTGCGCAATAAAGCACCGCAGGTGGAAATTGATGAAACCGTGCGTAAAAAGGCCTTGGTTTCATTGCAGCGAATGTTGGATTTTTCCCGACAAGCAGGGCTGGTTAAGTCGACATCTTAGGTTAGAATAAAGCGGGATCAGATCCCGCTTTTTTGTAAGTAACAGCATTAAATTTTACAGAGTGATTAGATTGTGCCAGCCTCAGTACATCGCATATTAGGAATAGACCCGGGGTCGCGTAAAACCGGTTTTGGTATTATCGAATCGGGTCGTTACAATCCCAATTATCTGGTCAGTGGTGTGATTCGTGTCGAGAAGTTTTCCGGGGCGCAGCGTTTAAAGAATATTTTTGAATCGGTCTGTCAGATTATCGATCAGTATCAACCCGATATTATGGCGGTGGAAAAGGTTTTTGTTTATAAGAATCCCAAGTCTGCCATTACCCTAGGACAGGCGCGAGGCGTGGTATTGTGCGCGGCGGCCATCAAGAATGTGCCGATTATGGAATATACGCCGACCCAAATTAAAAGTACCATTGTCGGTAAAGGCCACGCCAATAAAGATCAGGTTCAGTTTATGGTACAACGTCTCTTGAAGCTGACCGATACGCCGCAGGAAGATGCTGCCGATGCGTTGGCCTGCGCTCTGTGTCATGACCGCTATATGACGTTGGGGATAGACCCGGAACAGATTTCCAAAGGCAGTAAGTTTTAAGCGGCCGGCATACGATTCATACAATACAAACAATAGAAAAACTATTCGATAAGTAGTCTTAGGAGAGGATCAGGGTGATAGGGTTTTTAAGAGGCCAGTTGGTGCAAAAGCAACCGCCGATGTTAACGCTGGATGTACAGGGTGTCGGTTATGAAATTGAAGCCCCGATGTCGACTTTCTATCAGCTTGAAGCGATCAACGAAGATGTCACCATCCTGACCCATATGCACGTGCGCGAAGATGCCATGTTGCTGTTTGGCTTTGCCTCCGAATCGGAGCGAATCCTGTTTAAAACGCTGATTAAAGTTAACGGTGTCGGTGCCAAAATGGCCTTGGGTATCTTGTCTGCAATGTCTGTGAATGAATTCTGTTCTCATGTCGATCAAGGCGATGTGTCCGCTTTAACCCGTATTCCGGGGGTAGGTAAAAAAACCGCTGAACGTTTATTGATAGAGATGCGTGATCGCCTCAAGCCGGTGGTCGAATCCGGTGTATTGGATTATCAGCCGGCACAGAGCAGTACCATGAGTGCGACAGACCCTGTTGCACCGCTATTTAACAGCTCGGTGCAACAGTCCGCTTGCGATGCTTTGGTAGCCTTGGGTTATAAAGCCAATCAGGCGGAAAAAATGGTTGCAGGGGCTTTTGAGGAAGGGTTAACATTGGAAGCCATTATTAAACGCGCATTACAGGGAGTGAAATTGTAGATGATTGAAACCGATCGCATAATCGGCGCACAAGAAACTGCCGATGATATCTACACTTTGCCGACTGTCAGACCGCAGCAGATTACCGAGTATATCGGTCAGACGGCGGTGCGCGAACAGTTGCAGCTTTCTATGGATGCGGCCAAAATGCGTGGTGAAGCCTTAGACCATGTTCTGCTTTACGGTCCGCCAGGCTTAGGTAAAACCACCTTATCCAATATCATCGCCCAAGAGATGGGCGTGACCTTGCGTCAGACATCCGGTCCGGTGATTGAGAAGCCAGGTGATCTGGCGGCGGTATTAACACGTCTGGAACCGCATGATGTGTTGTTTATTGATGAAATTCACCGTTTAAGTCCGGTGGTGGAAGAGGTGCTTTATCCGGCAATGGAAGATTTTCAGATCGATATTGTTATTGGTGAAGGTCCAGCCGCGCAAAGCGTGAAAATCGATATTCCCCCGTTTACTCTGGTTGGAGCCACCACGCGTGCCGGTCTTTTGACGTCGCCTTTGCGTGACCGTTTTGGTCTGGTTCAGCGATTGGAGTTCTATAACCACGATGAGTTGACCCAGATCGTTACCCGTTCGGCCAATATTCTCGGTATGCACGCCGAAGCCGAAGGCGCTGCCGAAGTGGCGCGACGTTCACGGGGTACCCCGCGAATCGCCAACCGTTTATTACGTCGTGTGCGTGATTTCGCTCAGGTAAAAGGCGATGGTGTCATTACCCAAGACATTGCCAATCTGGCACTTAATCTATTGGAAGTCGATCAGCTCGGTTTAGATAAGATGGACCGTCGCTTTTTGGAAACGATTATTCATAAGTTTGACGGTGGCCCGGTGGGCATCGATAGTATGGGAGCGGCTCTGGGCGAGGAGCGCGGTACCATCGAAGACGTTATTGAACCGTTTTTGGTGCAACAGGGTTTCTTGGTACGCACTCCTCGAGGACGAGTGGCGACTTCAAGTGCCTATAATCATCTGCAAGTGGTGATGCCGGAAGAAAACTGATGATCTTGTCTGGCTTTGTTTTAATGACTATTGCGCCAACCATTGAAATAGATTGACAGCAGGCAAATTGTCACTGGATTTTAATAAGAAATCGTTAGAATAAAGCAAAGAATTTTGTGGTTTGATTTGGATCAAATCGCGCTCAAGTAAATAAAGAAAATAAACAAAAGGGTTGTCTGAATTATGGATAGTGATCTGTTAGAACTGGTCTTAATGGCTTCGCCGGTAGTGCAAATGGTTATGTTATTGCTGTTGTTGATGTCAATCGCTGCCTGGGCAGTTGCTTTTGCCAAGTCTTATCAGGTAAAGAACGCTATGCGTGAAGCCAAAGAGTTTGAAAATGCTTTTTGGCAAAGTGAAGAATTGACCGCTTTATATACCCGTGTTGAAAACCAGCGCGACAATGCCAAAGGTCTGGAGATTATTTTTGCCGATGGTTTCAAAGAGTTTATGCGTTTGCAGCAGCAAGGCGTTTCCGAAGCGAGCGACCTGATGGCCGGTGCGCAACGTACCATGAAAATCGCCTTTTCGCGTGAAGCGGATTATCTTGAGCATCGTCTGTCTTTATTGGCCACAGTGGGTTCATCTGCGCCTTATATCGGCCTGTTTGGTACCGTTTGGGGGGTGATGCATGCTTTCCAATCATTGGGTAACGTTCAGCACGCTACTTTGGCGTCCGTAGCTCCGGGTATTTCCGAAGCCTTGATTGCAACGGCAATCGGTCTGTTTGCCGCCATTCCAGCGGTTATCGCTTATAACCGCCTGTCTAATCGAGTCGATCGTTTATTGAGTGAATACGAAAACTTTGCCGAAGGTTTTCTGACGATTTTGCAGCGTCAGGCGCACAGCATTGAATCGCAGAAAAACAAGTCATTTCAGTAATCGGATTCAATAGACAGGAATAGACATGCAAAACGGTTTTCGTAATAGCAGACAAAAACGCCGTCTAATGGCCGAAATCAATGTGGTGCCTTATATAGACGTCACCTTGGTATTGCTGATTATCTTTATGGTGACAGCGCCGATTGTCCAGCAGGCAGTCAGTGTCAATCTGCCGCAAACTCCGGAAGTGAAAAAAGATGATTCGTCAGTCAGCGAATCGAATAAGCCGTTTGTCATCACCATCACCTCGGACGGACTTTATAAAACTTCGGAAAACCCGGATTTGGTTATCGGTGCGCGTGATATACAGGCGCTGGTTGCCGAAGTGGTGGCCAGAACACAGTTGAACAAACAGCAGATGATTTATATTCAAGGCGATCGTGCCGCACCTTACGGTAAGGTGGTACATTTATTCAGTGTGCTCAAAGCCAATGGCGTGGCCAATGTTTCATTAATGACTGAACCGGAATTGGTGAAATAACGATGTTGAAATTTATCAAAAAACACCCGAAAGCCTTTTCTCTCGCGTTGATGCTTCACTTGAGTATTTTGCTCGCATTCAGTATGCAATGGGAGCAGGATAGCGCGGTTAAAATTCAGCTGTCGGCCGAGCAAGACAATAATGATCAAACCACTAATCAAGTGGCTTTGGCCGAGCCGATGCAGACCTTTACCGTTGATGCAGCACTGGTGCAATCTCAGCTGGATAAATTAAAAGCTCAGCAGCAAGCGCGTTTGGATGAGCAAAAACGTTTACAGCAGCAGACCGAAACTGAACGCCAGCGCTTGAAAGAGCTGGAAAAACAAAAAGTTCAGGAGCGCAAAGCCGCAGAAAAAGCCAAGCAAGAAGCGGCAGAACAGAAACGCAAAGCGCAAGCGGAACAGAAAAAAATCGAAGAAGCGAAACGTTTAGCTGCGCTGGAAAAGAAAAAGGCCGATGAAGCCAAACGTTTAGCGGATGAACAAAAACGTAAAGCGGAACTGGCGGCGAAGCAAGCCAAAGAAGCTGAAAAGAAACAGTTGGAAGCGAAAAAACAAGCACAGCTTGCTGAGAAACAGCGCCTGGCTGAAGAGCAGAAAAAACAGGAGCTGGAAAAACAGCTAGCGGCTAAAGAAGAAGAGAAAAAGGCGCTGGAAAAAGCCGCCGAGCAAGCGCGCCAACAAAAAGAGCGTGAGCAGGCCGCGGCAGAGCTACAGCGTCAGTTGGAAGCCGAAGCCAGTGCCCAGCGTGCGGAACAGAAACGTCAACAGTTGTTGTCGTTGCGTGAAACCTATATTTCTTCCATTACCGCCAAGGTTAAAGAGAACTGGCGGACGCCGGCACGTATTTCCGAACAGGCGCAGTGTGATCTGAAGATCACCCAGTCGCCAAACGGTAATATCACCAGTGTGAAGGTATTGAACTGTAATAAATTCGCCAATGACCAGTTCAAGGATGCTGCGGAAAAGGCCGTTTATCGAGCCGAACCACTGCCGCAACCACCAACAAAAGAACTGTTTGAACGCGTCATTACTTTTGAGTTTAAACCTTAATCGATATCTGAATCATCAGCTCAAATCTTTTATATTGAGCTGATTGTAAGAAACGTAACAATTAATTTTGCCAACCCCCAACAAGCAAATGGTGATTCCATTGAAAACAGTGCAAACCAGAAAACGATCGATCCTTTTCGCCAACCCTGTTAACAAGCAGGCTCTTTCAGCCGTGTTGAAGAACCTTCAGCAGACATTGAAAATTGCCACGCTAAGTTTGCTCTTGTGGTTTGTGCCGCAGGCTCAAGCGGAGTTGACCATCGAAATCAGCGACAGTTATGAAAACGCTTTACCGATTGCCATAGTACCGTTCGCTTATGAGAGCAATAGTTTGATGCCGACCGATCCGGCAACACAGCAGACGCAGGCACCGGTCGATATCGCGGCAATCGTTAAGGCCGATTTACGCCGTAGTGGTCGTTTTAAACCGCTGAATCCGGCTAGTTTTCCGATGTTGTTGAGTGAACCGGAACAGATTGAATATAGCGATTGGAAAGCGCTTGACATCGATAATATGTTGATCGGCAAGGTCGTGGCCGAAGGCAATGGCCTTTATCAGATCGATATGCGTTTTATGGATGTGTTGCGCAAGAACCAGGTGATCGGCAAACGCTGGCGTAATATCCCGGCAACAAGCCTGCGTCAGGTGGCTCACCAGATCAGTGACCTGATCTATGAGGAATTAACCGGAGTGCGCGGCGCTTTCAATACTCAAATTGCCTATGTGACGGTGAAAAAGGTTGCTGGAAAGCGTCAATTCACCTTAGAGATTTCCGATGCTGACGGTCATAATCCTCAGCCTATCCTACGTTCCAGACAGCCGATTATGTCGCCAAGCTGGTCGCCGGATGGCAGTAAGCTTGCCTATGTCTCGTTTGAAAGTGGGCGCTCGAATATTATTGTCCAGAGCCTGGATGGTCGTTACCGTAAGGTGATTGCTGACTATAAAGGTATTAATGGTGCGCCAGCCTGGTCACCGGACGGTTCGAAGATCGCCTTGACGCTATCTAAAGACGGTAGCGCGGATATTTATATTCTCGATTTGGCGACTCAACGATTGCAGCGAGTAACCCGACACTGGTCGATCGAAACCGAAGCGGCTTGGGCGCCGAATGGCCGTTCGCTATATTTCAATTCGGATCGCCGTGGCCAACCTCAGGTATTCCAGGTCTTCTTGGATACTATGGAGGTCTCGCGTATCACCTTTGAAGGTAAATATAACGCCAATCCTGAAATTTCGCCGGACGGTAGATATCTGGCGGTGGTCAACGGCAATGGCGGTTTCCATATCTCATTGCAGGATTTATACAGCAATGAATTCACCAAGCTGACCGATACTTATCTGGACGAGTCTCCTAGTTTCGCGCCGAATGGTGAAATGATTCTCTACGCGATGAATAAAAATGGCAAGGGCGAACTCGCTGTAGTGGCGATTGATGGCAAAACCTCTCAGACCTTAAAGGTCAAAGACGGTGAAGTACGTGAACCGGCCTGGGGTCCTTTTTTGACTCGTTAACGCTTAGGTTTTGATAATTCGTTTAATAAATTTAGTAAAAATCCAATTTAACAGAGGAATTGAATCGATGAATTCTCCATTAAATCATTTGGCAAAGTTGGCATCGTTTGCAGTTATCGCCAGTTTAGCGGCTTGTAGCAGCAATCCAAGTACGCCTGGAGCAGGCAATATCGGTAATGATGCGGAAGTTTATCAAGATACCGCGCCGGGAGTGGGTTCTCTAAATCACAAAGGCGGTGTTGAAGTGATGCCGGCTGACGCTCAACGCAACGGTGTTAACGGTGGTAATCTGAATGGTGCCGGTGATCTGAACGGTATGCAAATGGTTGATGTCGATAACCTGCAGGAATCGATTATCTATTTTGGTTATGATCAGTATCAGCTGGACGATCAGGCAACTGAAATTGCCAAATATCATGCCGATATTCTGTTGCAAAATCCAAAGCAGACAGTAACCTTGAATGGTCATACCGACGAACGCGGTACACCTGAATATAACTTGGCCTTGGGTGAGAAACGTGCCAAGGCTGTGGCGCAGGCGTTGATGTTATTCGGTGTTGCCGAAGCACGCATCAATGTGGTCAGCTTCGGTGAAGAGAGCCCTCAGATCGCAGAAAGTAATGAAAATGCATGGGCGAAAAATCGCCGTGTAGAAATTGTAATTCAATAATCGCAAAACAGATGGCAAATAAGATGATAAGAGCATTTTCAAACTTTAAACAAAAAGCCTTGGTTTCTTCTTTGGCGGCATTATTGATGATGCCTTTGGCACCGAGTCATGCCGCGCAGGGCGCAAGTCTGGATGAACGTGTTCAGCGTTTGGAACGGATGATGGAAAATCCCGTTTTATTGCAGTTGAGTCGTCGACTTGGAGATCAACAGCGAGAAATTCAGCAGTTGCAGGATGCCAATGATCGTCTTAAGCGCCAGATGCAATTATTACAAAAGAAACTCGATGCCCGTTATAGTGAAACCGACCAGCGTTTAAGTGTGCTGGAAGGCAATGGTTCCACTGATGCTCAGTTGGCACCGGCTGCATCAAACGCTGCGCCAGCAATGCCTGCTATAACAGCGCCGGCAGCGCCAAATGCGGAAGCGCCTGCCGCCACAGACAGTAATCCAGCAGCGGCGCCAGCCAGTACTTCGCTGGAGCAAACCCAGGCGGCTAAAACTGAACCTGAAACGCCACAACCAAACCAACAAGCAGCGCTTGTCGAGCAGCCAGCCGAAACGGCGACGCCTGCAGAGCATGTGATGCAGCCGATTCAGACGCATAAGCCGACCGATGCCGAACAGCTCGCTTATAAAAATGCATTTTCGTTAATGCGTGCGTCAAAATACGATGAATCAATTAAAGCTTTTGAGGCTTTTTTAACTCAGTACCCAAAAAGCCAATTGGCGAGTAATGCCGCTTATTGGAGTGGTGAAGGCTATTTGATCAAAGGTGATAATGAATCGGCTTTAAAAGCTTTCCAGATAGTTATCAACAGTTATCCACAATCGCCTAAGGTTCCTGATGCCAAGTTGCGTGCCGGTGATTGCTTCGCCAACCTGAATCAGCCTGGTAAAGCCAAAGTGATGTATGAGGAAGTTATCTCCTCGCGTCCAAGCAGTCGCGCAGCCGAAACAGCGAAAAAGCGTCTGGAGAAATAAATGGCGGCACAGCTAAGCAGTAAACAAAGAGCGGTCGTTCTACTTTCCGGTGGCTTGGATTCGGCCACGGTTCTGGCGATTGCGCGTGCCCAGGGTTTTGAATGTCATACCATCAGTTTCGACTACGGACAACGTCATAGCGCCGAACTTCATGCGGCACAAAACTGTCGGTGGATTTAGGAGCGAAAACTCACCGTGTCATGAATGTTGATATGCGAGCCATCGGCGGTTCCGCTTTGACCGACAATACGATTGATGTGCCGGTCGATGGTGTTGATAAGGATGTCATTCCGGTCACCTATGTACCGGCGCGAAACACGGTATTTCTTTCTTATGCATTGGGGCTGGCGGAAGTCATTGATGCCGATAATATCTTTATCGGCGTTAATGCGGTCGATTATTCCGGTTATCCGGATTGTCGTCCTGAGTATATCGCAGCCTATGAAACCATGGCGAACTTAGCGACCAAAGCCGGGGTGGAAGGCCATAAGATGAGAATTCTTACCCCATTGATCGATTTGACCAAGGCGCAAATCATTCAACAGGGCGTCGCCAACGGGGTTGATTACAGTTTGACGGTATCTTGTTATCAGGCGGATGATCAAGGTCACGCCTGTGGCAAATGTGACTCATGCCGTTTGCGTAAACAAGGTTTTATCGAAGCCGGTATTGCCGACCCAACCCTGTATCAAACTTAAAGCGTCCGCTTATCTGGCTGCAGACTCGTCACTGCTGGCAATTATTTGCAGCCACTTCTGATTGTTTATCTAGGGCATCGTTTTTTTAATGCTTTTTTAGCGGATTTTTGCTTCTTGTCGACAAATCATCATTTTTACTCAGTTGTACAGAAATACGCTAACTTATTGGTTGTAGAGTGTTTGTCAGTAATTCGCAAATCGAGCCTGAAATTTTTTGCTAAATAATTAACAAAAAGGCTTGCAGAGTTTGCCTAGGCTTGTATAATACGCCCCATTCCAAACGGGTCGTTAGCTCAGCCGGTAGAGCAGTTGGCTTTTAACCAATTGGTCGAGCGTTCGAATCGCTCACGACCCACCATTTATTCCGGATTTGGAATGCACACCATATATTATGGGTCGTTAGCTCAGCCGGTAGAGCAGTTGGCTTTTAACCAATTGGTCGAGCGTTCGAATCGCTCACGACCCACCATATTCCAAGAAACCCCGTAATGGCTTGAGCCTTATGGGGTTTTTTATTGCCTGTTGATAACTTGAATAAGTGATAGTAAAAAAGCGTTAGATATCAGCTTTCAGGGGTGTTGAAAGCTCTGTCACCAGCATCGCCTAAACCAGGGTAAATAAATTTATTCTCGTCGAGATAGTCGTCCACTTGAGTAATGAATACATCGACTTCTGGGTAGTGTTTTTGAATCTGCTCAATGCCTTCTGGCGAACCGATAATATTTAAGCTGATAATGCGCTCGGCACCTTGTGCTTTGAGTAACGCTATGGCATCGCTTAAAGAACCTCCTGTGGCAAGCATCGGATCCAATAATAAGACGGTTTTGCCATGGCATTCAGGTACGCGGTTGTAATAGGTTTTGGCGATATGGGTGAGCTCATCACGTTTCATCGCTAAAAAGCCGTTGCCGGCATCGGGAAGTAACGCTTGAGCACCGTCCAGCATTGGCATGCCTGCGCGCAGAATTGGTACCAGTACCAGTTGGCTTTGATCGATTTTAGGGTAGTTGTGTTGGCCGTTCCAAGTGTCGATACTACGCTTTTGCATGGTAAAATCGGCGAGAGCGTGATAGCACAGAAAGCGGGTTAATTCGGCGATGATCTGACGAAACTCGGCGGCTTGGGTGTGTTGGTTGCGTAGACGATTGATCAGCTCTTCAATTAATGGCTGTTGGGGTTGGTTGAGTACCTTGATCATAGACGACTCCATCGGAACTGTAGCTTCATTGCATGCAAAGCAAACTTAACACAGATTGGCCGATAACGGCTAGTGGTCTATAAAAAAACCGCCGAAGAATTTTCTTCAGCGGTTTTAATGAGAGGGATGCCGATGAATCGTTTTACAAGTGTTTCGCGGCAATCGCTCTTAAGGTTTGAACCTCTAGTCCGGCCTGGTCGGCAAAGCCTAAGGCACGCGTTAGGCGTGCCGGTGCCGAACGTCCCATGCAACCGTGTTGCGGGTCACCGTCAAAGGCTTCAAGCATACCGTCCATTAAGCGGTCACGGTCCTGAGGTTTGTCGGTCAGCCACTGCTGAATATCGAGCACATCATTGGCAACCGCACGCATTACCTCATTATGGTCGGCGGCCAGTTCGGCTACATTGCCACCGACTTCAAGCCCGGCAATATTGGTGGTCAAGATATATAGGTTTTTTCTCACCAGCTCGTATTCCAACTCGTCTTCACTATCGACAATATAGCTAGGAAGATCAACCTGACCTAATGCATCGAATACCAACTTGGCATTTGCACCAAAAATTGGCGAAGGTAACACGACCTTGCTGTCCATACCTTTTTTCTTTTCGAACCAAACTGAAATAACCGTTGGCTCTTTAATATCCGCGGCTTGCCAATCTCGCGGTAACAGTTCGTTTTGCAGCAGAATCAACTTGTCCGACCAGCTGACAGGAATGTCGGCTAAGGTTTGTTGAATGTCGGCTTCACCGACTGCAACTAACACAGCGGCTGGATTTGGTACGGTTTGTGCAATGATCTCTTTATCCATGTCGCGGGTAACACCTTGAACCGGGTAGCCTAATCGTAAGAAACCGCGTGCAAACACGCTTCCCAGTTCACCTAAGCCAATGACAATAACGGGATTTTTCATTCAATAACCTCAATGTTTGCTTGTTTATGCGTATTTTGCCTGTGCAAAATTGCACCAAAATGGAAAAGTTGTGTCACGGTGATTGGTTTTTCTGTGTAGAATAATCACCAGTAGGAATTTAGCAGGGATATTATCAATGAATCAGCAAAAAGCAAAGTTTAGCTGGCATTACTATTTGATGGCGATAGGTGCGTTATTGGCATTATTGGCAGCGACTCTGGGAGCTTGGGGAAGTGTGGCATCTGGGGTTGCCATTGCGATTATCAGTACACCTAAATTGCCGTTTGCAGGCATTAGCCGTTTTGTATTTTATATCGTGTTTTTTGTATTGTACTTGTTCGCGTTTCCCGACCCGGAAGTTGTCCGGGAAATGATGAACAGCACCCAATATTAAATGAGCGGCTGCAATACAGAAATACTGAGAATGACTTTATGAGCACCCAGCTTTCCAAAGCACTGGAAGATTATTTAAAGATTATCTATAAACTGGAAGGCAGTCAAAGTGTCGATAAGGGCGTACAGACCTCTTTGATTGCAGAGCGTTTGGCGATTTCTCAAGCATCGGTCTCCAATATGCTGAAAAAACTCGCCGAGCAAGGTTATATCCGTTATGAGCGTTATTACGGCGTGACCTTGACCGAATCGGGGCGCAAGATCGCGCTTAATATGATTCGCAAACATCGCATTCTCGAGCAGTATCTGGTGGAGCGTTTAGGCTACTCTTGGGACGAAGTCGATGAAGAGGCGGAAGTGCTTGAACATGCCATTTCCGATAAATTGGCCAATCGCATGTGGTCTGACTTAGGTGAGCCGAGTCATGATCCGCATGGTTCACCCATTCCGGGGGTGGATGGCGAACTGCAAAGCGATGACTGGGTGCCTTTAACCGAGATTGAGTTAAACCACTCCTGTATTGTCAAGCGTATCAAAAACCGCAGCCCGGAAGAGTTGCGCTATTTGGCCAATATCGGTTTGACCACCGGAGTGGAATTGCAGGTCAAAAACGCGGCGCCACTAAATGGCCCTTTACTGGTCGACATTGATAAAAAAGCGCTGCATGCGATTGATTACCGTTTGGCCTTGGCCTTAATGGTTTCAGAATAATCAGGTGAATTGTTAAAGTGAAATTGATAAAAAAACAGACCGTTTTTTATGAAATGCTGGAAGGGCTGACAACAGCGGTCATCTGGCTTGACCATAATGAGACGATTCAATTTATGAATGTCGCCGCCGGTGAGATTTTTCAGGTCAGTCCGAATCGTATGGAAGGCAAACACTGGTCGCTATTACTGCCCGGTGTGGTTGATGATATGGCGCATACTGCGGAAAAACGTATTACTGTGCATGAATATGTGGTCAATATCCAGGGACTTGAGAAACTGCGTGTCAGCTGCACCATCTCTCCTTATGAACTGCAAGATGAACACGGTTGGTTATTGGAAATCTACAATACCGAACGTCATCACCGTATTGTTGAGGAAGATGAGCGCTGGCACCAGTACGAAGCCGGAAACCTTTTGGTGAAAACATTGGCACATGAAGTCAAGAACCCTTTGGCCGGTATTTTGGGAGCGACCCAATTATTGCAAAAACGCTGCAGTGGCGACGAAAAAGATCAGGCTTTCCTGGATATTATTTCCAACGAAGTCTTGCGTCTTAAGAATCTTGTCAACCGAATGTTGGGGCCGGAAAAAAGCGGTCTCAAAGAACCGCATAATGTGCATGAGCTGATTCGCTATGTCCTCAAGATCGTAGAAAATGAAAAACCCGAGAATGTCTATATCAAACTCGACTATGATCCGAGTATTCCTGATATAACCATGGATTTTGAAGCCATGGTTCAAGCCATGTTGAACCTGATCCAAAACGGTATTCAGGCGATGGAAACCACCGGTGGGTTTCTGACTATCCGTACCCGAGTTGAACATAAATTCACCTTAGGGGCAAAAACCTATCCACTGGTTGCCACCATCTCCATAAAGGATGAAGGGATCGGTATTCCGATTGAGGTGTTTGATTCGATTTTTTATCCAATGGTAACCAGTAAAAAGTCCGGTACAGGTATCGGGTTGCCGGTTGCACAAAATGTTTTACGTCAGCATGACGGTTTAATTGTGGCGGAAAGCGAACCCGGTAATACCGTTTTTACGGTTTATCTGCCGCTAGATCAAAAGGAAAAGTAGATGAGTGAGCAAACCTCTAATTCAGTAGAAGGGCAAGAGCCGATTGTCTGGGTGGTGGATGACGATGCATCCATTCGTTGGGTAGTCGAAGCCGCACTGGAGGACAAACCCTATTTGGTGAAGATTTTTGACTCGCCTTTGGTTGCCTTAAAAGCTTATGAAGAGTTTCCACCCTCTGCGGTACTGAGTGATGTGCGCATGCCGGATATGGATGGCTTGACCTTTATGGAAGCCGTGCATGAATTGGATAAGCAGATTCCGGTGATTATTATGACCGCGCATGCCGATTTGGATACAGCGGTTAAGTCATACCAGAACAAGGCGTTTGAGTATCTGCCGAAACCTTTTGATATCGACGAGGTCATTACTCTGGTTGACCGCGCCGTAAAACGTTTCCAATCAGGTGGTGTTAAACGTACCAAGCGTTCACCGCGTTCAGAGAAACAACCATTGAATATTATCGGCGCCGCACCGGCAATGCAGGAAGTTTTCCGTGTGTTAGGGCGCGTATCGCAGCTGGATGTCACCGTATTGATCAACGGGGAAACCGGTACCGGTAAGGAACTGGTCGCCAAAGCGTTACATGAATTGAGTCCGCGTGCCGAAGGACCTTTTGTGGCCTTGAACACCGCTGCGATTCCACGTGAATTGCTCGAATCGGAATTGTTCGGTCATGAGAAAGGCTCCTTTACCGGTGCCCATTCCCAACGCGTCGGGCGTTTTGAGCAGGCCGATGGCGGGACCCTGTTTTTGGATGAAATCACCCTGTTTTTGGATGAAATCGGGGATATGCCGGTCGATTTACAAACCCGTTTATTGCGCGTCCTCAACGACGGCAGTTTTTATCGTGTCGGTGGACGCAGCGCGATCAAGACTAATGTGCGTATTGTCGCGGCGACTCACCAGAATATGGAACAGCTGGTTCGTGAAGGCAAGTTCCGTGAGGATTTACTGTATCGCCTGAATATTATTCGTATCAAGGTTCCCGCTTTGCGCGAACGTTCCGAAGATGTACCGTTGCTGCTGCGTTTCTATCTGGAAAAAGAAGCCAAAGCGCTAGGTTTGGAAGAAAAGAACTTGAGCAAAGAGGTGAACACTTTTCTATCAGGCTTACCTTGGCCGGGTAACGTCCGTCAGTTGCGCAGTCTGTGTACCTGGTTGACGATTATGGCGCCGGATAAAACCATCTATATGGAAGACCTACCATTGGAGCTGCGTGAACCGAGCGAGTCAGAACAGGAAGATTGCGCCGGTGATAATTGGGAGACCCCATTGCGTCGCTGGTCTGAAGCGTTTATCAAATCGGGACGAGAAGGCTTGCACACCAGTGCCGAGCAGATTTTTGAACGTACTCTGATTGAAGTGGCGATGAAAGCGAGCGGCAATCACCGTCAAAAAGCGGCTGTATTGCTAGGTTGGGGGCGTAATACGCTAACCCGTAAGACGCAAGCGCTTGGTCTTGATGATTAATGGTACAAATCTTGTTTAAGGGCTCTATATGATTTGGGAAATGTGGCAATATTTGACCACGCCAACGAAATTCACAGAGGCTAAAACAATGGGCTATTTAAAAGAAGCCATCGCTATGGCAGCGCGTGCAAAACGTTGCCAACCGCAATGGAATGCCCATTATGAGCACTGTCAGCAGGCCATTTTACAAGCTGCGAATAGAGCGGTACAAAAGCGTAAGGTGCTGATTCTAGGAGCCGGTTCTCTAAACGATATCCCTTTAACTGAACTCTGTGCAAGTTTTCAGCAAGTCATTCTGGTCGATTTGGTGTTTTTGGATTCCGCCAGAAAATTGGCACTCAAATACCCAAACCTGAGTCTGGTCGAGCATGATGTCACCGAATCGTTGGAATGGTTGTCATCAGGGCGAGATATGGTTCAGCAACCACAGGCGTGGTTGGATGATCCGCAAATCGATTTGGTGGTTTCTTTGAACTTGGTGACGCAGATTCCGTTAATTCCGGTGAAGTGGCTAATGTCGGATTATGGCCTCAATGAAGAGGATGCCGATATTGTTGGTAAGCAACTTATTGTTGCCCATCTGAATTACTTAAAGCAATTTTCCGGCGAGGTCTGTTTGATTGCCGATAGAAATTCCAGGGAGTTTAATGTGGCTGGTGATGTGGTCGATGAATTTGATCCTTGGTGGGATATTGAACCACCCAGAGCGCAAACAACTTGGGACTGGGAGATTATTCCGTTAGGTGAAGCAAGTAATGAAACCTGGCAGAAAAACACCGTCGGCGTTTCGTTCCTGTAAAGCTTGCACTTAAAAAAATGCAAAACAAAAAAGCCCGCATTTAGCGGGCTTTTTTATGGCTCAGATTGCTTGATTAAAGCGCATCGTTGCCTGTTTCTCCAGTACGGATACGTACTGTCTCTTCAATGCTGGTAACAAAGATCTTACCGTCACCGATCTTACCGGTTTGTGCGGCATTGATAATCGCTTCCATGGCCGCATCAACCAAATCAGCGCTGATGGCGATTTCCAGTTTTAATTTAGGAAGAAAGTCCACCACATACTCTGCACCACGGTACATTTCAGTGTGACCTTTTTGACGTCCGTAACCTTTGACTTCCGTTACGGTCATACCATGAATACCGATTTCGTGAAGTGCATCACGTACATCGTCTAATTTAAAAGGCTTAATGACTGCTGTAATCAGTTTCATATTTCTTCCTTAGGAATTTGTAAGTTGATGTTCTTGGCGATCAAGTTCTGGATATTTTGCCAAATGTTGACCCATTTGAATAGGGGTATTTACGGTTATCTTGCCTAATTCCGGTAGTTGACCGTTTGGAGTCAGCAAAACCACGGTCGATCCCATATTAAAACGGCCGATTTCATCCCCTTTTTTATATTCCAGGTTTTGCCCGCGATAATCCCAGTGCTGGATAGTCGGCTGATATTCCGGTGTGATTTTGCCTTGCCAGACGGTCTCCATGCTGCCGACAAAAATCGCACCGACCATGACTAAGCAGAACGGGCCTTGTTGATTTTCAAAGCGGATCACCAGTCGTTCATTACGTGCGAATAGACCTTCAACCTGTCGGACGGTGGCAGGATTTACCGCAAAAAGGTCTCCCGGCACATAAGTCATCGATAACAGTTTGGCATCGACCGGAATGTGGATGCGGTGATAATCTTTGGGTGATAGGTAAATCACCATGGCATCACCGTCGGTAAACTGTTTGGCGTATTCGATGTCGCCGCCTACCAGGGCTTCTACAGTGTAATCGTGGCATTTGGCCTGAATGATCTTGTTGCCGTTGATTGCAGTCGCCTGGCTAATCAAGCCATCCACCGGACTGACCCAGCTATTTGGCGTGTCATCGATTGGACGCGCTTCTGGTTTTAAGGCGCGGGTGAAAAAAGCGTTGAAGTGAGGATAGTTTTCAATATCTTCATCGGCCGCTTCACTGACATTAATACCATAGATTTTGGTTAGGGCTTTAATGGTGATGTTCTTGACCCAGCGTGTTTCCACCTGCATAAACCAATGCATTGCACTGGAAAGCATATGTTTGGGAATAAGGTACTGGGGGGTGACCTTGATCAGGTCAAAAAATTTGGACATTATCTGGTTTTCCGGCTTATCTAACATTAATAACAGTGCGATTTTAATGTATAATTCGCGCAATTAACAGAATCTAGTTTAAGGGAAGACATCATGTCAGAAATCAAAAAGGTCGTTTTAGCTTATTCCGGTGGTTTGGATACTTCAATTATCGCTAAGTGGTTGCAAGATGAATACAACTGCGAAGTGGTGACTTTCACTGCTGATATCGGTCAGGGCGAAGAGATCGAACCGGCGCGTGCCAAAGCCCAGGCGATGGGAATCAAAGAGATTTATATCGAGGATCTACGTGAAGAGTTCGCGCGTGATTTCGTTTTCCCGATGATGCGTGCTAATGCCATCTATGAAGGCGAGTACCGTCTGGGTACTTCGATCGCGCGTCCATTGATTTCCAAGCGCTTGGTTGAAATTGCCAAAGAGACGGGTGCCGATGCGGTAGCTCACGGGGCGACCGGTAAAGGTAACGACCAGGTGCGTTTCGAATTGAACGCCTATGCATTGATGCCGGAAGTCAAGGTCATCGCGCCTTGGCGTGAATGGGATCTGATGTCGCGTGAAAAGCTAATGGCTTATGCCGAAGAGCATGGTATTTCTATTGAGAAGAAAAAAGGTAAGAAATCACCTTACTCAATGGATGCCAACCTGCTGCACATCTCTTATGAGGGCGGCATTATCGAACATCCGGAAAACGAGCCGGAAGAAGATATGTGGCTATGGACGGTTTCTCCGGAAAACGCGCCGGATCAGCCGACTTATCTGGATATTGAATTCGCAAAAGGTGATATTGTCGGTATCAACGGCGAGAAGATGTCTCCAGCAACCGTTATGGAATTTTTGAACAAGGTGGGTGGTGAAAACGGTATCGGTCGTGACGATATCGTCGAAAACCGTTTTGTCGGTATGAAAGCGCGTGGTTGTTATGAAACACCGGCCGGTACCATTATGCTAAAAGCACACCGTGCCATGGAATCTTTGACGCTTGATCGTAATGCGGCGCACTTGAAAGATGAGTTGATGCCGAAATATGCCGAGATGATCTATAACGGCTTCTGGTTCGCGCCAGAGCGTGAAATGCTTCAGGCGATGATCGATAAGTCGCAGGAAAACGTTAGCGGTAATGTGCGTTTGAAACTTTATAAGGGGAACGTCATTATTGTCGGCCGTACTTCTGAAAACAGTCTGTTTGACGAAGCCATAGCCACTTTCGAAGAAGACGGCGGCGCTTATAACCATAAGGATGCGGAAGGCTTTATCAAACTCAACGCCTTGCGCCTCAAGACCGCAGCCAAACGACGCAATAAGTAATATTGAGTTGAATGAAAACGGCGTTAAATACGCCGTTTTTTGTTTAGGCTTGCCAATCTGTAAAAGATAAATTTATGTCAGATAAACCTCGTATCCCCCGTTTTGCCGAATTGCGTAAAAATCCATGGCTAATGCTCGGCTTTGGTTTCGGTTCCGGCTTGGCACCCAAAGCGCCCGGGACTTTCGGTACCTTGTTGGGCTGGCTGGCGTTTTTACCACTGATTGTCTGGGCGCCCTCAGCGGCTTGGATGTTGTTTATTATCGGTTTGTTTGCCGGGAATGCGATCTGTGGCAAATCCTCCGAGTATATGAAGGTACACGACCATGGCGGCATTGTCTGGGACGAGTTTGTCGGTATCTGGTTGGTGCTGCTATTGTTGCCGGTGCAGAATATTTGGTATTGGCTGGCGGCGTTTGTCGTGTTCAGAGCTTTTGATATTGCCAAACCCTGGCCGATTAAATGGGCCGACGAAAAGCTTGAGGGCGGCTTTGGCATTATGTTTGACGATATCCTGGCGGCGGTCTATAGCGCGTTGGTGATTTGGTTAGGTTATCTTTTCGTTGTCATGTTTTTGTAAACTTGTTGCCTGTCAATTGCTTTAAACTGCGCGGCAAATCCAATAAATTAAATGAATTAATATAATTAAAATTTGGGCTAACTTAATAAGTTATGATGACGCTTTTCTGTTAAAAATGACGAATTTAGGGTATATTACGCACCAAATAAAAATTGTAAGAAATGGAGTAAAAAATAGATGTTCATTCCATGCGATGACGCCAAGCGTCTCATCAAAGAAAAAAACGCCCAGTTGGTTGATGTGCGTACTCCAGAAGAGTATTCAGAATCTAAACTGCCTGGCGCGATGAATATTCCCCTACAGGATATCGATCGTTTAGCGGAAAGCATGTTGAAAAAGGATGTACCGGTAATCGTGTTCTGTCGTTCTGGTCAGCGTTCGCATATGGCGATGCAGATCTTATTGTCGCAGCAGTTTAATGAAGTCTATAACCTGGGTTCATTTATGGCCTGGCAGCAGTGCCCGGACGTATAAAACGTAATCTGGAATCTTCCAAATCAAAAAAGCGCTAAACCTGGTTTCAGCGCTTTTTTTGTTTTAGGCCAACGAATAGGAGAAATTGATGAAACTGGCTCTACATTGGCAAATCTTAATTGCTTTGGTTCTGGCCGCGATAATGGGATCCGTGACCGGTACTGAAGGTACTATTTTAGGTCTTCCTTGGTTAGCGGTTTACACCTTTATCGGTACGCTGTTTTTAAATGCATTGAAAATGATTGTGGTGCCGCTTGTGGTCTCCGCCATTATCACCGGTATCGGTAATGTCGGTGCTCAAGGCGGCTTTGGTCGTTTGGGCATAAAGACCATCAGTTATTATGTCGCCACCAGTTTTATCGCCATTATGATCGGTCTGTTTCTGGTCAACACGATTGAACCGGGTGTTTCCAATAATCCGGCGCCGGTGATTGAAGCCAATGAAAAGGTTTCGCAAGCGGTAGAAGGTAAATCAGTCGGTGATGTGGTTGATGTGTTCTTGCGTATGATTCCGACCAATGTAGTGGATGCGGCAGCTTCCGGACAGATGCTGGGTTTGATTTTCTTCAGTTTGCTGTTTGGCTTTTTTATGACGCGACTAAAAGGCGACCTGGCGCAGACTATGCACAATTTCTGGCAGGGCGTGTTTGAAGTGATGATGATGATCACCGCCCTGATCATGAAATTTGCTCCTTTAGGGGTATTCGGTCTGGTTGCCGCTTCGGTGGCGAAAACCGGGTTCGATCAGTTCGGCAATCTGGCGCTGTTCTTTGCCACGGTGGCAATCGCCTTATTGATTCATTTAGTGGTAGTGATGCCGTTGATTTTGCGTTTTGTCGGCGGTATCAAAAATCCATGGCTGCATTTTCAGGCGATGGCACCGGCGTTATTGACAGCGTTTTCAACCAGTTCATCGTCTTCGACTTTGCCCGTCACCTTGAATGCGGTGGAAAACCGCGCCGGTGTTTCCAACCGTGTCACCAGTTTTGTACTGCCTTTGGGAGCAACCGTGAACATGGACGGTACTGCCTTATACGAATGTGTTGCAGCCATTTTCATCGCCCAGCTTTTTGGTGTGCCTTTGGACTTCACTACCCAATTGTTGATTGTCTTTATCGCTTTGACCACTTCCATCGGTGTGGCCGGAATTCCTTCGGCGAGTCTGGTGGCGATCAGTATCATTCTGGTTGCGGTAGGTCTGCCGGCGGAGGCAATTGGTTTGCTATTGGTCGTCGACAGATTGCTTGATATGATGCGCACCGCGGTCAATGTATTCAGCGATTCGGTAGGTGCTGTGGTGATTGCACGTTCTGAAGGCGAAAAAGATGTACTAACGCGAAGAGAGTTTTAATCGCTCTTAATCGATGGGATTTGAAAGGTAAAGCATGAAAATTGTTATTAACGAATTGGCCGGTGCTGGCTTGTCACAGGGAGCAGGCTTGTCGGTTGTGCTAAAAAACGCGATTAATGAGCGCATAGCGCAGTATAGCGATGAATTCGTTCAGGATATGTCACATATCAGTACCGCCGCCACCTACGCCGGTAATATCGCGGTTGATCAGGTGGAATACCTTAAGGATAATCTTTATCGTTGCGACTACGCTTATGATTGGGCAATTGCCTGGACCTGCTCTGGTACTCAGGAAGCCGGTAGAGTCAAAGAAAAGGTGCGTTTTACCTTGAGCGAAAATGGTGAGTTGGAGTTTAAGTTCTTGCGCTTTGACTAAAACAGCAACGTTCGCATCCGCTGGAAAAAAGCCGCTTTAAAGTGATTTATCAAACATTTATAGCGGTTTTTTTATGCCTGCTAGAGCTGTTGGAAATCGACAAGCTGAGGGCCGCTCGCATCGAGTTTAATGATTTCGGCATCGACCTGTTTTTTGCCATTTAAGCGCCAGTCACCGAGAACATAACGTTTTTTATCGGCATGATTGAGGTTGTGCTGATGAACAGCAGGGCGGTGCGTATGGCCATGCAGCATAAAGCAGGTCGGAGCATAATCGGTAAATAGCGACTGTACCGCTTCAGGGTTCACATCCATAATCGATTGGTTTTTATTCTGACTATGCTGTTGTGAGCTTTGACGCATCGATAGACCGATTTTCAGGCGTTGATGACGGCTCAGCTTTAAAAACAGCCATTGAACCCACGGCTTTCTAAACCAACGGCGCATTTTCTGATAGCCTTTGTCGTCAGTACAGAGGCTATCGCCATGAAGCATAATATAGTTGTGGCCATAGCGTTCAATCAGCTCAATATCATCGAGTTTTTCAATACCGGTTTCGGCAAAAAATCGGCGTTTCATTAAAAAATCGCGATTACCGTACAACAGATAAATCTCGACACCTTGGGCTTTAAGCTGTTTAAAGACCGAGACAAACTCCTGATAGTGTTCCATGCCGATATCATCGCCGACCCACATCTCAAACAGATCACCGAGGATATAAAGCGCTTCCGCTTTAGGGGCTTGCGAGTGCAAGAAATCCAAAAAGGCACGATTGATAGGGTGCGAGTGTGGCTGCAGGTGAATATCGGCAATAACCAGGCTAAAAGGAGGGGAGGATTGTAGCGTATCAACTTTCATGGGCTCATTCTAGCAATAAACCGAAAACTTACCCAGCAGAAAAAACGGCCTTGACTCGCGGCTATAAAAAACCGCAATAAATCAGTGCAGACTGGCCTTATTGCGGTTAATGGTTGTTCAATTGAGACGTTTGTCAGACGTTATTTAGTCTTCAATCAAAACGGTCTTGATGATTGAAATGTCCTCAACCGGTACATCCTGGTGACCACGGCGGTTGGTGGTTTCAACCTTCGCCATCGCATCAACGACATCCATACCTTCGGTAACCTTACCGAAAACCGCATAACCCCAACCTTGAGTGTTTTTACCTGTGTGGTCAAGGAAACCGTTATCCACCAAGTTGATAAAGAACTGAGTGGTTGCCGAATGCGGATCCATGGTACGCGCATAGGCTAGAGTTCCACGTTCGTTTTTCAGACCATTGTCGGCTTCGTTTTCGATCGGCTCACCGGAGTCTTTTTCATCCATGCCTGGCAACATGCCACCGCCTTGAACCATAAAGCCCGGAATAATACGGTGGAAAATGGTGCCGTTATAAAAACCGTCCATAACATAATGGATAAAATTTTCCGCGCCGATCGGTGCCTTATCTTCATCGAGTTCGACGGTGATATTCCCCATGGTGGTTTCAATGCGAACTTTTGCCATAGTGATTTTCCTTAACAATTATTGAATAAAATAAAAGCCGCTATTTTACTGTATTTAACAGTTAAAAAGCGGCTCGAATAAATGAAAGCGGTTTGTTTATTTAACTTGGCGCATTTTGATAATGGTGATCGGTTCAATCGGCACATCTTTCATACCGTTAACAAAGCCGGTACGCGCGCTGCGAATTTGATTCACGGTCTTCATCCCTTTGATAACGCGACCGAATACCGCATAACCCCAGGCTCGTGGTGTTTTTTCACGGAAATCCAAGAAGCTGTTTTGTGCAACATTGATAAAGAACTGGGCCGTTGCCGAATGCGGGTCGTTGGTACGTGCCATCGCAATGGTGCCGATACGGTTGCGCAAGCCGTTGTCGGCTTCGTTCATAATCGGTGCACGAGTGATTTTTTTATTCATGTCTTCGGTGAAACCGCCACCTTGAACCATGAAATTACCGATCACGCGGTGGAAGATGGTGCCGTCATAAAAACCTTCATTGACATAAGCAAGAAAGTTTTCCACCGTCTTCGGTGCCTTATCAGGATAAAGCTCAAGCATCACCGTACCGGCAGAGGTTTCCATTAGTACCTGCGGGAAGCTTTTCTGCGCCTGTTCGGATTGCGCCATTGCCGGTACACTCAATACCGTTGAGACCGCTAAAGCACCCAGGGTTAAAAACACTCTTCTTAACATGATTCACTCCAAAATTATTTTATGAGATACGTTACAATACACGCATTCTAACACCTTGCATCGCCCGACTTGAAGCCAATGTCTGACAAAACCGTAATATTGTCAGGCTTAGTTTAAATTTTCGTCAGAGTTTGATGTTTTGATGCCTTACAACTAAGGTGAAAAAGCACTGAAAACCGACCAATTAATAGATGCTTTGCCAAGCGGGTCCTTTAAATAGGAATATTATGAGTTTACATATCTACAATACTGAAACACGTCAAAAAGAACTGTTTACCCCGATCCATCCGGGGAAAGTCGGCATGTATGTCTGTGGTGTCACCGTTTATGATCTCTGTCATATCGGTCACGCCCGTGTCATGGTGGTGTTTGATACCATTGTGCGTCATTTGCGCGCGCTGGGTTATGACGTGAACTATGTGCGCAATATCACCGATATCGACGACAAGATCATTAAGCGTGCTTTGGAAAACTCCGAATCGATTCAATCCTTAACGACACGTATGATTGATGAAATGCACGCCGATGAAGCGGCGATGAATGTCTTGCGTCCGGATATGGAACCGAAGGCGACCGAGCATATGGATGAAATCCGCCATATGATCGAAACCTTAATCGCTAAAGGCTTTGCCTATCCGGCGGCAAATGGCGATGTCTATTTCAAGGTCAAGGCCTTTGATGCTTATGGACGTCTATCCGGTAAAAACTTGGAGGACCTGGCCGCAGGTGCGCGTGTTGATGTCAACGAGATGAAACAAGATCCAATGGATTTTGTGTTATGGAAAGCATCCAAGGAAAATGAACCGAGCTGGGATTCCAATTGGGGTGGCGGTCGCCCGGGCTGGCATATTGAATGTTCGGCCATGTCGACAAAATGTCTGGGTAACCATTTCGATATCCATGGTGGCGGTATGGATTTGTCTTTCCCGCATCATGAAAACGAAATCGCCCAATCGGAATGTGCCACCGGCGAGCATTATGTCAATACCTGGATGCACTGTGGTTTCGTGCGTATTGATGATGAAAAGATGTCCAAGTCATTGAATAACTTCTTTACCATTCGTGAAGTCTTGAAAGTCTATCACCCGGAAGTGATCCGTTATTTCCTATTGGCAAGCCACTATCGTAGCCCGGTCAACTATTCGGAAGAGAACCTGGATATCGCCAAGGCATCGGTAGGGCGTTTGTATTCGGCGATTGAAGGCGCTGATATGGCTAATCTGCCCGCTGCGGCTCAGGATACCTCTTTTGAAGCGGACTTTATGGCGGTAATGAACGATGACTTCAATACGCCGAAAGCGATGGCGGTACTGTTTGAACTGGCTAAGGAAGTCAATAAGAGTAAGGATGCCGCTTTAACGGCGTTATTGATTAAATTAGCCAACCAGATCGGTCTACTGGAAGAAAGTGCCGAGAGTTTCTTCAAATCACAGCCTTCTACATCCGATCTAAGCGATGACATGATCGAGCAATTGATTGCCGAGCGTAAGCAGGCGCGTAGCGACAAAAACTTTGCCCGTTCCGATGAGATCCGTGACCAGCTTGCCGAGCAGGGAATCGAGTTATTGGATAGTGCCGAAGGCACAACTTGGCGCCGCAGTTAATCAGCGATCAAACACATCGCAACCCGTAAATTAAAAAGCCGCTTGATCAAGCGGTTTTTTTATCGCTGGAATTTATGCCGGATTGGGTTTCTAAGCAAATAATCGCTCTCGATAGATAAAAACAATAGAAAAGTTAAAAAAAATTAACAAGGATCAGATAATATGCAAATCGATGAAGCCCTCTGTTTATAAGGGGTTTAGCAGGTTGGTGGAGCAAAATATTAGTAAAAACATAGGTTTATTTACAATTTTTTTGTAAAAAAATACGTTTTAAGTTTGACAACATTAGAAAACGCTAATATACTACGCGCCATTCATGTTTCTTCATGAGTATCCTCCTCTGATTATTTCTAATGAGATAATGTATTTTGAAGCCTAGGTTGTCCAACCTGGGCTTTTTTTTGCCCGTCATTTATCAGTCGATAATGTGAGTCTGAAACAGGCTTATCAAGGATGTTTTGGATCGGTTTTACCGACACCGTTTTTGGAAACCGCCGGCATTAAATCACGCAGGCGATCATAGCGCTTATTGAGAATAGATTTAAAGATAGTGGTGTATTCCAATACCGCTTTGACATAGTTGCGTGTTTCGGTAAACGGAATCGAATCGATCCATTGGTCGGCGGCAAGGGTGCCGTTTTCCGGTAACCAGCTATCGACACGTTTTGGCCCGGCATTATAAGAAGCGGTCGCCAATACCTTGTGACCATTGAATTTCTCATTCAGGTAACTCAAATAGGCGCTGCCCAGTTCGATATTATTCTGAGCGTCGGTCAGGTTGCGGTAAATGATTTGCTTGGCACCGATCTTACGGCCGATATATTTGGCGGTTGCCGGCATAATCTGCATTAAACCGACCGCTCCGGCGTGGGAACGGATATCATCGGAAAAAGCGCTTTCGCGGCGCATAATGCCATAAATCCAGGCCGGATCGATTTTATTCTTATCGGCGTGTTGCATGACCGGTTGTTTATAAGGCGTGGGAAAGCGCAAATTCAAATCGTGCCATTTTTTGGCCTTGGCCAAACTGCGGATAGCCTGATTGTGTTCCTGCCACTGATGAGCAAGTACGGCAATGGCCTGCAGTTCGTTGTTATCGACATTATTTAACAGGTGATACCATTCGCGCTTCGCGCTCAAAGGCCAATCAACCGCCATCAACTCTTGAATACGCTGCAGCTGTTTGTATTTTTTTAACAGGTAATCGGTATTTTTCACCTTAACCGGATCTGGATTGAACTGGTAAGGTAGATCGAGTTTGTCGGCGGCCAGAAAGGCATAATAATGACGCTGTTTGGCGAGCTTTTCATAAAGCACTTTGGCAGCTTTGTTTTGCTGGGTAGCCTCTAATGCGCGCGCTTTCCAATAAAGCCACTGTTTATCCTGTTGCATATCCGCCGGCATTAACTCAATCGTTTCCAGCAATTCCGGCCAGTTGGAGGTCTTTAAGGCCACCTGAGCCTGCCAGCGCAGAGAGTCTTCGGTTTTGGCTTCGCTCTGATTGACTTCATCTAAAAAGCCGTTTGCCTGAGGTGAGTATTTATAGGCGGTACGCAGTGCGATCTTACGCTGTAATTCGCCATACTCTTCGCTATTGAGTCCGTATTGTTCGCCAAAGCGCTTTAGGCTTTTCTGTGCGCTTTGGGGGTCTTTGGAGGCGAGATAACGTGTGCCTTGAATAAAGATTTTTTCGCGAACCTGTGGGGCGATGTATTTGGGCATAGGCTCTTTGACCAAAGCCGGGTTTTTATAGACCTTAAGCCAGTAATCGAGCATCTTGCGTTCTTTAGTCGATAGGTCGCGCGCTAATTTTTTGGCCAGTTTGGTCTGACGTTTTTGCATTGCCAAATCAATACGCTGCCAAAGCATCGAACCGGTAAGCTTCTTCTTGTTGCGCACCAACTTATCAACCGGACGGCAAGCCGAGCTGAAATAACTGCTTTGCGGCCACATCTCTACCGCTAGAGTCAAAGCCTTGTCGAGTTGTTTACGATTCGCCAGAGCCTGAATATGGTAGCACTGCAAGTCTTGGCTTTTTTGCGGGGTGTAATGTTTTAAGAAGGTGGTCCAATGCTTTTTCTTGGCAAGGTGTACGAGCCATTTGCTATAGAGGCGTTCGCCTAAATAGTTGTCTTTATTGTTGTTGATAAATGCCAAGATCTGTTTGTTTGAGGTGTTTGCCATATGCAGGCGGTAATCGTGGTAATCGAGATAAACCTTTAGCGGATAGTCTTTAAGGTTTTTTTTGTGTCTGACAATCGACTGGCGGTCATTGCGTTTAATCGCTTTATAGGCTTGCAGATACTCTTTTTGTTGAGCGCTCAGCTCGGCGCTTTTTTGAGCTTGCGCGGAATTGCTTAGCAATAGACTCAGCAGGCAGAGCAAAAATCCAAAGAGCGTGACTTTGGATTTGGCTGGCTGAAAGAGATTGTGCCTAAAATGGCGAAATAAAGATACTGACACGACGTTGCTGCTAGTTTTATTTTATGTGCTTCTATTGTAGCTAAGCGCAAATCGATTCGCTAACTTTGCTTGTCATTTATTGGAATTAAAATGACCTGACCCGGCTGCAACGGCTTGTTTAAGGAGAGTTGATTGAATTCGGCCAATTTCTTCGCACTAAGCTGATTGGCTTTGGCAATCAACCAAAGATTATCGCCCGATTTAACAATATGTTCACTAGGGGCGCCTTTGCTCCAGATGGTCAGGACTTGTCCGGGCTGTAGCGGTTTTTTGCGAGAAATACCATTCCAACCGGCAATGTCCTTGCTGCTGACACCGTAACGGTTACCGATGACCCACAGGTTTTCACCGTTCTTGACGGTATGGCTGAGCTTTTTGCGGTAATGCTCTTTATAGATAGCCAATTTTTGACCGATACGCAGCGGCGTTTTCATGTCGATATTGTTCCACTGGCACAGGGTGCTGTTGGAGACATTGTAATAGCGCGCCAGTTCCCAAATCGAATCGCCGGCTTTGACGGTATGCCAATGGGTTGGTTGTTTGGGTTTGCTGGCGGACTTTACCGAACCTTGCGATGGTTTGCCGGCAAGCTGTTTATTGACCGTATCGACCAGAGCAGCCGGAATCGGAATCAACAGGGTTTTTCCGGCGCGGATGCGGCTGTTCTTCATGCCGTTCAAAGCCTTGATCGCACCTGTCGAGGTCTTGAATTTATGCGCAATGACACTCAAGCTGTCACCGGAACGAATCTTGTATTTTTGCCACTGCACCGCATAAATCTGCGGGTTACTCGGTAATTTTTGTTGCAGTTGCTGGGCATTGTCAATCGGCAAGATAACATTGAATGGTCCTTTTGGCGGGGTAGCCATCTGATGATAACCCGGGTTGAGCGATTCCAAAAGAGACAACGGCGTATTCGATAAACTGGCGACCTGATTCAAGGCGACCTGTTTTTCCAGTTCGATAACGGTAAAGAAAGGGCGGTTGGCAACCGGTGCCAATGCGAGCTGATAGTCTTCGGCTTTTTCGATTAGGTGGGCCACCGCCAGCAGCTTGGGCACATAAGACTGGGTTTCTCTTGGCAGGTAAGGCCTGATTTGCCAAAAATCCGGATTGCTGTCGTTGCTTAGGTTATGTTTTTTACGGTATTTACGCTGCGCTTTATAGACATTGCCTATGCCACCGTTATAAGACGCTAAGGCCAGTAACCAATCGTTATTATTCAGCTTATAGAGTTTTTGCAGATAGCTCAGTGCGGCTTCGGTACTGGATACGACATCTTTTCGGGCATCGTACCACCAGTTTCGATCCAAATCGTAAAGTTCAGCGGTACTGGGAATGAACTGCCATAAACCGACCGCGCGTTGGTGTGATCGTGCATGCGGTCTGAAACCGCTTTCGATAATCGGCAATAGGGCGAGTTCATAAGGCAGTTGGCGGCTCTGTACTTGGTTATAGATATAGTACATATAAGGCTCGGCACGCTCGGAAACCCGCTCCAAGTGTTTTTTGCGCTGTTCAAAAAACTTGATGTAGTCGTTGTATTGACCCAAATAGTGACGACTCAACTCGAAGTTGCCGCGCATCGCATTCCAGATAATCGGTTCAAAACGCTGTTTTTCCACGGCCTGTTCAATATCGGCCACCGGATGATCCGGGGTGATGTCGACCCGTTCATTATGGGCGTAGCCATTGCTTTGGTTCGCTGGCACCTGAGTCTGAGGGGGCAATGGACTTGTTTGGCTTTGCGATGAACTCTGCAAACTCTGGTTTGAGACACAACCATTCAAGGTCAGAATACTGATCAGACCCAAACTTAGCAGGTGAGGTTTAACGATTGAATTAACGGGAATGAGTGAGTTAGTGGGTGCGGTCAAAGTCGTCTTTCCATGCTCTTAGGGTGGCAAACAAACTGGCTGGATTATTTGCAGCACCGCGTTCAATCAATCGCTTTTTAAGCGGGTTTAAATCGAAACGCATAAACGGGTTGGTGGCTTTTTCTTCACCCAGCGTGGATTGCGCCGCGGTGAGAATTTGCGGGTAATCGATATGAGTGTTCTGAATACGTTCAAGCAGCGCTTGATTTTCAGGCTCGACAATCTGTGAGAAAGCCAGATTGGTTTGGGTATATTCATGGCCGCAATAAAATGCGATATCATCAGGCAATTCGCGAAGCTTTAAAACGGAGTCGCTGAACTGTTCGATACTGCCGCCTAGAATACGGCCGCAACCGGCGGTAAACAGAGTGTCGCCGCAAAACAGCATCTTCTCATTGTAAAAGGCGATATGGTCTTCAGTATGCCCTGGAGTGTACAGCACCTTGAGTGTTAGGCTGTCGCCTAAAGTGATTGCATCGCCTTCTTGCAACGGATGATTAATGGCGGCCAGCGGCGTCAAAGCGGAACCGTATATCGGTAAATCACCGACTGTGGCGCATTGCGTCACCAGTTGGTTGATGCCGTTAACGTGATCGCCATGTTTATGGGTGATCAGAATTCCTGCAAGCTGCAAGTCATTTTGCTGCAGGTAATCGATCACAGGTCGGGCTTCGCCCGGATCGACTACCCAAGCTTGCTGGTTATTGTGTATAACCCAGATATAATTTTCATAGGTGTCTACCAGTGCAGGCAGGCCAACGATATTCATAAATAGCGCCATTCGCAATTGCTATAATTGCTTTGTATTCTAGCAAAAAACAAGCAGAGTTTTCGCTTGAAAAGGTGAATTGACAGCATGACAAAAGGTTTTCAACATTTTCTTAAGCACTGGTTTCACTGTAATAGTGGAAAACGCTTGTTCGAACAGGAAAAAAATCTGCTCGATGAGGCGTTGAAAAACCTGTTTGGTTATTTTGCCGTTCAGCTCGGCTGTGTCTCGCAGGAGAACCTGTTTGCCAATAGCCGCATTCAAGACAAGGTGATGATCGATGAATCGGTCGCCCATGAAACGGCAAAAAAAGAGCAGGTCCACTGGGTGCAGGCCGAAACCGACTTTTTACCGATCGGACGCTCTGCGGTCGATGTGGTTTTATTGCCGCATACGCTGGAAGCCGTCGACGACCCCTATTATTTATTGCGTCAGGTTGATAATATGCTACGCCCGGAAGGCCATATCGTTTTAAGCGGCTTTAACCCTTGGGGTTGTCTGTCGTTTCGGATGAAGCATTTAAGCGGTTCGAAAGACTTCAAACAGGCGCATTTTCGGCGTGCTTCACGTATTGGCGAATGGCTCGAAGTCTTGGGTTATGAGGTGACATCGGTGCGTTATACATCGGTGATGTGTTTCAATGCCTACCAAAAATACCCGAAATGGGTCAAAGCGATAGAGTTTGTCGAGCGCGCCTTATGCCGTATCGGTCTGAATTTTGGCAACAGTTATTGTCTGGTGGCAAAAAAACGCGTGGATATGCCCACTTTGGTCGGTTTGAAATGGCAATTGCCGAGTTGGCGCGGATTGAAATCAGGGGCGCCTTTGAGTTCGAAAAACTGGCATAACCGCGATAAAGAGAAAAATCGCCGTTAAGGCTTAATGGCCAATAAGCCGAATTGACCTTAAAAAAACAGACAAGAAAAACAATAGAAAACTAAAGAATAGAGTTTTATGCAGCAAGATTTCTGGTTGGAAGCTTTTACCGATGGGGGCTGTCGTGGCAATCCCGGTCCCGGGGGGTGGGGCGTGTTATTGCGTTATGGCGAGCACCTTAAGGAACTGAACGGTTATCAGGACAATACCACCAATAACCAAATGGAGTTAATGGCGGCGATTCAGGCATTTGAGGCCTTGAAGCGTCCAACCAAGGTCAAGATCACCACCGATTCGCAATATGTCAAAAACGGGGTCACCCAATGGATGGCAGGCTGGAAAAGAAAGGGCTGGAAAACCGCCAGCAATCAGCCGGTAAAAAACAAAGAGCTTTGGTTACGTTTGGATGCGGCGATGACTAGTCATCACGTGGAATGGTTCTGGGTCAAAGGGCATTCCGGCCATCCGGAAAACGAAAGGGTCGATGAACTCGCCAATTTGGCCATTGACGAGTTAATGGCGAGCAATCGTTAGCCGCTTTCGCCGAGCGCCATTACCACTGAATCGATTGTTCCGATTTTTTGGAAATCTCTTCCAGTTTCTTATCATGCAGAATAATCTCCGCATTGCTCGCACGAATCACTTTCAATGCCGGACGATCGGCTCTGATTTGCGTACTGTTCTGACCGTCTGATTGGCTATGGCTTTCTTCGGCATTTAACAGCAAAGCTGTCTGCCCACCGGTCATGGCCAGATAAACATCAGCAAGAATCTCGGAATCCAATAAAGCGCCGTGTAAGGTACGGTTCGAGTTATCGATAAACAGGCGTTTACATAACGCATCCAACGAGTTGCGCTGACCCGGATACATTTTTCGCGCCAGCTTCAGCGAGTCGGTAATCTCACAATGGTCTTCGATTCTGCCCCATTTATTATCAGGCAGCAATGACAGCTCATGGTTGATAAAGCCGACATCGAACGGCGCGTTATGGATAATCAACTCGGCACCGGCGACATACTCCATAAAGTCATCGGCGATTTTGGAAAAGATCGGTTTATCGGCAAGAAAGTCATCGGTAATACCATGAACTTCTATCGCCTCTTGTGGAACACTGCGCTCAGGAAAAACATATTGATGATAATTGTTGTCGGTCAGGCGACGTTTGACCATTTCCACCGCACCGATTTCAATGATACGGTCGCCGTTTAACGGGTCGAAACCAGTGGTTTCTGTATCTAAAAGTATCTGACGCATTCCTACTCTCTTTTACACAAATTTACGGTAAAATACCGCCAATCATTGTAAAACAAATTTTAGCTAAAAGTTTAAAAGGTTCAGTTATGAGAATTAAAAAGGGTAGCCGCGTTACTTTCCATTACGAATTACGTGATGATAAAGGTGAATTGCTGGATTCAACTTTCGGTGGCGATCCGGTCATCTATATCCAAGGCGAAGGCGAAATCATCGTTGGTCTGGAAGAGTTGATGGAAGGCGAAGAAGCCGGTTTTGAAGCCAAGGTGACACTTCCGCCAGAAAAAGCCTACGGTGTCGCCAATAAAGACTTGATCGTTTTCGCCGGGCCGGAAAATTTTGACGACAACGTCGAAATCGAAGTCGGTTCAACAGTGGAAACAGAAGACCCTGATGGGGAAACGATTATTTTCCGTATTATCGAAGTGGATGAAGATAAGGTGTATTTGGATGGGAACCATCCGCTGGCGGACAAGACACTAGATTACAAAATCGAAGTCCTCGAAGTTCATTAAATCTTCCGCAATTCCCTCAATCTCTGCGTTAAAAGATTGGTCGTTTACTGGATGTAAACTTCCCAATCTTTTGCCTTGATCTTGAGATTTTGCGAAAGATTTTGATTGAGTTTGGATATTAAAAAAGCCCGCATTTGCGGGCTTTTTTGTTTTATGGGTTTTTTATTTATTGAACTGTGGGATTATCTTTCAAACCACATTGCATATTGCCGGGTACGGCGATATCGATGCGTTTGGGTCTGGGTAGGTTCAGGTTATCCATAATGGTGCTGAAATCCTGATAGGATTTTGCGTTACCGACTCGGTTATTGAACTGCTTTTCTTCGCCGATGGTCGATTGGCTGAAACCTTTGTAATCGTGCGCGGGGAACACCATAGTGTCTTCGGCTAGCTTGAATAGCTTTTCGGTCAGCGAGTGGTACATGGCTTCATTGCTGCCCAATTGAAAGTCAGTGCGCCCGCAATCTCTGACCAGAAGGGTATCGCCGGTAAAGGCGGCACCGTCAATCAAATAGGTGATGTCGTTATTGGTATGCCCGGGCGTGTGCAGCACCTTGATGGTTTGCTCACCCAGTTTGAATTCATCGCCTTCCACCGCAAGAATATCGGCGCATTGCGATTCACTGTTTTTATGCACAACAATCTTAGCCCCGGTGCGCTCACGGATCGGACCGGCAGCGGTGATATGGTCGGCATGGATATGGGTTTCCAATGCGTATTTAAGATTTAAACCCAACTCTTTGATGTGTTGCATATCGCGTTCGACCTGTTCTTTGACCGAGTCGATAATAGCCGCTTCTTTGCTGGTTTCATCCCAAAGCAGGTAGGTATAGGTCCAAGTGTCGTAATCAAACAGTTGTCTAATTTTCATAAATCACCTTAAAACGATTGTTTGTTGTGTGTATGAGTATTGATTAGGTTATCAATCATGCCTTTAGTCATCAGGTTTTAACGACTCATTTACTGGCTTTGTTATAATGCATCGATAATTCCGATTTGGTTAAAAAAGCTTGATTTCATTGCTCTTTAGCCATTCTATCTAATTTATTTTATATTTGGATAATATTTACTTATACCAAGTTATCAGTGATTGTTTCAAACCCTTATGCCTAATAGCCCTATGCCCAATTCTTTAAAGTCCATCAAGCCTGAGTTAGCCAAGTGTTTGATCAAAGACCGTTTTCGTCTGCAACGCCAGTTTGATCAATTCGGTTTTGCAAAGATGGCTGACAGACAGCTTGAACAGAGCGAACAGTGGACTAAGTGGTTGGACTGGTTGAGTCAATCTCAGGCAAAGGCCGAACAGCGTTTGGCATCCATCCCCAATATTGAGTATGACGACGCTTTGCCGGTAGCGGCGAAAAAAGACGAATTGGTCGAGCTGATCAAAAACAATCAGGTCGTGGTCATTGCCGGTGAGACCGGTTCTGGTAAAACCACCCAGATTCCCAAGATCTGTCTGGAGGCGGGCATAGGTAAATACGGCAAAATCGGTTGTACCCAGCCACGTCGACTCGCCGCCAGAAGCGTTGCCGAACGTGTTGCCGAGGAACTCGGTTCATCCTTAGGTGAGCTGGTCGGTTATCAGGTACGCTTTTTGGATCAGGTCAAAGAGCACAGTTTGATCAAGGTGATGACCGACGGGATTTTGCTTGCAGAAGTACAGAACGACCGTTTTTTGAATCAGTATGAAGCGATTATTATCGATGAGGCGCATGAGCGCTCGGTCAATATCGATTTCCTGCTTGGTATTCTTAAACAGCTCATTCAAAAACGCCCGGATCTGAAGGTGATTATCACCTCGGCGACTATCGATACCCAACGTTTTGCCGAGCATTTTGAGGTGAATGGCGTAAAACCGCCGGTGGTGGAAGTTTCCGGAAGAACCTATCCGGTGGAAGTGCGTTATCGTCCGTTGGCGTCTTTCGAAGACGATGCCGGTAATGTCATCGAACAGGAGATGACCGACGGCATAGTCGCCGCGATTGATGAACTGGCTCAGAACGACCCGTTTGGTGATGTGTTGGTGTTTCAGGTCGGTGAGCGCGATATCAAGGAAACCACCGAGGCTTTACGCAAACATAAAATGAAAAACACCGAAATCGTACCGCTCTATGCGCGTTTGTCGATGGCGGAGCAGCAAAAGGTGTTTCAGACCTCACCAAACCGACGCATTATTTTAAGTACCAATGTGGCCGAAACCTCTTTGACGGTGCCGGGCATCAAGTATGTCATCGACCCGGGGCAGGTGCGTATCAGCCGTTATAGCGTGCGCTCCAAGGTGCAACGTTTACCGGTGGAAAAAATCTCCCAAGCCTCCGCCAACCAGCGAAAAGGGCGTTGCGGGCGTGTCAGTGATGGTATCTGTATTCGTTTGTATGACGAGGATGATTTCAAATCGCGCCCGGAATTCACCGATGCGGAGATTCATCGTACCGCCTTGAGCTCGATTATCTTGACGATGACCGAGCTTAAGCTCGGAGCGGTCAAACGTTTTCCGTTTATTGAAGCACCATCTGATAAAGCCGTGAATGACGGTTTTAGGCAGCTGCATGAGTTAGGCGCGATTGACGATAATCGCCAGCTCACGGAAAAAGGTCGTCAAATCGCCAAATTGCCGATTGATCCATCGGTCGCGGCGATGATTTTGGAAGCGCAAAAAAACAATGTGCTCGCCGAGGTGGTGATTCTGGCGGCGGTGTTAAGTATTCAAGACCCGCGCGATATTAATGAAACCACGATGCAAGCGGCTCGTACCGCGCATAAACGTTTTGAGGATGAGCGTTCGGATTTTCTTTTTTTCCTCAATCTGTGGCGTTTTTACGAGCATCAGCGCCGTCATCTGAGTCAGAACAAACTGCGTAAGCTTTGTAAGACCAACTTCCTCTCTTATCTGCGTATGCGTGAATGGCATGAGTTGACCATGCAGTTGGAGCAGAGCCTGCGCCGTATCGGTATCAAGGTTGGTGAGTTGCACCTTTATGAAGAGGTACGCAAAAAAGGTCCACAAGGCCAAGAGGGCGAAGTTAGCGAACGTCTCAGCGATATCCATTCGATTGCCGTGCATCAATCGCTGATGGCAGGGCTTTTGGGCAATATCGCCACAAGGGATGATGAAAAGTCTTATTTGGGAGCGCGCAATACCAAACTGTTTCTGCATCCGAGTTCTGTGCTGTTTAAAAAGAAACCGAAATGGATTCTTTCCGCCGAACTGGTCGAGACCTCAAAACTGTTTGCCCGCACCAATGCCAATATTGATGTGCGTTGGGTGGAGAAGCTCGCGCCACATCTGGTCAAACGCAGTTACAGCGATCCGCATTGGCAGAAAAAAGCCGGTCAGGTCGGTGCCTATGAATCGGTGACGCTTTTCGGCTTACCTATCATCAGTCGCAGGCACTGTAATTACGGGCCGATCAATCCGAAAGAGTCGCATAAGATATTCCTGCGCCACGGTTTGGTGGAAGGGCAGTTGCAGACGAATGCCGAGTTCTATCAACACAACCAACAGTTGATTGCCGATATTGAAAAGCTGGAACACAAATTACGTCGCCCGGATTTTTTGGTTGACGATGAAGTCTTGTATGAGTTTTACGCGGCACGCATTCCCGAACATATCTATTCCAAACCGGCTTTTGAGAAATGGCTGAAAAAAACCGGCAAAACGGCACCGGAAAAAATCAAAGCACTGTTTGTGACCGAAGAGCTGTTGATGAAACAGCAGGCCGATGCCAGTTTATTGCAGGATTATCCCGATCAGGTGGCGATGGGCAATGCGCTCGGTCAACAGTTGGATAAACCGTTGAAGCTGAAGGTGGATTACCATTTCGAGCCGGGTAAACAGAGTGACGGCGTGATTTTCAACCTGCCGTTGGCTAATTTGAACCAGTTCAATGCCGAACAGTTCGATTGGTTGACACCGGGGCTTTTGAAAGAGAAAACCGTTTATCTAATCAAGTCCTTACCGAAAGGCTTGCGTAAGCAGTTTATTCCGGCACCGCAATATGCCGATCTGGCCTTGGCGGAAATGAATCCTGAGAAAAAGGCCGACGGTAAAAAAGTCATGCCGTATCTGCATCAATTGGTGTGGGCGTTGAATCGCCGTGCCCAGCAGATGGTATCGCTGGATGATTTCCAAGCCACCGAGTTGCCGGATCATCTTAAACCGTTTTTTATCCTGCGCGATGATAAGGGCCGAAAACTTGCCGAAAGCGGTGATTTGGAAACCCTAAAGCAGGATTACCAGCATCTGGTGGATGCCAAGATCCAGCAACACCAAAAAGCCAGTCAAAAGCCGGAGAAGGTGATTGAAAATTGGGATTTCGGTGATTTGCCGGAATCGAAAACCATCAATAGCCACGGCAAACAGATTTTGGTTTATCCGGCGTTGCAGTTATCGTCAGGGCAAATCACGCTGCAATTGATGGCCGATAAAGATACCGCCATGCAGGCGCACGCCGAAGCGGTTTATTGTCTGCTCGAACGTTTACTGGCGGATAAACTCAAGTATTTGCAGAAAAAACTCGATTTGAAAAAAGCCTGTCTGTGTTATGCACCTTACGGTACTTGTCAGGATTTGACCCAGCAGGTGATTGATAGGGCTTTGCAACAGTTGCTGCCTGAACCGCAGAATATCCGTTTGCAAACGGAGTTTGCAGTTGTTTTGGAAAAGGTGAAAAGCGAATGGATTTTACAGGCGCAAGCCATTGCCAAACAGGTGAATGCTATTTTTATTGAACACCAGCAGATTGCCAAAAAAGTGCGCGGCAAGGTCAATCCTCGTTGGTTGGCGTCGGTGGCCGATATCCAAAAGCAGCTCGATGGTTTGATCAGTAAAGATTTTGTGCGCAATACGCCGGATAATTGGTTTATGCAGATAGAGCGTTATTTGAAAGCCCTGCAAAAACGTCTGGAAAAGCTCGATTTGGATCCGCTTAAGGATCAAAGATCGATACGTGAAATCCAGCCCTTATTAGAGCAATATGAGAAGCTTGCCAAGGATCCGGTGTATCAATCTCAAGCAGAGGTAACCGAAATCCGTTGGATGCTAGAAGAGTTACGGGTTTCATTATTTTCACAACCGATGAAAACCGTCAAGCCGGTTTCCATTCCCCGTCTCGAGAAAATGTTCAAAGCCCTATGAAAAGGCTTATGGCATGATTATCGGTCTTAAATCATAGTCTTATAACAATTAAACCTCTTTACATCACAGGTGCTAAGGTATATAAAGACAGGTACATTGTGTGGTTATGTAGGTTATGTTGTGAAAAGAACATACTCTCAAATGAGCAGCAAAATGGTTAACCATACCCTTAATGCCATTCTGGATATTATCCGTGAAGGCGTTTGGGATTGGGATGCCAAAACCGGACATGTGTCACGCAGTCCGGGTTGGTACCGTATGCTCGGTTATGATGTCGGCAGCTTCGCTGAAGATGTCTTTACTTGGGAGAATGTTATTCATCCGGATGACTATGCAAGGGTCATGGAACACTTTGAAGCCTATACCACCGGCAAATCCGATCTTTATAAAATAGAGTACCGCTGTAAAAAAGCCGACGGCGATTATCTCTGGATAGAAGATGCGGCCAAAATCGTCGATCGTTTTGCTGACGGGCAAGTCAGCCGAATGATTGGTGCGCACCTTAATATCGATGACCGCATCCGCGCTGAAAATGATCTAAAGAAAAAAAACCAGTTACTGAAGCAAGGCAATCTGTCTTTAGAGTATCTGCTTGAAGATAAGAACGCTGAACTGGAATTCAGCAATAAGCAGCTTGAATACAAAATCAAACAGATTGAAACCCTGTCTACCACCGATGCCTTGACCAAGGTTGGTAATCGGCGCAATTTTGAAATCACCTTAAATAACGAAGTCGCTCGTGCGAAACGTTACCACCATCCGTTATCGATGATTATGCTCGATATCGATTTCTTCAAGAAAATCAATGATGAACACGGCCACCAAACGGGGGATGAGGTGTTGATCGGTTTGGCTGGAATGCTTAAAGAGCAACTAAGGGAGAACGATTGTATCGCCCGTTGGGGAGGGGAAGAGTTTGTTATGATTCTACCCGAAACCACGCTATATCAGGCTCATATCTTGTCTGAGCGTTTTCGTGAAATGATATCGGGTTTACATTTCAGTAAAGGGCTCACCATCACTTGTAGCTTTGGTGTCAGTGAATTTGAGAAAGATGAAGAAACCGATGATTTCTTTTCCCGCATTGACCGGTTTGTCTACCAAGCAAAAGAGCGCGGTCGAAACTGCGTTGTTGCCGCATAACTTCACAGGATTCAGTGTTGTCTGAATCTGGCGAATTATCTGTCAATGACGTTTTTGCGTTTCTCTAGGCTTTGTTCAATAAAGCAGAACACTCAATTATAAGATCTTAGGTTTATTCCAAGCGCAACTAGTTCTAAGCTGTATCTTAAGTAATCAGATAGCAATCTGAATTTGTCACACAAAGATAACTAATCGAGTTTAATTATGGCTTTAGGATTAAAAATTGAGCAGGGTGAGTTCAAACGCACCGAATCAACTTTTCGAAACTGGATAACCGCTTCGGGCGAAAGCGATTTTCCGGCTGAGGCGAACCGCTACCATTTGTATGTCTCCTATGCCTGTCCTTGGGCGCATCGTGCGCTGATTTACCTAAAACTCAAAGGGCTGGAAGATATTATTTCCGTATCGGTGGTACACCCGGTTATGCCGGAAGAAAGTTGGACGTTTGCTGAAGATTTTGCCGGTGCTACCGGTGATACCCTCTATGGTTTGGAAAAACTTAGGGATACCTATCTAAAAGCGGATCCTGAATTCTCCGGTTTGGTGACCGTGCCGGTTTTATGGGACAAAAAACAACAAACCATCGTCAATAATGAATCCTCTGAAATCATTCGTATGTTAAATAACGCTTTTGACGCTTTTGCCAAGCATGATATCGATTTATACCCGCCACATTTGGCGGCGCAGATCGATGAAATCAACGAGATGGTTTATGACAAGATCAATAATGGTGTTTATAAAACGGGCTTTGCCTCCAGCCAAGAGATATATCTACAAGCCTATAATGAACTGTTCGCGGCCATGGATGAACTGGAGCAGCTCTTGGCATCGCAGCGTTATTTAGTCGGCGATGTGATCACCGAAGCCGATTGGCGCTTGTTTACCACTTTAGTGCGTTTCGATGCGGTCTATTACGGCCATTTCAAAACCAACAAGAAGCGGTTGCTCGATTATCCTAATCTGTGGGGTTATACCAAAGAGCTGTATCAAGTCGCAGGAATTGCCGAGACGGTCAATATGGCACATATCAAGACACATTATTATGCCAGTCACCGCTTTATCAATCCGACAGGCATTGTTCCGGCCGGTCCTGAGTTAGACTTTTATGCCCCACATGGTAGAGATGGCGATTATTTGGCTATGTAAGTGAGTAAGGCAAGTTAGCAAGGTAAGTGAGTTATTCAATTTAGCCATGTAATACATTTGTAGTGATAAAGGCAATAAAAAAGCCCGATTGAGTCGGGCTTTTTTATTGTTTCGTTTAATCGTCATCGCGCATCATACGATGCGGGCCATTGCCGTCTCTGCGGTAGGGACGGTCATCGTCGTCATGACGGTATTTATCGCGATACTTGTCTTTATATTCTTCGCGGTATTTTTCTCTATATTCCTGGCGTTTGGCTTCACGTTCTTCAGGGCTCAGGTTTTGCATTTCCTCGTGACGTTGCTTGCGATATTCATCATGATCATCGCGGTAAGACTCTCTATTTTTATATTGGTCTTTATATCGCTCGCGGTAGGCTTTGCGTTCGTCTTGATGATCTTTGACACATAAACCGATATCGCGTTTGTTTCGCGCACGTTCAATACATTCATGAACCATGCGGTCATTGCGATAATGCTGCATTCTTTCTTGTTTGTAGTGGCGGAAATCATCATTGTCTTGGTATTGTTCATATTTATCTTGCGGGCCATGACGGGGCATATCGCCAGGAGGCGCAGATAGTACCGGTTGACTCAAGACCATAGTAGCGGCCAGTAGAGAAGTTTTTAATAGGTTCATAATAACCTCCTTTGCCTGAATAGGCTCCTATAGTTATTGATTATAGCGCTGCTTTCCAGGCAGCCGATAATAGAAAAAATTAAGCCTGGTTTATAGAATAAATTTGGGGGAGTAATGGTCATTAAATACTGAGTTTTAGTGTGGTATCTATATAATTCACTATAAGATTAGGGGGTATTGTGCAGATTCTTTTTCAGCTCTTCTCAAAAACTGTTTTAGGTTTTGTCCTGTTTTTTGCCTTATTGCTGGGAGCTTGTTCTCAAACGCAATTACCAGCCTTGCATCAGAAGGCTAAGGTTGTCGCCTTTGGTGATAGCCTGACAGAAGGTTACGGAGTCAAGAAAGGCGAGGATTACCCGAGTGTATTGGGTGAATTGACCGGACTGCAAGTGATTAATGAAGGCGTTAGCGGTGAAACCAGCGCACAAGGACTGGAAAGAATGCCCAAGGTGCTTGAGTTGCATCAACCTGATTTGGTGATTTTGCTAGAAGGTGGCAATGATGTGTTGCGCAAAATCCCATTGGAAAAAACCAAAGCGAATTTGGCCGCCATGATAGGGTTGATCCAAGACAGTGGGGCCAGTGTGTTATTGGTGGGGATGCCCGAGAAAAAACTGTTTGGCGGCACCTTGCCTTTATATGAGGAACTGGCTGAACAATATCGGGTTCCGTTGCTGGATGATGTGATCGGTTCTTTATTAATGCGCGCTTCAATGAAGTCCGATTATGTGCATTTCAATGAAAAGGGGTATGCCGTTTTGGCAGAGGAAATTTATTTTGCGTTACAAGAATACGGTGCGCTTGAATAGTTTCAGTCTATGAAACATCAATCTGGCAACGAATGTTCATACATTGATAATCAAATAAAAAAGGTAGTAATTGGCAAGCGGTGGAAAGCGTTGGCTTAACCGCTTATGTCATCTCATTTTATGAAATTTTTTCAAATATTCTATAAGACAGTATTCTTCCTGTATCTGCTATTTCTGACATCGATAACCTATGCTAAAGACAGTATCGTGTTTGCCGTGTTCCAATATCGAGATGAGGATAAGGTGGTTGAGCAATATGAAAAACTTGCAGACTATCTGTCAGAAAAACTCGATGGCGTTGATGTCTCTTTGAGAGTTTTGGATGCAAAGTCCATGCTTGATGGCGTAAAAAACAAACAGATTGATATTATCTTTGTTAATCCTAATCTTTATGAATTGATTCGCAATGAAACCCAATTGAACGGGATTACGGCGACTGTACAGCGCTCATACAAGAATCAGACCATGTCATCTCTCGGCGGCGTCATTTTTACCCGAAACGATGCCAAGATAGCGAATCTCTATGATTTGCAAGGAAAAAAGGTGGCTATCGCTTCATACAATCATGCCGGTGGCTACCGCATTCCGCTGTATGAACTAAAACAGCAGGAGGTTGATGTTGATGACATTGTATTCGATGTTCGGCATCAACAAGATGCCGTAGTAGAAGCCGTTTTACAGGGCGAAGTTGATGCGGGGTTTGTGCGAACGGGAATTTTGGAGTCTTGGCTGGACAACAATCAGCTGCAACTTGGACAAATTCGAGTGCTTAACCAGCGTAAAGAAGAGCGCTTTCCGCATCTACTGTCTACTAACTTGTATCCTGAGTGGCCAATTATTGTCTTACCCGGGCTGCCCGACGATTTGGTTCGGGATATCGCTGTCGCTCTATTTAATCTAAGGCATGATCACCCTGCGGCGATCCAAGCCGGAATCTCCGGTTTTATCGCGCCTCAGGACTATCTCGGTTTTGAAAACCTTCTGCGGGAATTGCGGTTGGCGCCTTATGATCAGAATCCGGTTAATTTGCAGACCATGTGGGAGGCTTACGGTTTCTCCATCGCCGTGTTGATAACGGTATTTTTATCGATTCTTATCTCATTGGTTTTAACAGAGCAGCAGCGTCGACAGATTTTCGAGCAAAAACAGGTGCTTGATAAACAGCATCTGATCGATGAGCTGCTACTGAAGATGCCCAACCAATTCGAGTCCATGAATGAGCGTGATTTCATGCAATATGTTATGGAAGAAATTGAAAAGCTGACCAATTCCGAAATCAGTTTCATTCATTTCCTGGATGAGGAAGCACAGATCATCGAACTGGTCGCTTGGTCGAGCAACACCACACAGAATTATTGTAATGTGTCCGATTATCAAACACATTATCCGGTCGACAAAGCCGGTGTATGGGCGGAAGCGGCGAGGCTGAAAAAATCCCTGGTGATTAATGATTATGCTTCTTATCCACCTAAAAAAGGCATGCCTGAGGGGCACGCCTTTTTACAAAGAATGGTTTCATTGCCTGTGCTCGAACAAGGTAAGGTGGTGATGCTGGCCGGAGTCGGCAATAAACCGACGGATTACACGGAAAAGGACGTTGATGTCATTCAGTTGATTTGTAATGAAACCTGGCGTTTGATCAAAGAGCATAGGGACCGTTGTGCCATCCAATCTGAAAGACAGAAGTTCGAACGCTTACTTGACCATTTGGGTGAAGGCTACATGGTGTTTTCCCACAATGGTGAGGCAGGGGTTTTAAATTATGTTTCGGCCGGTTTTACATCCCTCTTCGAACAGCCGGTATTTGCGGTACAGGGGCAATATTGGTGTGAAGCAGTCAATTGGGAACCGGAATCGATAATAAAGGGTCAAGAATCGGTCAAGAGATTAATGGATCAAGATGTGACCCAAGACCATATTATGTTGTCGTTTTTTACGCCAAGCGGAAAGAAAAAGACCATCTTCATCCATCAAAGTGGCGTTTATGAAGGCAACCGGCTGATTTTTGTCGAGGGGTTGGTTGTCGATATCACTAAAAGAGTTCTCTCCGAGCAGAAGATACGACAAGCGGCTTCGGTATTTAATGCCGCTAACGAGGGGATTATCATTTGCAATAATCAAAACGAAATCATTCAGGTCAATCGGCGTTTTGAAAAGATCACCGGTTATGCGCAAGAAGAAGTCATTGGCAAGAATCCGAGTATTTTGAGTTCAGGCCATCAAGATGGTCAGTTTTATAAAAAACTTTGGAACCACCTGCTGTTAAGGGATTCTTGGGAAGGGGAGTTGTGGAATCGACGCAAAAACGGAGAGGTCTACCCTGAAAGGCTGAAAATAACCATCATCCGCAATGAAAATAACGAGATCGAATATTTTATAGCATTAATGGCGGATATTACCTTTGAGAAGGAATCGCAACGAAAGCTGGAAAAAATGGCCCACTATGATGCCTTGACCGGTCTGCCGAATCGCTTTTTATTGTCAGACCGTATTTCCCAAGCGATTGCCAATTCACATCGTGAAAACGTTTCCGTATCGGTCTATTTTGTTGATTTGGATGGCTTCAAGGCAATCAATGATGAATACGGTCATCCTGCCGGAGATTACTTGCTCAAGGTGATTGGTGACAGGTTTCAAAAAATTGTCCGTGAAGGCGATACGGTCGCACGAATAGGTGGGGATGAGTTCGTGTTGGTGGTGGTTAACCGTAATCCATCCTCTGGTCTGGATAAGATCGAGCGGCGTTTACTTAGCTCAAGCCTGGAACCGGTTTATTTTGAGGGTCATAAATTACAGGTTTCCAGCAGTATCGGTGTTGCCGAACTTCAGCCCGAAGACCAATTTCGTGATGTCGGTTCCGAACAATTGATCCGCTTGGCCGATTTGGCCATGTATCAGGCAAAAGAGCTCGGAAAAAACAGAATTTATCATCACACTTGGGATAGCTTAAACAGTGAGTTTGATGTACTGGAGGCGATTGAGCGTGCAGAACTGGAAGTCTATTTCCAGCCTAAAGTGAATTTTAAAACCCAGTTTGCCCATGCCTTTGAGGCGCTGATACGTTGGAACCATCCGAGTAAAGGATTCTTGACCCCAATTCGTTTTCTGGATGAGATAGAAAGGCAAGGACAAACCATTGAATTGACCGAGTTCGTGCTCGATCAGGCGTTGGCTTTTCTGGACAAAATCAAACGACAGTATGGGCAATGTGCCATCAGCATCAATATTGATAGCGACTATCTTCTGCAAGAAGGGTTGGTTGACAAGCTACAGGCTAAATTCAGCAAGTTTCCGCGATTGCATTATTCCGAGTTGACCTTGGAACTTTTGGAAAGTTCGTCGCTCGGGGATATGAAACAAGCGATCAATGCGATTTTTGATGTACGGCGCATGGGAATCAAGTTCGCTATCGATGACTTTGGAACGGGTCATGCCTCTCTCAATTACCTGAAAAATCTTCCAGTTGATCAAGTTAAAATCGATCAGGAGTTTATCAAAGGCGTTTTTGTCGACCCCAGTAGCGTAAGCATCATTGAAGCCATTACATCCATGGCCGAAGCGTTCGATATGGAAGTCATTGCCGAGGGTGCAGAGACCAGCGAGCATATCGAGTTGTTATTGATGCTTGGTGTTGAGGTGATTCAAGGCTATGCCATCAGTCGGCCGATGGATGAAAGTACGACGCTGGAATGGTTGCAATCATGGCAAGTGCATCCACGTTGGGCTTCCTTGAAAGAACTGGACTCATGGCAAAAACAGGTTCTGAAAGCCAAACTTTCAATCAGCTCATGGGTTCTGAATATAGAAAAACATTTGCTGCATGATACGCCATTGAACCGCATGGAGTTGTCTCCGGAAAACTGTAAATTCGGTAAATGGCTTAGAGCAAAAGAATCGCAGAAAATATTCGAACACGAGGCCTATGACCGTGTTGAAATCCTCCATCATCAGTTGCACGAATTGGCAGATGAGGTGATTGAAAATAAAACCGATGAAAAGCTCATGAAGCAGCAATTAGTCGAGCTGAAGGAAATCAAAGCGAATTTGATTGAGTTGCTTGATACCATCAGTGTGCTCGAGTGAGGAAACAGGCCAGAAGCTAAGAGTATGTCAGTATATCAGTGATAAATACCCGAGAAGTGACCGGGTTATAGCCATTGCCGTCTGGGCATTATATGACGCTATTGGTCGAACCCGGTCTGATACCGGATCTGATTGATATACCAGGTTGATCGGCCACTGGGTGTATTAACGATCACCTCATCATCGACCTGTTTACCGATTAAAGCCCGAGCCATAGGCGAGTTGATGCTGATATAGTTGTTGTCAGGATTGAATTCATCGGCCCCGACAATTCGGTATTGTCGGATATCGCCAGCATCGTTTTCCAGTTCCACCCAAGCGCCAAAAAAGACCTTGCCGTCCTGTTGGGGCGAATATTCAACCACCTTGACCACTTCCAAGCGTTTACGCAGGAAACGTAAGCGTCTGTCTATCTCGCGCAATTTACGTTTGCCTTCTTTGTATTCGGCGTTTTCGGAACGGTCACCATGAGCGGCCGCCTCGGTTACCGCTTGAGTGGTTTCTCTACGCTCTATGCGCCAAAGGTAGTCAAGCTCCTTTTCTAGGGCAACACGTCCTTCTCGGGTAATTAGATTGGCTCTATCGTTCATGGGTTTGTGTTTTATGGTTTGTGCGGATATTGTCGGTTTGTTTATAAAGTCTCGGGAAACCAGCTGGAGGTTTCGGCTTTACGGTAAAGCGCTTTAAAGTGGTCATGAATCTCTTTTATCCAACCGGCATCCTTGGCTTTATCGCAGCCGCCCATTTTACTGAGATTTCGTTTAAAGAGAATCTCCTGGCGCATTTTTTCTTCACGCACATCTTCGGCGATAAAATCTTTAATGTAGTTGTTTGCGGTCAGACTGTATTTGGTGACAAACAGACGATTAACGCGGTTGAAGTTACGGGCAATGCTCAGTCCTCGACAGCGAGCATTATAAAAATCCAGTTGTAGTGCGCTCAGCACTAAATCGCTATGTAAACGTTGGTCGGCCGAGATTTGAGCTGATGGATTGGCTTTTTCGGCATAGACTGAACTCGGTGCAAATGTCAGCAGCAGGCTAAGTAGAGCCGCAAAAAAATAGCGGTTGCTGTTTAAGGTTGAGTGGTTGATAGATCTTTTAACAAGCATTGCTGACTAACCTTTAACGTTTTAACGGAGACTTAGGGATATTATTACCCTCTGAAAAATCAGAGTCCAGTGTAACAATAAAGAATAAGCAAGAAAGATAAATGCGCTGAAATTGTGAAGCTGTGCTAAATAGCCCGCTGTTTCTCCAGCGGGCTATTTATGATTAGCGGTATTGGCGCAGGTAGAACCATTCAAAGGCGCGTTTTGCCCAATGCATTAAACGGCAGGGCGGTAACATCATGCAGCCTTTTTCACTGCGTTTGATGAGGATGCCGTGGCTTAGGGTATCGACAATACAAACCAGTTCATGTTTGAAACTTTGCAGATTATCTTGACCGTTTAATGTCTGTACAAGATTGTGTGCCGCCACCTTGGCTTGCAGATCGGCTGCGTGAGCTTGTTTGGCTTGCCAGTCAGGGCCCGGGAAGCTGCCGGCATCACCGACAACAAAGGTATTCTGATGACCTTCTACCTGAGTATACATATTGGCTTTGATCATACCGCCTTCGGATTGCGGCAAGTCACTATTGGCCAACCACGCGGGGCCGGTCATGCCCGGCATAAACAGAATCAAATCGGCATGAAACTCTTCGCCTTCGGTTTTCACCAGGTTTTCTTCAAAGCCGACCATTTTATGACCGAGCTTGGTTTCGATGCCTTGTTTATGCATCATCTCGGTGATTTTAGCCGGAACATTCGGCCCGAGACGTTTGCCCGGTTCGGGAGCCGGGTTAAAGAACACCAGTTTGAACTTTTCACGGCGTCCTTGTTGTCTGAGCATATTGTCGATGCCGAAAAGGAATTCAAACATAGGCCCGCCGCGCATCGCCGCTGGCTCTTTGGGGTTGCCGCCAAAGCCGATTGCAATGGTCCCGCCATCCATCTGTTCGAGGCGCTGTTTTATCTGATTGGCTGCATCTATACCTTCACATGGGGTAATGGCATGCTCGATGCCCGGCAGTTTTTTGATAAAGCGACCGCCAGTAGCGATAATCAAACCATCGTTTTTGAAATCGCCGGCTGAAGTGATTACCTTACGACCATTCTCGACCACGTTTTCGACACTGGCTTCCACATATTGCACTCGCTGACGATTATAGAAATTGTGCAAATTGATACGCAGGTCATCACCTTTTCTCAGGCCTGAAGGAATCCAGATCAAGCTAGGGTAATAAAGGAATTCTTCTTTAGGGGCGATAACGGTGATATTTGCGGACGGCGTCAATTTTCGGATGCGCTTGATTGCGGTCAAGGCAGCAAAGCCACTGCCTAGAATCGTAATGTTTAACATAGGGCGGTTCTCTGATTACTCTACTGATTATTCGCCCGGCCATTGATTTTTTTATTTGTGGAGTGACCAGGTCGTTTGTAATTGTTCGCCAATAGATGGGATGAAAGCTGTTTCATTTCAGTCCAGTTTTTAGCGACAGATAAAATTTTTAACCCTGTCATCATACGTAAAAGCCCGGTTAGATAAAAGAGGTTAAATTAGAAAACGGTAAAATTTTCATAGTCTTGCTAGAGCTTAAGGTTAATGTCAGGGTTGCGGCCTTGTAAACCGCCGCTATGCAGGATAATGACTTTTGATTTTGGCGGGATGCGGTTTTGTGCGAATTCTTGCTGTACGGCCTTGATCACTTTTGCGGTATAGACTGGATCAAGCGGGATGTTGTGTTGTTTTTCAAAGGCGAGCTGTTGCTGGGCGTCGACGTCACTCTGTTTGCCATAGCCGCCACCGTGATATTGGGTTAACAGTTGCCAGTGAACAAGCTCATCGTTTTGTTCGCTAGTCTTATCCATATTCGGTAGAGAACAGCTCAGCCAATGATGGATTGGTGCAAGCAGGTAAGTTGCCTGTTTTAGTACGGCGATACCAAAAATTTGGCGCGCTCTCGGTTTATCTAAACCGGCATTGGCATAACGGATTATCCCAGCCAGCGTTGCCCCTGTGCCGACCGCGCAGTAGAGGTGAGTCCAATCCGGGCACTGTTGATTAATGTCTGTCATTAGCTCTTTAAACCCCAATAGCGCCAATTCATTACTGCCACCCTCGGGAATCAGGTAGCTGTTCGGGTATTTTGCCAATAAGCTCTGTTGGTAATCTGGTTGCTCACGCCTACGATAGGTTTGACGGCTGACGAACTCAAATCGCATGCCGTTTTTATGTGCGGCGAGCAGGGTTGGACTCCACTTTTGGGGAGCATTGGCAAGTTCGTCACCGCGAATAATGCCAATGCTTGGCATCGCCATTTCTTTGCCTGCCGCAGCGGTCGCGGCGATGTGATTGGAAAAGGCGCCGCCAAAGGTCAGAAGTTGGTTGCAATTTAATTGTTTGGCGCGGATTAGGTTATGTTTTAGCTTGTGCCATTTATTACCGGAAATTTCGCTGTGATTGAGGTCTTCGCGTTTGATAAATATTTGACAAGCTATGCTTTCTGCCGGGTTTTCAGGCAATAAAAATTCTATAGGGACTAATGGCGTTTTTATTGTTGTTTTCGCTAAATTCATTGGAATTTTGATACAATTCACCGAAATTTTTGTCGGGAAATGGTTTTTATTTTAAAAACCTAGTAAAGATACTTACGGAATTTAAATTCAAGTCTAAATGATTAACGCCATTCTAAACAAAAAACAAAAAGAATGGATGTCTTTGTCAGTTGATTTTGAGCTCTTAAATAATCCTTATTCGATGCTGCGAGGAGAAACATGGAACAGCTAACGACCAGTTTGGATGTATTGTTTATTTTATTGGGTGCAATACTCGTTTTATTTATGCATGCCGGTTTTGCTTTTTTGGAAGTCGGTACGGTGCAACACAAAAACCAGGTTAACGCCTTGGTTAAGATTATGAGTGATCTGGGGGTTTCTACCGTAGCTTACTTCTTTATCGGTTACGGAATGGCTTATGGCGTATTCCTTGGTTTCAATATCGATGGTCAATTAACTCAAGCGATGACCGAAAAATCCGGTTATGAGCTGGTTAAATTCTTTTTCTTAATGACATTTGCAGCAGCGATTCCGGCTATCGTTTCCGGTGGTATTGCCGAGCGTGCGCGTTTTTATCCGGTGCTGTTGTCGACTTTCTTGATTGTGGCTTTTGTTTATCCGTTCTTTGAAGGGATTACATGGAATGGCAACTTCGGCATTCAGGCATGGCTTGAAGAACAGTTTGGTGCCGGTTTCCATGATTTTGCCGGTTCTATTGTGGTCCATTCTGTCGGTGGTTGGATTGCGCTGGCGGCGATTATCGTTTTAGGCGCACGTCACAACCGCTATGATAAAGAAGGTCGTATTAAAGAACAGCATCCGCCATCAAGCATTCCATTTTTGGCGCTGGGAGCGTGGATTCTTTCTGTTGGCTGGTTCGGTTTCAATGTGATGTCGGCACAGGCGATTGAAGGTATTCAAGGTCTGGTAGCGATGAACTCGCTGATGGCGATGGTCGGTGGTATTTTGGCGGCGACATTTGTCGGCGACAAGGATCCAGGTTTCGTTCATAACGGTCCTTTGGCCGGTTTGGTAGCGATTTGCGCCGGTTCCGATGTGGTCAGTCCGCTAGGGGCTTTGGTTATCGGTCTGGTTGCCGGTGCCTTGTTTGTTAAGACATTCACTTGGACACAGAAAACACTGAAAATCGATGATGTGTTAGGTGTATGGCCACTGCACGGGCTTTGCGGCATGTGGGGTGCGATTGCGGTAGGTATCTTCGGTTCGACGGCATTAGGCGGTCTAGGTGGCGTTTCGATGATGTCTCAGTTGATCGGTACCGGTTTAGGTATTCTGGTGGCATTTGTTGGTGGTTACATTGTTTACCTATTCGTTCACAAGGTTGCGACTTTACGTATGGACGAGGACGAACAGTATCAAGGTGCCGACCTCGCTATTCACCGTATCCATGCCAACCCACCGCGTGACTAATTGATTTAGTTATAAAAAATATGCGGTGCGGTTTTTCTGTGCCGTTATAACGAAAAAAGCCCGCTACTGATGCGGGCTTTTTTGTTATAGTGAATGAAAAATAACAAGTCAAAATGCTCAAAAAATTGCCTCGCATTTCGAAGAGCCCCTGTCAGAAAGGTTGATTGAGTTTTATGCAAAAACTTGAAGTCTCGCAGTTATACCGATACAGCAAATTAAGTAAAAAAGCGTTTAAAGTCGATAAAAGCAAAGGTAAGGATGCCGAAGTGCTTGATTTCATGCAGCATTTCCATCAGCGTGCTTATCAGTCGCTGAGTTTCGGTTTGCATATGAAGCGCAATCACAACCATATTTTTATTATGGGCGAACCGGGGATTGGTCGTATCGGTATGACCAAGGCAATGTTGCGTGAATCGGCTAAATTGAAACCTGTGCCGAAAGACGTGGTCTTGGTTTCGGATTTCAGTGAAGCCAATAAGACACAGTATCTCTATTTCGAGGCAGGTTTGGGGATTGCCTTCAAGAATGCGGTAGAGGCGTTTATCACCTCGTTGAAAAGCCAGTTGCCGGTTCTGTTTGATGGACACGCTTATCAGTTGCGCAGTCAGCAGCTGGAAAACGAACTCGCTGCCAAGCAAGAGGCGGTGTTGATGCCGGCATTTGAGCTTTCCGAACAGCTTAGTGTGTCGATTTCGCAGACCGAAAACAACTTTGTCCTGAGTGCGATTATTGATGATAAGACCTATCGTGCCGCCGAATTGAAAACCTTTGATGAAAATACCCAAAAGCATTTTATTAAGGCGTTTGATCAGATTGAAGAGGCTTTGAATAAAGGGCTGACACACTTCCCGTTTTTACAGCACGAATATTTGGATGCCGGTAAGCGTCTCAATACAGAGGTCGCCAATGAGCATCTCGATCCGCATATCAAGACCTTGAAAATGGAATTTGGTAAAACGCCGGAAGTGATTGCTTACCTGGATGCATTGCAAAAAAGCATTGTCTCCAAACTGCATTTGTTCTGGGATCAAAGCAGCGATGAGGTGACCGCCAACAATATTTCCAGTTTGGATGAGCTACTGTCAGAACAGCAAGGTCTGTCTATCTATGAGGTGAATCTGCTGGTTGATAATCGTGATGTCAAACATGCCCCGATTATTTATGAGCAAAACGCATCTATGCCGAAATTGTTCGGTTACACCATTAATTCGGCTGCCGCCAATGCTACTGATACGGTCAGTTTGGCGATGAGCCATCAGGCCGGGCTGTTGCAAAAAGCCAATGGCGGTTATTTGATGTTGAGTGTGCAATCGGTTCTTAAAGATCCTGAAATCTGGTCTAACCTGAAGGCGGCCTTAATGAGCAAGCAGCTGACTTTTGAAGTGCCTTCAAGCAGCAATGTTGCGCCTTATCACTTGCCGGATTTCCCGTTGAATCTGACCTTGGTATTGATTGGTCAAGCCGCACATTTTTATGCGCTGCAGGATATTGATGCGCAATTCAGCCGATTATTTAAGGTTCAGGTTGAATTTGAAGTTGAGCTGACCCGTACTCCGGAACATGAGTTGACCTTGGCCAAACAGTTGGCATCCGAAATCGAAGAATGGGATGACTTACCGGTGGATATTTCGGCCTATGAGCGTTTGATTGAGTATGCCTCACGAATGGCTGAGGATGAAAGTCGTATCTATAGCAATAAAGCGATTTTGCGAGATGTTTTGGCTGAGGCCAATGCCTATGCACGAGCTCGCGGTGAACAGACAGTCAACCGTAACACCATTGAAGCGACTATCCAGCAACGTGATTTTCATACCGGTTTGGTGGAGGAATATTATCACCGCGCAATTACTGAACAGCAGGTACTGATTCTGACTCAAGGCGAGCATGTCGGTATGGTTAACGGCTTGACGGTATTGACGGTTGGCCGTCAGACTTTCGGCCAACCGGTGCGCATTACCGCACAGGCTTCAGCCGGTGATGAAGGGGTGGTCGATATCGAGCGTGAAGTGGAGATGGCCGGGCCGATCCATTCCAAAGGAATGCTGATCTTATCGGGTTATATACGTGGTCGTTATATGAAAAAGCGTGCTTTGGGTTTCAGTGGCTCGATTGTGATGGAGCAGTCCTACAATGGAGTCGAGGGTGATTCTGCGTCTTCCGCCGAGCTATTGGCGTTGTTGTCATCGATTGCACAGTTGCCGATGCGGCAGGATCTGGCGATCACCGGTTCGATAAACCAGTTTGGTGAGGTTCAGCCGATTGGCGGTGTTAACGAGAAAATCGAAGGGTTCTATAAAATCTGTTATGCCCGGGGGTTAACAGGAACTCAGGGCGTGGTGATTCCGCAGGCTAATGCCGGCCACTTAATGTTGAATGCCGAAGTGCGCGAGGCGGTGGAAAGCGGCCGTTTCCATATCTATACGGTGAAACATATCGATGATGCGGTGGCGTTGTTTACCGGTTTGAAAGCGGGGAGTTTGACGAAAAAGGGTAAGTTTACCAAAGGCAGCGTCAACGCCAAGGTATTGCAGGCTTTGGAGGCTATGAACGAAAAATCGTAATGACGATTAACACCGATTGCAGCGCCGTTTCACGTCAATCTAGCAATCGCTGCGAGTTTTGTTATGACTTGTTTTGTTTGCGGTTATTCCAGTTCTGTATAACATGCATACGCCAGGCCAATTGAATCAATAAATAGGCCAAAATCCCTAGCGCAATTCCTACTACCGCGCTGCCTAAATAGAGCGGTAGCCATAAATCACCGAGGGTGTGGATAATCCAGTTCCAACTGAGTTCAAACCCTAACTCTTCTTCGGCCTCTGTACCCAGAATCCAGGTGCCGACCAAATAATTGAAATAGAAAATAGGCCCCATGGTAATCGGGTTACTGATCCAGACCAGAGCGACACTTAACGGCAAGTTGGCACGAAACAGTACTGCACTGATTGCGGCGGTGATCATTTGCGAAGGAATCGGAATAGACATCCAGAACAGACCAATAATAAAAGCCTTGGATACGCTGTGACGATTTAAATGCCAGATATTGGGGTTATGCAGCCATTCACCCAGAACACCTAAGCCTTTGGCTTTTTTGATTTTATCCGGGTGGGGAAGATAACGTTTAATGAGTTTTTTCGGCATGTTTATTCAGTTCGTCATTATTTTGCTGTTCACTGTTATCTGGGGATTCCAATGGTCGGAATTACCCGCTGAACAGTTTCAACTGGCCGTTTTCTGTGTGCTGCTTGGAATTTTAGTGTTTGCTTGGCGTATGTCAAATTCCAAGCCCTTGTCAGCCCGAATTTTAGAGCAAAACCGCCAGTGGCTCTGTTGGGGGCTAAATTCGGTATCAGCCTTTATTATAGGCTTGATAATGGTTTTTTCGCAGGCTTTTTTCATTAACTTGATTCCAGATAACTATTATGACCGCGCAGTGCTGGTTTCGGGTAAGTTGGTCGAACCTGTCAAGCATCAGAAGAGCGGATCACGCCATAAACTTCAATTCACCGTGAAAACCGATGCTATAAAAGCCATCAGCGATAAACCGGTCAATCAGAACGCGCGGCTGAATTACCAGTTTATCCAGCCCAAGCTGCAACTGAATTGGTATTTAAGTGACAAGCAGTTATCCGTATTACAATCATTACCCAAATTAGGCGAATCCTGGCAGTTTGTCGCTAAATTAAAACAGAATCATGGCGCCATGAATTTAGGTGCGCTTGATTATGAGGCTTGGCTCCTGCAGCAGGGCATTAGCGCCAAAGGTTATATCAGTGGCGTGCAATACAATAAAAATGGGCTGGCACTGGCGAGCGCCAAAAAACTCGGTTCCCAATCGATTTTTGCAGCGGATAGTTGGCGATACCGTATCTCCGAGCTAATTTCTAAGTCTGCCGAAAATCCTTCTTTGGCGGCAATTTATCAAGCATTGTTGGTGGGCAATAAAAGTCTGATCAGCGATGAACAGTGGCAAGTATTCAGGCAAACCGGCACCACCCATTTAATGGCCATATCCGGCCTGCATATGGGCATTATGGCAATGCTAGGTTATCTACTATTCAGAGGCCTATGGTGGGTATATCTGTATCGTTTTGAAAGCCTGAACCGCCCTGTTTTGGCTGCAAGCGGCGCTTTACTGTTAGCTTCTTTATATCTGTTGGTTTCCGGCGCGTCAATACCGACCCAGCGAGCCTGGTTAATGGTAATGGCTTTATTGATATTCGTTTTCTTTAGACGTCATTTTAACCCTTGGCGTGCTTTGGCCTTAGCGGCGTTAATGATCGTCATCTGGCACCCGATGTCGCTATTAACGGTTGGCTTTTGGCTATCGTTTGTCGCAGTGGCGATTATTTTTATCAGTTTACAAGTATTTAAACAGGCGGGATATTTTAAAAAGCTTATTGCGGTGCAGTGGTTTTTAACCTGGGGATTGGCTCCGCTTGTGGTGTTTTATTTTGGCCAATTACCCTTATTAAGTTGGTTGGCAAATTTGCTTGTGGTGCCTGTCGTCAGTTTACTGGGACTACCTTTATTGCTTGGCACGACATTGATGTCAGCGGTCAATGAATTTATGTCATCCTATTTATGGCAAATAAGCGATTTTATTTGGCAGGGGATATGGCTGTATCTGCAACAACTGCAACAGTGGTCATTAACACATCATCTGGTTTTGCAGTACCCTCAGGTGTCAATCGGGTGGTTATTGATGGCAATGGCGTTGTTTTTCGGTTTGTTGATAATGGCAGAAACTCAAGCTCAAACCGACGTGGTTGTTTTGGATAGTGGGCGGGAAGACATCTCAGCAACAACCGAAGAGCAGAATACTTTTGTTAACGCAGCGCAATCCAGACTGAAAATATTGGCCAGACCCTTACAAAGAAACAGTTTATTGCTGTTACCGGTTGTGATGTTGCTGATTTTAATTTGGCCTCTGGTCAGCCAAAATCAAACGATCAAGGCTGGAATGGAGGCGCCTTTTGCAAAGCCAATGGATGCTTTTAGCGGTGAAGCTGAAGCGGCGCATTTCGAGATGACCATAATCGATGTCGGTCAAGGGTTGTCGGTGGTAGTGGCAACCCAACGTCATCTTGTTGTTTATGATAGTGGTGCCAGGTGGGGGACAACAGATGCCGCAAATATTGCGATTTTGCCTTATCTGAAATTTAAGCAGTGGCCGCAAATAGATAAATTGATTATCAGCCATAGCGATAACGATCACGCCGGTGGGATACCCTCTCTTGTTAACGCCATTCCGGTCAAGCAATTGGTCAGCGGGCAGGTCGAAAAAATGCCCGTATCCATAATGAATAACGGGCACACGCCTGTTTGGCAAGCTTGTGTTGCCGGTCAAAGCTGGCTACTTGATGGCGTAAGGTTCGAATTCATTTCACCGACTAGAGCGATGTTGAAAACCAGTCTGTCAGATAATGACAGCTCTTGTGTGCTCAAGGTCTCGAATTCACAAAGCTCAGCACTACTGATGGGAGATGCGAGTGTCAAAGTGGAGCGGCGGATTATGCAGCACTTTGATACTGACGTTGAAAAATTGAATGCAGATCTATTGGTAGCGGGTCATCACGGCAGCAAATACTCGACTTCAGCGGATTGGTTGGATGCGGTCAAACCTGAGCATATCGTATTTTCATCGGGTTACAAAAACCGTTACCAGTTTCCGGCTAAGGAGACTTTAAAACGTATTCAAGACTATAGCGAGAAAAGACGACAAACTCAGACAGATCAATATGATATTGCTCACAATCAAACTGGCTCGAACAGTTCGGCTAAGCTCGGTGATAAAGAACCTCCGCATGAGAGGCAGGTCAAGTGGTGGAATACCGCTTGTTCCGGCGCCTTGAGTTTTGTCTTTGACGAACAAATTAAATTAGGTTACCAAGCCCGCAAAAAGCTTATGAAATGGTATCATCATCGCTGTAATGCAACACAGCAAGGAATCTTTTATCAGTGAGTTGGCCCGCCTTTTGGAAAAAACGTAATTGGCAAAGCCGGTTGTTATGGCCTTTGAGTCAGCTTGTCTGTTGGGAAGCAAGCCGTCGACTGAAACAATTTGAGGTGGCGAAGAGCCCTCAAAGCAAAAAAGCAAAGCAGACCGTTATTGTGGTCGGTAATGTGGTCGTTGGCGGCAGTGGAAAAACGCCGTTTATTCTCTGGTTGGTTGAGCGTTTCAAACGGCAGGGAATCTCTGTCGGCATTCTCAGTCGCGGTTATGGCGCTAATAATGCTCACTGGCCTAAATTGGTTTGTGCTCAGACCTCTGTGATGGAGGTCGGCGATGAGCCTTATATGTTGGCGAAGCAGACCGGTTGTCCGGTTGCGGTATCTCCACGGCGTGCTGAAGCATTGGCATTACTGAATGAGCGATATGATTGTGATGTGGTTATCAGTGACGATGGTTTACAGCACTATGGCCTAGCGCGTGATATTGAGATTGTCTTGATTGATGCCGAGCGTGGTTTTGGTAATGGGTGGTGTTTACCGGCAGGCCCTTTACGCGAACCGATGCAGCGTATCGCCAAAGTCGATTTTACCGTTTGGAACGGTCTTGATGAAAACCAGGCTATTCCTGAATTAGACGTTGAGCAGAAAAACGCCTATGCCATGCAATTACAGCCGATCGGTTTTCGTCAGGTCGGCAATCCGCAAAAAAGGCTTTCCATCAAAGAGTTTGTCGCGCAATATCCCGAGGTTATCGCTATTGCCGGTATAGGCAATCCACAAAGGTTTTTCAATAGCTTAGAGCGTTTAGGATTGACGGTTGAAGCCAAGGCCTTTGCCGATCATTATGCCTATCAGAAGCAAGATTTTGATCAACTGTTAGGTTCAGGCAGCAAGTCCTTGAAACAAGATCTGTCGGCGTTAACTGTAAAACCTTTGCTTATGACGGAAAAAGATGCGGTAAAATGTCAAACGTTTGCTCAAGACGAGAGCCATTGGTGGTATTTGCAAATTGCACCGCACTGTTCCGATGAGCTGTTTAATCAAATTCTTAATCAAGTGAATGCTTGATTTAATTAAGCACGATATTGAAATACGTCTTAATTTTGTAGACGTTAAAAGAGGCTGAAATGGATCCAAAGCTATTAGATATTCTGGTTTGTCCGGTAAGTAAAACCAAATTGATTTTCGATAAAGCGAATCAGGAACTGATTTCTACAGCCGCGAATCTGGCATTTCCCGTGCGAGATGGTATTCCTATTTTATTGGAAGATGAAGCGCGTCAATTAAGTAGCGACGAAGTGGAAAAATACCGCAAGCAAAAAGCCTAGGCGTACTGTTTTATCTGTTCTTGTTGTTGATTTTTAAAGTGAGTTAAGCGTGTCCTTCACCGTTATTATTCCTGCGCGTTTCCAATCGAGCCGTTTACCGGGCAAGCCGCTGATGGATATCCATGGTTATCCAATGATTCAATGGACTTGGCTGCAAGCCAAAAAGTCCGGTGCTGAGCGCATTATCATTACCACGGAATCTAAGCAGGTTGAGCAAGCTTGTTTGGCGTTTGGTGCTGAGGTCTGTCTAACTTCTGATCATCATCAATCCGGTACGGAGCGTATCGCGGAAGTCATTGATCTCTTGCAGCTTGATGACAATGAAGTGATCGTCAATGTCCAGGGCGATGAACCGATGTTGCCTCCGGAATTGATTCATCAGGTTGCACAAGGTTTGGCCAATCAGCTCAATGATCGAGGTGTGGTGGCGCACATGGCAACACTTTGCGAGCCGATTGAGGATATCGATACGGTGTTTGATGCGCATGCGGTAAAAGTCACGCGTGATGCGCACAACTATGCGATTAATTTCAGCCGAGCGGCGTTGCCGTGGGCGCGCGACGAGTTTGCCTTAACAGACAGGCAGATGCCGAGCAATTGGCATTATAAGCGCCATATCGGGCTTTATGCCTACACAGCAGGGTTTGTTAAGCAGTATGTTGCTTGGCCGGCTTGCGATCTGGAGCAGGTGGAGAAACTCGAGCAGCTAAGAGTTTTATGGCATGGCGAGAAAATTCTTGTTTTGGATGCGTTAATGGATGCCGGAATCGGTGTCGATACCGAATCGGACTTGATTAAGGTGCGCCAGAAATTGAGCGCTGAAAATTTTAAATGATCCCAACTTTTTATTATGCTTAAATACCTGACATTATTGGCGGTAGTGGTTTTTTTCTACTGGTTAATCAAACATAAATGGCGTCAACGCCAATTAGCCAAACAAGGTATTCAAGTCGAGCAGAAAGGCTTAAGGCCGATTACCTTATTGAGTCTGGTAATGATTGTCATGTATGGCGGTTATCTGATCTACTATCTGTTTAGTTCAAATCCATAATCCATTGTCATTCATCCATCTTTAGGCGTGCTTGATCAATTGTTCGACATAGTTCTGGAAGGGCTTTAATAAAACGTTCGGTCGGTCTTTGCAGTAGGTTATTATCGAGTCGGTAAATTTGTTGATTCTTCACCGCGCTAATCAAATCATAGGTTTGCCAGTCTTGCATCCAGCTTTGCTGAAACTGTTTTTGTCCGCCTAATAAAATCAGTTTTGGATTGGCGTTAATAACACTTTCAATGCTGACTTCCGGTGCAATTAAAGGCAGTTCGGCAAAAATATTTTCGGCACCGCAAATATTTAACGCCAAGCTAATAAAGTGCGAACCGTTAACGGTCATCAGCGGGCGTTGCCATAGTTGATAGAAGGTCGAAATTTTCTCTCGCTGAGCATATTGTTGGCTTAGGTCCTGTAGAGTCTTTTGCAGTTGCCGGTTTTTATTTTCAGCGATTTTTTTTGTGCCTAAGCGTTTACCGATAGCGGCAATCAAATGACCGATATCTTCTAGATTATTGGTCTGGGTTTGCCAAACGTTAAAACCTAAAGATTGCAGTTTTTCTATATCTCGCGCTCGATTGCCGTTTTTCCAGCTTAGAATAAGATCCGGTTTTAAGGCGATAATGCGCTCGATATTGATGGATTGATAATTGCCTACTCTCGGTAAGCTTTTGGCTTGCGCTGGGTAGTCGGAATATTCGATAGCGCCAACCAGTTTTGCACCGCCACCGGCAGAATAAACCAGTTCGGTTAAATGTGGGGAGAGACTGACAATACGTTGAATATCACGGTTGCTATCGCTATTTGCCAGCCCATTAGCACTAAAGCCGGTTAGCCCACACAGCAGCAAAACGGCTTTAGCATAACGATTTAAAAACGGTGCGATCTGAATCACCAATCGACACCTTGTTGTGCCTTAATACCACTGGTATAGGCGTGTTTTTCATCACGAATATCGGATACGGTATCGGCCATGTCTTTGAGTTCGACAATGGCGGAGCGACCAGTGACCACAACATGCTGTTGTGCAGGACGCTTGGCTAGTGCCGACAGAACCGGTTCTTTATCAAGATAATCGAGACTTAACAGATAGGTGAGTTCATCGAGAACCACCAGATCAAAACGGCTGTCTTGCAACATTGTTTCTGCTACTTGCCAGCCACGTTTCGCGCTATCGATATCGCCTTGACGGTCCTGGGTGTCCCAGGTAAAACCGTCACCAAGAACATGCCATTCAACATTTTCCTGTTGGCGAAAAAAAGCCTCCTCACCGGTGTCGGTTCGGCTTTTGATAAATTGACAAACACCGACGCGAAGACCATGCCCCAAGGCACGTGCCACCATACCAAAAGCGGAGGTCGATTTGCCTTTGCCATTACCGGTGACCACCAACATGACACCTTTTTCAATATCCGCCTTGGCTATGGACGCATCAATTTGCGCCTTTTTACGTTGCATGCGTTTTTGGTGATACTGATCCTGTTTTGAAGGGGGTTTGTTTGTCATTTCTAACACCTATTATGGACTTGTTTTTTTTACCTATTTATCTTGCTTATTAAAGCGCGAAATTAAGCTGGGCAAAGTAACGGCGCTCATATAAAGTCGGGTAGACCTTGATATTACCGGCGCTGGCAACATAAAGACCATTTTTGTGCGCAAACAGATTATTCACACCTAAGGTGATGCTTAGGTTTTTATTTGCCAGTTTATAGCTGATATCGGTACTTTGATAGCCTGGATGACGCCTTAAACTGTTGTCAAAGTCAGATATCGCATAAAGGGCACTGGTTTGTTTATGTTCCAGGCGCAAGCTCTGTGTTGGTAAAGCAGAAAACAGTTGGCTATTGTCCATATCATATTGAGCGAATAGGCTTAGCGTATTTTCAGCAACGCCAGGTAAGATTTTTCCGGCATAACTTCCAGACTCGATTGTCGCTTTGACATAACTGTAACCGGCACCTAGGTTGAGCTTATTCAAATACAGCTTAGCATTCAGGTTTAAGCCGTGTTTATGGCTGTTATCCAAGTTGGTGTTTTGAAAAGTAGCCGGGTTATAGTAAATCTCATTTTTCAACCGGTTGTTAAACGCTTCGATTTCAAAATCAAAACTTTGCGTTGTTTGATTGTAACCGATGGTCAGATTCTGGTTCGTCATAGGCTCAATAAAACCGTTGAAACTGCCGTTGAATAAGAAGAATCGGTCGATGTTGGGTGCCAAGAACCCCTCATTGTAATTGGCGTACCAGTTGGAATGATTATCGACTTGATAATTAACACCAATATTGCTTGCATTTAAGCGGTCACTACGTTGGTTATCGGCGGTACTGCTTTGGTAGTGGTAGTCGAAAGACTGTTGACGAACACCGGCGTTCACCGTCAGTTGATTATTGAACTGGTAATTGACAAGTGCAAAGTGTCCCTGATCATCACGGTGAGTTCTATTGCTACTCCAGCCTTGGCTGTCCCGGTAGGCTTGGGTGCTATTGAAGCCGGCTTGTACGGCAAGGTCTTGCCAATGACTGCTCAGTTCGAGTTTATGTTTATTGCTCAGATAGTCGTTACGAGAGCCATAATCGATATAACGAGAGGTTTGTCTGGTTTGTAGCAAACTGTAAGCGAATGTATGGTTTTTGTTTAGTTGTTGTTGCCATTTTGCCTGATAGCTTTGACGCTCAAAATCTTGATGGGTGCCGTTGGTTTGTGCCGTGGCGGGATCTTGTTGGAAGTCCGCCAAAGTTGTGGAACCGACATAAATCAGGTCTGAAGCGCTGTTTTCAACCTTTAGGTTAAATTGACTGGTTTTATATTCGCCATTCAGCCCTAAAGAAAGGGTGCGACTCTCGGATTGGTTTTTGCGGCCATCAGCCTTAACGATAATGGAGCCGTCATTCTGGTATTGGTTGGCATGGATATGTGTGGCCAGTTTAAGGTTATCTAGCTGACCTTTTTCATAGATATTCAGGGTCTTATTGGATTCATTGTAGGCGGATTGATAAGCCTCTAGATTGATGTTTTGCTTTGTCTCTAATGGATTTGTTGTCTTAATGATAATCGCGCCGGCGCTGCTGTTATTACCGCTCAATACCGAACCGGCTCCTCTTAGTATGGCAATCGATTGAATTGAGTTTAAATCAATGTTATTCAATTGCACCGCGGCACCATCGATATTGTTCAAACTATGGCCGTCGACAATGATCTGAATGTTTTCATGGCCACTTTCTATGCCGTAGCCCGCTAAATCCAAAGACGAGCTAAAAGGATTACCATAAGCCGGTTGTACTTGAATCTGTGTGTTTTGCGATAGAAATTCACTCAGGTTCTGGGCGCCACTTTCGCGAATATCGTTGGCTGTATAAATACGGGTCGCATAGCTATGTAGAGTGGTGCGCTTATCTTTTGAGGTAATAAAAATATCAGATAAGGTTGATGTTGTTTGCATAGCAGCCTGTGTTGTAAAGGCAATGGATGCTAAGGATATGCCAAGACTGAGATGGCTCAGTTTTAAAGTAAAGTTCATGTTATTCCTTCAATTCATAAAACGTAATGAACGAAGGCAAACGGGCAGGGTCTGCAGACTCTGCAAAGATAAGGGTATTTCTGAAAACAACTTTATCTCCGTATTGCCCACCGCAATCGGGTAAAGTGCTGAATTAATTTTGAAAAATCCAAGCACTGTTTTCAGGCCGGTATCCGGGCTTAAGAGCGGTTTCCAACAACCTTCTCAGAGCGAGGCTCCAATGGTGTTCTTGTCGGTTTTCTCTATTACCGTTGCGGGGGCAGCGCAGGAATTGAATGAATCGCACCTGTCTTCCCGTTTAACTTGGCTAGATGGCTAGCCATGCACCTGAAAAAAGGGAATTGTATGTAAATGGCACTTAAATATCAATCTGAATTATGGATGATGAAACGAAATGAGAGCCGATTGAAGTGCTGGAGGGGATGTAACGCATTGCAATAGTTTGGGTTTTTCCGCCTCAGCCAGTACGTGATTAGCTGAGGCGAATTTAGCTTCTATCTAGCCAGCTAAGCCGCTTTATAGTCTGACTTGGCGCTTTCATAGACCGCGATCAGATTATCAATGGCATCTTGGTCATACTCCCTTAGGCCGCCCAAAACCATGGTTTTTAGTCCGGTTCCAATAAGCTGGCCTTGATCAAGAATATCAAACTTCATTGTTACTTGGCCACGTTTACCGTTGACCTCAAGCTGGCTGTCGTTAAGCTTGAGTTCAGGTTTAGTCATGTCTAGTTGCTGTAAATCAAAAGCCATGCTCTCATAGATCACCATCGGCCTTTCCGGGTTGATCATGGCATTATGCTGCTGCATTAATGGTACCAGGATATGTGGAAAACTGAGACCGGAAAACGCAACATAAGCCTTTGAAAAAGCTTCGATGATATTCAGCTCTTTAATGTTTTCGCCGCCACGTTCAACATTGAGGTAGTTTTTGTCGTTGGTGTCAGTAATAGTGAATTGTGACTCATCGGTATCAGGAAAACGCAGCGCGGCTTCTTTACCCACCATGCCGGTGTACTGAAATGTCATTTTTTGCGATAAACCGTTTTTAGCCAGAACCAAGGCGAATAATAAATCGCCAGGTACACAAAAACGTTTGTTGTCCGCGTTGTGCAAAGGGTTGAAGTCATCGGAGATTTCTTTGGCAAAACGGCTGGCTTGTTGTGGTGTAATGAAAACATTGTTGTTTTCAATGCGGTGAAAATCATTTAAATACATAAGGGCATGTTCTGTTTAAAGTTTGCTAATAGGCGTTGCTAAGGCTATTAGTATAGCACCTAGTTGTTCGCATGTTCGGATACTGAAATACGGTTTCGTCCTGTGCGCTTGGATTGATAAAGGGCGATATCGGCTTGATGGATCAATTGATCCAGTTCGATTTCGCCATACTTGGTTGTAATGCCCATGCTCAGGGTGACATTAAATTCTTTATTGAAAACTTCAATAGCTGTCTGAGCGACTTTGTCTTGCATTCGCTCGGCCACCATTTTGGCTGATTCGCTATCGGTTTCCGGCATGATCAAGATAAATTCATCTCCGCCTAAACGGCAGAAAAGATCGCTGTTACGGGCTGTTTCCAAGAGCATTGCCGCGACCTGTTGCAAGGCGGCATCCCCCCCTGAGTGGCCATGATTATCGTTAATTTTTTTGAACTCATCGATATCAATAAGAATGATGCTAATAGGTGTGTTTTTGCGTTTATTTATCTCTGAAATGTAAACCAACGAGTGGTTCAAGCCTCTTCGGTTCAGCATATCGGTCAGCGGATCTTTAAACGCCATGGACTGCAGAAGTTGGTGTTCATTAATCAGGATAGTGGTCACAAAACCTAACCCTACCAATATGAAAGCAACCGGCAGAAGAATGACGCCCAATTGGTATGAGAGGTAAACATCATGTTGGATGTAGAGCGCGTGTAATTGAAAAGGTGTCATCATGGCTATTAAAAACGGACCAAAAGCGCACATCAAATAGCCTTTATTGCGGAACTTGACGGCCTTTTTGATAAAGTAAAACATGATCACCGTGTAAACGATGAGGCCGAACCAGCTTAGTGTTTCAACGGCGAGAAATAAGTCATCATTGGTAAAAATAAAAGCGGTAAAGGCAATGTGTGCAGCAATGATCAGGCGCTGAATCCATTTTGATTGGACGTCGTCGATAGCAACCAGAAGCAATAGTAATGTCGTGAGGATATACCCGGTTCCAGTCCAGTCGATACCGACACGATAGATGTCCATTTCATTAAAAAAAGTACCGGTCCAAGCCAGCAAACCAACTAGGTGGTAGATACGGAAGGTGTTTAATGAAGGAATTTCCACAGGAAAAGTGGAGGTGCGTAATTGCTTGGTAATTAATAGAATCGAGAAAATAAATAGGATCATGAGCGAAAATAACGCTACTTTGTAAGTGCTATAACCTATTTCAATCATCAGCTTCCCTGCTTTTGCTAAATTTACCTATAAATATCATAAAATTCTAGCATAAAGCCTAACGTAAACCCCTTTATTTTTTATGGGAGTAGGCTTAAAAAACTATCACTCACCAAAACTGATTGGTAAGTGATAGAGAGCTCTAGGAGGAGAGCGGGAGATAAGCTAGAAACCGATTGCCGGTTCCCATCGGGCCTGCATCTGATAACGTTGTAAGATAGCTTGGATTGCCGGGTCTTGGCAGCCGCGGGCTTTAATTTTGTGTTCGGTACGTAAGCTTAAGGCACGGGCTTTGAGCGCGAGTGTCTCAGAAATTTTTTGTTGCTGGATATAGGGGAACTGTTGACTCATTTCCAAAAAGGCAAAATTGCTGACAACATCAAAGTTGGCGTCAAATTTGGAAAATTCTTCTTGTGACGGAAGCAGGCAATTTTTAGCCGCCGTTTCCGACACCACAAATTGATCAAACGCATTCAACATCTTGTTTTTTTCAATGGTTTGATATTCGGCTGCATGGCTTGTAGATGAGAGGATAGTCAGCATCATGCTAAGCACGAATTTACCATTGGGTAGACTGGTTAAACCGACCAAGTTAAGACGAAAAAACTTGATGTTTATAAAACTCAGGATAGTCATAAGAGGGCACTCCTTTTTCGAGAAAAGGACGCTCAGAATATCGTTTTTTAGGACACGGGTAAAATTCAATAAATCTATGAAATAGATAATAAAAAATTTATAAAAGTGTTTTCTATTATCAGTCGATTCTATTGTAAAAAAACACCGGTTTTGCATCATGGTTGCTCAATAGTATTTTGCTTAAAGGGCGATAAGCCTGAAGTCATGGTCTATGAAGACCTGTTTGCTTGAGCATATTTATAAGGGATATTTATTGGCATAAAAGGCTAGAGTTTTCATGTGAATAAAACTCTATAAAGCGCCTGCGAAAAAAATGTTTATTGGGTTTTACTAAGTGTTTCCGGGCTATCGGCTATGAGGGAGTCTTGTTCGTTGTCAAACAAAACCACTTTGTTGCGACCGCTCTCTTTTGCGCTATAAAGCGCTCTATCAGCCTGTTTAAGGATTTGTGTCGCATCTAACGAGGTGTCCTCTGTTTGTATATAACTCAGACCAATACTGATGGTGAACTGCAAAGAGCGTTCTTCAAAGTGCAGTGCGTATTGTTCGACGAGCTGTCTAAAGTCATCTGTAAGTTGGAGCGCTTTTTCAATAGAACAGTTTGGCAGGATGACGGCGAATTCCTCTCCCCCTAAACGTGCAACCGTGTCTTCCTGACGAAAGAAATCTTTGGTATGTTGGGCAAATTGTTCCAAAGCCAGATCGCCGATATCATGACCGAAGGTATCGTTAATTTGTTTGAAATGATCAATATCGAGAATGGCGACGGCAAATGGGGTATTCGTTTTATAGGCTTCATATAAATATTTGTTGAGCTTCTCCATAAAGGAGCGGCGATTAGCAAGGCCGGTCAACTCATCGGTCATCGCCAGTTTTTGCATGTAATCCTGAACCTTCTGTTTCTCGGTCATATCACGGACAAGAGCAAAAACAAAGACTTCACCGGCTTTTTGGAAGGCTTGTATGTTCACTGTGACCGGAAACTCACTGCCATCTTTTCGACGATGCAAACCATCCACTACCATTGCCTGACCTTCGCTAAGCAGCGGAGCAATACCTTCTTTGAATTCATTTCTTGTCAGGCTGACTTCGACTTCGAATAAGCTTTTTTCAAGCAGTTCTTGTTTAGAGTACCCAAGTGACGTATATGCGGATTTGTTGACATCAATAAAGTTTCCTTCCAAGTCATGGATGAAAAAGCCGTCCGGGGCATTTTCAATCAACTGTCTTAACTGTTGTTCGGACACTTTAATTAAACCGAGTTGCTCCTGCAGTTGTTTTTTCATTGCTTGTTTCAGTTGGCTTAAAAATAGCGCACTGACCAATAGCAGGGTTGACGTGAAAATAACCAGATTGAAAACACTTTCTCCCTGGATGAACCATTCACCACTATGGAAATCGCTGTTATTTTCGGGCAAGGCACTAGGTTGGTAGAAGCTAATCGCTTCCATACTGATGTAGTGCATGCTGGAGATGGCTGCCCCCATAATAATCGCGATGATCAAGCGGGTAAGTAGATGGATTTTGACTTTTTTCAGGTGAGCGGTAACAAATATCTGTATCGCCAACCAAGAAGCGACCAAGGCGATAATAATGGAGATGAGCACCAAATTTAAATTGTGCGACATGATGGCTGTGGTATGAAATGCTGCCATCCCCAGATAGTGCATGGCGGCAATCGAACTGCCCATAATCAGAGCGGCGGTAATATTGTAGCTAGGTCTATGGCAATAGTGGATGATGTACATGCCGATCAATGAACCGGCAATCGGCAATAATAACGACAATACTGTCAATGAAACCTCATAATGGACCAGCATTGGCAGTTTGAAAGCATACATGCCGATAAAGTGCATTGTCCAAATACCGGTACCTAATACGCTGGCACTTAATAGCAGCCAGAGAAAGTAGTTTTGCTTGCTTTTTTCCTGCCAGGTTATGCCGACCAGGTCAAAGCTGACATAAGAGGCCAATATCGCCATCATAACGGAGATACTGACTAGGGAAAAACTGTAGGTCGCGGTAATTATTTCCACCTAATACCTCTAAATTCAAAATAGGTTGCATCACTTTCATTCTATTCTAGTTGATAACCCTGTACAGGGCAAAACAGGAAAAAATATGTTTTTTCAACTGGTTATTATAAGTCTTGATTCATTGCCCTCTAAGATCTGCATATTCGAGCTTAGGGTAAAGCCATTCATTTAAATGATTCTGCCACTTAGAACCGATTTGATTAGAGAAACAATCATCGCTGTGTTTAAATGAAGAAAAGCTATAGATGCCAGGCTTGAATAAGCGGTTGCAATATAGTGTGTCTTTTCTGTTTAAGGGTGTGTTTCATGTTAGGTATTGAGGTTCTGGGTGCTCATGGCAGCGCAAGTTCGACAGAACATTGTTGTAGTTTTAAGCTAGGCAAGCATATTTTGGTTGATGCGGGCCATGTTGTGGTGCCACTCGGAGACGATTGCGCCAATATTGAACACGTTTTATTGACTCATGCTCACTTTGATCATATTCGCGATTTACCGTTTATGGTCGAAACCTATTTTATGCAGCGTTCCAAGCCACTGAAAATTTATGGCTTATCGCAAACCTTGCAAGCGGTCAAAATGCATATGTTCAATGATGTCATTTGGCCGGCATTTCAGAATATCAAGCATCCTGTTTATGATAAAAACTGTATTGAGTTTATTGAAATTGAAACGAAGCGGCCGTTTTATTTACAGGATATTGAGTTTGAGGCTTTTTCAACCAATCATGTCGAAGGTGCTTGCGGCTTTATCATCCGCCATGAAAATAAAGCCTGTATTTTGTCTTCAGACACCTATTTATCGGAAGACCTAACCGAGGCAATCACGACTACTGAAAATTTAACCAGTTTGTTTATCGAGGTTTCGTTTCCGAGTTATATGTCCGGCTTGGCAGAGGTCAGTAGGCATCTGACACCAAAAACATTGCAGCAGCAGTTGTCCGCGATCGAAAAACCGATTGATGTGTATCTGTTCCATTTGAAACCTTGTTACGAAAAACAGATTAAAGAAGAAATTCAGGCGCTGTTTAAAGGTAGCTTGCCTTATCGTATCGCCGGCTTTTTGGATTCTGATCAAGTGGTGAGAGTTTTTACAGAACAGACGGCGTTAATCGAAAACGCCAATCATCTGCATAACAGTTCGCAGCAGCAGTTGGCGTCATTGCTGAAAATCTCTCAAGCGTTATCGGGCGAATACAATCCCAATCAACTGCTGGATTTGATTTTGGATGAAGCGATGAAATTTACCGGAGCGGATGCCGGTACCCTATACCATTTCAATAAAGACAAGCAAGAGCTTGAGTTTAGCGTGGTGCGCAATAACGAATTGGGTATTTATTTGAGAGATACCGCTGGCGAGTTGAATTGGCCCAATTTGTCACTTTATCGCGACGGCAAAGCCAATACAAGCATGGTCGCGGTGGTTTGTGCCCTGAATAAAGCCCCCTTGTTGATTAACGATGTCTACCGTAATACCGAATTCGATTTTAGCGGCACGCGTGAGTTCGATCAAACCACCGGGTATCGCTCTCACTCCATGTTAGTCGTGCCTTTATTGGCCCAAGACAATGAGTTATTAGGAGTTTTACAGTTAATTAATAAAATCGATACGGATGGCGATTTTGTCGCCTTTTCGGTTGAAGAGCAGGCCAATGCCATGGCGCTGGCTTCCCAGGCAGCTCTATCCCTGTCCAATGCGATATTGGTCCAGCAGATGGAAGAACTTTTTGAGGCATTCGCCACAGCCATCATTGTCGCCTTTGAGGAAAAGTGCAGCTTTACCGGCTTGCATATTATGCAGGTCGCCGAATTGGCTCAACTGATTTCCCAAGCGATTAATGAAGACCAGAGCGTTTATGGTGATGTGAGTTACAGTGCCGAAATCTTGCATACAATCAAGATCGCCGCTTTAGTCCATGATATCGGTAAGATTGCCACGCCGGAGGCTGTGTTGCATAAGGCGACCAAGTTGCAAAAAAATATTGATCGCATCGAGTTGATTGGTTTACGTTTTCAATTAGCCAAGCAGAGTGTGCTGATTGAATCCATGGAAAAACTCTCGGGACAGCCGTTCAGCATTGATGAGGTTCGTAAACAGCAAACCGCTAAACTCGCTTTACTGGATGAGGATTTTGACTTTTTAGTGCAGATGAATTCCGGAGAAGAATCGTTGCTGGAAGAGAATGCGCAGCGAATTCGAGCGATAGCTGAGCGCTATTATTTTCTTCATAGCGATAAAGTCGACAGTAAATTCGCACTGGTCGATGATGATGAATTGATGAATTTATGCATTAATCGCGGTACTTTGAATGAGGCGGAGCGCAAGCGAATAATGGATCATGCGCGTTTATCGTTGGATATGCTCAAGACGTTGCCGTTTCCTGAGAAATATGGCCGTATTATCGATATTGCCGCGAACCATCATGAAAAATTAAACGGTAAAGGTTATCCGCGCGGTTTAACCGTTGCGGAACTGACGCTAGAAGATGAGATTATGGTGCTTGCCGATCTTTATGAGGCCCTGTCATCAAATGCTCGACCTTATAAGAAACCGATGACCATTAAACAGGTTTCGCATATTTTAAGTGATATGGTCAATCGTGGTGAAATCGATGGGCAATTGGTGCGTTTTTTCTTTGAAAAAGGGATCTATAAACGCTACAACCACCGTTTGAGTGAAAGTCAAATCACCGATTTCGAACTGACTATCGACAATTCGCTTCAAACCGGCAGTCAGTTTCATTAATGATGTATTAAACGCTGTAAGGAATATCGACCACTATGTCAAAGGCCACCAACTTCGAGGAAACAATTCCTGCGCTGCAAGCGTTTCAACAAACTCTTGATACCCATAATTACCAACCGATTCCCGAAGATTGGTTTGTGGTAATAACCGATGTGGTCAATTCCACCAAAGCGATTGATGCCGGTAAATATCGTGATATCAATGCGGTTGGGGGCAGTACCATTGCCGCCGTAGTCAATGCCTGTAAGCCAAGAAAAATTCCTTATGTATTTGGTGGCGATGGCGCCAGCTTTTGTGTGCCTCCTGAATTGATCGAAACGGTCAAGTCCGCTTTACGTGGTTGTCAGCAGCTTGCAGAACACACCGGTGGTTTGCAGTTGCGTGTTGGTATTGTGCCATGCAGTCAGCTAAACAATGATGTCTTGGTGAGCCGTTTTTACCGAACCGAAAACCTGTTGCAGTTCTTTTTTATGGGGGGCGGCTTGGAAGAGGCCGATGCATTGATTAAAAGCAAAGCCGATTTTGAATTGGCGCAAGACACTCCGGTTAAAGTCGATTTTTCTGGTTTTGAGTGTCGTTGGAATGAGATACCGTCACAAAAAGAGGTGACATTTAGTTTAATTGTCAAATCTCGCCATCAAGACCCCCAAAAAACATTGCGACTTTATCGAAAGTTGGCCACAGCCATGGATCGGCTATTGGATGCAAAAAATGCCAAGCCGTTATCGGTTGAAGGTTTGAACTTGAGTTTTAATGGTCCGAAACTGAAAATGGAGGCCGCCGGACACAGCTTTGGCAAAAGCCTTTGGCAGCAATGGTTAAGGCCGATTGTTATCCGCTTGGAAAATGTAATAGGCTCTGTTTGGATGCGTTTTGGTATCGAGTACAACGGTTATAACTGGGGGGATTACAAACAGGATTTAATCGATAACAGCGATTTTGAAAAAATCGACGATGCCTATCGTGCGGTTTTGTCTGCCAATAAGGAACAGTTGAATGTGTTATTGCAGTGGTTGGAGAAGGCTTATCAGCGCGGAGTACTGTTTTATGGTTGTCATCAAACCCATTCCGCGATTATCACCTGTCTGGTCGAGCAAAGCGGCACGAATCATATTCATTTTGTCGACAGTGCTGATGGCGGCTATGCAATGGCCGCCAAACATCTTAAGCAACAGATCAGGCAAGCCCAGTAAGAGGGCGGGTCTGGATTGATCTTAATTAATCAAAAATCTGCCACCATGGACGAGTTCGTTCTTTGACGTCTTCGATTTTCTTATCGATGCTTTTCTCCGCTTCAGTTGTCTCGTCCAGTTCTGTTTTCTGCTTGTCATCCTTGTCGCCGTTTTTGTTTTGCATCATGGTTTTATGTTGCTGTTTTTGTTCAGCCGTCGGAGGCTTTCCTGAACCTGCCCATGCAGGCTTTTCCGCATAAACCGGTGCGCTGATGCTTAATGAGAATATCGTGCAGAATAGAATGGAGAATAGGCGTTTGTTCATAATGTGTACTCGTGTTTTTGGATAAATTCACGTTCAATATAAACGGCAAAGGTTTTGATGTCACGACTGATGAGTAATTCTCCAGGCTTTTTTAACCCTCCGGTCAGGAAATTAAAGCAAGTTGATAGCTATGTTTGTCGTTAAGCGAAGCCAGAAATAGTGCTATAATTGTGCGCAATATTTTTTCATACAAAATTAACCGGTCTAAACATCGCTTAAGGCATCTGACAAACGGTTATAAACCGTTTCAATGCGATCGTTTATTGACCCAGAATGTTTTGCATATTTCGCATATAGGTAATCACTTTTCGATGAGTAATCATGATAATTCGGCCAAAACGGTCAACCGTCCAGTTAACTTTATTCGCAATATTATTGATGAAGATTTAGCCTCTCATAAACATGATACCGTGCAAACGCGTTTTTCCGCCTGAACCAAATGGTTATCTGCATATCGGTCATGCAAAGTCGATCTGTTTAAACTTTGGTGTTGCAGAGGACTATCAAGGTGGTTGTAATCTGCGTTTTGACGATACTAACCCCGCAAAAGAAGATTTAGAATATGTCGAATCTATCAAGCGTGATGTGTCTTGGCTAGGTTTTCACTGGTCGGGTGATATCTGCTATTCATCAAACTACTTCGATCAGTTTTATCAGTATGCGGTGGAGCTGATCAATAAAGGTTTGGCTTATGTCTGTTTTCTTGATGCCGATCAAACCCGTGAATACCGTGGTAGCTTGACGGAAGCGGGGAAAGACAGCCCTTATCGCGATACTCCAGTAGAAGAGAATTTGGCTCTTTTCGAAAAAATGAAAAACGGTGAAATGCAAGAAGGTGAGTGTGTCTTGCGTGCCAAAATCGATATGGCTTCCCCGTTTATGTGTATGCGTGACCCGACCTTATACCGTGTGCGTTACGCTCATCATCATCAAACGGGTGATGCTTGGTGTATTTATCCTATGTATGATTATGCACACTGTATCTCGGATGGAATCGAAGGGATTACCCACTCTTTATGTACCTTGGAGTTCCAAGACAATCGCCGTCTTTATGACTGGGTATTGGATCACCTTGATGATTTCAAAAGACCGGATCGTCCGCACCAGTATGAGTTTTCACGCTTAAATCTGGAATACACGGTAATGTCGAAGCGTAAATTGCATCAACTGGTTAATGATAAGCTAGTTGAAGGCTGGGATGATCCACGTATGCCAACCATTTCCGGTATGCGTCGTCGCGGCTATACGCCAGCTTCAATCCGTGATTTCGCTGAGCGAATCGGTATCTCCAAAGTCGACAGCATGACCGAAATGGGCATTCTTGAAGCCGCCGTGCGAGATGATTTGAATAAGGTTGCGCCACGTTCTATGGCGGTGTTGGATCCGATCAAACTGGTTATTGAAAACTACGAAGGTGAACCGGAAACCTTGATGGCTCCTGTTCATCCGCAAAATGAAGCGATGGGCAAACGTGAGATCTTTTTTGGCCGTGAAGTCTATATCGACCGTGCTGACTTTGAAGAAGTGGCGCCAAACGGTAAATTCATGCGTTTGGCCCTGGACAAAGAGGTGCGTTTGCGTAATGCTTATGTCATCAAAGGTTTGCGTTGTGATAAGGATGAAAACGGCAATGTCACGACCGTATATTGCAGCTATGATCCGGACACCCACGGTAAAAACCCCGCTGATGGCCGAAAGGTAAAAGGTGTTATTCACTTTGTCGAAGCGAGCCGAGCTTTGCCGGCCGAATTCAGAATCTATGACCGTTTATTCAGTGTTGCCAATCCGGCTAAAGCGGATGATTTTGAAGCCGTTCTTAATCCTGAATCCTTACAGGTTAAAAACGGTTTTGTTGAGCCGGGGCTAAAAGATGCCGAGTATGAAAAGGCTTATCAGTTTGAGCGTGAAGGCTATTTCTGCCGTGATAACCGCGCCGCCGATAAACAGGTTTATAACCTTACCGTTGCGTTGCGCGATACTTGGTCGCAGTAATTGAATCAATAATAAACGAGCTGACAAATGAAAATATGTGGTGTTGAACTAACCGGAAATGATGCGGTAATCAGTCTATTAAGCGAGCAGATGGGGATGTTTCATCTGCCGGATTGCCGAGTGCGCCGCATCAATTGCAGCGATCCGGACAGTGCCAAAGATCTGCAGTATTTCCAAAAGACTTTTGTCCAGCTAATGCAGGATTATCAGATCGATGTGGTGGTAATTAAGCAACGCATGAAAAAGGGCAAGTTTGCCGGTGGGGCTAACGGATTTAAATTGGAAGCGGCTATTCAACTGGCGGAAAATTTAAAGGTCGTGCTTATGTCGGCGACCGAACAAAAGACCAATTTGAAGCGCTATCCTTTGCCAATCAGTTTTGCTGAAACCGGTTTGAAGAAGTTTCAGGAACAGGCTTTTTTGGCAGCTTTTTCTTACTATGCCGGCAAGCACGAGTGGTAAGCACCATTTAACGGATTGCTGGCCGACGTGGCCTTGTATATAGATACTTATTTTTTAGCCTAATTCTCTGGTAACCGAAACCATGACAGATATTACTGAATCTTCTTTTTTGCACCTTGATTTACCGCCTGCGCAGTTAAAAAACCTGCAGCAGCTGGGTTATCACCATATGACCCCTATTCAGGAGCAGGCATTACCGATCGCTTTGGGAGGGCATGACCTGATCGCTCAGGCAAAAACCGGAAGCGGCAAAACCGCCGCGTTTGGCCTGGCGTTATTAAATCGTCTGCAAGTGTCCGAGCTGTCGGTTCAGGCTCTGGTGGTTTGTCCGACTCGTGAGTTGTCAAATCAGGTGGCCGAGGAGCTGCGCCGTTTGGCCCGTTTTCAAGCCAATATCAAGATTGTGGTTGTGAGTGGCGGGGTGCCGATGCGTCCGCAGGTCGCTTCTTTGGAAAACGGCGCTCATATTGTTGTCGGGACTCCGGGACGTTTAAATGACCATATTGACAAAGGCAATCTGTCTTTGGCCAATATCAATACTCTGGTGCTGGATGAAGCCGACCGAATGCTGGAGATGGGCTTTAAAGAACAGATGTTAGAGCTGCTTAAAGATGCTCCGCATCAGCGCCAGACCATGCTGTTTTCGGCAACGTTTCCGGATGATATCGAATATATCAGCCGCCGTTTTCAGAAAAATCCGATGCAGGTCACGGTCGAGGCGCATCACGATATAGAGACCATCGAACAGCTGTTTTATATGTGTCACCACAAAGATAAGTTGCCGTCGTTGCAGCGAATACTAAGCGTCAACCAGTTCGATCATGCGATGATTTTCTGTAACACCAAGGCGTTGGTTGCCGAAGTGGTGGAATTTTTGAATCAGCGTGGTTTTGATGCGGTACCTTTACATGGCGATATGCAGCAACGTGAGCGTGAACAGGTTTTAATGCGTTTTAAGCACCATAGCACCAACTTTTTGGTGGCGACCGATGTGGCGGCACGTGGTTTGGATATCAGTGCTTTACCGGCGGTTATCAATTATGAATTGCCGCGTCATCAGGAAACCTATACTCACCGTATCGGGCGCACAGGCCGTGCTGGTTTGGCCGGTAAAGCCATTACGCTGTTTACCGAAAAAGAGCGTTATAAGCTTGATCATTTGAGTGATTACCAAGGCTATGCCTTGGAATATGAATCAATTGAGCGTTTGGATAAACAGCGCGCCGCTTGTCCGATGCCTCCTTATATCACTTTGTATATTTCCGGTGGCAGAAAGGAAAAGGTGCGTCGTGGCGATATTCTTGGGGCGATTACCAAACAAGCCGGGATTTCCGGTGAGCATGTCGGCAAGATCGATGTGGTCGACCATTCGAGCTATGTCGCGATTGAGCGTGGCTATGAGGCGCAAGTTATTAGCGAGTTGAATCAAAACAAGATAAAAGGGCGAAAGTTCAAAGTCGGTCGTGTGCAGTAGCAGACCAATAGATTGTCAGCAATTTGATAGCAATTACTGACAGCTGGTTAAAGGCTTAGTTCAATTTTCGGGTTTTTTCCAGTACCTTTTGTGCATGACCCTCCGGGTTAACCTTGTACTCGGCATAGGCGATCTGTCCTTGTTTATCAATGACAAAGGTAGAGCGTACAATGCCTTTAACCGTTTCACCATGTTTCTGTTTGTCCTGCCATACGCCATAAGCTTCACAGAGCTCACCTGAGGTGTCGGCGAGCAAGTCCAACCTCAAATTGTATTTCTTGATAAATGCCTGATGGCTGCCGCAGTCATCTTTGCTAACGCCGATAATGGTTGCATCGGCGGCGCTGAACTGTTCGATCAAGGCGCTGAATTCATTGGCTTCAATAGTGCAGCCCGGGGTGTCATCCTTAGGGTAAAAATAGAGCACAACATTGCGTTTACCTTGATATCCGGCCAGATTGATAATCTGGTTATCTTGGTTCGGGCTACTAAAATCTGGTGCTTGATCGCCAATTTTAAGCATAGAAATATCCTCTTTTATTCGAAGTTTGCTGAGCTATGTTAATCAATTCGCGAATAAATATCTGCATTCAATCATGGAGTTTTCATTCGTATTTTTGATAAGTTACGTTAAGATAAACTCAATCTATTAAATATACGTATTAGTTGGAATACCAGTGTTTGCCAATTTATCTAAAAAGGTTATTTACAGTATTTCTCTGGGTGTTTTGCTCGGTGGACTACTGTTGACTTTTCAATGGCAAAAATATGCTGAACAAAACAGTCGCAACGAGCTTGAAGGTCAGGTCAATAAATATGCCTCCAAAGCTTATCTATCCCTGCAACAGGCTTTGGTACGAGAATCTGAACGACTTGATAGTTTAGCGGCGGCCTTTAAATTGACCGATTCAATGAGCTATCAGGAGTTCCTCCGTTTTGCCAAGGTGGTTTCGGTCTCAACGGAACATGTCAAAGCGTTACAGTGGATAAAAATCATTTCGGCGAGTGAGCGGCAAGCCCTGCAAAACAATATGCTTGCGCAGGGATTCAATCGTTTTCATATTCATTCAACAAATCAAGAAAAACCCATACAGGAAGGGCAGCTCGCAGTCATCAAATATATATATCCTCTGCCCAGCGACCAGGCTGAGCTCGGTTTTGATATTTATTCGGATGAAGCCGCCAAAGAGGCCGCTTATATTGCTGATATTACCCAGTCACCCATTAGTATGGCTCCAGGTCTACAGGGGAATGAAACGTCTCAACAGGTCACTATTTTCCATCCGATTTATGGTAAAGAGGGGTTGTTGAGGGGCTTTGCGGTCTTGGTGATGGATATGCAACGCTTGATTGATTATGTGATTAATAAAAACCTGCTTGAGAAAAGTCTTCAATGGCTGATTCGGGATAACTATTCAAAAAATATCCTTTATGGTTCTGCTATCGAGGATCATACTGCGGATGACGATTGGTTGAAAACCTATGAATTCTATCTGCCTTTTAGTGGTCGTAGCTGGTCCCTTACATTGACTAGTGATTTAACCCAATTACCCGAATTCAATAACCCGCAGTTCCAGACACGGTCTTTCAATTGGCTGATAGGTACGGTTATCAGTTTGATTTTAAGCCTGCTGAGTTATTTTGTTTTGATGTTGCGTTATCGGTCACTGCAAACCGAAAAAACCATTAGAGACAATGAAAAACAGTATCAGGCATTGGTGAAGCAGAGTTCGGAGGGCTTCCTATTGCTCAATCGTGATGGTTATATCCTCGATGTCAATGCAGAGACCTGTAAGATGCTCGGTTATAAAAAACAACAGCTTATCAAAAAGCATTTAAGTGATATCGATACCGAAAATGATTTTTTCCAAGCCAAAAAGCTGTGTTTTGGCATAATGCCTAAAGACAAGTTGCTGTTTGAAACCACCTTCCAAAAAAAGCGGGGCACACGGATTACGGTGGAGATCAGTGCGAGTCGCATCACCATGTCCGGAAAAGAAGTTATCGGTGCCTTTGTTCGTGATTTGACGGAACGTTTGACTTACCGTGCATTAAGCCTCGATAACAAGCAGTTGCAAGAAGCCTTGCAGCAGCATACCCAGGAGCTGAGAGAGCAGAAAAATACCTTTGAGGCGTTATTTGAAAAATCGGCTGACGGCATTTTTATTTTTTCCGGTAAGTCTTTGATGGATTGTAATCAGTCGGCATTGGATATGTTCTGCTATGACGATAAACTGAAATTTTTTGCAACCAATCCCTATAAGCTAATGCCGAAAAACCAGCCGGATGGCGAAAATTCGATTCGCAAAGCTTTGCGCATGTTGGAAATTTGCCTGCTTGATGGTAGATATCGTTTCGAATGGTTATGCCGTAAAGCGACCGGGGAAGAGTTCTGGTGTGATGTGGTGGTCACGCAAATTGCATATTTCGGCACTCCGGTGATACATCTGGCGATGCGAGATATCACCATTCGCAAACATTTGGAATCACAAATGGATAACGCTCGTGCCGAAGCGGTCTACGCCAACCAAGTGAAAACCGAATTCGTTGCCAAGATGTCACATGAAATCCGCACACCCTTACACGGTATTCTTAATTATTCGCGTATGGGGGAAGAGCGCATTGATTCGGTCAGCACGGAAAAGTTGGCGCGTTATTTTAACCATATTAAAGTCAGTGCTGAAAGGCTGCTGGTGCTGTTCAATGATCTGCTGGATACCGCTAAACTGGATCATGGTTCGATGAGCTATGACTTTAAATACCAGAACCTGCAACCGGTAATTGAGAACTGTGTTGCCGAGCAAGAAGACGCGATTGAACAAAAGCAGATAAAGTTGGAACTGAACCGTCTCGACTATATGGCTTATTTCGATCAGCATCGCGTCGAACAGGTCGTTTCCAACCTATTGAGTAATGCTATTCGTTATTCTCCTCAAGGTGGGTCTTTGGTAATCCAGGCGGAGTCAGCGGAAAATGACCATATTACGCTGAGTGTCCGAGACAATGGTTGTGGCGTCGATAAAAAAGAGATGGAAACGATTTTTGATAGCTTTGTTCATAATCGAAGTCAATCCCTGAATCAATCCGGTTCGGGGTTAGGTTTGGCGATTTGTCGAGAAATCATTAAAGCGCATAACGGTAAAATCTGGGTAGAGAACTGGCGATTAAACAATCAGGTTCAGGGGGCGGTGTTCAAATTCACCTTACCACTGAGCATGAGCAGAAAATTATCCATCGGTGCCTGATGTGGCATTGAAAAAATCATAAAGGGTCTATCCATGATAAGCGAACAAATCTCTGATGCGGCGAACAGCCACATTCTGGTGATTGATGACGAGCCGATGAACCGTGCTTTGTTGGAAGATATTATTGATGAACGTTACCGAGTGACTTGTTTGGAAAGCGGTCGGCAGTGTTTGGATTTTATTGAGCAGTGTCATATAGAAGAGCTGCCTGATATGGTTTTGCTGGATATTAATATGCCGGAGATGTCCGGTTTCGAGGTTTGTCAGCAACTCAAAGCGAGCGCTAAAGCGTCTCAGTTGCCGGTGATTTTTCTGACGGCATTGATAGGCACCGATGATGAACGTTATGGCTTGGAGATTGGCGCGGTTGATTATATTACCAAGCCGTTTACCGAGTCGATCCTATTGGCCCGTATTCAGACCCATTTAGCCTTGAATGAGGCCCGTAAAATCATTGAAGTGAACAACCAACGGTTGCAGAGGGAGCGCAATCATCTTGAGCAAATTATTCGCTGTATGCGTGAAGATAACCGATTTGTTAGCGATAATTTATCTCAATTGATTTCTCCGGTCGAGGCGTCCAATGGCGATATTATCTTATCGACACTGAATCGTTTTAATCATCAACACCTGCTGGTCGGTGATTTTACCGGCCATGGGTTGAATGCGGCTGTTGCCGGGCCATTGGTCTCTTCGCTCTTCTATACTCAAAACGAGCAGGGCGCCTCTGCGCTGGCAGTTCTGGAAAAAATCAATAACGAGCTTTATCGAAAGCTACCGTCACAGCATTTTTTGGCGGCGACTTTTATTGATTGGGATAAACACTCCAGAAATGTGACGGTATGGAATTTTGCCATGCCCGATACCGTGCTTATTAAAGCGGACGGCAGTTACCAGAAAATCGCTTCTATGTCGGTCGCCTTAGGGGTGTTGAGCTGTGAACAACACTCCCCTTTACCGACCAGTATCCACTTTAATCCAGGTGATATGATCTTTGCATATTCTGATGGTATTGAAGATGTGTTAAACCCGCAAGGCGAACGTTTTGGTGAACAGCGCTTAAAAGCTTTATTGCAACAGGTTGCCGCAAATGAACTCAGTTTGGAATCAATTTCCACTGAGGTTGAACAATTTGCCGATGGCGAAAAGATTGTCGATGATCTAACCATTGTCCAGCTGATTGCTGACTATTCGAATTGAATCTACCTGCGCTAGGCAATGTAGAGCTTCTTGTCTAGGCGAGCCTGGGTCGCCAATTCGTCAACTACGACATTACCGTGAATGCCGCTGTGTGCCTTGACCCATTGCCAGTGGACATTGAGCTCATTGGTTAAGTTTGCCAACGCTTGCCAGAGCTCTTTATAGACGACGGTTTTGCCTGATTTCACTTGCCAGTTATTGGTTTGCCAGATCGAATATTTCTGCTCTAAGCCTTCGATGATAATGCGCGAATCGGTAAACAGGGTAATGTCTGTTGGTATCTCTTTCGAGGTTTGTATGGCGAGCAATGCTTGATGGGCGGCTTGCAATTCCATCTCCAGGCTTGAGGTGTGTTTTTGCCAGCCGCTGTTACGTTTGAGTTCTCGGTAGTCTGAAGAGCTTAAACGTTTGATGCTTTGTGGTGGCTTGGTTTTGCGCTGATAAATAATATAAGCCCAGCCACCGGTGTCGTTGTGTGCTTCGTAGCCGCCATCGCAGTAGATATGTATCGCTTGTTTGTTCATGGTTGCGCTATCAAGCTGTCTATTTGAGTAACAGGTTTTGCAAACATCGCAGATAAGCCTGTTCGTCCGGTGAGCTTTGATCTCGTTGTGAGACCCATAAAGATTCGGCAAGGCAATCCATCATCGCATGTTCGGTGCTGTGCACATCGCCAAGACGTTCGCCTAATTGCTGATAAACCGCCTGAATACCAGCAGGGCGGTCCAGCGCGACCTGCTCTTGTAATCCCAGATGCATTCCCATATGCAGGAACGGGTTGGTTTCACCATCTTCAGGTTTATATTCATTGCCGAGGTGTTTTTCATTTTCCAGCATGGCGTGATATTCCGGGTGCATTTCTATCACTCGTGCCACCAGTGTTTCCATCGCATCGAGTGGGGCATTCATGCGGGCTTTACGCCAGGTATCGACATAGAATTGGCGTAACTTGTCTCTTTCTTGGGTGTAAAACATAATTCTCTCATTTCACCGCCAATGCATTATCCTGTATTGGCTTCACTTCAAGGGGCTTTAATTGAGTAGACCTTATCAATTGTCGCTCTATTTCAATTAGCTAGGTCAAGACTATTTTTAAGCGGTCTTTTCTTTAAATTCACATAGGTCATAGATGCAGCAGGCGCCACAGCGTGGTTTTCTGGCAACGCAGGTATAACGGCCATGCAGAATCAGCAGATGATGCGCGGGGATTATGTACTCTTTGGGCACGTTTTTTAACAGCTTTTTTTCCACTTCGAGGACATTTTTGCCCGGTGCGATTTTAGTACGGTTGGAGACGCGAAAAATATGCGTGTCCACCGCCATGGTCGGTTGGCCAAAAGCGGTATTTAAGACAACATTTGCGGTCTTACGACCGACCCCCGGCAAGGCTTCCAAATCGGCACGGTTATCGGGAACCTCGGAGTTATGGCGTTCGATTAATTGCTGACAGGTTTTAATCACATTGGCGGCCTTGGTGTTAAACAGACCGATGGTTTTAATATATTCTTTGAGCCCGTCAACGCCCAGGGCGAAGATCGCTTCCGGTGTATTGGCTACCGGAAACAGTTTGTCGGTAGCCAGGTTGACACCTTTATCGGTTGCTTGCGCCGATAAGATCACCGCAATCAACAATTCAAAAGGGGTGCTGTAGTTGAGTTCGGTCTCCGGTTCCGGAATGGCTTCGCTCAGGCGTTGGAATATTTCGAGTCTTTTGGCTTTATTCATACTGAAAAATCATTAAGGTTTATTCGGGTTGATGGCGACCGGGATTTCAATGGCGTTTTGAATCTTACGGCGTTTAGCATCAATGGCATTTTTAAGCGCAATCAGCAGTCCCAAACCGATAAAAGCGCCCGGTGGCAGTACCGCCAGCAGTACGCCTTGGAAATCGTCTGCAAAGTGAATGGTCCAGCTGCGAGCGGCCTCACCAAACATCAGGTGAGCTTGATCAAATAAAGTGCCGTTACCAATCAATTCGCGGAGTGCACCCAGCAATACCAACACAAGCAAAAAGCCCACTCCCATAAAGAAACCGTCCACTAACGCTTTATCGACCGGGTTTTTTGATGCATAGGCTTCGGCGCGGCCTAAAATCGCACAGTTGGTAACAATCAATGGAATAAAAATGCCCAAAATGCCATGTAGGGTATGAAAGTAAGCATTCATCAGCAGGTCAATCGCGGTCACTGCCGTGGCGATAATCGCGATGTAGACCGGAATACGAATTTCATTGGACACATAAGAACGGATGGTGGATACCAGGCCGTTGGAGATCATTAGTACCACCAAGGTTGCCAAGCCTAAACCGAGACCGTTTATGGCGTTATTGGATACGGCCAGCAGTGGACATAATCCAAGTAGGGCTACCAGTGCCTGGTTGTTTTTCCACAGACCGTTTTCCACTATCGGTTGATAGCGTTGCCAAAGGTTCGGTTTTGTCTTGATCGTGTTGCCGCTTAAGCTTGTGTCGTTGTTTACACTTGTCTCACTCATAGAGTTCGCCTCCAAGTTGCTGCATCGCTTGCAGACTGTTATAGACGGCTTTAACCACGGCGCGAGGGGTAATGGTTGCACCGGTGAACTGGTCGAAATCTCCGCCATCTTTTTTCACCGCCCAGCGAGTGCCATCATGCAGGTTCTTATTGGCAAAGCCCATTACCCAATCGTTTTTGCTAATATCGATTTTATCGCCCAATCCTGGGGTTTCACGGTGATCGAGTACACGAACCCCGGAGATATTGCCGGTGGCATATAGTCCGACCAAGATCTCAATCTTACCGTTATAGCCGTCATTCGCGTAAGTGGTGTAAATCAGCGCCACTGGTTGTTGGTTTTTATAGGCGCGATAGACATTAATCGGTTCATCGCTGCCCAGCTTGGCTAGCACTTGCGGATCCGTAATCTGAATCTGATCGGCTAATAGATCATTGTCATACTCATTGCTGGGCAGTACCTGATTGAAACTGCTGATCAGGTTGTCCTGCTTGGCTTGTTGAATAATGGGCGTGCTGAAGTAGTGCACCAACAACAAAAAACTGATGCTGAGCAGAATAAATACGACCAGCTTGCCGGAAGCTTGCGACATCGCATAAAAAATTGTTGTGCTGTTTGGTTTACTCATAACAATCTCTTTCCGGTCTAACGTTGATGACCAAATACTCGTGGCTGTGTGTACTGATCAATCAAGGGGACGGCGATATTCATCAATAAAATCGCAAAGGCAATGCCATCAGGGAAAGCCCCCCAGTTGCGAATCACATAAACCAGTATACCGATACCGCATGCATACACCAGTTTACCGCGAGGTGTGGTGCTGGCTGAAACCGGGTCGGTAATAATGAAAAATGCCGCAAGCATGGTTCCACCGGACAGCAATGTGAAGCCAACCGTCGGGTAGGTGTTTGGATCAATACTGTGGAAAATAAAACTGATCAATGCCAGCGAGGCTAAGAAGCCCACCGGCAGCTGCCAGCTGATGGTTCGGCTCAGTAGCATCCAGATACCGCCGATTAAAAACGCCAGGTTGATCAGATTCCAGCTATTCAATTCCCAGAAAAAAGTGGTGTAGTGGTCTGCAATCGAATCCTGCACCGCAATACCTTGCGACAGGCCGGTACGAATCTGATCCAAAGGCGTGGCTCCGGTCATTGCATCAACCGCTGCTTGCGGCATACCCGAGAAAATATAGCGAGCCGACTCCAGCAGACTCGGTGTATCGGCCAGCATATTGACCGGTAGTGTCCATTGTGTCATCTGTACCGGAAAGGAGATCAATAAAAAGGCGTAGCCGAGCATGGCCGGGTTGAAAGGGTTATAACCAAGGCCGCCATAGAGGTGTTTACCGATAATTAATGCAAAGCTGCAACCGCTGACAATTACCCACCAAGGTGATTCCGGAGGGATACAAAATACCAAACCGGTCACCGTGATCAAGCCGCTCATATCGGTGAGAAACGGCATGACCGGGCGATTGCGCAGTTTGAGCATAACCGCTTCCACAAGAATCAGGGTGAAAACCGCCAAAAACCATTGGATCACTATGCCGAAGCCGAATAGGTAGATATGCGCCATCAGTGCTGGAAATGCCGCTACCTGAACCTGTAGCATCACTTTACGCACCGATTGGTTATTATGTGCGAAGGGTGAAGAGCTGATAGCACTAGTCATTATCATCGGCCTCTTTAGGAGTTGAGTTTTTTTCGGCAGCTTTTTTCGCTGCCATTTCACGTGCCTTCTGGCGCGCTTTTTCAATTGCCTGCTGGCGTGCATCCGGTTTGGTTTTTGCTTCTGTTGAAGCACTGTTGTTTGCTGTGCCGTAGTCATGGGCTAAATTATTATCATCGGCGGATTTTTTTTGTTCAGCACGTTTGGCCGCGGCTTTTTTGGCTGCGGCCATAGCGGCCTGTTTTGCTTGGTTTTTTTTGTCGGCTTGCTCGTCAGTGGCGCTTGATTGTTTTGTCGTTGTCGAATCGCTAGCGTTTTTTGCCGCGGCTTTGGCGCTGGCTTTTTTCGCCGCTTCAATCGCACGACGTCGTGCCGCCGGGATCGCTTTGTCATGTGTTTGATCCGTATCGGAAGTCGCTTCTGTGGAAGTTTGCTTGCGTTTGGCCGCCGCAGCTTTGGCGGCCGCAGCACGTGCTTTAGCGGCAGCCGAAGCCGGTGTGTTGCCAGCGCTTTCTTGCTCGGCTTTATCGGCATCATTCTGTTTTTGCAGCTGTTGTTTGACAGCGGCCTTTTTCGCTTTGAGACGGGCTTCGCGTTCCTGTTTTTCACGTTCCAAACGCTCTAAACGGAATTCATGACGTTGTTTTGCGACTTCAGCGGCGGCAGCTTCCTGATTAAGCTGACGGATTTCCGATTTGGCGTGACGGTAATACTGCACTAAAGGGATATTGCTTGGACAGACATAACTGCAACAACCGCATTCGATACAGTTAAAGACATTGAGTTTTTCAACCTTATTAAACTCTTGTGCTTGGGCGTGCCAGTACATCTGCTGAGGTAGCAGGTTGATCGGGCAGGCATCCATGCATTCACCGCAGCGAATACAAGGCATTTGCAGTTTTTCCGGTTCCGGTCGATTGACCAATACACAGTTGGTGGTTTTGAGCACCGGTACCTGATTGCTGGCAACCCTAAAGCCCATCATAGGACCGCCCATAATGGCGCTGAAATCGATCTGTCTTTTTGGCTTGGCGGCGCCAATCAAGGTGTCAAACGGTGTACCGATCATGGCTCGGATATTGAAGGATTCATTTAATTCCAGTCCGGTGATGGTCACCAAACGGCAGGTGAGCGGTTCACCGTAATGCACGGCACGATAAATCGCCGCATAGGTGGCGACATTCATCATCAATAAATCGACCTGGATGGCATGTTTATCGTGCGGAACTTCATAACCGGTCAGTTCATAGATCAACTGTTCCTGACCGCCCATCGGATAGACAGTTTCCACTTCAATGATTTCAATAGGAATGTCGCAGTGATCATTTTGTTCAGCCAGTTTGGCGGCATGGCGCATTGCTTCAAGGGCTTTTTGTTTATTGGCTTCAATACCGCAGACGATTTTGGGGGCGCCTAGAGCTTGAGCGGTAATTACAGCCCCTTCGATAATCGAGGTGGCCTCATTTTGCATAAGCAGGTCGTCACAGGTAATAAACGGTTCGCATTCGGCACCGTTGATCAGCACCATTTCCACACGGTTTTTTTCATTGGGAATCTTGGCATAGGTAGGAAAGCCTGCTCCTCCCATACCGATAATACCGGCCTGTAGAATAATATCTTTGAGTGCTTGCGGCGATTGCGGCGCCTTACCATCGACGCCAAGTACGTTTTGTATCGACTCGTCTTTGCCGTCAGGCTCAAGTACGATGCAAATGTCTTTCAACCCGGAAGGATGTGGCAATGTCTGTTCGCTGATTTCTCGGATAACCCCCGAAGTCGGAGCATGGATCGGAACCACCAGAGCCTTGCCGGCGTCTTTGGAAGAGTTGGCAATCAGCTGGTTTTTTTTCACCTGCTCACCGATCTCTACCAGCAGCTCCGCACTTTGGCCGATTTGCTGCTGCAGCGGGATAATCAGTTTGGGCGGGATAATCATCTCGTGGATAGGTTTATCCGCCGACAGGTTTTTCATATAGGCCGGATAAACACCACCGTTAAAACGGTGTAACCAACGTTTCGCCATCGGATAAAGCGGTTTTAGCAAGGCGACCAATTCGTTGATATATTTGCCAAGTAGCGGTTGCGGCTTCAGGGTCATAGAGAGGCTCCTGGCTTTTTATCCGAGCTGTCAGCATTATCGTTTGCGTCTTGTAGATAAATTTCGCTAAGGGTTTTTTCCGCACTCGCGGCTCCCAGGGTTTGCGGTTGCGGCCACTGCCAGTTTTGTGTGGAAACCTGAGCCGGTAACATCTCGATGCAATCAACCGGGCAAACCGGAATACAAAGTTCGCAACCGGTACACTCTTTTTGGATAACGGTATGCATGAGCTTGGTTGCGCCGACTATGGCATCTACCGGACAGGCTTTAATGCAAAGAACACAGCCGATACAGATGTCTTCATCGATATAGGCGGTTTCTTTGACCTTATGGTCTCCCTCGGTGTTTTCCATCGGTTTCGGATCCATGCCGGTGATTTCGGCAATTTGCAGCATCACTTCAGTGCCGCCGGGAATGCATAGATTGACTTCGGTCTCGCCTTCAGCCAAGGCGTTTGCATAGGGTTTACAACCCGGATAACCGCATTGTCCACATTGGGTTTGAGGCAGGATCTTATCGATTTGTTCGGCTTGTGGATTGCCTTCGATTTTAAAGCGCACCGAAGCATAGCCAAGCAATAAGCCAAATAGCAAAGCAAGACTGATAAATATGATTAGGGCTTCAAACACGCTCGACTACTCCATCTATACCAGGCCGCCGAATCCCATAAAGGCCATCGACATTAAACCGGCGGTAATTAAAGCGATTGGTGCGCCTTTGAAAGGGGTGGGTACATCGGCGACATCAATACGTTCACGAATGGAGGCAAACAACACCATTACCAAGGTAAAACCGATCGCTGCGCCAAAACCGTAAAATGCCGATTCAAGAAAGCTGTTGTTTTCCCCGACATTCAGCAGGGCGACACCGAGTACCGCACAATTGGTCGTGATTAAGGGCAGATAAATCCCTAAAACCTGATAAAGCATCGGGCTGGTTTTATGGATTGCCATTTCCGTAAAGCCGACCACTGCAGCAATAGCCAGGATAAAGGCGATGGTCTGAAGAAACTCCAGATTAAAAGGCGCCAATAGGTAGTTGTAGATCAGATAGCTCAATACCGAAGACAGGGTTAATACAAAAGTTGTCGCTAAGCCCATACCCAGCGCGGCATCGGTTTTTTTAGAAACCCCCATAAAAGGGCATAGACCGAGGAATTTGACCAATACAAAGTTATTCACCAGAACGGTGCTGATCAGAATCAGAATATAATCTTGCATTCAGGTCTTACCTCGTTGAGTTGTTTGCTCGTGATTGAGAGCACCATATCGGAGCCAATCGATCAATTAGTCAATAAATAATCGATTGACCCCTTTCAGTGTTTTATTTTACGCGCATGCCCGGTGTCGCTCCCGAGTCAGGAGACAGCACATAAAGGTCGCTACCGCCCGGTCCGGCGGCTAATACCATGCCTTCAGAAACGCCAAAACGCATTTTTCTCGGCGCCAGGTTGGCCACCATCACGGTTAGCTTACCAATTAATTGCTCCGGTTCGTAGGCCGATTTGATTCCGGCGAACACCTGACGCTGTTCCAGGCCGATATCCAATGTCAGTTTCAGCAGTTTGTTGGCTTCGGGTACGGCTTCGGCATTAACGATTTTGGCAATGCGCAAATCGATCTTGGCGAAGTCATCGATAGTGATTTGTTCGGCAATCGCGTCATAGTCCGCAGATGCTGCTTTTTTCGCCGGTTTGCTATCGCCTTTTTTACCGTCCGGTGCGCTGCTTTTTGTATTGGCTAGCGAAGCGGCAGAGGCATCAATCATTTTTTCAATATCGGCCATTTCCAAACGGGTTAAAAGTGGCTTGAACTTAGTGATTTCATGACCCAGTAAGGGTGTCGCCACCGCTTGCCACTGCCAGCTGTCCAGTTGCAAGAAAGCCAAGGCCTTATCAGCGGTAGCTGGAATAACCGGCGCCAAATAGCTCATTAAAACGCGGAACAGGTTGATACCGACAGAAACCGATTCATGTAACTCGGCTTCCTTGCCTTCTTCTTTGGCTAAGACCCAAGGTGCGGTTTCAGCAATGTATTCATTGGCCTTGTCGGCTAATGCCATAATCTCACGCATGGCGTGCGAGTAATCCCGCTTTTCATATAGATCAGCGATGGTTTCCGATTTATCGGCAAAGCTCTGATAAAGTGTCTGCGCATCTGCCGATAAAGATTCAGCCAGTTTGCCGTCGAATTTTTTCACCACAAATCCGGCACAACGGCTGGCGATATTGACCACCTTGCCGACCAGGTCGGAATTGACGCGCTGGGCGAAGTCTTCCAAGTTCAGATCGATGTCATCAATACGGCTAGTCAGTTTAGCGGCATAGTAATAACGCAGATATTCCGGGTTCAGGTAATCCAGATAGGTTTTCGCCATGACGAAAGTACCGCGCGATTTCGACATTTTCTGCCCGTCAACGGTCAAGAAACCGTGAGCGAAAACGCCGTCCGGGGTGCGGTAATCGGAACCGGATAACATCGCCGGCCAGAACAGGGCATGAAAGTTGATAATGTCTTTACCGATAAAGTGATACAGTTCGGCATTGGAATCCTTTTTCCAGTATTCATCAAAATCCAAACCGGATTTTTCACAATACTCTTTAAAGCTCGACATATAACCGATAGGCGCATCCAGCCAGACATAGAAAAACTTGTTTTCTTCACCTGGAATCTGGAAGCCGAAATAAGGCGCGTCGCGAGAAATATCCCAACCGCGCAGTCCGCTTTCCAACCATTCATCCAGCTTATTGGCAATTTGCGCCTGCAGGTGACCGGCTTTTGTCCACTCTTTAAGCATCTGCTCAAATTGTCCCAATTCGAAAAACAGGTGGTCGGTTTCTTTTTCTACCGGAGTCGCGCCGGAAACGGCTGATTTAGGGTCAATCAAGTCTGTCGGGCTATAGGTCGCGCCACAGGCTTCACAGTTGTCGCCGTATTGATCTTCGGTTTTACATTTCGGACAGGTTCCCTTGACGAAACGATCCGGCAGGAACATCTGTTTTTCCGGGTCATAAAACTGCGAGATGGTTTTGCGAGAGATATAACCCTGTTCTTTCAGTTTTAGGTAAATCGATTGCGAAAGTTGTTTGTTCTGTTCCGAGTTGGTGCTGCCATAGTGGTCAAACGCGATATTGAAACCGGCAAAATCTTGCTGATGATCAATCGATGATTTGGCAATCAATTCTTCCGGGGTAATGCCTTCGGCTTCGGCACGTAGCATAATCGGAGTACCGTGGGCATCGTCTGCACAAACGTAAGTACAAGTGTGGCCGCGCATTTTCTGGAAACGTGACCAGATATCGGTTTGAATATATTCAACCAGATGACCAAGATGAATTGGACCGTTGGCATAAGGTAGGGCACTTGTAATTAAAATCTTTCTCGGAGATTGTGGCGTTTGTGACATTCTTAACTTCCGCAAATTGTGGGTTTTATGAATTTGTTAAATTAGCCGCATATTATAGTGATTTTTATGGCTTTTGTATGCCTAAACTTTGCCAAAACCGGTTAAAAAATGCCGATAGTACAATGAGTGCCGCATATTGAATGAATTAGCGCAAGCCAGATGAAATTCCGCTGTTATCCATCCAGCAAAAACGCTATACTGTAGAGATACGTAAAAACACGATTTATTCAATTTTCCTTCGGTGGTCTATGGCACTTAAATCAAACTATGCAGATCAGACTTTAACAATTCATTTGGCAAGCAGTTTTGAGGTGAGTCAGTATGAAGAGTTTAAGCGTTTGTGCGCCGAATATTACGAGCCGGAAAACCGCTTTGTTATCGACTTTAAAAAAACGCTTTATATGGATAGTTCTGCTTTGGGAATGTTGTTATTGTTGCGTGAGCAGACAGGCGGAGATCGCAGTAAGGTCAAATTGATTAATATCAATGACACCGTTTATCGAATTCTCCAGGTTGCCCAATTCAATAAGCTGTTTTCCATGCAGCGCCTTAATGAAGAGTCTTAAAGGCTTTCTAAAGGAATTCCAAGTCCGGTTTGCCATGAGCTTTGTCAAGCAAATCGCTGTTCTGAAAAAATTAAGCAAACCTCCAAGTGACTATTTGGAGGTTGTCGGCGTTTATTTGTTTTCGATAACGATATTCGGGAAAAGATTGGCGTAGTTGCGTTTTTTGATACCGATTTTAGCTCCGATTTGATGGGCTATATGGCGGTATTTTTGCGCGATATCGCTGCTTGGTTCTGCGGTGACGGTCGGTTTGCCGCTGTCGGCCTCGGCACGGATTCGACTTTCAAGAGGCAGGGCGCCCAAGAAATCCACTTGATACTGTTTGGCCATGTTTTCGCCGCCATGAGAACCGAAAATGGCTTCCTCGTGTCCGCAGTTCGAGCAGATGTGAGTGCTCATGTTTTCGATAATGCCGAGTACCGGAATCTCCACTTTCTCAAACATTTTCAAGCCTTTTTTGGCATCAATCAGGGAAATTTGCTGTGGCGTTGTGACTATTACCGCACCGGTTACCGGAATCTGTTGAGCCAGAGTCAACTGCACATCACCCGTGCCAGGCGGTAAGTCGATAATCAGGTAATCCAAGTTGTCCCAATTGGTCTCTTTGAGTAGTTGTGAAAGGGTTTGGGTGACAATCGGGCCGCGCCAGATCATCGGTGAATCCTCTTCAATCAGAGCGCCAATCGACATGACTTGTAAGCCATAGGCGATCAACGGCTGCATGCTTTTGCCGTCATTGGTTTGCGGTTTGTCTTTGATGTTTAGCATGGTCGGGATGCTTGGTCCGTAGATGTCCGCATCAAGCAGACCGACATTAGCGCCTTCTTGTTGCAATGCCAAAGCCAGGTTGACCGCAGTAGTCGATTTACCAACGCCACCTTTGCCGGAAGCAACGGCAATAATGTTTTTGATGTTTTCTAGCGGGTTAACCCCTTTTTGCGCATCGTGGGCAACAATCTTGGTGCTGAATTCGCATTGCACCGCATCGATACCGTCAATTTGGCAAAGTTCATGGCTCAGGTTCTGTTCAATGCTTGGCCATAGCGTTTTACAAGCATAGGGCATGTCGATTCGACAGTTTAGTTTGCTTTTTTTCAGTTGCAGTTCGCTAACCGCTTTCAACTCTTGTAGTGATTGTTGACTGATAGAATCGATGCACAGTGCCAGTTTATCGGAAATCTGTTGTTGCATGACTTCGGAGATGCCGTTGCCAAATAAAGCGTTTAAAATGCCCATGAAGTTGTTAGTCTCGTTTCGATTGATCTGATTGGTCTATTTTAACAGGTCTTAGCGCGACTAAAAAACGTCAGATCATTGTGGTTTCTTGGTTCCTATAAGAATTAGGGGGGTTATCAAGGATAGCTTAAGGGCACAGGACGTAATATTTGCTATTTTCTATTGAGAATGCATCGCGAAAAAAAACTGCCTTGTTATAATCTCAATATCTACAAAATCACACTAAGTGAGTTAGTGTTTAATTCGTTTTCAAATCAAAAAGGTTTTGCCTCTTAATGAGACAAGTCATAGAACAGCTTCCCGGTTATCTCGCTGACCAAATCGCTGCCGGTGAGGTGGTGGAAAGGCCCGCTTCAGTAGTCAAGGAATTACTGGAGAATGCACTCGATTCAGGGGCGACGCAAGTCGATATTCTGATTGATGAGGGGGGTGAAAAAAAGATTAGTGTCATCGATAACGGCAGCGGGATTCCGCAGCACGAATTGTTGTTGGCAGTGAGTCGACATGCGACCAGTAAAATCAAAACCGGCGCCGATTTGGCGGCCGTGGCAACCTTGGGTTTTCGCGGTGAAGCTTTGGCCAGTATCAGTTCGGTCTCACGTTTTGAAATCGTGAGTCGTGCCCAAGACGAGTCGGCCGGTTGGGGGCTTGCCGCCGAAGGTGACGGACGTTGGACCGAACCCCAGCCTAAGGCGGCAAACCCGGGTACCGCGGTGCATGTTACCGATCTATTTTTCAACACGCCGGCAAGAAAGAAGTTCTTACGTTCCGCACGCACTGAATTTTCCCATATTGAACAGTTGGTCAAGCGGGTCATGTTAAGTCGTCCAGAAGTCGGTTTTAAGCTGGTTCACAACAATAAGGTGGTGCGTCAGGTCTTTGCGGTAACCGATGAGGTCAGTTTGAAAAAACGTTTAAGCCAGTTGATGGGAGCCGGTTTTGTCGACCAGTCGCTGCGCATTGACTTTGCCGCGCAAGATATCAAGGTCAGCGGGTGGGTCGGTCAACCGACCTTTAATCGCAGTCAGACCGATATGCAGTATGTTTTCGTCAATGGTCGAATCGTTCGTGATCGCTTGCTTTCTTTCGCTTTGAAACAGGCCTATGCGGATGTGCTTTATCATGGCCGGCACCCTGCTTATTTGGTGTTTATTGAAATCCCGCACGAGCTGGTTGATGTCAATGTCCACCCGGCCAAATATGAAGTGCGTTTTGCCAACGGACGTTGGGTTTATGATTTTTTGCGTCGCAGTGTGCGTGAAGCGGTCGCCAAACCGTTGGTCGCACAAGCCGGTAGTGGCGCTTCTTTAGATCAGGTTATGGCAGCGGGTTCTAAATCGACGGTTGCGGGTAATGCCAGTTGGGGGCAGGCTGTTGTTAATAATACAAATGCTTCACCTTCCATTCAGGAGTCAATGCAGTTTCAATCGCCAACGGCGAATATGCAATCGCGAGTTGAGGACGCTGCGCCAGCCTATAATGCCAATCTGGCTAATGCGATTGCCGATTATAAGAATCAGCAGGCAGGTGCGACACTGAGCGAGTCACAAGGCTTTGCTGGCGACGCAGACAGTGCCTCTGCACAAATGCCACGTTTAGGTTTTGCCAAGGCGCAGCTTCATGGGGTCTTTATTCTCGCCGAAAGTACCCACGGTATGGTGTTGGTCGACATGCATGCAGCGCATGAACGAATTGTCTATGAGCGCTTTAAAAAGCAATGGCAGCAAGACCGTTTGATTTCACAACCGCTCTTAGTGCCTATGTCGGTAGCCTTGGAAACATCGCAAATGTCAGTCTGGCAGGAGTTTGCCGATTGGTTTGAGCGCTTAGGGTTTACCCTTGAAGCGTTGGGGCCGGAAAACCTCAAGGTCACGGCGGTACCGGCCTTGTTGGCAAAAAGCAATATTGTCGGTCTGTTAGAAGATGTATTGGCCGATCTGGCTGTTGTCGGCGAAAGCGATCGCATCGAAGAGAAAATCAATCACATCTTGTCGACCATGGCTTGTCACGGTTCGGTACGTGCCAATCGTCAGTTGACACTGCCGGAAATGAACGCTTTGTTACGCGAGATGGAAATGACCGAGCGCTCCGACCAGTGTAACCACGGTCGGCCTACGTGGGTGCAGTTATCCATGGATCAGCTGGACAGCCTGTTTATGCGTGGTCAGTAAAGCGAATCCGGTTCTTTGCGGTATCTTAATTGATAGATAGAGTTATTATGAATGAGTTGCTCGAGCAATTGATTGCTCAACGAAAATGTCTTGCCATTATGGGCCCGACCGCCTCGGGTAAGACCCAGCTAGCGATGTTGCTGGCGAAACAGTTGCCGGTTGAAATCATTAGTGTTGATTCGGCACTGATTTATCGTCAGATGGATATAGGAACCGCTAAGCCGAGTGCGGCTGAGTTGGTGGCGGTACCGCATCATTTGATAAACACGCATGATGCCAGTGAGTCCTATTCGGCATCTGAATTTGTCGATGATGTGAAACGCTTAGTGGACGAAATCTATCAGCGTAATCGTCTGCCGTTATTGGTTGGCGGAACCATGATGTATTTCAATGCGTTGCAGCAGGGTATGTCGGACTTACCTTCAGCGGATGAATCGGTGCGCGAAGGGTTGCAGCGGCAGTGGCAAGAAAACCCGCAAAGTCTGCACCAACGTCTGCAGCAGGTTGATCCCGAATCGGCTGAACGCATTCACCCTAATGACCCGCAACGTTTGATTCGTGCCATAGAAGTGTATGAGGTTACCGGCAAATCCTTAACCGAATTTCGCCGGCAGCCGAAAAAAGGTTTGCCGGATTTTACCTTGTTGAAAGTGGCATTGATTCCAGAGGATCGCGCTAATCTGCATAAGCAGATTGAGAAGCGTTTTCTGGCGATGTTGGAAAACGGTTTTTTGCAAGAAGTCAAAGCGCTTTATGAACGCGGTGACCTGAATGCGGATATGACTTCGATTCGCAGTGTCGGTTATCGTCAAGCCTGGTCTTTTATAGAGGCCGAGTACGATTATGAAACCTTTATTCATAAAGGAGTGGTGGCAACACGGCAGCTGGCCAAACGCCAGTTGACTTGGTTGCGTAAAGAAAGCGGTATGTTGCAAATCGATCCGTACCAAACCACGCCCGAACAGCGTGTCGAGAAAACCATGGCGTTGTTAGAGCGGTCTATTGGCGAGTAACCAGGGTAACGGATTAAGTAGCCAAGAGGTTGGGCGGCAAGATGTGTTTAATGGTAACTAAGTGTTTATAAGGTTTTGCTTATTTGTAAATAAAACTAATTGATAAAACAAAAAATGCTTACTGTGGTATGCTCTTCGCTTAATAGTTGCTCAATTCATAATGGTATTAGTTAAAGCCTGATTTAACGGCTTGTTACAGTGGTGCTATATTGATTTGGCAAAGCCGGTAAGAGGGGTTATCGGTCAAGTTCAGTTGTTGTCTGCTAGGGGAGAGCAATGGCTGATAAATATAAAATAAAATGACAAAAAATAGGAATGATCATGGAGAATAAAAAAGTGGCTAAAGCACTGCCGATTCAGGACCCATATTTGAACGCGTTGCGTAAAGAACGCATCAGTGTTTCGATTTATTTGGTTAATGGTGTGAAGCTACAGGGTAAAGTCGACTCTTTTGACCAGTTCGTTGTCTTGTTGCGCAGCAATGTAACGCAGATGGTTTATAAGCACGCTATTTCAACTATTGTTCCGATGCGTGATCCAAAACCTTATGAAACTGGCGGAGATGATTCCGCTGAAGCCGAAGCATAATTGCAATAGGCTTTCGAATCATATTGATTCCGAAAACAATTATAAAAGTTTTGTTTTGTCGTTGAATTCTCTGTTTGATGACAACTAAAGCAATAATAATTCCTTGGGTTGATTTCACTTCGCTTATAAATTTGTTAAAGTGCGCGCCAGTTTGACTATAGGATGGTGTTAGAAAACCCAAATGGAATTATTTGATCGCCTTGAACGGCGTGAGCTGGAGCGTGCTGTTCTGGTTCATGTTGATTTTCATAATGAATCTGACCGTGAAGAACTCGATGAGTTTTATGAACTGGTTGATTCTGCCGGTGCGGAAATCTGCACTCTTCTCACCACAAAACGGCAAACTGCCGACTCCAAATATTTTATCGGTAAAGGTAAGGCCGAAGAAGTTAAACAGGCCGTAGCGCTTTATGAAGCCGATGTCGTTATTGTTAATCATGCCCTGTCTCCCGCGCAGGAACGCAATTTGTCTCAACTGGTGGAGTGTCAGGTTCTAGACCGTGTCGGTCTGATTCTGGATATCTTCGCCCAGCGTGCGCGTTCCCATGAAGGGAAGTTGCAGGTTGAGCTGGCACAGTTAAAGCGTATGGCGACACGACTGGTAAAAGGTTGGAGCCATTTGGATAGGCAAGGTGGTATCGGTGCGCGCGGTCCGGGTGAAACCCAGTTGGAAACCGACCGTCGTTTGGTACAAGGCCGTATCAAACAGCTTGAAGCCAAAATCGAGCGCGTTAGAAAACAGCGTGATTTGGGTAGGCGTTCGCGGAAACGCTCAGAGCTGCCGACCATTACCATTGTGGGCTACACCAATGCCGGCAAATCAACTCTGTTTAATTTTATGACTTCGGCCGGAGTCTACGCCGAAGACCGTCTTTTTGCGACGCTTGATTCGACCTTGCGTCGTGTTCATTTGCCGGGTGCAGGGCCTGTTATTTTTGCCGATACGGTCGGTTTTATCCGCCATATCCCGCATGATTTGGTGACCGCATTTCGTTCTACCTTGGAAGAAACCAGTGAAGCAAGTCTATTGATCCATTTGGTCGATGCGGCCGATGTGCATCGCGATGAAAAAATGGCGGACGTTTATGAGGTTATCGATGAGGTCGGGGCCACCGATGTTCCGCAGTTGGTGGTGTTTAATAAAATCGATCTGCTTGAACCGGCAGTAGATCCAAAGATCGATTATGATGAAAACGGTGTTGCTCAGCGGGTTTGGCTTTCGGCTCAGCAAGGTTTGGGTGTCGATCTGTTGATGGAAGCGGTCGGGTCTTTTTTCAAAGGCCAGTTTATTAAGGTTAAGTTGGTGCTTGATGTTGCCGCCGGAAAACAGCGCGCTCAGCTTTATGAGTTGGGCACAATCGTTGAAGAAGGTTTTGATGAACAAGGCAATAGTTGTTTTACCATGATTTTGAGTGATCAGGAGTGGGAGAGTATCCGCGATTGGCCGCAGCTGCTTTCAACACAGTTGATTGAAGCTGATTTAGCCCACTAAAATAAAGGTTATCAAGTCTTAATGGCGCTCTGTAAAGAATTAAAAATAATGGTTATTTATCGAGCAAAGCTCATCAATCCCTGATAGGGCAAGGCTTTGTTGGTCATAATACGCATTAGCAGAGCTATAAAGCCGTTTAATAGGTGACTTTTGCCTCTTTAAACTCTAAAATAAGCGAAAGATTTTCAATATTAGAATATTGCATCAATAAATGTTCTAATCCTAACCAATGTGAAAGCAATGGAGTAAAGATTAATGGCTTGGAATGAACCAGGTAAGTCGGGACAAGATCCTTGGGGTAACTCAGGTGGCGGTTCCGGTGGTAATGGTAATGACCCTAAACCACCAAAAAAATCCAATAATGACGATATTGATGAGTTACTGAAAAAAGCGCAAAGCATCTTAGGTGGTGCTGGCAGCAAGTTCGGTAATAACAGTGGTGGCGGATTAGGTGGTATCGGTGGTACGGTAATTTTTGCAGTCATTTTTGTTGTCTGGATGCTTTCCGGTATCTATATCGTCGACCCTGCCGAGCGTGGTGTTGTTACCCGCTTTGGTGCTTTTGTCGAAGAGACCAAAGCCGGACCGCACTGGCACTTGCCTTACCCGATCGAAACCGTACGTGTTGTTAACGTAGACCAGATCCGTACCGCGGAGATTGGTTACCGTTCTGATACGCGTAACCGTGCTGGTAATGTGCCGAATGAATCTTTGATGTTGACCAAAGACGAAAATATCGTTGATTTGAAAATCGCGGTGCAATATCAAATCGAGAGTGCCAACCAATACCTGTTCGATGTTTCCGATCCAGATCAGACATTGCGTTCCGTGGTGGAAAGTGCGTTGCGTGAAGTGGTTGGGCAGAGCACGATGGACTTTGTCTTGACCGAAGGTCGTAACGAAGTCGTGGCTCGTGTTCAGGAGCTGTCGCAAGAACGTCTAAATACCTACAGCACCGGTTTAATGATCACCAGTGTGAACTTGCAGGATGCTCAGCCACCAGAACAGGTTCAGTCTGCATTTGCTGATGTCGTTAAGGCGCGTGAGGATCGCGAGCGTTTGATTAACGAAGCGGAAGCCTATGCGAATGACATTTTGCCTAAGGCACGTGGTAAAGCGGCCCGTGAATTGGAAGAAGCCAGCGCTTATCACGATCGTGTGATTGCTCAGGCGCGAGGCGAAGCGGCGCGTTTCAGCAGTATTTTGGTGGAATACCAAAAGGCACCGGAAGTAACTCGTAAACGTCTGTATATCGATGCGGTATCTGAAGTGCTAGGTAAGACCAGTAAAGTATTTGTCGGCTCTGACAGCAGCAATAACCTGCTTTATTTGCCATTGGACAAAATGGTTAATCAAAACCAGGTGAGTGTCCCTTTTAAGGTTGAAGCCAATACTCAGTCAAATCCTGCAACAGGAACCAGCAACAGTTCGACAACCAATAGCTCAAGCAATAGTCGTCCGAATATTCGTGAATACTTAAGAAATAGGGAGCTACGTTAATGAAATCATTACTTTCCATTTTTGTGGCGGCCGTTTTATTTATCGGTAGTAGCTCAGTTTATACGGTGAACCAGTGGGAAACCGGTGTGGTTTTACGTCTTGGTGAAATCGTCAAGGCGGATGTTGAACCGGGTCTTCACTTTAAAACACCGTTTATTAACAATGTACGCAAATTCGATTCACGTCTACAAACATTGGATTCCGCGGCAGAGCGTTTCTTGACCAGTGAAAAGAAAAACCTTGAGGTGGATTCGTTTGTTAAATGGCGTATTAAGGATGTTGAAAAGTTCTATACCACTATGAACGGGGATAATCGTTTAGCGGGTATGCGTTTAGGTCAGATTGTTAAAGATGGTCTGCGTGCGGAATTCGGTAACCGTACCGTTAAGGAAGTTATTTCCGGTGAGCGTGTTGAGATTGCACAGAAAATCAAAAACACAACCGCTAAAGCGGCGGATTCTTTCGGTATTGAAATCGAAGACGTTCGTATCAAGCGTATCGATCTAGCCAAAGATGTTAGTGAATCGGTTTATCGTCGAATGGAAGCCGAGCGTAATCGTGTTGCCAAGGACTTGCGTTCAAAAGGTTCAGAGGCTGCTGAGAAGATTCGCGCCGATGCCGACCGTCAGCGTGTGGTAATTTTGGCAGAGGCTTATTCCGAAGCTGAGATCTTGCGCGGTAAAGGTGATGCCCAAGCGGCTGATATCTACGCTAAGGCTTATAACAAAGATGCCGAGTTCTATGGTTTCTATCATAGTATCAACGCTTATCAGACAGCCTTCAAAGATAAGTCGGATGTTTTATTGGTGGATCCTAAGTCTGACTTCTTCCACTACTTCAACGATTCGACAAAATAAGTCGTTAACTTAATTAAATTAATCAAGGTGGGGCATCCCACCTTTTTTGTGGCCTATGTTTGAATCAACTTTGATCGCAGCCATCGCGCTGGTTTTTATCCTCGAAGGGTTGCTGCCCTTTGCGTTTCCCGATCTTTGGCGCAAGATTATGGCGCAAGCCATTCTACTGTCGGAGCGCGAGTTACGTAAAATGGGATTGATTTCCATTGTGATTGGTCTGGCTCTGCTGCTATTTTTTAGTGAATAGCGGCAAGTTGATTTATAATAACGAGTCCAACTGATATCAATAAACAAAAAGAAGCTTTTAACATGCAACAATCTACGTGGTTTACGCCCGAAGGTTTAGAAGACCTCCTTCCTCCACAAGCCCAGAAATTGGAACTTTATCGTCGTAAATTAATCGATGGTTTTGAATTGTCCGGTTTTGATTTGGTTTTACCGCCAATCGCTGAATTCACTGACTCATTATTGACCGGTACTGCTGGGCATATGGCCGTGGAAACTTGTCGTTTTACCGACCAGGAAAGTGGACGTATGATGGGGGTTCGTTCTGATATGACGCCTCAGGTTGCGCGTATTGTCAGCAACCGTTTAAAAGCGGAAGGTATCTCTCGCCTGTGTTATGTCGGTGAAGTATTAAAGACACGCAATAATAAGGCGAAAGGTTCGCGTAGCCCGATTCAAGTCGGTGCCGAGCTGTTTGGTCATAACGGTGTGGAAAGCGATATTGAAATTATCGAGTTGATGCTGGAAAGCATGCAGACTCTGGCTCTTCCTGATATCAAAATGAGCTTGGGTCATATCCGTATCGTCACCGAGCTATTAGATCAAGCCGGTGTAACCGGTGCCAAGCGTGCAGCCTTGATTGATATTCTTGAGCGTAAAGCGATTCCTGAGTACGAGGCTTTTGTCGCCGAAATGAATTTAGCTGCCGCTTTACAGGAAAAGTTCAATGCATTGATTCATCTATGTGGTGATGCGCAAGCCGTGTTGACACAAGCCGCTAGCTTATTAACCGGTACCAGTGATGCGGTCGATGCGGCATTGGCTGATTTGGCCTCAATTGTCGCGGCAGTGGAAGTTAACCAGGGTGTGGCGGTACATTTGGATATTGCCGATATGCGCGGTTATCAGTACCACACGGGGGTGATTTTTGCCGCTTATAGCGGTGGGACTTTACAGCCGATGGCAATGGGTGGACGTTATGACAATATCGGTGAAGTGTTCGGTTTAGCACTACCTGCCACCGGTTTCAGTTTGGATCTGCGTTCCGCTTTGGATCTATTGCCTGAAGTGCCGTTGAATATTCAAGGTACTATCCATGCGCCGGCGCAAGCGAATGCCGAATTGAGCAAAGCGATTGCGCACTATAAGTCGCAAGGATACAGAGTCGTAAAATCTTTTGACCTGCCAAGCCTGCCTTCTGGTAGCCAAGTTTTGGTTGAAGAAAATAACCAATGGATTTTGAAGAAGGCCTGAGTTTCAGGTATCTCAAATTAATTTAGTGATTTGTTAAGAAGTATTTTATGTCAAAACGAAATATTGTAGTCGTTGGTACCCAGTGGGGTGATGAAGGTAAAGGCAAGATTGTTGACTTGCTGACGGATCGCGTAGCCGCAGTGGTACGCTTCCAAGGTGGTCACAATGCTGGTCATACCCTGGTTATCGACGGTCAAAAAACGGTATTACACCTAATTCCATCAGGCATTTTGCGTGAAGATGTTCAGTGTTTTATCGGTAATGGTGTGGTGTTAGCACCAGACGCTTTAGAAAAGGAAGTCGGTCAGTTGGAAGCAACCGGCTTACAGGTTCAGAGCCGTCTGAAAATCAGCGATGCGTGTCCATTGATTTTGGATTATCACGTGGCTTTGGATCAGGCCCGTGAAATTGCTCGCGGCAATAAAGCGATCGGAACGACAGGTCGCGGTATCGGACCGGCTTATGAAGATAAGGTTGCGCGCCGCGGCTTACGTGCCGGTGACTTTAAGGATATGGATCAGTTCAAGGAAAAATTGGCTGAAATCCTCACATATCACAACTATATGTTGGAAAACTTCTATCAGGTTAAGCCGGTGGACTTCGATCAGCTTTGGGACAAGTGTCAGCGTTACGCGAAAATGATCGTGCCGATGTTGGCTGACATTCCGAACTTGATTGCCGAATTCAATAACGACGGCAAGAGCCTGATGTTCGAAGGCGCGCAAGGGACTCTGTTGGATATCGATCAGGGGACTTACCCTTATGTAACATCGTCGAATACGACTGCCGGTGGTGCGGGGCCTGGTGCAGGTATCGGGCCAACCGATATCGATTATGTGTTAGGGATTACCAAAGCCTATGCGACACGCGTTGGCGGTGGCCCTTTCCCGACTGAGCTTTGTTATGACTGCGATGCTGATGAAGGGGATGCGATTGGTAAAGAGCTGGGTACACGTGGTCATGAATTCGGTGCCACAACCGGTCGTCAGCGTCGTTGTGGTTGGTTTGATGCGGTGGCTTTACGCCGTTCGGCACAGATCAACGGCTTGACCGGTATGTGTCTGACTAAGCTTGATGTTATGGACGAGTTGGCTGAAGTTAAGATTTGCGTGTCTTACAATAAAGACGGTCAAACCTTGTTGCTACCACCATCAAGTGCAGATGAATACGAAAGCTGTGAACCAAACTATGTGACCATGCCTGGTTGGCAGACATCAACCGTAGGTATTGAATCATGGGAGGCGTTGCCGCAGCAGGCCAAGGACTATATCAAGTTCTTGGAAGAGCAGGTTGGTGTTCCGGTTTCTATTTTATCGACCGGTCCGGATCGTGCAGAAACATTGGTGATCAATGACCCATTTGCTTAATCTAAGCGCTTGATTGACCATTTAAAAAGCCCTCTTAAACGAGGGTTTTTTTGTTTTTTAAGCATCGCTGTTTTTGTTAAGCAGTGTAGTCAGGCATTGCTCGATGAGATCGGGCTTAAAAGGCTTGATAATGAATCCATCAGCGCCCAGTTTTTTACCTTGCTGACGGTAATCCGGGTTTTCTTCGGCACTCATCAATAACACCGGCGTTTTTTTATAATTGGGCAGTTGACGAATCTTGGAGAGCAGTTCCAAGCCAGTCATATTGGGCATATTGATGTCACTGATAATAATGTCGAACCGCTGTTGTTGCATAATCTCCAGAGCGGACAGGCCATTATCGACGCATTCAATGGCATAGTTTTCAGGCAGAGAAAGCTTGAGCACGCGATGCATATAACGGGCGTCATCAACATAAAGCAGTTTTTTACAGGCGGGTTTTGACATAGTGACAAGCTTACTAAGTATTTTGACCAGACCTCTATTCTATGCAGAATTGGGTGCAATTAACAATAGACGTTTGCAATGGATGATTATGAACAAAAAAGAATTGTCCAGACAGTCAATGCAATGAATTCTGACAAGAGTTTTACTCTCTACAAAATATTGCGCAAAAGAGCTGAAACACAAGGCATTGCTTGGTATTATAGGAATCTATTTTTTATAGCTATCTGGAAACAAAGGAAACCTCATGTTACAAGCTATTCGTGATCAGGCTCAAGGCTGGATTGCTTGGGTGATTGTCGGATTAATCGTTCTTACTTTTGCGCTATTTGGTATCGACCAATATGCTCGTGGTGATAAAGCGGTGGTAGTTGCCGAAGTTAATGGTGAAGATATCTCTGCAACTCAGTTCGTTAATCTATACAACCGACAACAACAGCGTCTTCAGCAGCAGTTTGGCGATCTCTATGATCAGGTGGTGAAAGATGAGGAATTACGAGATCAGGTGTTGGATGCGTTAATCGAAGCTGAAGAGATTCGTCAATGGGCGGCTGATAACGGTATGGTAATCAGTGATGAACAGTTGGCTGCCGCGATCCATGCCGCCGATGTGTTTCAGGACAAAGGTCAGTTCTCACAAAAGCTATATGAAGAAGTGCTGTTAAGAAACGGCTACAACATCGCACGTTTTGAAATGGAACAGCGTAAATTCCTATCGGAATCGCAATATCGTAATTTGACACTGGCATCATCTTTCGCGACTTCGACCGAAGTCGATCAGCTAGCCGCTCTTCAGGGGCAGCAGCGTAATATCAATTACCTGCGTGTTGATCAGCGTCCTTTCCTAAAAACAGTAACCGTGAGTGATCAGCAGGTTGCAGATTACTATCAGGCAAATACACAAAGTTATATCGAACCGGAAAAGGTGTCGATCGACTATATCGAATTGTCGCAGAAAAAATTGGCGCAAAACATCGAAACCAATGAAGAAGTACTAAAAGGTTTCTATGAAGAGCACAAGGCGCAGTTTACTTTACCGGAAAAGCGTCAGGCCAAACACATCTTGATTACCGTTGATGCCAATACCGATGCAGCCGATGCGGCGGCAATGCAAATCGTAGAAGAAGTTCAGGCAAAATTGGCTCAAGGTGAAAAGTTCGAAGAGCTCGCCAAGACCTATTCTAAGGATCCAGGTTCGGCACCGGCCGGTGGTGATTTGGGGACTTTCGAACAGGGAATGATGGTGCCTGAATTTGATGAAGCCGTTTTCTCAATGAAGGTTGGCGATATCAGCGAACCGGTACGCACCGAATTTGGTTATCACCTGATCAAGTTGGAAAGCATTACCGCTAAACAGTCTCAGCCTTATGAGCAGGTTAAGTCTGATGTTAAGGAACAATACCAGTCATTAGAAGCGGAACGTCAGTATTTCGAACTATTGGAACAGTTGAATACGGTTGCCTATGAGCAATCAGACAGTCTGGAGCCGGCTGCGGATGCCATCGGTGTGAAAGTGGAAACTTCGGAACTGTTCAGTCGCCAGGGTGGCGCGGGTGATGTTTTGAGCAATACCAAAGTGATCAATACCGCTTTTTCAGAAGAGGTGTTAAAGTCGCGTTTGAATTCGACATCAATCGATTTGGGTAATAATCGTGCCGTGGTGATTCGTGTCAACAACCATCAGGCCGAGCGTCAGAAGCAGTTGGATGAAGTGTCTGCCAGCATTAAAGATGATCTGACACGTGAAGCGGCTATCGAAGAAGCGTCAAAATTAGGTGCTGAGATCATGGAAAAACTGGCTGCGGGCGAACAGCCGGAGTCCTTTATGAAAGACGGCGTTGAATGGCACACAGTTGGTTGGGTGAACCGTAATTCGCAAAACCTTTTACCGCAGATGATTTCCGAAGCTTTCAAGGCGCCGAAACCGGTTGATGGCAAGCCAACCTGGCAAGATTTCAAGCTGGCTACAGGTGATACCATTTTAATGCAGGTTAGCGAAGTGAAGACCGAAGCGTTAACGGATGAACAGAAAGCACCGTTAAACGATGCGTTTGCGGAATTGACCGCTGGTGCCGAATTGGCCGCGCGTTTGAAGAGCCTAAAGGAAAACTCTGAAGTGGTCAAAAAAGCGGTTTATAAAACCGTTAAATAAACGCTTTTATAAAGCAAACAAAAAAAAGGCTAGCCGCAGATTTTCGGCTAGCCTTTTTTATTGTCTTCAAAAAGCTGAGCGCTTAAAAAACAACGCCGTTTAAAAGAAGTTGTAGTGTTTGCGGATCGCCTGGTGAATATCCCAAGTGCATGACATGCCGTTAGGGAAAGTGACCAAGTCGCCTGCCTTGATCTCGACGCTTTCACCGTTGTCGGCGGTCACAGTCACGTGACCTTCGAGGATATAGCAAGTCTCATTGGCATCATAAGTCCATGGGAATTTGGAGACTTCCTTTTCCCAAATAGGCCAGTCGAAGATGCCTTGTCGCTGTAGCTCGGCATCACTAGGTTGGTGAATGACTTCAATCATAATAATCAATCCTCTATTAGATCTGATTTGTTAATGCTTTTTAAAATAGCTGTCATCGTCACTATTATCAGGGCGATGCATAGCTTGCGCGCTCTGCAAATACTTTTTACGAGCCCAAAGCAATCCCCAGCGCGAGCCGCCGACCTGATACCAAAGTAATGCGGAGCGAATCCCAGCCAATAACAGAGTGCGAATCTTATTGGCGACACGGTTGTTCTGCAGATGGCCGTGTTGACCATTGACCATAATGCGTGGTGACATTGGGCTGATATTTTCGGCATAGGCGCGAGCCATGGTGGCAATGACATTCTCATGGAATTCACCAAATTGCTCGGTTTGTGCTTTCGCGGTTTCTAGAGTATTAAAGATACGATTGAGGGCTTCACCATCGTCTTTGATTTTTTTCGCCAACACCATCAGGTTGAGTACATAACGGGTAATTTCGATATTACGGTTCTGTACGGCTTGGTCGGTACTCATCTGTGACAGCAGGGTATTAACCCCCATTTGCAGATTTTGAATATCGCCGCCATAGACATCGATTGTCTGTTGCGGGTTTTCCACAAATAAAGTATTGATGCTGGTCGCATAGCTCAAATCATCGGTACGACCGGTGGTGGCTAATTCATAAACCATTTGCGCACATTGATAGATGCCGACCAAGGCCAGTGTTTTATCCTGTTGGCTGTATTCACTCATAAAAATTCAAACCTAAAAATTTGCTAATTATCTTAGTTTAAAGAGACCTTAAAGGCGTTCATCAAGATTATGTAGGCGCTGTTCGATGATGCCGCCGCCGAGGCAATCTTCGCCATCATAAAAGACCACCGATTGTCCCGGTGCTATAGCCGTTTGCGCTTCATCAAATTGCACGACGACCTTTCCGTTTTCGTTTTCGATAATCTGACAAGGTTGTTCTTCCTGGCGATAGCGAATTTTTGCTTTCAAAGGTGTATTCAAAGCCGGGCACTGACCCGATACCCAGTCCAGAGTATTGGCAATCAGAATAGAGTGTTGCAGCAGCGGGTGGTTTTTACCTTGTACCGCCACCAAGCGGTTATTGACAAGATCCTTATCTGCCGCATACCACGGTGAATTATCCTTGCCGTGACCACCGCCAATTCCCAGACCTTTGCGCTGTCCCAAAGTGTGGTACATCAAACCGTCATGGCGGCCGATCACTGCGCCTTTATCGTCGACGATATCACCGGGCTGAGCCGGAATGAACTGCTGTAAAAAATCCTTGAATTTACGTTCACCGATAAAGCAAATGCCGGTACTGTCTTTCTTATCATGAGTGATAAAGCCGGCTTCTTCTGCCAAGCGGCGTACTTCGGGTTTTTCCAGCTCGCCGACAGGGAATAACGATTTTTGTAACTGATGTTGCTGCAAGGTGTAAAGGAAATAACTTTGGTCTTTATTGTCGTCCAATCCTTTTAGAAGGTGACATTGACCGTTTTCATCGCGCATCACTCGTGTGTAATGGCCGGTGGCAATATAGTCAGCACCTAGCTCCATGGCATGTTGCAGAAAGGCTTTGAATTTGACTTCTTTGTTGCACAGAATATCCGGGTTTGGTGTGCGACCGGCTTTGTATTCGGCTAAAAAGTGTTCAAAAACGTTGTCCCAATATTGCTGCGAGAAGTTTTCGATATGCACGGCAATATCGAGTTTTTCGGCAACGGCCATCACATCTTTCAAATCTTCGGCAGCCGGACAATAGTCTTCGGTATCGTCACCTTCCCAGTTTTTCATAAACAGGCCTTCTACATCGTACCCTTGCTGTTTAAGCAGTAAGGCCGCAACCGATGAATCGACGCCGCCGGATAGTCCGACAATGACTTTGATATTTGAATTATCCTGAGACATAAACTTCCACTTCAAAAGCAGCAAACCGGTTTTGCTTAAAGCCCGAAGGCACCGATTGGCTGATAAAAAATCTATTAAAAATTGATAGTGATTATTCTACCAGACTCTGCAAAATCGCACGAACACTATGCTCGGCAAAATAGGCATCGGGAGAGGGGGTTACAACGTCAGATTATCCAGCAGAAGGCTTTCACCCAAGCCTAGGTCGGCGAGTTTCCAAGGGCCGATTTGGGTACGGATCAACCTTAGTGTGGGAAAGCCGACCGCTGCTGTCATGCGGCGAACCTGACGGTTTTTACCTTCGCTGATAGTCAGCTCAATCCAACTGGTGGGAATGTTTTTACGTTGCCGAATCGGCGGATTGCGCTCCCATAACCAGCGCGGTTCGTTGACGATACGCGCTTTGGCCGGTCGAGTAAGACCGTCTTTGAGTTCAACGCCTTTACTCAGCTGTTGAATCGCTTTTTTATCAATCGCGCCCTCAACCTGAACCAGATAGGTTTTCGCCTGTTTGTTATTCGGGTTGGCGATCTGTTGCTGCAGCTTGCCGTCATCGGTCAATAGCAATAGCCCTTCAGAATCCCGATCTAAACGTCCGGCGGCATAAAAACCCGGCTGATCGATATAATCGGCGAGAGTCTCTCGCTCATTTTTAAACTGCGCCTCATCGGTAAACTGACAGAGTACATTGAAAGGTTTATTGAAGAGCAAAACTTTTGACATAGGGGATCCAAAAACACCGGGGGCAAATTAACTTTGAATGAACTATCAGACACTTAAGGCAAATCACCATTTTCTAAGTTGACGATGAACGCTGTGCAAAGCGATTGTTATCACCATTTATCTTGTTTTATTTAGCGCTTTTGGCTTTGTACCGCTGCATGCTGGTGATAAAATAGCAATCATTCTTTGAGTGCGTATTCTAGCACTTTCAAATTCAGTCTTCACAATACGGGAAATTGTAATGTCAGAAAATTCAAAAATTATCTATACGCTTACCGATGAAGCGCCAATGTTGGCAACTTACTCATTTTTGCCAATGGTTCAGGCTTTTACCAAAGCTGCCGATGTTGCCGTTGAAACACGAGACATCTCTCTGGCTGGACGCATTCTTGCCAATTTCCCGCAATATTTAAAAGAAGATCAGCGTATTGGCGATGCCTTGAGCGAATTGGGTGAAATGGCGAAGATGCCGGAAACGAATATTATCAAGCTGCCGAATATCTCGGCTTCGATCCCTCAGTTGAGTGCTGCGATTAAAGAGCTGCAAGCTCACGGCTATATGGTTCCAGACTATCCGGCCAACCCGACTAATGATGAAGAACAGGCAATTAAAGCCGCTTATGCCAAGGTATTGGGCTCAGCGGTAAACCCGGTATTACGTGAAGGTAATTCTGACCGTCGCGCCCCTTTGTCGGTAAAAAACTACGCAAAGAAAAACCCGCACTCAATGGGAGAATGGTCAAAAGAGTCCAAATCACACGTTGCTCATATGACAGAAGGTGATTTTTACGGTTCGGAAAAATCTCTGACTATGGCCGAGGCCGATACCTTTAAAATCGAATTCGTTGCCGAAGACGGATCGGTTAAAGAGTTAAAAGCCACAGCGCCGTTATTGCAGGGTGAAGTATTGGATGCGTCGGTAATGAGCCAGTCGGCTTTGCGTGCGTTTCTGAAACAAGCTATCGCCGATGCCAAAGAGCAAGGTGTGTTGTTCTCGTTGCACATGAAAGCGACCATGATGAAAGTATCTGATCCGATTATTTTCGGTACAGCGGTGGCGGTGTTTTTTGAAGAGGTATTCGCCAAACATGCCGACGCTTTGGCGAAGGCTGGTGTAAACGTCAACAACGGTTTGGGGGATGTGTTTGCCAAGATTGCCACTTTGGATGATGCCAAACGTGCGGAAATTGAGGCCGATCTGCAAGCGGCGATGGCAAACGGTCCGGACATGGCGATGGTCGATTCCGATAAAGGCATCACCAACCTGCATGTACCATCGGATGTGATTATCGATGCCTCTATGCCGGCAATGATCCGTAACTCCGGCCAGATGTGGAATAAGGATGGCAAGACCCAAGATACCATGGCGGTCATTCCGGATCGTTGTTATGCCAGCGTCTATGAAGAAACCATCCGTTTCTGTAAACACTACGGTGCCTTCGATCCGACTACGATGGGAACGGTGCCAAACGTTGGTTTGATGGCGCAAAAAGCCGAAGAGTACGGTTCACACGATAAAACTTTCCAAGCCGAAGCGAGTGGAACTATCCGCGCGGTTAACAGCAAAGGGGAAACCATGCTTGAGCAGCCGGTCGAAGCCGGTGATATCTTCCGTATGTGTCAGACCAAAGATGCGCCGATTCAGGACTGGGTCAAACTGGCGGTGACTCGTGCCCGAGCCACCGGTTCTCCGGCCGTATTCTGGCTCGATGCCGAACGTGCCCATGACCATGAGTTGATCAATAAGGTGAACGATTACCTGTCTCACCATGATGTGTCTGGTCTGGAAATCCATATTATGGCGCCGGCAGAGGCGACACGTTTCACCTTGCGTCACGTTAAAGACGGTAAGGAAGTTATTTCGGTAACCGGTAATGTATTACGTGATTATCTGACTGACTTGTTCCCGATTTTGGAATTGGGTACTTCAGCGAAGATGTTGTCGATTGTGCCGCTGATGAATGGTGGTGGTTTGTTTGAAACCGGTGCCGGCGGTTCGGCGCCTAAACACGTACAGCAGTTGCTATCTGAAAACTATCTGCGTTGGGATTCATTAGGTGAGTTCCTGGCATTGGCGGTATCGCTGGAACATTTGGCCACCACATTCGATAACGCCAAAGCACAGGTCTTGGCGGAAACACTAGATCGTGCCACCGGTAAATTATTGGATAACAATAAATCGCCATCTCGTAAAGTCGGTGAAATAGATAACCGTGGGAGCCACTTCTATTTGACGATGTACTGGGCACAGGAATTGGCGGCACAAGACAAGGATGCCGAACTAAAAGCGCGCTTTACACCGGTTGCCGAAGCCATGACCAGCAATGAAGACAAGATCGTTGGCGAACTTAACGAAGTGCAAGGTAGTGCGGTTGAGATTGGTGGTTATTATCAGCCTAATGCTGACCTGGCCGCTAAAGTGATGCGTCCAAGCGCAACTTTAAATGCGATTATCGATGCGATCTAAAACTTAATTTAGAAATTAATTAAGTCCTTAAAAGCCTGAAAGAGTTAGTCTTTTGCGGGCTTTTTTTATATCGAATGATTATTTCTTTGGATAGCCAACTAGAAAAAATACCTATAACGATTAAAAGTTCACTTGAGTGGCTAAGCGTATAATGAAAAGGGCAGTATTTTGACTCCTACTCAACCAAAGGAGGAAATTATGCCAAGATATGTTATTGAAAGAAATGTTCCCGGAATTGGTTCGTCGAACCACGAGGAGCTTTGTGGTGCCGCTTCAGAATCGAATAAGGTGCTTGCTGAAATGAAAGCGGAGCGAAAAAATATTCAGTGGGAGCATTCCTATGCAACCGATGATAAAACGTTCTGTGTCTATTTGGCGGAAAATGAAGAGTTAATCCATGAGCACGCAAAAAGAAGTGGTTTTCCAGTAGAACGGATATTTGAAGTTAAGACTATTATTGATCCTGTGACAGGTGAAGGATGATATTCTGCTTTGAAATCAAAGCTTATCAATCAAGCCCATAGAAGTTTTCTTTTATGGTTTTTTTGTATCTTAAATTTCAATTTCGCTTTGCGATTATTTCTAATCGAGTTTTCACTTTTTATATTTATTTAGACTTTCGGTTAACTTTATTTTTATAGGTTTAACTCAATAATGAATATTAAAAAAGTGATTAAGTTTAAGTGTAAGGTTAAGGTTAAGTCATTGCTTTATCTTATCGTTTTACTACTAGCGGGAGATCATGGAGATAGTTGAAAATCATGAGTGTTTCATGTTGAGAAGCCATTTTGAACTTTCGTATATCCTTGGATTGTTCTATCAGGCTTCTCGTTACTATTTTTGCTTGCCCAAAAATAGTAACCACAAAAAGGGCACCCTGCTGACACTTTCTATTTCACTAAGCTTGTCTGCTCAAATTCCCGAACTCACTGCGCAAGCTTCGTTCGGACAGCGAAAATTTTTGACCGCATCCTTCGCTAAGTGAAATCAAGAAAGCTTACAAAAGGGACCTGTTACGCGCACGCCATTTTGGTACAAAGTAATTCATTTCACCGTAAGTTTTATTTAAATAGGAAGTTAATGGATTTAAGAAAAGTGACTTTGACACCAAAAATCCCTTTGGAATAAATAGTGCAGAGTTCTTAACGAAGTGAACGATCTAGGTGCCCCTTGAGGGTAGAAAAAATCCTGCTGTTCGAGCGTAGCGAGTTCAGGAATTTCTCGTCTCTCCGCTTCGCTACAGCCGAGTTCTTCGTTTCAGTGAATAAGTTTAGAACCTGCCTATTTATGGAGCAGGGTGTCTTTTTTTGCTTACTTTCTCGGCTCTTCGCCGAGTTCGTTGTTTGTTGGACAAGCAACAAAGTAAGGGTAAGCCCAATAGATAAATACAGAGGGAGTAGCTAAGTTTTTAGGGGCTTCGCAATTATTCTCTAAGTAAGTCGTTTTGTTCTGATGTATTCATCTCTAGTTTATTTTAAAGTAGGCATAGTTACTTAATCTTATTTAGGGCTGTGAATTGTCTAGTTTTCGTCTGATTTTTATTACTTCTATCGCCATGCTCGCCTTTGCCGCCAACTCGGTATTGTGCCGTGTGGCTTTGGACAATACCGCGATTGATGCCGCGAGCTTTACTATGATTCGTTTGTTTTCGGGTGCGGTAATGTTGCTATTGTTATTGATCTGGCAACTATCACGAAACAACGAAAACAACGGTATTAAAGCACTGTTTGCAAACGGTAGCTGGTGGGGCGCATTGGCTTTGTTTAGTTATGCGGCGGCATTTTCGTTTGCTTATATCGAGCTCACCGCTGCTACCGGGGCTTTATTGCTGTTTGGAGTGGTGCAGTTGTCGATGATCGCTTATGGATTCAGTCAGGGCGAGCGTTTTAGTTTATTACAGTGGTTAGGCTTGTTGTTAGCGATTGCTGGCCTATTGATTTTATTGTTACCCGGCGTTGAATCACCACCTTGGCATGCAGCGTTATTAATGGTGTTTGCCGGTATGGCGTGGGGCGTTTATTCTTTATTGGGCGCTCGCAGCAAAGTACCGCCATTAGCACAAACGAGTGGTAATTTTTTACGTGCCGTGCCATTTGCGTTAGTTTTGTTATCGCTAACAGCTGGGCAGCTGAATTGGGATGCTCAAGGTGTAATCTATGCGATAGCCTCCGGTGCGATCGCTTCGGGTATGGGCTATGCCGTTTGGTATCTGGCGTTGCCATGGTTGAAATCCAGCCATGCCGCGACCATTCAATTAAGTGTACCGGTCATCACCGCCTTAGGTGGATGGCTGCTATTATCAGAATCACTAACGTGGAGTTTCTGGCTGGCATCGGTTTGTGTTTTGGGTGGTATCGCTTTGGTTATTTGGTTTAAATCGAAAAGTCTTTAAGGCTCTTTTGCATTCGGCTATGATGAAATCTAACCATTGTTTATCAGAGGGGCGAAGTGAACACGACCAATTGTTTATTAACCTATGGCAGTTTAATGTGTGATGAGGTGATGACTGAGGTGAGCGGTGCCAGCTTTGATTGTCAGCCAGCCAACTTAACCGGTTATCAACGTTTTGCCATTAAAAATGAGCATTATCCGGCGCTAATTGTCGAGCCCGATCAACAGGTCGGTGGAGTATTGTATTGCGGTATAACCGAAACGGCTTGGCAGCGCTTGGATCGGTTTGAGGGTGAACAATACCAAAGACAGGCCGTGACGGTAGAGTTAGCGGATGGCAGTCAGGTCGAGGCACAATGCTATATTTGGAAAGCCGAGTTCAATGACCTGTTGGAAGATTATGCCTGGGATTACCAGCAGTTCCTTGAGAGCGGTAAGCAGGCATTTCAACAGCAATATAAAGGCTATGGCGATTTAATTGAGTAATTTGCTCGCCATGCTTCATTTAAACGTCGGGTTGGGCTCTTAGCAGTGTATCGAGATGATTAACCGCATCTACCCAGTCCGCATCCTCTTCGACCGCTTCTTTTAAAAAGGCCGCTTGCGATGGATTCCAAAATTCAGCTTCATGCAGTAGCAGGCTCTGTTTTAATGGCGAATGCAGCATAATGAATTGTTCGATTTCGGCTGCGCTATCAGCCAATCCCAATTGGGCAAATAGTGCAGGTAAGTCGTGAGCAGGTACATCCATAGGAGATCTCCTTTGGCTGATTTATGGGTCTGATTTCATTCTACGCCGTTCATGGTTGGCCTGCAAAACCTTTGTGGACTGCCAAGCGAATAATTTGCTGATGTGGCTTGCGGCTAATCCTGTGCAAGTAAAGGCCGGTCGGTGTATCATAGTCAGCTAATTTAAGGTGGTGGTAGTAACTCAATGGCAACAAAGTTTTATGTGGTTTGGCAAGGCAGAAAGCCCGGTGTTTACCAGGATTGGCCGAGCACTCTGGCGCAGGTGGATAAATTTCCTGGCGCGAAATACAAATCGTTTAAAACTTTGCCTGAAGCGCAGGCCGCTTTTTCTGGCAGTGTTAGTGGTACTGCTAAGCGCTCCAGTAAGACAAAAGCGCCAGCAAAAAACGGCATAAAAACCTATAGCGCGGACGAGGTTTCGAATCTGCAAGCGGATATCAAGATTTTTACCGATGGCGCTTGTGAACCGAATCCCGGCCAGGCCGGTTCGGGCATGGCAATCTATCGAAATGATGAGATTCATAGCCTATGGTACGGGCTTTATAATCCTCAAGGCACCAACAATTCGGCTGAATTAAACGCTTTGCATCAAGCGTTGATCAAGGCGCAAGAGTTGCTTGCGCTACAGTTGAGTGTGGTTATTTTTTGCGATTCCAAATATGCCATTCAATGTATTACCCAATGGGCGCAAAACTGGCAAAGAAACGGTTGGAAAAAATCCGGTGGTGAAATCAAAAACCTCGATTTGATCCAAGCCATTTTCAAGTTGTATCAAACCCTAAAAGGCGATATCCAAATTCTGCATGTAAACGGTCACGTCGGTGTTGAAGGCAATGAATTGGCGGATCGCATGTCCATGTATGCGGTCGCTCAGCAACAGACCGATTTCACCGATTACCCTCAGCCTATTAATATTCAAAGCATTCTTGCTATGCAAAACGGATAAATAATCAAAATGTCTCAAAGCCAAGATTTCTCTTCAATCGTCAAATTGACCGAATACAGCCACGGCGCCGGGTGCGGTTGCAAAATCTCGCCGCAATTACTCGATAGTCTGTTGCAGTCACAATTGACATTGGCACCACAACCGAATCTATTGGTGGGCAATAACACCAAAGACGATGCCGCCGCTTACGATTTGGGCAATGGCACTTCTGTATTGAGCACCACCGATTTTTTTATGCCGATTGTCGATGATCCGTTTACATTTGGAAAAATCGCCGCAACCAATGCCATCAGCGATATCTATGCGATGGGCGGCAAGCCGTTGATGGCGATAGCGATTTTCGGTTGGCCGATCGACAAGCTATCGGCTGAAGTTGGTCAGCAGGTAATCGAAGGTGGGCGTTCGGTATGTGAGGATGCCGGCATCGCGCTGGCAGGCGGCCATTCCATCGATGCTCCCGAGCCGATTTTCGGTTTGGCGGTCACCGGTTTAGCCGACAACAAACATCTCAAATGCAATGCCTCGGCGCGTGAAGACAGTTTGCTGTTTTTGACCAAGCCGTTAGGCATCGGGATTTTGACCACCGCGCAAAAACAGAAAAAAGTGGCACCACAAGATTTGCAGAACGCGATTGATGCGATGACCACCTTGAATAAGATCGGTAGCGAGATTTCCCAGTTAGAAGGTGTCAGTGCCTTGACCGATGTCACCGGGTTTGGCCTGCTTGGCCATCTGATCGAGATTTGTGAAGGCAGTGGTATTCAGGCGCAGGTCGAATTTGCCAAGGTACCGCAATTGGCAAATGTCATGCACTATTTGCAACAAGGCTGTGTGCCGGGTGGTACTGAACGCAACTATGCCAGCTATGGCCATAAGATCAAAAACGGCGAGCAGCTTGATGATGTCCAACGTCATTTGTTATGTGATCCGCAAACCTCGGGTGGGCTATTGGCGGTGGTGGATAAAGACTCGGTGGATGAGTTTTTGGCACTCTGTTCTGCCAAAGGGCTTGAATTGCAGGCGATAGGTTCAACCCAAGCGTTAGCGACAACTCAACAGCCCGAATATTGGATAGAGGTCGTCTAATGATCATGCGACAAAAACAGTCATTGTTAACGGAATTTAATGATAATCTGGCTTTGAGCGATGATTTTAAGCATATCGTTATAGAAAAGATACCGCTGATTGATGTGCGTGCTCCGGTTGAATTTGAGCAAGGTGCTTTTGATAGCAGTATCAACCTGCCTTTAATGGATGATGAAGAACGTCGCCAAGTCGGTATCGAGTATAAGGTGCGCGGCAATAAAGCTGCAGTCAAGTTAGGTCATCAACTGGTCAACGAGATCATCAGAGAACCCCGTATCCATGCTTGGCAGCAGTTTATCGCCGAGCATCCGCAAGCGATGCTGTACTGCTTTCGTGGTGGTATGCGTTCGAAGATTGCCCAGCAGTGGTTATCTGATCACGGTACCGATATTGTCCGTTTAAAAGGTGGTTATAAAGCGTTTCGCCGTTTTTTAATCGATTACCTCGATAAGCTACCGGGATTGATCGGTGAGCAGGGCGTACGTTCGGTTGTTATTGCCGGGCGCACCGGTTCGGGGAAAACGCAGTTGCTGCACAAGCTGGATAATCAAATCGATCTGGAAGGTCTGGCCAATCATCGCGGTTCGGCGTTTGGCAGACACTATAGTCCTCAACCCTCACAAATCGATTTTGAAAATAACCTGTCCATGGCGTTTATGCGGCTGCTGGAACAGCAGCCTAATTATTTAGTGGTCGAGGATGAAGGGCGTAATATCGGCTCGGTGAATTTACCGAAGCCGTTGTTTGATGAGCTTAAAAATGATTTGCGGGTGGTGCTGGATACACCGATTGAGGAGCGCATAGATATTACTTTGCAAGAGTATGTGATCGAAGCGCAGCAAGAGTATCCGGATATCGAATCCTGGCAGGAGTTCATGCATAATGCTTTTTCACGTATCGCCAAGCGTTTGGGAGGCGAACGTCAAAAAAGAGTGCTTGAGCAGTTTGACAGTGCCATGAAAGAGCAGTTGTCGCAAGGTGGGGTTCAAGCTCATCAGGGTTGGATCGCCACGCTGTTACAAGAATACTATGACCCTATGTATGACTATCAGATGCAAAAACATCAACGAAAAGTGAGTTTTGTTGGAACCGCAGAAGAGGTCAAAGCGTTTCTGCAAACCCTCGCTTAAGGTTCCAATCAGAAAAGCTCGATATCATCCTCAGTATCGTGGAATGACACGAAGTTACGGCCGTTGTGTTTGGCTTTGTAGAGTGCTTCATCGGCGTACTTATAGATTTCTTCTAAAATGTACTGTTGATCCGGCTTGAGTATCATTACGCCCGATGAAACGGTAACGCGACCATAGGGAGGGTTACCGGAGTGGGGCATATTCAAATCATAGATCTTGCTGCGAGAAATGTCAGCGATGCTTTGTGCATAGCTTTCATTTTCGGCGCGGTAGAGTACAGCAAACTCTTCGCCGCCTAAACGGAATATGAAATCATCGGCTCGCTTGAAGGTGTTTTTCAGCGTGGCGACGATGTTTTTTAACACCTCATCGCCTTCCTGATGACCATAAGTATCGTTATATTTTTTAAAATTATCGGCATCAATCATCATAAAACAGAGCTGTTTGTTATCACGTTTGGCGCGCTCAATCTCGATCGGCAATACATGATTGTAATGTCGACGATTGAAGGCTCCGGTGAGCTCGTCTCGAATGGTAAGCAATTCGATATATTTGCGGTCGGTGATATTCTGCTCAATCGAGATATAGCCTACGGTATTGCCTTTTTCATCACGAATGCTATCAATCTGCAGTTGGACCCAGAAACATTCACCCGATTTATTGATGTTTCTGAGCTCACCACGCCATGATTGACCGGAAGTAATGGTCTGCCACATCTCTGCGAAGAACTCAGTCGGTGTATCAGGGTGGCGTAAGATATTGTGTTTGTTGCCGATCAGCTCTTTTTCACTATAACCGGTCAGTTGGCAAAAAGCTTGGCTAACACTGGTGATTTTACCGTGAATATCGGTTGATGAGGTGATGACATAACGATCGACAGTGGTCGAGTAACGGTGCATATCGTCCAGCAACTGCTCTAGTTCGCTAATCAGCTTTTTACTGTCGACATGGTTGTTTTTTAGCATTGTGATAACCGTTTTTAAATTTTGTGCTATGAATCAATGGTAGATATTCTAAAAGACAAAGGGAGGAAAGACTAAGCCAAAGTAGGTAAAAGTCGTTTTGTTTGCCGGGTTAACAGGTTCAGACAGGAAATAAGAGAAAAAAGCCATGCCTGAAACATGGCTTTGTAGAGCAAGGATTAGAATTCGGCGTCGTAATAGACGTTTTGCACATCATCCAAATCTTCAACCATGGCAAGGAACTTTTCAAAGGATTCAAGCTCTTCACCTTCCAGTGGCTTGGTCATTTTTGCCAGGAACTGGATTTCATCAACATCGAATTCAATACCTTCAAAAGCTTCGAGCAGTGCATTTTTCGCTTTGGCGTATTCTGTGTGTGGTGTGAATACGCTGATTTTGCCTTCTTCGGCTTCGATATCATTGACTTCAACATCAGCCATTAGCAGAGCTTCCAAAACCGCTTCTTCATCTTCACCGTTGAAAACGAAAATCGCAGAGTGGTCAAACATGTGCGCGACACTGCCTTGTGTACCGATTTTGCAGTTGTGTTTAGTGAAGCAGTGGCGTACATCACCAAAAGTACGGTTCGGGTTATCGGTCAAACATTCGATAATCACCATGGTGTTTCCCGGCCCGTAACCTTCGTATCGCGCTGGAGCAAAATCTTCACCGGCACCGCCAGTGGCTTTATCAATGGCTTTATCGATAACGTGGGCAGGAACCTGTTCTTTTTTAGCGCGCTCGATTAATCCGGCTAGTGCCAGGTTGCTTGAGGTTTCCGCACCACCGGATTTAGCACATACATAGATTTCACGGCTGTATTTACTATAAACCTTAGCTTTTTGATCAGAGGTTTTCGCCATCGACTCTTTACGGTTTTGAAAGGCTCTTCCCATCGTTTTGCTCCATTGAGATTTTTGAAAGCGTAAATTTTACACAATTCCGCGTTTTGATAGGAGGCTTTTCACCAAAAATGCCTACTTTTCACCAAGATAAAATCATGTTTCGACTAAATTAGTGGCACAATAGAGATATGAATAGACAAAAGAAACTTAGACAAAAAGTCACTGCGCGGCTTAAAAAGGCTCGTGCAAAACTGAACCCAAATAAAAAAGAACCCTATATCAGTAAGGCGGAAAGGCAGAAAATCGCCGAACAAGAGCAAAGTGCAGCGGTGGAAAACAACCCATCGCATTGATTTGGTTGAAGCCGTGACCGTGACTTTGGGTGTTTGATTGGTTGCAGAAATTACTCTTAAAGGAGTTATCTAATGCGTACTCAGTTGAAATCTTTCCATAGCTTCCATTGGTTGATTGTATGGCTGGTGAGCGCCATTTTTTCGCTGGCGTTGGCCGAATCGCAAAGCACTCATCATGAAATGGGGGTTCATCCTCAGGTCGAAGCCTTATTGCAAGGCGAAGATATACCCGATGGCATTGTTTTCGATATTGAAACGCTGGATAAAAATGCCTTGTCTGGTCTGGCGGGTTATGTCAGTTTTCAGGTCAAACGGTTAAAACAGACTTTTCCCGATGTCGATATTGCCATTGTCAGTCATGGTGTGGAAGAGTTTGCCTTACAAAAGCAGGCCCAACAACAATACTCTAAGCTACACAGTAATTTCAGCAAGTTGGTGGATTCTGAAGGGGTGAGCGTCCATGTTTGTGGCGCGGTAGCCGGTTTGGGCAAGTTGTCGAAAGAGGATTTTCCGGAATTCGTCAGTTTTTCCGATTCAGGTATGGCGCAACTCAATGACTATAAAGCCATTGGCTATAGAGTGATCACCATTCACAGCCTGACAGACCCAGAACGCAAAAGCCTGTTTGAGTCTCCGCAGGAGTATTTACCCGCGCCCCAACCTTAATAGTAGAGCTTGGGTCTGTTGCGGGTTGGGGTAAAGTCAATTGGCCAGCGGACTAACCGGGCTGGCAATTTAAATCGATTAATTAGACTTTTTCAGGTAGGCGGCAACCAACACGATTTGAGTGCCATTGACTTTGCCTTCGATATGTAAAGGGTTGTCGGTCAGGTGAATGTTTTTCACCATAGTACCGCGCTTAGCGGTAAAGTTAGCCCCTTTAACATCCAGATCCTTGATCAAGGTGACATCATCACCTTCGTTAAGAGCTGTACCGTTACTGTCTAAGGTTGGTGTGCGCTCTTCTTCTTCGCTGATACCTGCTTCAGCCCATTTACGGGTATCGTCTTCCAGATACATCATATCAAGCAGATCCATTGGCCAGCCCTCGTGACGCAATTGATGCAGTAGACGGTATGACATGACTTGCACGGCAGCAACCGGTGACCACATGCTGTCATTCAAACAGCGCCAGTGGTTACTGTCCATGGTTTCAGGGTTTTCAATCTGAGAACGACAATTGCCGCAAACCAGAATCGATTGCTCTGCTGAGCCATCACTCGGTTCGACCGCGAATACCTCAAGAGCCTCTGTTGCTGAACATAGTTCGCACTGGTTGTTACTACGTTCGATTAAGTCCTGTTCTACACTCATTATCTTTGTCCTCTTGCGGTGAAAATAACCAAGTTAGCCTAACTGACTAGGCCGGGTCAAAATAAAAGCCCACTATTATGAACTAAATATCGGTTTTTGTCATAACTATTGGATTATGTTTATTGTGTTTTGATAACTTTTGTTTTTATCGGTCAACGGGTAATTTTACGGTGTTTAATAGTTATATTTTGAGGCTTTTTTTTTATAGGGGATAAGAGTAGAATTGAAGCCGAAATTGATTTTTTTATTCATTAAAAATCCCTCAACAATACGAGAAAATTTTGCGACCTAATTACGATATCAATATCGATTATTTTGCCATTTTGGGAGTACATTATGGTGCTTGCTCCAAAACGGTAAAATTAGCATATCGTAAGATGGCACGGCGTTACCATCCTGATGTCTCCAAAATTCACGATGCGCAAGCACGTTTTCAGGAAATCGCCGCCGCCTATGAAATTCTCAGTAAATATCGCGATGCCTATTGCCGTGAGTTTGATTTAAGGCGAAATCAGCAGCGTCGTCGAACCGGCTACCAACAAGCCTCTCCGCGTAATAAAACTCATACCCAAGCCGATAGCCATAAGCGTTCTTCGGCGAACCAGAAAACATCATCCAGAACTGAACAAAAGCAGTATGCTGAGGATGCCGATAAACAAACCGATGACGGCAAGCAATATCAGTATTCTTCAAGTGATTACCAGTCAGCCTTTAAATATCAAAAACCGATTAACGGCAAGAACCGGGTCATTACTTATCCTTTGACCTTGCGTTACGCGATCCGCCTATTGAATTTAGGCAGTTTTTATATTCCCGGCTTAAAGGTGAAAATGAAATTCAACCGCCAGGCATTCGATGAAAAAACCTTTAGATTGGAAGGTAAGGGCTACAGTGGATTGTTTGGCGGTGTTCCGGGCGATTATCTGGTGAAATTCAATATCAAAATCGACAGCAGCCGATATAAGCTCGATCAAGGCGACATTTACGGCACTTTTGTGGTGCCGAAATCAATGCTTCAACCGGGTAAAAAAATCAGCTTGGATACGGTTGCAGGCAAACTTGATGTCGTAGTGCCGAAAAACTACAGTGCGGAAAAATTCATCAAAATAAAAGGCATGGGCTTGCCTGCCGATGAAGAGCATAAGGCCGGGGATTTTTACGCCCGGTTATTGCTGGGCTAATTTTTTCTCGTTACAGTCGCATTATGCGGTGGGTTTTTAATGGTTATCAATGGCGCATCGGTGCTGTGTGGCCATAAGCCTTGAATCCATTAACCCATATCAGAAAACCTTTCCAGCCAAGCTTAACGCTATTTTGACAAAAGTATGAATAATTTCTGTTTCAGCCAGAATTCTTGTTCTATTGTGGGTAAAATAAACCTAACAGAAATAAAAAAGCTGAACACTGCTTTAACAGAGTGTTTGCTATCGATGCAGCGGCTTGAATTTTGCCTGTTGTGCCGATATATATAGTAAAGATTAAAGAATTGATAGAGTAACCTGAATGCCTTATTCACCAGATTATGATGATGGTAATCTGCTGCTAGAAACAGCCAAACCAAAAGTTAAACCACCTAAACGTTATCAGGTGGTGTTGATGAATGATGATTACACGCCGATGGATTTTGTTGTTGAGGTACTGCAGCGTTTCTTTTCTATGGATGAGGCGAAAGCCAATGCGGTCATGCTTGCCGTGCATCATCAAGGAAAAGGCGTTTGTGGCGTATTCAGTCGCGAGGTGGCAGAAATGAAAGTGCAGCAGGTGAACAGTTTTTCACGACAAAATAAACATCCGTTGATGTGTCAGCTAGAGGTGGCTTAAATGTTGAGTAAAGAGCTACAAATGACCTTGAGCAACGCATTCAGTGTTGCCCATGAGTATGAGCATGAGTTTGTCACGCTGGAGCACCTATTATTGGAACTATTGGGTGTACCGTCCGTGCGTGAAGTGATTCAGGCTTGTGGTGTGGATGTTGGTGTCATTGAAGAAGGCCTGGAAAAATTCCTTGAGTCGGAAATGGTTTCACGCAAGCCGGATGAGCTGCAGCCGACCATGAGTTTTCAGCGTGTTATCGAACGCGCCATCTATCTGGTGCAGTCAAACGGTTATACCGAAGTCACCGCGGTGCATGTGTTGGCATCTCTTTATGCCGAACAGGATTCTCAGGCGGTCTATTTGCTGGAAAGTAACGGTGTCGAACGTGTTGATGTCTTAAGTTATCTGTCGCATGGTGTGACTGCCGCAGACGCCGATGGTTTTTTGCCTTCAGAAGCCGGGGGCAGTGGTAATGTTCAAGAAGAAAGCGAACAGGATGTACAGGAAAAACAGTCTCCTTTAGAGCGCTTTACCACCGACCTCAACGAGTCCGTGATGGATGGCAAAATCGATCCGATTATCGGTCGTGATTGGGAATTAAACCGTACGCTTGAAGTCTTGAGCCGTCGCCGTAAAAACAATCCATTATTGGTCGGTGAGCCAGGCGTCGGTAAGACCGCTGTGGCAGAAGGGCTGGCTTATCAGATTGTCCATCACAAGGTGCCGGAGCAGTTAGAAAACGCCGTCGTCTATAGTTTGGATATGGGGGCGTTACTCGCCGGAACACGCTATCGTGGTGATTTTGAAAAACGATTTAAAGCCCTGTTAAAAGATCTTGAACAGCAAGATCACGCCATTTTATTTATCGATGAGATTCACACCATTGTCGGTGCCGGTGCGGTTCAAGGCGGCGCTATGGATGCATCGAATTTGATGAAGCCGTCATTATCCTCAGGTAAGTTACGCTGTATCGGTGCGACGACCTATGAAGAATATCGTGGCGTGTTTGAAAAAGACCGTGCCTTGGCGCGCCGATTCCAAAAAGTCGATATCCGTGAACCTTCAGAGCATGAGACGGTCGAAATCCTTAAAGGTTTGAAATCAAAATACGAAAGCCATCATCAGGTCAAATACACCTTACCGGCGATTAAGGAGGCAGTTGCCTTATCGGCACGTTATCTTAACGATCGTCATCTGCCGGATAAGGCGATTGATATTATCGATGAAGCCGGCGCCAAGCAAGCTCTAATGCCGGTGAGTCGCCGTAAAAAGCAGATCGGTGTCGGTGAGATTCAACAGGTTGTGGCAAGCATCGCCCGTATTCCGGTATCGCAGATTACCCAAAAAGAAAAAGACAAGCTGCACGATTTGGAAGCCAATCTGAAACGTGTGGTCTTCGGTCAGGATAAAGCAGTTGAGAAACTGACCGCGGCGATTCACTTGGCACGTTCGGGGTTGAATAACCCGAATAAACCGACCGCATCGTTCTTATTCGCCGGTCCGACCGGGGTCGGTAAAACAGAGCTTACCCAGCAGCTAGCAAATCACCTTGGCGTGGAAATGTTGCGTTTCGATATGTCCGAATATATGGAACGTCACACCGTATCGCGTCTGATCGGTGCACCTCCGGGTTATGTCGGTTATGATCAGGGTGGGTTGTTGACCGAAGCGGTATCGAAAAACCCGCATTCGGTGGTCTTGCTGGATGAGATTGAAAAGGCGCACCCGGATGTTTTCAACTTGTTATTGCAGGTGATGGATAACGGTACCTTGACCGATAATAACGGTCGCAAGGCCGACTTTAGAAACGTCATTTTGATTATGACGTCGAATGTCGGAGCCGAACAGATGGCGCGCAGCAGTATGGGCTTTACCGTTCAAGACCATTCATTGGATTTCGAGTCGGAATTGAAAAAGGTCTTTACCCCTGAATTCCGCAACCGTTTGGATGGCATTGTGCATTTCAACCGTTTATCGGAAGATTCGATGGTCTCGGTGGTCAACAAGTTTGTTTATGCATTGGAAAACGCTTTGGCCGATAAAAAAGTCTCCATCACTTTAACCGATGCCGCCCGTCAATGGCTGGCGACCAACGGTTATGATCCTTTAATGGGTGCGCGCCCCATGGAGCGTTTGGTGCAAGAAAAACTTAAACAGCCTTTGGCCGAACGTTTGTTATTCGGTGATTTACAACAAGGCGGCAAGGTATTGATTGATTGTCAGGAGGATGCGCTGACTTTCAGTATTGAAAAGTAAGCGGTTTTGCTTGTTAGCGGCAATAAAAAAGCCCCGCCGGTTCAACTGGCGGGGCTTTTTTGTTTAGAAAGGTTTGCTGATTAGAGCAATCAGTCTGCGCTTACTTACCGCGGTAAGTGATACGACCTTTAGTCAAATCGTAAGGAGTCAACTCAACCTTAACTGGGTCACCGGCAAGAATTCGGATGTAGTTTTTGCGCATACGTCCAGAGATGTGCGCCAAAATCTGGTGGCCGTTTTCCAACTCTACTTTGAACATAGTATTAGGTAGAGTCTCAAGTACCACACCATCGAATTCAATTACGTCTTGTTTTCCCATAAGCTTATAAAAACCCTTTCTAGATAAAATTTGTGCGCGGATTATAACAAAATTAACTTTTTAAATTCAAATAATTATCCATTTGATTGTTATGGACTTTGTTTTGTTGTCAAATTGAATCAATAGTTGAACCCATAAATTACGCAATTAAACGGGTTGTCTCTGGGTGAGGTTTGCCGATAAGTTGTTTGCCGGTAACCGCTAAGGCTTAAATCCAGACCCGTTGTCTTAAAATCAGGCACAAATGCATTAAAAAATTATTGGTAACTAGCTTTTATATCGGCGATAAGTGGCAAATATTGAGTTTTTATCGGGCTTTTTATAACGGTTGCTACCTGAGAGCGGGGGCAATCTTGGCGAGAGGTGGCGGCATGCTCGCCAATTAACCAATGGAACAGATCTTGTTCGGATTCGGCCAGCAGCTGTTCGATCAACTGCTGTTGTGGCGGAGCAATGGGCTCTAGTTGTTTGATATAGTGATCGAGCAATAACTCGGTTTCCAGATTGCCGCGTTTGCATTGCCAGAGAATTCGTTTGCGCCAAAGCTCAAACTGTTCGGTTTTCAGATGTTGCTTGTTGTTTGTCATAACCGGTTTTAAGGCAGTTCCTTAACCATAATGGATTTCAGTTCTTGAATGGCTCGGCTTGGGTTCAGTCCTTTAGGACAGGCATCGGTGCAATTTTGGATATGGCGGCAACGAAAGGTCTTGGTTGGGCTGTCGAGTTCTTGCAAACGGTCGATATGCTTGATATCTCGTGAATCGATAACAAAACGTTGCGCCGCCAAAAGCGCCGCAGGACCGGCGAACTGGTCGGGATTCCACCAAAAAGAAGGGCAGCTGGTCGAACAGCAGGCGCAGAGAATGCATTCGTAGCTGCCATCAAGTTGGGCACGTTGCTCGGGTGTTTGCAGGTGTTCGTGCTCGCTATCAAGCGGTTCGCTTTGCAAATAGGGTTTGACTGATTGGTATTGCTGATAAAACAGGTTCAAATCAATAATTAAGTCTCTGATAATCGGCAAGCCCGGTAAAGGCCTGATAGTAATCGGCTGCGTTAATGACGATACTGGTGTGATGCAGCTCAAATGGTTTTTGCCATTGACGTTCATACCGTCTGATCCGCAAACGCCTTCCTGGCAAGAGGAGCGAAATGCCAGGGTGCTGTCGTTTTCTCTTAACATCAATAACACTTCGAGCAACATGGTGTCGTGTTGAATCTGGGCGTCATCGATTTCAAACAATTCATCGTAAGGTACGCGATCGGTTTCCGGGTTGTAGCGTTGAATGATAATTTTCATAATCGCTCCTTAGGCGCTATGGCGATGCATCTTTGACATGCTTTTAATAGACACGTTTTTTCGGTTCAAACGGTTCATGGCTTTTCGGTTGCAGGTTAACCGCCTTGAAGTCGAGTTGACGGTTTTGATAAAAATACAAACTGTGTTTCAGCCAGTTGTCATCGTCGCGTTCTTCAAAATCAATGCGAGAGTGGGCGCCGCGACTCTCTTCTCTGGCTAAAGCCGAGGCGATGGTCGCATAGGCGATCGGTACTAGGTTTTCCAGTTCAAAGGCGGCAAGGCGTTCAATATTGAATATATTGCTGGTATCCTTTAACCCGACCCTTTCCAGACGTTCTTCAATCGCTGGCAGCGCACCCAAGGCCTTTTGCATGGATTCTCGTTCGCGGAACACGCCACAGCCTTGCTCCATAATACGTTGCAAATCATGTTTGATTTTATAGATGTCGTCATCAGTGCTGCCGTGTTTGCGATTGCTAGCGTTGTACCAGTTTTTAATTCGGGTGTAGACCTTATGCAGGCTGTCTTGATTTTGTGGCAGATCCTGTGCCGGGTTGTCACTGAGCTTTTCACTGATCACTTTTGCCGCCTGACGTCCGAAAACCACTATATCCAATAGCGAGTTACCACCTAGACGATTGGCGCCATGCACCGAAACACAAGCGCATTCACCCACCGCATAAAGCCCTTGAACCACTTCGCTTTGGCCTTCGGCATTTTGCGTTAATACCTCGCCGTTGATATTGGTGGGGATGCCACCCATCATATAATGACAGGTCGGGAATACCGGTATGGGTTCTTCAACCGGATCGATATCGACAAAGGTCATGCTGATATCACGAATCCCCGGCAGACGTTTTTTGATGATGTCGCCGTCCAAATGAGTCAAATCAAGCAGTACATGGTCTTTGTTGGGACCACAGCCGCGGCCTTCATTGACTTCAATGGCAATCGCTCTTGATACCACATCGCGAGAGGCGAGGTCTTTGACATTGGGGGCATACTTTTTCATAAAAGCATCGCCTTCGGCATTGCGCAACACGCCGCCTTCACCACGCGCCGCTTCGGAAATCAGCATGCCCTTGCCGGCAACACCGGTCGGATGGAATTGCCAGAACTCCATGTCCTGTAGGGGATAACCGGCTCTTGCCACCATGCCCAGACCGTCACCGGTATTGATGCTGGCATTGGTGTTGGTTCTAAATACTTGGCCGGCGCCACCTGTGGCGAGCATGATGTGCGGGCTTTGCAGGATCTGGTATTCACTGTTTTGCATATTCATGGTCACCACGCCATTGATCGCTCCGCCATCGTTATGCAGTAGATCGATAGCATAATGTTCATCGAAAATGGTCGTGCCGAGGCGAATGTTCTGCTGATAAAGTGAATGCAAAATGGCATGCCCGGTTCTGTCGGCGGCGGCGCAGGTTCGATGTGCCTGTTTTTCGCCAAAATTCTGGCTTTGCCCGCCAAAGGCGCGTTGATAGATTTTACCGTTTTCCAAACGCGAGAAGGGCACGCCAAAATGTTCCAGCTCTCTGACTATATGGGATGCCTGTTCACACATGAATTCAATCGCATCCTGATCCCCTAAATAGTCACTGCCCTTGATGGTGTCATACATATGCCATTGCCAATTATCCGGTGTGACATTACCCAAAGCGGCGTTGATGCCTCCTTGTGCCGCTACGGTATGGGAGCGGGTGGGAAAGACCTTGGAGACAATCGCTACCTTATGACCGGCTTCGGCCAATAACAAGCCAGCCCTTAAACCGGCACCACCGGCACCAATTACAATGGCATCAAAGCTGGTTGATTGCAGAGCATTGGAGCTAAATGGATCCGTTGTTGTCATAGGGTGACCCTTTGTCTTTGTCAGTGTTGTCGATATCAGTTGAACTAAGCTAATACTCGGCTGGCAAGCCAGATAACATCAATGGCGATCAGCCATAAAAAACCGAGATAGAGTTTCAACCATAGCTTGAGTCGCTTTCTGGGTAAATAATCGATCATAATGTCGCGTCCGCCCACCCAGGCATGCACCAGCAACAGTAGTACGGCAATCAAGCTGAAAAGACCGAAAAGCGAATTGAATTGCTGGCTGAACCAGTCGTTAAAATGAATAAATTGATGGGCGCTGCTTTGAAAATAAAGCGTGAAAATGGCAAAACTGAAATACAGCAATAGATAAACCGCGCTGATGCGTTGCCATTTATGCGCTTTGACTCCGGTTAAATTCATTGCACGACCTCTTTTAGATGGTTTGTAACTTAACTAAGCAATATCAATAGAGTGATCACCAACCACAAGCCGATCAGCAGATAGCTGATGCTTGTTTGGTTGATAATGGCATAGGGTTTGGCATCGATAAAATGTTCTGCCAACAAGTGGCGCAGCCCGGAAAGCCAGTGAAACGCCAGTAAAACCCAAAAGGTTTTGATCAGTGTTTGGGTTATCCAGTGTTGCTGGATGCTATAAAAGTCCAAGTCGGGACTGAGAATTAGAAGATGGGTCAGTGCCAGTATCTTGATAAGGCAAACGATTAACAGGGCGCCGGTAATTCGGTGTCCGGCAGAAAGTTTGGCATTCAGCGGAAAGCGAAAAGCTGTCAGACTCAAGAAGCGAGGTCGGTCATCAGGGTGTTGATACATGGTCACTCCCTAGGTTAAAAACCCTTAGCGGCGGTCGTAGTGTTAAGCAACATTCTAACGCTAATTCACAAAGAAAAAAAAGCATAAAAGTAAATGCTAATGCTTATCGCCGTTGGTTATCGTGTTTTGCCTAACCGATATAGGCTAAGCTTGCTGCCCTTAACCCAGTAGTTTTTGATGCCACTGACTATCGAGATGCCATTTTTTTGCAGGAAACGGCTTTGCGGTCTGTTGCGCAATCAAGCCCTCAAATGCGAGGCGGCTGATACATTGTGCCCCAAGGCTGTTCAGATGGGCGGTCTCAACCTGAGTGTCGATAGCACGAAACCCCCATTCCTTGAGTTGGTTTGCCAGGACAATCAAGGCGATTTTTGAGGCATCGGTTTGTTTGGCAAACATGGATTCACCATAAAACATCTTGCCGATCGCCACGCCATAAAGGCCGCCAATCAATTGATCATCAAGATAAACCTCAACGCTATGCGCATGGCCTGCCTGATGCAGTTTTTCATAGGCTTTGATCATGGCGTTGCTGATCCAGGTGCCGTCTTGTCCGTGGCGTGGCATTTGCGCGCATTGCGACATGACTTCTTTGAAATTGCAATCAAACTTGACGCTAAAGCCCGGATTTTTCAGCAGTTGTCTGAGCCGCTTTTTCAGGCTTTTACGTAATTTGACATCGTCAAGAAACAAAACGCTGCGTGGATTCGGGGTCCACCAGAGAATCGGTTCTTCCGGATTGAACCACGGAAAAATCCCTTTGCTGTAGGCGTGTAACAGCCATTCCGGCGTCAAGTCTCCACCAACCGCGAGCAGTCCATCTGGCTCAATCATCGCCAAATGAGTCGGCGGGAAAAAGACCGGTTGTGGGTCCAGCCAAAACGGCATGGTGATATTGTGCTGCGTCATTTGCGTTCTTTGTCTGTGTTATGAAGTTCTTATCAATAACGGATACTTAGCATTATAGAACAGTGCCGATAAAAGTGACGTGCTTTGTCGTTTAGAGAGCCTAAAAGTTATTAATTCAAAGCCAAGAAGTTTTTGCGTAACTACTCCCCTAGAGTTTTTCAGATGGGCTAGAATAAGCGAATACTTTGCGCTGTTTCATTGAGCCGCTATCCAATGCCTAAAGGCTTGGTTGTTTGTTGGCAAAACGTCAAGACGCTATGTCAAATCCAACGATAAGATTCAACGCGCTAAACACAGAATTCAAACCTATTTAAGAAGCACTTAAGAATACATGAGCCAATTCGTTCATTTACATGTTCACTCTGAATACTCGGTGGTTGATGGAACCCTGGGTATTAAACCTCTGATCTCACTAGTCAAAGAGTGCCAGCAACCGGCTATGGCATTGACCGACCAAAGCAACCTGTTTGCCTTGGTTAAATTCTATTCATCGGCGATGGCAGCTGGCATCAAGCCGGTTATCGGTGCCGATGTCTATATCGAAGATGATAACGGCGAGGTGTTTCGCTGTGTTTTATTGTGTCAGAACGACCAAGGCTACCTGAATCTTTCACACTTGATTTCTCAAGGTTATCTGCGCAACCAGAAACTTTACGATAACGACGATAACGCCCTGATCAAACGCGAATGGCTGGCCGAATTTAATGATGGTCTGATAGCGCTGTCCGGTGGCCGAGAGGGGGATGTCGGTAGTGCGATTCTGGCGCAAAAGCCGAACTTGGTCGCCTCGCGTGTCAAATGGTGGCAAGAACATTTTGCCGATCGCTTTTATCTTGAGCTGGTGCGTACCAACCGAGACAATGAAGAGCGTTATATCGCTCAGGCGATTGAGGTGGCGTTACGTTACGAAGTCCCCGTGGTCGCGACCAATGATGTACGTTTTGCCAAGGCCGAAGATTTTGAAGCTCATGAAGTGCGTACCTGTATTCATGATGGTTATGTCCTGGAAGATCTGAATCGTCCGAAACGTTACTCTGAAGAGCAATATTTTAAAACCAGCGAGCAGATGATCGAGCTGTTTGCCGACATTCCCGAAGCGATTGAAAACACCGTTGAAATCGCCCGTCGCTGTACTCTGAGCTTGACGCTGGGAACTTATTTCCTACCGGATTTTCCGGTGCCGGAAGGCATGACTATAGACGAGTTCTTTGTTGAGGAGAGTCATAAAGGTCTCGATGAGCGTCTTGCGTTTCTGTTCGGTCATCTGTCTGCCGAAGAGCAGCAAGCCAAGCGCGACGAGTATTACGCGCGTATCAAGTTCGAGCTCGATATTATCCTGCAGATGGGGTTCCCGGGTTATTTCCTGATCGTTGCCGACTTTATCCAATGGGGTAAAAACCACGGTATTCCGGTCGGGCCTGGGCGTGGTTCCGGTGCCGGTTCCTTGGTGGCTTATGCGCTGAAAATCACCGATTTGGATCCAATCGAATACGACCTGCTTTTCGAACGATTCTTGAACCCGGAACGTGTTTCCATGCCCGATTTCGACGTCGATTTCTGTATGGACCGCCGAGACGAGGTCATCGACTATGTCTCGCGTCACTATGGCCGCGACCATGTATCGCAGATCGTTACCTTCGGTACCATGGCCGCCAAAGCGGTGGTGCGTGATGTCGGGCGAGTATTGGGCTTGGGTTACGGCGTGGTGGATGGTATCGCTAAGCTGATTCCGAATGAATTGGGGATCAAACTATCCGGCGCCTTGGAGCAGGAACAGGACCTGCAAGACAAATACGATAATGATGAAGACGCGCGCCAGCTATTGGATTTGGCATTGAAGCTTGAAGGTACGGTACGTAACACCGGTAAGCACGCCGGTGGGGTGGTTATCGGGCCGAAACCTTTGGATCATTTCTGTCCGGTATTGTGTGAACCGGATGGTTCCAGTGTGGTCACCCAGCTGGATAAAAACGATGTGGAAACCGCCGGTCTGGTTAAGTTCGACTTCTTGGGTCTACGAACCCTGACCATTATCGACTGGGCATTGCAATCAATCAACGGTGATAAAAACCCAGAAGATGAAGGTTTCGTCGATATCGCGCGTATCCCATTGGACGATGCGCCGACTTTTGATCTGATCAAAACCGGTAAGACCACCGGGGTCTTCCAGCTCGAATCCTCCGGGATGCAGAGCTTGATCGTCCGTCTGCGTCCCGACTGTTTTGAAGATATTATCGCTTTGGTGGCGCTGTTCCGTCCGGGGCCATTGGAATCGGGGATGGTGGATAACTTTATCGCGCGTAAGCACGGTAAGGAAAAAGTCTCTTATCCGGATGCCACTTGGCAGCATGAATCGTTGAAAGAAACCTTGGCACCGACCTACGGGGTTATCCTTTACCAGGAACAGGTTATGCAGATCGCGCAGATTCTGGCGGGTTATACGCTCGGTGGTGCGGATATGTTGCGTCGAGCCATGGGTAAGAAAAAACCCGAAGAGATGGCCAAACAGCGTTCGGTATTTGAAGAGGGTGCGATCAATAACGGTATCGATGGCGAGTTGGCGATGAAGATCTTCGACTTGGTGGAAAAGTTCGCCGGGTACGGTTTCAACAAATCCCACTCAGCCGCCTATGCCTTGGTCTCTTATCAATCGGCTTGGCTGAAAACCCATTATCCGGCCGAGTTTATGGCCGCGCAGATTTCATCGGATATGGATAACACCGAAAAAGTCGTGCATATGGTTAATGAATGTTATGCGATGGGCTTGACGGTATTGCCGCCAAATATCAATACCGGTCAGGTGCATTTCAAACCGGCCGGAGAGCGCACTGTCAATTATGGTCTCGGAGCCATTAAAGGCGTTGGTGAGGCCGCACTTGTCGGTGTCATTGAAGAACGCAACGCTAATGGTGAATTCAAGGACCTGTTCGATTTCTGTTTGCGTGCCGGTAAAAAGGTCAATCGTCGTGTTATGGAGGCTTTGGTGCGCTCCGGTGCTTTCGATAAGCTGCACGATAATCGTAATGCCATGTTGGAGAGTATTCCGATGGCGATGCAGCAGGCCGAACAACAGCAGAAAAATGATGAAGTCGGCCAAAACGACCTCTTTGGCGATGTGTTATCGGTGGAAGAATCCGGCGAATCCAAGTTGCTGGATGTACCGCAAATGCCGGAGAAAATTCGTCTGTCAGGTGAAAAGGAAACGCTTGGGTTGTATGTCACCGGTCATCCGATCGATATGTACGAGAAAGAGCTGGAAACCTTGGTCGGCCATAAGCTGGTCAGCCTGAAACCGGAAAAATACAAAGAAGTCATGGCCGCAGGTCTGGTGGTGGAATTGCGTTCCAAAATCACTAGAACCGGTCGACGCATGGGCTTTGCTGCGATTGACGATAAAACCCGTCGTCTAGAAGTGGTAATGGGGCCGGGCGTCTACGAAGAGATCAAAGACACCTTGCGTCCGGATACGGTGGTGATTGTTAAAGGAGAGGTCGCCGAGGACACCTTTAACGGCGGTATTAAGATGGATGCCAAAATGGTGGTCACGCTTGCCGAAGCGCGAGTTGAAAAAGCGCGCGCGATTAAATTGATGGTCAATCAAAGCGAACGTCAATTGGATAATCAGGCGATTAGCCAGTTACAGCAGTTATTGACGCCGTTTGCCGGCGATATCGGTTTGCCGATTGTGATTGATTACACTAATCAGCAGGCGACGGTGCAGATGAAAACCGGTGGAGATATTCAGTATTTCCCGGATGATGATCTGCTCGAAGCGCTGAATGCGCATAGTTGGAATCCGGTGGTGGTTTAAAAATCTGTTAGATGCCTATGATAAATACAGAATCAAAACTACATAAAATTTATCTCGGGCAAATGGAAGAGGTAACTAAAAGATGTGATGCCGTTTTGGTATTTCTGGATGCTTATAAAAAAAGTAATAATGAAATGGATTTTGATTCATGTGTCCTTCAATTAAGAAAGGCGCTTGAAGCCCTTGCTTATGCATCGATTGCTCCAAATAAGAATGCATACCAAGCTTTCAGATCGAATGCTGAAAAACAGAATGATTATAAAAAAGATTATAAGGCTTCAAGCATTCTCCAAGCGCTTAAGCGTATAAATGTTGATTTTTATCCTTTGCCCTTAATTCCAGCTATACAAAAAGGTGATGGTACTTGGCATTATGATAGAAAAGCAGTCGATTATTTAACTGATAAACGTTTTGTAAAAATCTACGACAGACTTGGTAAATTCCTTCATGCTGATAATCCGTGGGATAATAATAAAAATCCTCAAAACCTTGTTTCTGAAATTGAGCGCACGATTAATGAAGCTAGAGAGTTATTAGAGTTGCACGCAACCTTTATTAAAACTCCTGAATACAAAGGTGTGTGGGTTGTATGTGTACCAAAAGATGGTTCAGTGCCTTCGTTAATTAATGCTAAAGTTGACGGTGGTTTTATTGTAAATAAAACTTGAGTCGCTATTTGCGAAGCCTTTTTAAATTTTTTGCGTTGCCTTAATTTTTATCCAATAGGCTTCACGTTACTATTTTTGCATGCCCAAAAATAGTAACCACAAAAAGGGCACCCTGCTGACACAGTCTATTTCCCTAAACTTGTTCGCTGAAAATCCTGAACTCGGCGAACAAGTTCGCCTCAAACAGCAGGATTTCTTAAACGCGCCCTACGTTAAGTGAAATGACGATTGCTTACAAAAGGGGACCCGTTTCCTCGCACTCAATTTTGGTTCAACGTCATTTATTTCATCATGGGTTTTGGATTGGTTGGTTTTTAACCGTCTAAGAAAAATGACTTTGACGACCTCGTCCCTTTGGAATAAATAGTGCAGAGTTCTTAATGAAATGAACGATTAAAAATCCTGCTGTCCGAGCGAAGCGAGTTCAGGATTTTCAGTGAATGAGTTTTAGAACCTGCCTATTTATGGAGCAGGGTGTCTTTTTTTGCTTACTTTGTTGGACAAGCAACAAAGTAAGGTGAGGGCTTTAGATAAAATCAAGGTTCTAAAAATATTAAAAAGCCCTCGCAACGAACTTAGACAATTAGGATAAGAGTACAATTAAATTTGGTGTGTTGGTTGCGAAGTCTTTTTTAATTTTCTTTCTTTGTCTTAGCTGAACCGAATAGGCTTCACGTTACTTTATTTGTTTGCCCAAATAAAGTGACCAAACAACGAACTCGGCTGAAGAATCGAGAAAAGGTAAGGAGAAGCCCGTTAGATTAACTTAGTGGTTGTGTCTAAGTTTTAAAGGGCTTCACAACTATGTCTAATGGTTGTTTATAGCCGACATATGTTTAGCTATATAGGCCGGCTCACCCATGCGTTTGATTAGGTCTAGCTGTAGTTCTAACCAGCTCATGTGACCTTCTTCATCCATGACGATCTTTTCAAACAGGGTTCTTGTTCCGATATCTCCTTCTTCGGCAGCTTGCTGTGCGGCTTTGGTGTAAAACTTAATCGCTTCTTTTTCATCCGCTAAATCGGTCTTGAACATCTGAACCAGAGATTCCGCCATAACAGGTGTATTCGCCATTTTGAGAACTGGTTTGCCTTTCAAGAACATGATGCGTTCCATAAATGCGTCTGAATGTCCGAGCTCTTCGCTCATCTCTTTACGCATCTGTTCAGAGAGGATATCAATTCCCCAATCAGATAAAACGCTGGCGTGTAACTGATATTGGTGTGCTGCAGTTAACTCCATTGATAAAGCTTTTTGAAGGTTGCTAAGGGTTGATTTTTTGCTCATCTTTAAACTCCCAGTTTATTTAAATGGAATTTACGCTGATGCAGATAAATCGTTTTTTTGATATAAAAAAACAGGCTGCTAACCTCGATTTCATCAAATTTCTCGAATAAATTCAAACTGTGTGAGGCGATTGTTTTTCCTTAAAAAATAAAAAGAGAAGTTTAAGAGGTTTACTTTTTATTCGAAGAACTGACAAAACTCTTCCAATTCGACACGATCGGTTCGATAAGAGTTGACCGGATGTTCTTTATCTTCATAACCCAATGCCATGCCGCCTAAAAGATTCCAGTTCTCGGCAATCTCCAAGTGCGCTTTGACAATGCTTGGAAACTCTCCTAAAGCACCTTGTGGGCAAGTCGCTAGGCCTTGTTCTTCGGCGAGTAGCATAATGTTCTGTAAAAACATACCGTAATCCAGATAAGAGCCGGTCTCGAGTGATTTGTCGATAAAGAACAATAACATCACCGGGGCATCGAAAGCGCGATAGTTGGCTTCCCATTGCGTCAATCTACGCGCTTTATCTTCTCGTTGAATATTCAAGGCTTCATAAAGTTTGATACCGGTGGCGACACGACGTTTTTTGTAGAGCTCGGTCCAGGTTTGCGGGTAATAGTGATAATCCATGCTCTCGGTTTGTTTATTGCGAAACGCCTCGACCATTTTTTCGGACAGCTTTTGTTTGCTCTCACCGCTTAACACCGCTACCTGCCAAGGCTGAGTATTAACACCGGATGGCGCGTATTTGGCGGTATCGATAATCGTTTTAATGGTATCAATAGCAACGCTTTGTTCGGTAAAGGCGCGACAGGAGTGACGTTGTTTGATGGCTTGGCTAACATTCATGGATATAGGCCTAATGATTTTGTTGATTAATGGTTGTTTAAATAAATGCTTTTCAGTTCGGTGTAAATTGGCGCTGTTTGCGTCAGCTCACTTCGATAGAGGGTGATTGTATCGACTCTTAAGGCTAAATCAAATTGGCTTACTTGATTAAGCGCTGGCGGAATCAAAAAGTCTTTGCTACCGGCTTTAGTGTTTATTCGTCCCAGACTAATATGCGGACGAAAGCTTTTTTGGCTTGGTTGTAAACCGATGGTGGAGAGTTTGTCTGCGATTAATTTGGCGAGCCGGTTCAAGCGGGGATTGTTTTCAATTGTTGCAGTAATGGTATGCGGGGCGCTGTTATCGGGAAACAGCTCGATGCGCTTAATGCGAATCTCAAAGGCGGGAATGTTCTCTAGCCAGTTATCCATTGCTTGCGTGATTTGGTCGACTTTATCAGCCGTAACCTTGCTACCGATAAACTGTAAAGTCAGATGATAGTTGTCGGCGTTGAACCATTTGATATGGTGTGCCCAGGGTTGGGTTTGCAGTCGCAGGGAGCAATTATGCAAAGTGCCACGGGTGTTAGGGTCAATGGGTAGGGCAATAAAGCAACGCATAAAAAATCCTGAACTCTTTTTACTGATAATTAATTGGAAGTGCAGTGTTTTAGTCGTTTAAAGATTGTTTAAAGCTAGTTGAATCATGGGGTTAATGCAATAAATGATAACTTACTTATGGTCGAGATAAAGGCTAATCAACAAAAAGTTTGGCGGTTGGACTTAAAAAGTTTTCTTAGCGGATAAATTATTTTTGTTGAAAAGCCTTGAATTAACAGGGAGAAAGTCGCGGCTTGCTCTTTCAATTTAAATTTTCGATGGTAAACTTTGCACTAATTTCGCGTGAAGTTAAATTTTTGGCGAAAAAGCCAATTAATCACGCATTACAATTTGAAGTGATTCTCCAAGTCCTAAGTAGCTGGTCCGAGTATCCTAAATATAATTAGGAGACTTAGCACTGAGACGTTGAAGGATATAACGCTCGGCGCTAACAGAATAGTCGAGTGGTTATAATAGGGTATTCGGTGGTGTAACTTAGACTGCTACCAATCTCCTCTTTCGATATTTCTTGCTGGTCTCATATAAGAATAATTATTGCAGGAGACCCCATGTCTAATATTGAATCGATCTTAACCGAAACTCGTCTTTTTCAGCCAAATGAGAAAGTCAAACAGACGGTCGCGATAGATGAAGACACCTTAGCGGCAATGAGGGCCAAAGCTGAACAGGATAATGTTGGTTTTTGGTCGGATTTAGCTAAAGAAAAACTGTCTTGGACAAAACCTTTCACAGTCGGATTGGATGAATCCGAAGCTCCTTTTTTCAAATGGTTCACTGACGGTGAACTGAACGTCTCCTATAACTGTATCGATCGCCACTTGGCTACCAAGAGCGACAAGAACGCGATTATCTTCGAAGGTGATCAGGGCGGCGTGGAAACCTATACCTATAAAGAACTGCATGATCAGGTCTGCCGTTTTGCCAACACTTTGACAGCGCAGGGCGTTGAAAAAGGTGATCGCGTTGTCATCTATATGCCGATGATCCCGCAAGCCGTATTCGCTATGCAGGCTTGTGCGCGTATCGGTGCGATCCATTCGGTGGTGTTCGGTGGTTTTTCCGCTGAAGCCTTGCGTGACCGTATTGAAGATGCCGGTGCCAAAATGGTGATTACCGCTAACGCCAGTTTGCGTGGTGGTAAGACAATTCCTTTGAAGGACGCGGTTGATGAAGCTTTGGAAAAAGGCTGTGACCATGTTAAGAAGGTGATCGTTTATCGCCGTACCGATCTGGATGTGCCGATGCAAGAAGGCCGTGATATGGATTGGATGGAAGCCGAAGCCGGTATGAGCAACTACCATGATCCGGTTCCAGTCAATGCCGAACATCCATTGTTCCTACTTTATACATCCGGTTCTACCGGTAAACCAAAAGGTGTTCAGCACAGTTCCGGTGGTTATTTATTAAATGCCCATTTGACCAATGAATGGATGTTTGACCTGAAAGACGATGACGTTTTCTGGTGTACCGCCGATGTGGGCTGGATTACCGGTCACTCCTATGTTGCCTATGGTCCTCTGTCTGTGGGGGCGACAACTGTGATTTTCGAAGGTGTGCCGACCTATCCTGATGCAGGCCGTTTCTGGCAAGTCTGTGAAGACCATAATGTGACGGTTTTCTATACAGCGCCAACTGCGATTCGTGCTTTGATGAAATTCGGTGCCGATCTGCCGAACAAGTATGACCTGTCTAAATTGCGCTTGCTTGGTACGGTAGGGGAGCCAATCAACCCTGAAGCCTGGATGTGGTATCACGATGTTATCGGACGCGGTGAATGTCCGATTATCGATACTTGGTGGCAGACGGAAACCGGTGCTCATATGATTGCCCCTTTCCCGGTCACACCGTTAAAACCAGGTTCATGTACGCAGCCATTACCAGGTATCGATGCCGCTATTCTTGATGAAGAGGGCAATGAGCTGGGCCGTGGTGAAGGTGGTCTATTGGTTATCAAAAAACCATGGCCATCAATGATTCGTAACGTTTGGGGTCAGCCTGAACGTTATAAATCGACTTATTTCCCGTTGGAAAACGTGCCTTATTATGTGGTTGGCGATAGCGCTTACCAGGATGAGGACGGTTATTTCTGGATTCTAGGTCGTGTCGATGACGTATTGAACGTCTCCGGTCACCGTCTGGGAACCATGGAAATCGAGTCGGCACTTGTTGCCCATGAAAAGGTCGCGGAAGCGGCGGTAGTGGGTCGACCTCACGATGTGAAAGGTGAAGCGGTTGCAGCCTTTGTGGTATTGAATGTCGATATCCCAAAAGGCGCTGAACGTGATGCACTGATTCAAGAACTACGCAATTGGGTTGCCAAAGAGATTGGTCCGATTGCTAAACCGGATGATATCCGTTTCGGTACCAACTTGCCGAAAACGCGCTCCGGTAAAATCATGCGACGTCTGCTGAGAACTATCGCCAAAGGCGAAGAGATCACGCAAGACACTTCTACTTTAGAAGATCCATCCATTCTGGAACAATTTCAAAAGTAGGAGATTTCCTAATAGCTTGAGAGTAACGTCTTTAGCTGTCAAAAGAATGCAAGAATCTGCCTGTGCATACAGGCGGGTTTGAGCTGTTATATCCTAAATTGGTGGATTACGTAAATTTTCCGATGCCGGATATATCTATAGATTAAAAATACTTATTTTAACTACGTATTTTTAAAAGCCATAATTGTATGGTCTTTAAGTGCGTCCATTGGTTTTTGGGGTAATGCCCTGAAGGCTGATTGATGGACTTAATCACTATAAAAACAATTGTTTACGAGGAGAGGAGCTTTATGCAAAGTAAAGTGAAGTATGGAGCCATTTTATTGGCTATTTACACAGTCCTGTACTTTGGGGTTGCGCTGATGGTAAGTGCTAGCTTCAAAGATGTTGCAGCGGCTGATGTTGCTGGTCTTCCACTAGCAATCTGGGGAGGCCTGGTGGTGATTGTCACAGGTGTCATCATTACCCGTCTTTATCTGAAAAAGATGGATGAAGAGGAGTCTAACTAATGGAAAATTTGGTTGCATTGACCATTGTAGGTCTGGGTATTTTACTATCTGTCTACATCAGTTTTTATCACCGTCGTTCTACGGCTTCAACAGCTAACTATTATGTTGCTGGGGGCGGACTTTCGCCAAAAGTTAACGGTCTAGCTATGCTGGGTGACTATGCTTCTGCGGCAAGTTTCTTGGGTGTGGCCGGTGCGGTTGCGTTGTCTGGTGTAGATGGCTGGTGGCTTGCTATCGGTTTCTTCGCGGCTTGGATTGTGGTTTTGATTGCGATCTCCAGCCCGTTGAAAAACGTTGGTAAATTTACCGTTGCAGATGTACTGAATGCGCGTTTCGGTAATAACGCCAAGCAAATCCGTACTGTTGCCATGCTTTCAACATTAGTACTTTGTGTAATGTATCTTGTTCCTCAGATCGTTGGTGCCGGTCACCTGTTTGGTCTACTACTTGGATGGGATTACCTGCCGACTGTATTGGTAACAGGTTCTTTGATGGCGCTATTCGTAATCGTTGGTGGTATGAAAGGGACTTCTTATAACCAAGCGATTCAGGGCGCGATCCTTTTCGGTGCGATGCTGTTCTTATTGATATTCGGTATTATTCACCTATTCGGTGGTAACCCAGCGGGTGTTATCGAAGCGTCTGAGCACATGGTTCCAGCTAAATTGGCAGCAGCTAACCCAGCAGCAGTAGCGGCAGCGGCGGCAGCGTCTGATCCCGGTGCAGCGGTAGATGCAGTTCGTGCATTGATGCCAGAAGCGGCTTCTGCGGTAACTCCGGGTGTCGGTCTGCGTGACTTCGCTAACCAAGCGTCTCTGGTGCTTGCATTGTTCTTGGGTGTGTTGGGTCTTCCTCACATCCTGATCAAGTTCTATACCGTATCTAATGCGACTGAAGCTCGTAAATCAGCTGAAATCACTATCTGGGGTCTAGCGATCTTTTATGCAGCTATCTTCTTCGTAGGTCTGATCGCTATGTATGCGCTATACCCTGAGCTACTAAAAATGATTGCTGCGGGTGAAGTTGGTAAAGCGAAAAACATGACAATGCCTATGTTGGGTGACATGTTGGGTGGTCAGATCCTGATGGGTGTGATTGCAGCCGGTGCGATGGCAGCGATGCTTTCCACTTCTGCAGGTCTATTGATTTCTGCGACATCTTCGTTGGCGCACGACCTATATAAAGGTGTTATCAACCCTGATTCAACTGATGAGCAAGAACTTAAGTTCGCTAAAATGGGTGCTTTCTTCCTGGCAATCGTTGCTATCGCGATGTCTGTATGGTTGAAGTCTGAAAACGTAGCGATGCTTGTTGGTATGTGTTTCGGTATTGCCGCTTCTACTTTTGCTCCGGCTCTGGTATTTGCTGTATGGTGGAAGAAGCTAACTAGCCAAGCTGTTATCTGGGGTATGGCTGTTGGTCTTGTTCTATCTCTACTGTTCACATTCAGTAAGTTCTTCGGTGAAACAACAATGCTAGGACTAGACGTACTGGTTAACCCAGCACTTTATTCTGTTCCTGCTGCGGTATTGGTTACTGTTGTTGTCAGCTTGATGACAAGTGATCGTGGTGACACAGAAGAGTTCATGGCGAAAGCTCACGGAAAATAATCACTCGATTATTATCTGATGAAAAAGAGGGTGCTTCGGCACCCTTTTTTTTTTACCCTAACAAAATCGTTTCACGTTATGATTGGTCTATTGTTACGGACAAAGAGGTTAGGATGGCTCAAGCACAACAACGCGATTTTCTTTCCCAAATCACACCTTTTGACGAACTGCCGCAAGCCGATTTATACAAGCTGGCCGACAGCATGGATGTCAGCTATTTTCCTGAACATAGCAAAATTGATTTAACCTCTTCAGCGCATGGCGGTTATCTGTATATCATTATCAAAGGTAAGGTGGCCGAAATAAGGGATGGTGCGATTATTTCGCATTACAGTGTGCGCGGTTTTTTTGGTGATGCGGAGATTTTCGCCAAAGCCGATAAAAAGGTTTTTTATGAAGTGTTGGAAGAAACCATTGCCTATAAAATGCCTGCGGCCATTTTTTTAAAAAACCTTGAAGGCCATGCTAAGTTCAGCGGCTTCTTCAATACTTCGATTGTCGATAAACTTAATCGTGTTCACCAAACCATGCAAGCGGCAGCATCCACTGAAATGATGATGAATACGGTGTGCAATGCTCCGATTCAAAAGCACGTCAGTGTTAAGGAACAAGCCACGATTTTGCAGGTTTCGCAAAAAATGCTGGCGGTGCGTTCCGATGCCTGCTTGGTGGAATATGATGATGGTTCAGTGGGAATTGTCACCAATGCCGATATCCTACGTATGGTTGCCTGCGAACCCCATGGCTTGTTAACCGAACCCGGTGTGGTCGGTAAAATCGCTAATAAACCGGTGCATTCGGTGCATGAATTCGATTACCTGTTTAATGCGTTATTAAAAATGACCCGTTACCAAATCGACCGTTTGGTGGTGCGACGCGATGATGGCTTTGCCGGTTTTTTGCATCAGAAAGATTTAATGACGCTGTTTGCCAATCAGCCTGGCTTAGTATTGCTTAAGGTCGAGAAGGTCGAATCGATTGATGATTTGGTGGTCATCGGCCCACAGATTGACGAATTGATTAACAGTTTGAACCGTAAGGGTATTAAAACGCACTATATCGCCAAGCTGGTCAACGAGTTGCATCGCAAGATGATTCATAAACTGATTGAGATTTTACTGCCGCAAGTTTTGCAAGATGAGGTTTGTATTTTTGTCATGGGGAGTGAAGGCCGCTCCGAGCAGGTGATTCGCACCGACCAGGATAACGCCTTGGTTTACAGTGACGATTTGGCTGCAGATCAGTTGTCGTTGCTTGACCAATTTGCAGCCGATTTTACTGCGGCGATGCAGAAAATCGGTTTTCCGCCTTGTCCGGGCAATATCATGTTGTCTAACCCCGAATGGCGTATGAGTATCAGCGATTTTAAGCTCAAAGTCGAAAACTGGTTCAAGAACCCCTCGGACACCAATTTTATGTATGCAGCCATTTTGTTGGATGGTGAAGCGGTTTATGGGCAGCACGAGTGGTTAACCGAAATAAAGCAGACATTGCGACAAAAACAGGAAGACTATCCTGTTTTTTTACGCCATTTTGCCGTAGGCGCTTTGCAATTTAATACTCCGGTGGGTTTTTTTGGTGGCTTGCAGGCTGATAGCGGTAAAGATCGCGAACAGAATCTGATCGATATTAAAAAAGGCGGGATTTTCCCGATAGTCCATGGGGTACGTTGTTATGCGCTGGAAGCCGGGATTGAGCAGACCAATACCCATTGGCGCATCAAGGCATTGATGGATAGGGGGATTTTCAAGCAGGAGTTCGGTATCGAGCTTGGGGAAACCCTTAACTACCTGAATACCTTGCGTTTAGAGTCGATGTTGGCGCAGGTCGCAGAAGGTGTGGAAATTCCGGATAACAAAGTGCGCTTGGCGAGCTTGAATCATCGCCAGCAGGATATCCTTAAGCAAAGCTTTGCGGTGGTTGATGTCTTTAAAAAGCGCATTGTTCAGCACTTTAAGCTTGAGAGCATGATGTAATGTTCAACACGATCAAGTCCTGGTTAAATGAACGGCGCCTCAATCAACAAAAGGCCGCGCTAAAAGATGATGCCTACGCTTATCTGTTTGAACCGGCTCAAGCTGGGTGCTTTGTCTGCTTTGATTGCGAAACCACCGGTTTAGATCGCAATAATGACCGTATTATCACTTTAAGTGCGGTGAAAATCGTTGGCGATGAAATTCTTACCAGTCAAGGTTTGAATCTGGTGGTTAAACAAGAACAGGAAATTGCCGAGCAAAGCATTTTGGTGCATCAGATTCGTAATATCGATGTTGAGGATAGCAAGAGTGCTTATGCAACCGAGCAAGATGCGATCAAAGCGTTTTTGGCGTTTATTCGCGGTGCGACACTGGTGGGGTATTATTTGGAATTCGATGTCGCTATGGTCAATCGCGTGATTAAGCCTTGGCTCGGTATTGAGCTGCCCAACCCTAAAATAGAAGTGTCCGAGCTGTATTATTTATATGCCAGACGGGAGGCTAAGCGCAGCTGTATAGAACCGAATATCGATTTGCGTTTTGATAGCATTCTAAAGCATTTGCAGCTGCCGAATTTCGGCCAGCATGACGCCGCTAATGATGCGTTAATGACGGCGTTGATTTTTGTTAAACTGCAAAAGATGGGGTTAAGATAAACCTGTTTTCAGCAGAAAAGCGTGAATTTTATATTTTATTTAATCCTTGTTATTTTCTAAGTTATTAAAATATAATGTTTTTTGTTTGCGGTAAGGGTTGTCCTGCGCATGATAAGCCTTGACAAAACGGGAAAAGGCTTTACAATTTCCGCAGATTTTTTAAAAAGTTTTCTCAGGGATAGCTAAATCAAGTCATTTAGCTGTGGCCTGAATTTTTAAAAACCCCGTTTTTACGGGGTTTTTTGTTATTTAAACTTCGAATTATTGGTAGACAAATTCAGTGACAATTGAAGAAAAAATTCAAAATGCTTTACAGCCTACAGTAGAAGGCATGGGCTTTGTTTGGTGGGGTATGGAGTATCTTCCGGCAGGTAGACATACGTTATTGCGTATTTTTATCGAAAAAGAAGACGGCACCATTAACTCGGATGAGACCTATGCTGTATGTAAACAAATCAGTGCTGTATTGGATGTTGAAGACATTATTAGCAGTGAATTCCGTTTGGAAGTGTCTTCACCGGGGATGGACCGTTTATTGTTCACTCCGGAACAGTTCGAACGCTACCAAGGTTCGGAAGTTCAAGTTCGCAGTAGCATTGCGGTACTAGGTCGTAAACGTTTCAAAGGCATTATGACTCAGGTGACCGAAAGCGGTATAGAGTTAGAAGTCGACGGTGAAATCTATCCAATAGAATTTGACCTGATCGAAAAGGCCAATGTGGTACCGAAATTTTAAAAGAATATTTGCACAAAATAACTAGATTTTAGAGTGAGACTGAAATGAGCAAAGAAGTATTAGCTGTTGTAGAGATTATGGCAAACGAAAAGGGTGTCGATGAAGAGATTATCTTTGACGCGATTGAAACAGCCCTTGCAACTGCGACACGCAGAAGCCATGACGATGAACTTGACGCTCGTGTCGTCATTGACCGTCACACAGGTGATTACGAGACTTTCCGTCGTTGGGAAGTTATCGAAGACGATACAGCGATCGAAGACAACGTTGGCTGGTACATCCGTGAAATGGATGCGGTGGATATCGATCCAAATATCGAAGTAGGTCAATATATCGAAGAACCGATGGAATCGATTGATTTCGGTCGTATCGGTGCTCAGACGGCCAAGCAGGTTATTATCCAGAAGGTTCGTGAAGCCGAGCGCAAGAAGGTTGTTGAAATTTACGAGAAGCGCGTAGGCGAAATCCTAACCGGTCAGGTGAAACGTGTTGACCGTGGTGATGTGATTTTGGATATGGGCGATAACGTTGATGCGATTATCCCCCGTAACCAACTTGTTGGTCGTGAGACATTCCGCATCGGCGATCGCGTCCGTGCTTATCTGCAGAACGTAGAATTCCGTCCACGTGGCCCTCAGCTGTTTATGTCACGTTCTTGTAATGAAATGCTTATAGAATTGTTCAAGATCGAAGTGCCTGAGATCAGTGATGATTTGATCGATATTATGAGTGCGGCGCGTGATGTCGGTTTCCGTTCGAAAATTGCGGTGCGTGCCAACGATCCTCGACTAGATCCAATCGGTGCTTGCGTCGGTATGCGTGGTGGTCGTGTTCAGGCCGTTACCAATGAATTGTCTGGTGAACGTATCGATATTATCCTTTGGGATGTGAACGATGCGCAGTTCGTCATCAATGCGATGGCGCCTGCTGAAGTGACGCAGATCATGGTTGATGAAGATAAGCACACCATGGATTTGGCGGTCGAAGACGAACAGCTATCTCAGGCGATCGGTAAAAACGGTCAGAACATCCGTTTGGCATCGGAACTGACCGGTTGGGAACTGAATGTGATGACTCAGTCGGAAATGGCTGAAAAACATGAAACCGAATCTCAGGATCAGATCAATGTTTTCACCAACGCTTTGGATATTGATGAAGACTTCGCTAGCGTATTGGTTGCCGAAGGTTTCACAACCATTGAAGAAGTGGCTTATGTTCCGGCAGCGGAAATGTTGGAAATCGACGGTTTCGATGAAGACTTGGTCACTGAATTGAAGCAGCGTGCCAAAGACGCCTTGTTGACTCAAGCGATTGCCGAAGAAGAAAAGGCCGCGATGGCTGAGCCGGCAGAAGACTTGTTGGCATTAGAAGGTATGACCCCGGAAATGGCTAAGCAGTTAGCTAAAAACGGTGTGATTACTCAAGAAGACCTGGCTGAGCTAGGCACAGATGAATTATTAGAATACGTAGAGATGGATGAAGCGGCTGCTGGAGAATTGATTCTTAAAGCGCGTGCACCATGGTTTGAATAACAATAAAAGGAAGAGTAATGGCCGAAGTATCAATAAAAAAATTTGCAGAGACTCTCAACCTTTCTGTTGAAAAACTGGTTTCACAGCTGGACGCATCAGGTATCAAAGGTAAGAAAGAAAGCGATTCTTTATCTGAAGAAGAAAAGCGTACACTTTTAAGCTACCTTAAAGGTTTGCACGGTGAAAAGGCAGAGGACACGCCTAAGAAGGTGACTTTACGCCGTAAGCAGACTTTGAATCTATCAGCAGGTTCAGGTAGCGGTAAGCGAACCGTTAATGTTGAAGTACGTAAGAAGCGTACTTACGTGAAAAAGCCTGAAGTGGCGGAAGAAGTTGTTGAAGAAACACCGGTAGAAGAAGTAGCCGTTGAAGAAACGGTTGTCGAAACACCGGTTGTTGAACAAGCGGTTGTTGCTGCAACCGAAGATAAAGCTTTTGCTGCAAAGACAGATAGCAAAGACGCTAAAAAAGACGGCAAGGTCGATAGCAAGGACATCGTTGATGTTGCGCCGAAGGCCCCGAAAGAAGATCATTCGAATGCCTCCAAAAAGGCAAAAGATAAGAAACATCATGAAACCCGCAAGGTAAATGATGGCAATGACGGCCCACCAAAAGGCGGTCATAAAAAAGCTGCTGGCAAGGGCAAAGGACGTAGTATTGTTGATGACAACCGTACTCCTAAAATGCGTCGTGGCGGTAATAAGAAATTTGCCAAGCAAGCTGAAAACCAGCACGGTTTCCAACAGCCTACCGAAGCGGTTGTTCGCGAAGTTAAGGTTCCTGAAAGCATTACCTTGTCTTCACTTGCAGAAAAAATGGCGGTTAAAGCCGGTGAAGTTATCAAGTTTATGATGATGGAGCTTGGTACTATGGCGACCATCAACCAAGTGCTTGACCAGGAAACGGCGATGTTAATTGTTGAAGAGATGGGGCATAAGCCGGTCGCTTTCAACGAAGTCACGGTCGAAGACGAAGTGGTTAACCAGGAATACGACGGTGAAACGGTTAAGCGTTCGCCAATCGTTACCATTATGGGTCACGTTGACCACGGTAAGACCTCGTTGCTTGACTATATCCGTAAAGCTAAGGTTGCTCACGGTGAAGCCGGTGGGATTACCCAGCATATCGGTGCCTACCATGTCGATACCGATATGGGTGGTGTTACCTTTATCGATACTCCGGGTCACGCCGCGTTTACCGCCATGCGTGCACGTGGTGCCGAAATCACTGACGTGGTGGTTATCGTAGTTGCCGCCGATGACGGTGTAATGCCGCAGACCAAAGAAGCGATCCAGCATGCTAGAGCTTCGGGTGTCGGTATTGTGGTTGCCGTTAACAAAATGGATAAAGAGACCGCGAATATGGATCGCGTTATGCAAGAACTGGTTGCCGAAGAGGTGGTTCCAGAAGCATGGGGTGGTGATGTCCAGTTCGTTCCGGTATCGGCGAAAACCGGTATGGGTATCGATGAACTATTGGATGCGATCTCTCTACAGGCGGAAATTCTTGAACTAGAAGCGCCGGTTGAAGGTCATGCTAAAGGTGTCGTGGTTGAATCGCGTCTTGATAAGGGTCGTGGTGCGGTCGCAACGGTACTGGTTCAGTCGGGTACCTTGCGCAAAGGCGATATCGTGCTTTGTGGTATGGAATACGGTCGTGTTCGAGCCTTGATCGGTGATTCGGGTGAAAACGTTGAATCAGCAGGTCCATCTATTCCGGTAGAGTTGTTGGGTCTATCTGGTGTGCCGGTTGCCGGTGATGAGATGATCACCGTTGAGAACGAGCGTAAAGCGCGTGAAGCGGCTTCATTCCGTCAAGGTAAGTTCAAAGAATTGAAAATTGCCCGTCAACAGAAGCAGAAGCTTGAGAACATGTTCAACAAGATGGCCGAAGGCGATATTCAGAACGTTAACATCATTCTGAAAGCGGACGTACAAGGTTCTATCGAAGCGATTGCTGATGCGTTAACGAAACTGTCTACCGATGAAGTACGTGTAAACGTAATCTCATCTGGTGTGGGTGGAATCACTGAGACCGATGCTAACTTGGCGTTAGCGTCTGAAGCCTTGATTTTCGGTTTCAACGTTCGTGCCGATGCCTCTGCCAAGCGCATTATCGATAACGAAGGTATCCTGTTGAAGTACTACAGCATCATCTACGAGATCGTTGATGAAGTGAAACGTGCGATTGAAGGTCGTATGGCTCCTGAAGTTCAAGAGCGCATTGTTGGTGTGGCTGACGTTCGTGACGTCTTTAAGGCGCCTAAGATCGGCTTGATTGCCGGTTGTATGGTCACCGAAGGTCTTGTTAAGCGTAGCAACCCTATCCGTGTATTACGTGATAACGTGGTCATCTACGAAGGTGTGCTTGAGTCACTTCGCCGCTTTAAAGACGATGTCAACGAAGTACAGAAAGGTATCGAGTGTGGTATCGGGGTTAAGGACTACAACGATGTTAAGGTTGGAGACCAGATCGAGTGTTACGAGCGCGTTGAAGTTAAGCGTACATTGGATTAATTAACCTTTGAACACTAGCGAACCCGTTTATGGGTTTGTTCCAGCCCCTTGATTGCCAAACAATCAATGGGGCTTTTTTGATTTAAGAGAAGTAAATTTATGAGTAATCAAAGTGTCAGTCGCCCAACTCGCGTGGCGCAAGAGATTCGCCGTACCATTGCCGAATTGTTGGTGCATGAATCGAAAGACCCGCGTTTTAAAAAAATGAGTATTACCGATTGTAAAATCAGTAAGGATTTAAGTATCGCTAAAATCCATTTTGCATTGATGGGGCATAAAAAAGACGATCCGGAGGTGCAGGAAACTTTGGCCGCTTTGCAGAAAGCACAAGGCTTTTTCCGTTCCGAAATCGGCAACCGTTTACGTTTGCGCATTGTGCCGCAGATTCGTTTCTATTATGACGAAGTGCCGGAGAATGCTCAGTATATTGAAGATTTGATTAATAAGGCGCTGAAATCCTAATTCGCAATTGATTATGATTGAATCTGAAAATATGAACTCTGAACAGCATCAGAACGGCTCTGATGAGCCGGTCTCGGCTGTGGCGACAAAGCCGACCAAAAAAGCCAAGCAAATGCCTAGACGCCGTAAGCCGCGCCGTCACGTTAACGGTATCGTATTGCTAAACAAGCCGGCAGGCGTTTCTTCCAACGGCATTCTGCAGCAGGTGATTCGTGCTTTTAACGCCAATAAAGGCGGGCATACCGGGGCACTGGATCCGTTTGCCACCGGCTTATTGCCAATTTGCTTGGGTGAGGCCACCAAGGTTTCCAGTTTGTTGTTGGACTCCAATAAACGCTATACCGCCACCTTAAAACTGGGCGAGCGTAGCGATACTGGTGATACCGAAGGTGAAATTGTTGAAACCTTGGCGGTTCCGCAGTTAAGCAAGCCATTGATTGAACAAGCCTTGGCAAAATTCCTCGGCGATATTGAACAGATTCCTCCGATGTATTCGGCACTCAAGTATCAGGGTAAACCGCTTTATTATTATGCCCGCAAGGGAATTGAAATTGAGCGACCACCTCGCGCCATTCATATCTATCAGTTGGCATTGGTTGAATTCAGCGCCGATCAGATCGTGTTTGATGTGCAGTGCTCGAAAGGCACTTATGTGCGTACTTTGGGTGAGGATATCGCCAAAGCATTGGGTACGGTCGGTCACTTAACCGCGCTACACCGTACCCAAACCGGTACCATTAGTGGTGACCAGATGCTCAGTCTGGAGCAGATTGAAGAGCAGTTGGATAATTGTTTACAGCCGATCGATATCGCCATAAGTCATTTGCAGCGTATCGATTTAAATGCCGAGCAAGCCAATCTGGTTCGTCATGGTGGTAAATTGGCATTGCCGCAACCGAAGACCGATTTGGTGCGTTTTTATTTTGATGATGTCTGTATTGCCGTCGGTGAGTGGATGCATGATAAACACGTGCTCAAACCAAAGCGCGTATTTAACCTTGATACTGCTGCAGCACAGGCCTCTGGGGCGGAAAACCATTGATGAGAGTATTTGATAAAGCCGACGGCATTTTGGATTTACGTTCTCGTGCCGATTTTATCGCCGGGCATATTAAAAATTCGACCTGGTTGGCGTGGAACGATTTAGCGCAAAGCCTGAATGCATTACCGGCACCACCGGCAAGTTTGTATCTGGTTGGCAGCAAAGACGAAATCGAAGCGGCGAGCATTTTACTCGATAGTAAAAACTATCAGGTTATCGGCTCGATGGTATTGGATTCTGCCGCTGCCATCGAGCAGTGGATGCAGAGCATGCCGGATGCCTTTGAACCGGGCAAGCAGAGCAGGACTTTATGGCAACCCTGTCCGTTGGTGAAAGATCTGGTGGAGATGCTGGAGCAGCAAGTCATACAGTTGCCTCTGCAACCTTCGCAGCGCGCGCAGGTTTTGGATATCGGCTGCGGTGGTGGACGCGATGCCATTTTTCTGGCTAAACAGCGTATGAATGTACTGGCTATCGATCATGAGCAGAAGGTGCTTAAACGCGCCAAACAATTGGCAACGCAGTCCGGTGCCAGTGTTAAGTTCAAATGTTGTGATGTCAAAAAAGACAACTGCCTGCCTGTAGAGGGCAGCGATATTATATTGATGATTCGTTTCCTTAATCGTGAACTGTTTGGCTATATACAGAGTCACGTGAAGCCTGGCGGCATAGTGTTGGTGCAGACATTTGTCGAAGGCGTTGAAGCTTTCGGCTCACCGAAAAACCCTAACTTCATTTTGCAAAAAAATGAATTGGCAAAAGTTTTTGCAGGCTATGAAATAATTGTTGATAGAATAGAAACATTGGCGGACGGGCGTCCGGTCGCCAGTTTTATAGCGCGTAAGCCATTATAAAAACATCACTGCGGCGCTAAATTCGAAATTGAATGGATATTTATTGAAGAGAACACGCAATCCGGCGTGCGATGAGGAGAATACTAATGATTAACATGTCAGCTGAAGAGTTGTTAACATTTTTTAAAGAGCATAACATTTGTGAGTCTTTGACTATTGGTGAAGTAGAAAAGCTGACACATTATCTGTTAGAGAAGAGTTATGAAGATGGTGAGGTTATTTCCGATGCAGGTGAAATCGGTGATTTCCTGGCCTATGTTATCGAAGGCAAGGTGAAGTTGACCAGTAATGACGGTCAAGACACTACCGAAGTCGGTAAACAGTCCGAAGGGACATTGGTTGGAGAAATGTCTTTCTTTGACCGCAAGCCGCGTAACTTACGCTTAACCGCCGGTAAGAAAGGGGTTAAATGTTTGTTGTTGACTCGTCCTATGTATGACCGTCTAAAAGTTGAAGAACCTTTTATTGCGGTAAATATTCTGGAAAACGCGATTGTTAGCCTAGATAACCTTGTGCGCCACATGGGTGATGATATTTCAGCACTTGGCCACTATATGCATGGTTTTGGCAAACACTGATTATTTAACGAAAAACAAGATAAACGCTTGTATTTGATTGCTAAATCAGTAAAATGCACAAATTCATTTCTATCATCGGCTGTGGAAATGGATTTTGATTAAGGCCGATCCAATGGAGATTAAGATAATGTTTGACGCTAAACAAAAAGCTGAAATCGTTGCAGAATACGCAACTTGCGAAAATGACACTGGCTCACCTGAAGTTCAGGTAGCTCTATTAACTGCTCGTATCAAGCACTTGACTGAGCACTTCAAGAGCCACAAACAAGATAACCACTCTCGTACTGGTCTTCTTCGTTTGGTTAGCCGTCGTCGTAAGTTACTAGATTATCTTCACCGTAAAGACGGTCAGAGATACCTAGATCTTATCAAGCGCCTAGGTCTACGTAAGTAATCCAAGTGCTTTCCAAAAGAAACCCTGCCTGGCAGGGTTTTTTTTTGCCTGAATTTTAGATAAAAACCCATCTATTAGTTTTAATTGCTCAGTAATTCAGAGTAGAATGGATGCTCGTTTATAAAGCAAAAAGTTGGCTTTAACCGTTTAGCCTGAATCCCTAAGTAGCAAGCGATTCGATAAGAATTATGGAGCCGGTCGAAGGCTATTTAGGGATTCAGGTTTCAGACAGCATAAGACTTTATAAATCCGTTTGAAATCAAAATGCTATGACAGAGGAAGATCAATGGCTAAATTTACAAAGACGTTTCAGTATGGCAAACACACGGTTACTTTAGAAACCGGTGAAATCGCACGTCAGGCCGACGGTGCCGTAATGATTGGAATGGGTAATACCCGTTTATTGGTGACCGCGGTTGCTGCCAAATCGGCTAAAGAAGGTCAGGACTTCTTTCCTCTAACAGTTAACTACCAGGAAAAAGCCTATGCGGCCGGTAAGATTCCGGGAGGCTTTTTAAAGCGTGAAGGTCGTCCATCAGAAAAAGAGACGCTGACATCACGTTTGATCGACCGTCCGATTCGTCCTTTGTTTCCAAAAGGTTTTTTGAATGAAGTGCAAATTATCGCCACCGTGGTTGCGCTGGACCCGGAAGTGGGTACCGAAGTGGCGGCGATGCTGGGTACTTCTGCGGCATTGGCGATTTCCGGGATTCCGTTCAATGGGCCAATCGGAGCCGCGATTGTCGGTTTCAGCGACGGTGAATATCTGTTGAACCCAAGTCCTGAAGAACTTGAGATGTCCGATTTGGAGCTGTCGGTTGCCGGTACTAAAGATGCAGTGTTGATGGTTGAATCGGAAGCGGCAGAGCTTTCAGAGTCTGAAATGCTAGGTGCGGTAATGTTCGGTCACCAGCAGATGCAGGCGGCAATCCAAGCGATTGAAGAGTTTGCAAGCGATGCCGGTAAGCCTACTTGGGATTGGCAGCCTGCTGCGGAAAATACCGAACTTAAAGATGCGGTATTCGGCTTGATTCGTTCTGATGTGGAAGCGGCTTATAGCATTGCTGACAAAATGGATCGTTATGCGGCTTTGGATGCCGCCAAGCAAAAGGCGATTGAATCGCTAGCCGTAAGCGAAACCAATGCGGACGGCTTTGATGCAAAAGACATTGAAGGCATGTTCGGTAAGCTGCAAAAAGATATCGTGCGTGGCCGTATTATTGCCGGTGAACCTCGTATCGACGGTCGTGATACCAAGACAGTTCGTGCCATCAACTGTCAGGTAGGTGTCTTGCCGGAAGTTCACGGCTCGGCATTGTTCACTCGTGGTGAAACTCAGGCATTGGTGGTCACCACTCTGGGTACCGAGCGTGATGCGAAAATCGTTGATGAATTAACCGGTGCTTATCATGACCGTTTTATGCTGCACTATAATTTCCCTCCGTTCTCGGTAGGTGAGTGCGGTCGTACCGGTAGCCCGGGGCGTCGTGAAATCGGTCACGGTATGCTGGCACGTCGTGGTGTGGCGGCACTGTTGCCGACTGACGAAGAATTCCCATACACAATCCGCGTGGTTTCTGAAATCACCGAGTCTAACGGTTCCAGTTCTATGGCATCGGTTTGTGGTACCTCTATGTCGTTAATGCACGCCGGTGTACCTGTTGCCGCTCCTGCAGCCGGTATTGCCATGGGGCTGATCAAAGAAGAATCCGGTTTTGCGGTATTGTCGGATATCCTGGGTGATGAAGATCACTTGGGTGATATGGACTTTAAGGTTGCCGGTACCGATGAAGGGATCACTGCTCTACAGATGGATATCAAAATCACCGGTATTACCGAAGAGATTATGAGTATTGCTCTGGAGCAGGCTAAAGAAGGCCGTTTGCATATTTTGGCAGAAATGGCCAAGGCTATTTCGGCACCGAATGAATCGGTAGCCGGGACTGCACCACGTTTCTTCACCATTAAGGTTAAACCGGAGAAAGTACGCGAAATCATCGGTAAGGGGGGTTCGACTATTCGTGCTTTAACCGAAGAAACCGGTTGTGTGATTGAAATCGATGACGACGGCAATGTTAAGATTGCGGCAACTGACGATGCTTCGGCTGAAGCGGCGAAAGCGCGAATTGCCGAGATTACCGCTGAACCGGAAATCGGTACAACCTATGATGCGGTAGTTAAGAAAATCGTCGATTTCGGTGCTTTTGTTGCCTATATGCCGGGTCGTGAAGGTTTGGTTCACGTTTCGCAAATCGCTGAAGAGCGTGTTGAAGATGTTAACCAGTACTTGAAAGAAGGACAGGCAATTCGCGTCAAGCTGATCGATGTCGATAAGCAGGGCCGTGTCAAACTATCTATGGTTGAAGCGGATAAATAAGCTTTAATCTTGAATTTGAAGATTGAGTCATTATTTGACACTACAACTCCTATAAAGGCCATTTTATAATGGCCTTTTTTTTCGGTATGAACAGCCTTAGGTTTATGCCAAAACAGATCAAAACAAACTGAGTCATTATGAGTAAGCTTTCGACAAACTGTCATCCTGCCTTTGAATTCAAAGGTTCTCACGCCATTGAATCATTGAATTTAACGGTAGAGCATTTTGAACATAAGACAACCGGAGCGGCACACTACCATCTGGCGGCGGACGATCCACAGAATGTATTTCTGGTCGCCTTGCGCACTGTGCCGATGGATTCGACCGGAGTAGCCCACATTCTAGAGCACACCACCTTGTGTGGCAGTGAAAAATACCCGGTTCGTGATCCGTTTTTTATGATGATCCGCCGTTCATTGAATACCTTTATGAATGCGTTTACTTCCAGTGATTGGACCGCTTATCCGTTTGCGACCGAAAACCGTAAAGATTTCCAGAATCTGCTTGAAGTCTATATGGATGCAGTATTTTTCCCGAATTTGGACCCGTTGGATTTCGCACAGGAAGGACATCGTTTCGAGTTTGAGGATATGACTGATGCGAATTCGCCATTGACCTATAAGGGTGTGGTGTTCAATGAGATGAAAGGGGCGATGAGTTCGCCGATTGCGACACTTTGGCAGAATTTCTCGGCGGAGCTTTATCCGACCAATACCTACCATTACAACAGCGGCGGTGATCCGAAGGATATTCCTGATCTGAGCTACCAGCAGCTGGTCGATTTCCATAAAAATCACTATCACCCGTCAAATGCGGTATTCATGACCTATGGTGATATTTCCGCGCTCGAGCACCAAACCCAGTTTGAAGAGCTCGCCTTGGCGCGTTTTCAGGATAAGGTTGAGCAGGTTCATGTCGGTTTGGAGCAACGCTATAGCGAGCCGAAAAAAATCAATGGTGTTTATGCGCTGGATGAAGAAGATACCACGGCAAAGACCCATATTGTTTTGGGGTGGCTTTTGGGTGAAAACCAGGATCCATTGAATGTATTGCGCGGTCACCTACTATCTGCGGTACTGCTTGATAACAGCGCTTCACCTTTACGCAAGGTTCTGGAAGATACCGAATTGGCGGATGCGCCATCACCACTTTGCGGCTTTGAGGAATCCAATAAAGAGATGGCTTTTGTGGTCGGTGTGCAGGGTTCGGAAGTCGAGCATGCCGATGCCGTTGAGCAGATGATTCTCAGTGAATTGCAGCGCATTGCCGATAAGGGTGTCGAGCAGTCGCAGGTCGAAGCGATGTTGCATCAATTGGAACTGTCGCAACGAGAGGTAGGCGGTGATAGCTACCCTTATGGCTTGCAGTTGATCTTACATTCCCTTGGTGGTGCTTTGCATGATGGTGACCCGATTGCGTTATTGGATACCGATAGCGCTTTGAAACACCTGGAAGATGAAGTCCAATCGGCCGACTTCGTTCCTAATCTGATTAAAAAGCTGTTGCTTGATAACCCGCATCGTGTACGTTATGTGATGTCACCGGATACCGAGCTGGCGGATAACAATGAAGCCGCAGAAAAAGCCAAGCTTGAGCAGATTCAAGCTCGGTTGAGCGATGATGAGAAACAAGCCATTATTGATCAGGCGGTTGCTTTGGAGCAACGTCAAGCGCAGCATGATGACCCGAGTATTTTGCCGGAAGTCACCAAGGATGATATTCCAACCACTATCAAGCATTATGATGCCGAGCCGGTTAAGGTTGGCGATATGCCGGTCAGCAGTTACCAGTGCGGTACCAACGGTTTGACCTACCAGCAGTTGATTATCGATTTACCGGCACTCAGCGACAGTGAACAGGCGGTTATGCCGCTGTTCAACGCTTGTTTGACCGAGGTCGGTAGCGGTGATCGCGATTATATGCAGACACAATCGCATCAAGCGGCAGTGACCGGTGGGTTGTCGGCGCGTTCCAGCATTCATAGCAAAGTGGGTGATAAAAATGGCTGTCACAGTCATTTTATGTTGTCCTCGAAGGCTTTGCATCGCAATCAACAGGCGATGACCGAGTTAATGGATGAAACTTTGAAATCTCCTCGGTTTGATGAAACACAGCGTCTGAAAGACCTGTTATCGCAAATTCGTTCTTCAATCGATCATGGTATTACCGGTAACGGTCACGGCCATGCGATGATGGCGGCGTTGCAGAACTATACTCCGGCTGCAAGTTGGAAATTTGCCCGTAGCGGTTTTGCCGGCATCAAAACAATCAAGCAATTGCATGAGTCGCTCAAAGAAAACGCCACGGCAATGGATGAGTTGACTGCCAATTTAACCTCGATTCAAGGCAAAATCAGCCAAGCCAATAAGCAAGGGCTTTTGATCAGTGATGAAGCAGGAATGCCAACGGCACTCGAATCACTAAACCGTGTTTGGGGCAATGAAGCGGCAGCAGATGCTAATCAATCCGCGTTTAGTTTTGCGGCTAATCAGCAAGCGGTCAAGCAAGCTTGGGTTACCAGTACTCAGGTTAACTTCTGTGCCATGGCTTTTCCTGCGGTTATGTCGGATCACCCAGATGCGCCAAAACTGGCGGTACTGGGTGCGTGTTTACGAAACGGTTTCTTGCACTCGGCAATTCGTGAAAAGGGTGGTGCCTACGGTGGCGGTGCGGCTTATAACGCTGAAGCCAGCGGCTTTGTCTTCTACTCGTATCGCGACCCCCGTTTAATGGAAACCTATAGTGATTTTGCTCGCGCTAAAGAATGGTTGATGGGCAGTGATGCCACGCAAGCCAAAGTGGATGAAGCGATTCTCAACGTGATCAGTGCCATGGATAAACCGGGTTCTCCGGCAGGTGAGATGCAAAAAGCGTTTTTCCAGCAGCTATATGGCAGAAGCTTGGATATTCGTATGGCTTATCGTCAAGGCGTGATTTCAACGACAATTGATGAATTGCGTGAACTCGCGGAACGCTATTTCGATGAGAGTAAAGCCTCTTATGCCGTTTTGACCAATAATGCCATGGTCGATATGGTTAAAGATAATGGCTTTGAAGTGTTTACACTGTAATTCTTAATTCGCCTTGAAAATAAAAAGCCAGTAAGATTTTCTCACTGGCTTTTTTATTTTCGGGTTGTGTTTTTTGCGCGATTTTTTGTAATTTCAGGCCTATCTGCGTTTGCGTTGCTTTTTCTCTTCATACATTCGGCTATCGGCAACGTCTAGGATTTGATTGTAGGAGCGTGCCTCATTAGCTCCGTTAAAGAGTTCGTATCCTATACTGGCACTGATCGAGATAGGATTTCCGTCGATCAGATAAGGTTCATCAATGATTTGCTGCAGTTTTTGTTTAAACCCTATTACGGCGTTATTGGCGGAGTCGAAATCTTTACCGATATCTTCTATCAAGATGACAAACTCGTCTCCGCCCAAGCGGGCAACGGTATCGATGTCTCTGACTTCGCTAACCAGTCTATTGGCGATTTCCACCAGCAGATCGTCACCGATCTGGTGGCCGTGTTGGTCATTGATCTCTTTGAAGCCATCCAAATCCAAATAACATAAAGCGGCAAAAGTATTGTGACGTCGACTTCTGTTATAGGCTTGTTCGAGCTGAGTAAACAATTGTCTGCGGTTGGCCAGATTAGTCAGGTGATCGGTAATTGCAAGTTGACGAACCTGCTCCTCAAGTTGTTTTTGTTTGGTGATATCTGTCGAGATACCGAGCAGGGCGATTATTTCGGTTTTGTCATCATTGTATATTGGCGTTTTCACTTCCAGATAGTGACGTTTACCCAAATCCGGGTAATCAATAACAATCTCTTCTTCGGAGCTGTGGCCTGCTAAGACTTTTAAATCGATCTGCCTAAGCTTGTTAACGGTTTCCGTTGGAAAAAAATCTTTATCGCGAAACCCCACAACCTCTTCGTTGATTATTCCAAAAAGTTCCTGAGTCAATTGATTGGCATAGAGATAAACAGAGTCTTTATCTTTTATATAGACATAGGCTTGCACATTATCCAATGCCAAGCGCAGTTGCTTAATATTGACAATGTCTTCTTGTTTGGAGTTCTTCAATAGGTTTATCTCAACTTTGACGGTAACTACTAATATACAAAGAGTTGCGAACTTGTCAATATTGTACTGATGGGCGATTTACCCCTAGTTTGTTGTTTTTAGCATTTCGTAGTCATCCATGACATAGCCGTTACCGATGTCTGCGACCACTTCGCGGTTTTTAATAAAACCTTGTGCCAGATAGAAGTTGATTGCAATGTGGTTCTTCTTATTGACGGTCAATAGAATATCGCGATTCGGATGCTGGTCGATGACGGCTTGTAACGCTTGTTTAGCCAAGCCTTGACCACGAAAATCACTATGAATATAGAGCTTGCTTAAAAACAGTTGTGGTTTTCCCGAATCTGAATCACTGTCGGCCAAGTCATAGGCTAAGTAGCCGGCGGCGGTTGCTGGGTTATCTGCGGCGCCCATAAGCAGATAGTAAGCGCGTCCTTGCTGGCTCTGTTCGGCGATAGCGTCAGCCGACTGGAATTTATCCAGCATATAGTCGACCTGTTGCTGACCAATAATGGCGCAGTAATGCTCTGTCCAGATTTGTCGAGCCAGGTTTTCCAGGCTTTTAAAATGAGTGGTTTGGGTGGCTAGAACTAATTCCATATCCATAAGCGTCTTAATTACAGGCGAAATCTATCGTTACCTCATTCAATAAATACCAGATATTGCAGTTTCCATAGATCAAATAGCAACTCGATATTGGCTGGATTCTGCATCGCTTTATCCAGTTCCTCGGCGGTTAAAAACGGCTGGTTAGCCAGTTGCTGGATAAACTTCGCATCGGCGCCGAAATCCTGCCAAATCGCTCCATTAATATAAAGTTGGCTGTTACCGTCGATATCGGTATAAGCGAAACGACAAACGGCATCTTTGATCAGTCCGGCTTCAACCTGCATCGCACCGATAAAATCCTCCAGCGGTGGTGTTTCCTCGCCACTCAGCGGTTCCGGAAGTTGCTGTGCGGCGGTTTGATCGAGTTGCGTGGCAAAACGGCCAAACCAGGTTTTCATCAGGCTTTTATCCTCTAAAATTTGAGACAGCAGTTGTTGCGCCTGATGGGCCGCGGCATGGGTAACTTCCCCTGGATTTAAACCCACCTGCCAAGTAGGATCTTGGTAGATATCTTTAAACAGAGCCATCTCCGAGAGATGATCACCAAAGCTGTCCCACAGCTCCTGACCTCGATAACTGCGATAGCCAATCGAATAGGTCATGCATTCATCATCCAGCGCCACACCGTGATGCCCCCATTTGGGAGGGATATAAAGGATATCACCGGGCTGAAACACTTCCTCCTGTTCGACCTTAAAGGTTTTCATCAGACGTAAATCAACGCCTTCAATATAATTGCCTTCGTTGCAATCCTCGGAAGTCAGCGTCCAGCGACGTTGTCCGGCAGCCTGTAATAGAAACACATCGTAATGATCAAAGTGCGGACCGACATTACCACCTGTTGTGGCATAGCTGACCATAATGTCATCAATACGCCAGCGCGGCAGAAAATCAAAGTCATTGAGAATATCGGCGACTTCCGGAATCAAGCGATCCATACCTTGGATTAACAGTGTCCAGTTCTGTTCCGGCAGGCTGGCGTAGGTCTGTTCATCAAACGGACCTTTTTTCAGTTCATAATCTTGTTCGCCATGCTGGACGACGATGCGGCTTTCGACTTCTTCTTCAAGTGATAACCCGGCCAGTTCTTCGGCTGAAACCGGCGGCACAAAATCCGGCAATGCATTACGAATAATCAACGGCTTCTTTTGCCAGTAATCATTAAAAAAAGTCTGTAGGTCGATATTATTGAACTGAATCATTATTAGCCCCGTGGCACGAAATTAAGGTGAGAATATTGTAATAAAAAACCACCGAAAGCAAATGCAGTCGGTGGTTTTCACAGATAAATTCGAGGTGGTTCTTTGGTGCGCTGGTATCAAGGCGAGCAAAAGGGAGCGTATAAGTCATACGTGACCGTTGCTCAACGCAGATAACAGCGCGCTAAAGGTTCACTTTAAAGAACTAGCGGCTTTTTAGAATCGTATTTGCTAACTCAATATTTGAGGCCTGCTTAGCAGCATTACCAATATAAGTCGCCGGTGTCAGGTTACGCAGATACTCTTTAGCATCATCCGGCAGTCCCTCAAGACCATCGATGAAGTTCTGCATAATCTCTTTATTAACACGCTGACCACGAGTCAGGTCTTTTAGTGTTTCATAAGGGTTTTCAAAACCGTGACGACGCATCACTGTCTGAATCGCTTCAGCCAGTACTTCCCAGTTGTTATCAAGGTCGTTCGCCATTTGTGCGGCGTTGACTTCCAATTTGCCAAGACCTTTCATCGTCGCTTGTAAAGAGATCAATGTGTGTGCCACGCCGACACCTAGGTTACGCAGTACTGTCGAGTCAGTCAGGTCACGTTGCCAGCGAGAGATTGGCAGTTTTTGACCTAGGTGATCGAAAATCGCATTGGCGATACCCAAGTTACCTTCCGAGTTTTCGAAATCAATCGGGTTAACCTTGTGCGGCATCGCCGAAGAACCGATTTCACCGGCAACGGTTTTTTGCTTGAAGAAACCGATGGAGATATAGCTCCAGATATCACGGTCAAAGTCGATCAGGATCGTATTGAAACGTTGCATGGCATGGAAGTATTCCGCCACATAGTCATGTGGTTCAATCTGCGTTGTGTACGGGTTCCAAAGTAGTCCCAGGCTCTGTACAAACTGTTCAGACAGTTCATACCAGTTTACATCAGGGTAAGCGGCAAGGTGAGCGTTGTAGTTACCTGTGGCACCGTTGATTTTACCCATGATCTGTACATTCATTAGCTGCTTGGCTTGACGCTGAAGACGGTAAGCGACGTTGGCAAATTCTTTACCGATAGTGGTCGGAGAAGCAGGCTGGCCGTGAGTACGTGCCAGCATTGAAATATCCGCCATTTCTTCAGCCATTTCAGTGATTTTGGCAATCACCTTATCCATTTCTGGAATGATCACGTCGGCACGTGCATCTTTAAGCATTAACGCATAAGCCAAGTTATTGATGTCTTCAGAAGTACAGGCAAAGTGAACAAACTCTTTGATAGCCATCAATTCGGCATTGTCGGCAAAATGTTCTTTAATTAGGTATTCAACCGCTTTGACATCATGGTTGGTGGTTTTTTCAATATCCTTAACGCGCTGAGCCATTTCCAGTGTGAACTCATCCACCAGTTTCAACAGGTGTTGTTCGGCATCTGAAGACAGAGCCGGAATTTCACCGATACCAGGATGATTGGCTAGCATACGTAACCAGAATACTTCCACCTTGACGCGGTTTTTAATTAAACCAAATTCACTGAAAATCTCTTTTAGACTGTTCATTCTAGCGCCGTAGCGACCGTCCACTGGAGAGATGGCGGTTAATTCTGAAAGTTGCATAAGCCAAAATCCTTTAAAGCTGTAAAAATCATTAAAAATAATGCGCGCTATTATAACGTAAAAGCACAAAAAACGGTTTAGTTTGTGTCTGAGTAATTTCCACTTTATCGGTGGGGCAAAACAGCGTTCGATAAAGAATGGTTTTTCTATGATTAAATCCGGCTATATTGGCTGCGACTTGAAAGTTGAGTGTGGTAAAATAGCGCGCATATTTTTCTATTATTTAGGAGACGTCTTACTATGTTAGATGCATATCGCAGCCATGTGGCAGAACGCGAAGCTGAAGGTATTCCGGCTTTACCATTGGATGCTGAACAGACAGCGCAATTGGTGGAACTGATTAAAAATCCACCAGCAGGTGAAGAAGAGTTCGTATTAGACCTGTTAACCAACCGTGTGCCGCCTGGTGTTGACGAAGCATCTTATGTTAAGGCGAGTTTCTTGGCCGATGTGGCTAATGGCAATACAGCGGTCGATTTGATCTCTCCGGTAAAAGCGACATTTTTGCTAGGAACAATGTTGGGGGGTTATAACGTTCAGCCGCTAATCTCTTTGTTGGATAGCACAAACCCGGCGGTTGCTGAAGAAGCGGTAAAAGCGCTTTCTAAAACGCTATTGGTGTATGAAGCATTCCACGATGTGGCTGAAAAAGCGGCCAATAACGCTTATGCGAAACAGGTTCTAGAATCTTGGGCGAACGCCGAGTGGTTCAAAGCCAAACCGAAAATGCCGGAAACCATTACGGTAACTGTGTTTAAAGTTGACGGCGAAACCAATACCGATGACCTATCCCCGGCGACAGCCGCATGGTCGCGCCCGGATATCCCTTTGCACGCAAAAGAAATGTTGGCGGCGCGTATGGACGATGTACCGGGAATTATCGACGAGCTTAAAGCCAAAGGTCATCCGGTGGCTTATGTGGGTGATGTTGTCGGTACCGGTTCTTCACGTAAATCGGCAATGAACTCGGTTATGTGGTGGTTTGGTGATGATATTCCTTATGTACCGAACAAGCGCCAAGGTGGTGTGGTATTAGGCGGTAAGATTGCGCCGATTTTCTTCAATACCGCTGAAGACTCAGGTTCCTTACCCATCGAGTGTGATGTTTCTTCAATGAATATGGGGGATGTGGTGACGATCCATCCATATGAAGGTAAGGTTACTAATGAAGCGGGCGAGACCATCTCTACCTTTGAATTGGCGCCTGATACCATGCCGGATGAGGTTCGTGCCGGTGGTCGTGTACCGTTAATTATCGGTCGCGGTTTGACAGATAAGGCGCGTCGTGTTCTGGACCTGTCTCCATCTGATGAGTTCATTCGTCCTCAGGATAAATCACAAGCCGATCACGGTTATACCTTAGCGCAGAAAATGGTCGGTAAGGCTTGTGGTATCGAAGGTGTGCGTCCTGGTATGTTCTGTGAACCGCACATGACGACGGTTGGATCACAGGATACGACCGGTGCGATGACGCGTGATGAAATGAAAGAGCTGGCCTGTCTTGGTTTCTCTTCAGATTTGGTCATGCAATCTTTCTGTCATACTGCGGCTTATCCAAAGCCGGTAGATATCAAATTGCAGCACACTTTGCCTGATTTCATGACTAGCCGTGGTGGTGTGGCATTGCGTCCGGGTGACGGGGTTATCCACTCTTGGTTGAACCGTCTATTATTGCCTGATACTGTCGGTACAGGTGGTGATTCGCATACCCGTTTCCCAATCGGTATTTCGTTCCCGGCGGGTTCTGGCTTGGTGGCATTCGGTGCCGCTTTGGGTGTTATGCCGTTGAATATGCCGGAATCTGTATTGGTTCGTTTCAAAGGTAAGATGCAGCCGGGTATCACTTTGCGTGACTTGGTCAATGCGATTCCTTATGCGGCGATTCAGAATGGTCTTTTGACGGTTGAAAAGAAAGGTAAGATCAACTGTTTCAACGGTCGTGTTCTTGAGATTGAAGGTCTAGAACACTTGAAAGTAGAGCAGGCATTTGAATTGTCGGATGCGTCTGCCGAGCGTTCAGCCAACGGGTGTGTGGTCAAACTGGGTGCAGAGCCGATTATCGAATATCTGAAGTCGAACATGGCATTGATCGACTGGATGGTTGAAAACGGTTACCAGGATGCTCGTACTCTGCTTCGTCGTCGTGACGAGATGCAGAAATGGATCGATAACCCGGAGCTTCTAGAGGCCGATGCAGATGCGCAGTACGCTGAAGTGATTGAAATCGATTTGAATGAAATCAAAGAGCCGATTGTCGCATGTCCAAACGATCCGGATGATGTCAAGCTGATGTCTGAAGTGGTGGATACTAAGATCGATGAAGTCTTTATCGGTTCTTGTATGACCAATATCGGTCACTACCGTGCCGCCGGTAAAGTCTTGGAGAGCATGGGGAGTGTACCGACACGTCTATGGATCGCACCGCCGACCAAAATGGATGAGCGTCAGTTGATCGAAGAGGGTTACTACAGCACTTACGGTAAGGTTGGTGCGCGTACCGAAATGCCGGGTTGTTCATTATGTATGGGTAACCAGGCGCGAGTTGCCGATGGCGCGACCGTATTCTCGACATCAACACGTAACTTCCCGAACCGTTTAGGTAACGGCGCCAATGTATTCCTTGGTTCTGCCGAGCTGGCAGCGGTTTGCGCGGCTATGGGGCGTATCCCTACCGTAGCCGAGTATATGGAAAACGTAGCCATGCTGGATACCATGGCGGATGATGTTTACCGTTACCTGCAGTTTGATGAAATGGCAGACTATGAAGTTGAATCACCAAAAACTTTAGCTGAAATCGGTGTTGCCGTCGCTTAAGTTGGTTTCGCTTTAATCGACTCCAGTTTACTGGAATCCAAAAGCCGATAATCCATCAGGATTATCGGCTTTTTTATTGGCTGATTTTTTTCTTTGGGCAATATGCGTGCCTTTGTGCTTTGCAAATATGAATAAATAATGGATAAACGCAAAGCCATGCCCAAGCTTCAGTAAAAACGTTAAAATAGGATTCTTTATGAATTTGACGAGCTTCGTCAGCAGTTAAGGATGGTGAATGAAACTTACTCGATTAAAGCTGGCTTTATACAGCGCTGGGTTTGCCAGTTTTTTACTGGTGGGCTGCGCAACAACCGATAAAAGCGGCGATAAGGCATTAAGTGAGTCCGAAGTTGCCTTGATGATTGAAAAAGCCAAGGCGGAAGAGCGTGAGCGTATTCAGCAACAGCTAGCCAAACAGCAGGAAAAAAGTGCCTTATTCAACCAGATAAAAGCACGTCAAATCGAAAAACAAGCGCTCTTGGATACGCGCGACACCATTCGTATTAAACCGAGCAGTAATGCCGCGGTTTTTTACCGTAATCAGGATGGTCTCTCTTATTACCGTTGTGCCGCTCCGGCACAGAAACCAATGGCCGATTCGGCCGGAAAATGGTATTACCATAAAGACACCACCGAGCTTAGTGCCACGCTTTGTGCGCAAAGTCGTAGTAAAGCGCTAATCAAAAAAGTGCAGCAAAAGTTGTTCGATATGGGTTATCTGTTTTCCGCGAACTTGAGTCAGCCCCAGCTGGTTGATGGGGTCTGGGGGGAGGCTTCGCTGGAGGCGCTAAAAGAGTATCAAAAGTATCACGGTTTGTTGTATGGACAGCTAACGATTGAATCGCTCGAACACATGGGATTGTTTCCGGCCAGCAATGAAAGCTTCGCTTTATTGGGTGTTAGTGAGATCGCACCGCCGACCGAATTGGAAAAGCAGTTGCAGCTCAAAGCGCAGCGTTTAAAAGAAAAACAGCAGGCTCAAGAGCAAGCTGAACAAGACCGACGGGAAGCCGAGCGTAAATTGATGATTGCCGAAGCGGCATCATCGCAAAGCGCAGATACGCCGAATTTACCGATGGTCACCAATTTTGTCGTCGATAACCGCGATAGTGTGTTCTATAGAAACGTGGACGGAGTTGATTATTATCGTTGTGCCGCCAATGCTTTTGTCGCCGATTTAAAAGCGGGTAAATGGGATTATTCCGCTGCGCAAAAACAACTTAGTGCGACCTTGTGTAAAGCCAGTCGTAATAAAAAGGTTATTAGCGACCTGCAACAACGACTATATCAACTGGGTTATTTACAAGAGGTGGCTGAATCACGTCAATTAACCAAAGAGCAGGTGGTTGATGGGATTTGGGGGGACACCACTCTGGAGGCCTTGAAGGCTTATCAGGTCGATAACGGCTTGGTGTTTGGCCAATTAACGATTCAATCGCTGGAAAACCTGGGGGTGTTCGAAGCGCCTAGTGAGCGTATAGAGCCAACCAGTTTGCTGGCTAATCTGGCACGAAACACCCTAGGCAATATCGAACAAAATCAAGTTGCCGAAGAGCAATCGACTGCCGGAAATGGTCAAATTGAGGTGCTAGCAGAAGAATCCGCAGGCAATGAATCCGTTAACGGTGCGCCGACTGATAGCGCCGCTGAAACGGCAGAAATAAACGACTCCGCAATAGGGATTGAAAACGAGCAAAGCACTGCAGAAGAGAATATTAATGACACAGAGCGGTTGATGCCTAACGATACTGTTCCTTGGCCTGCGGTGACTAATTTTGTGGTAGATAACCGCAAAAGGGCCATGTATCGCAAGGTTGGCGGGGTCGATTATTATCGTTGCGCCGCGAATGCTTTGGTGCCTCAGTACAAAGACGGGCATTGGGATTATAGTCGTGAAGAAAAGCAGCTAAGTGCCACTTTGTGTAAGTCGAGTCGAGATCTGGCAACAATGACCGATCTGCAATATCGCTTATATGAACAAGGCTATTTAAAAACGGTTGCAGAAGAAAAGGGATTGACCAAAGCCGAAGTGGTTGACGGTATTTGGGGCAGTTCGACCCTGCAGGCATTAAAACAGTATCAGGCCGATAACGGCTTGGTATTTGGTCAGTTGACCATCCAGTCTCTTGAGCATATCGGCGTGTTTGCCGCTGATATCGGTAGAACACGTCAGCATGAACAGAATTTGGCACAAACCGAATCGGTTGTTGCTACAGAGCTGCAATCTGAGCAAAGCGACATTTCCGAAGAAATTGATAACAGTGAGATGTTGGTCAGCAACAATCACGCTATAGCGCCCGAAGAGTCGGGCGAGATAGACGTTGCGGCAAATCATGTCAATGAACCCAGTGTTGCCAAGCCTATCAAGGTGGATAATCAGCAACCAACCGCAGTGCTGATGCGATTGCAGCGTGTGCAGGGAGATAATTTTGATTTTATCTCAGGTGTGCCTAGCAGCAGTAAGCCGGTATTGGCCGGATATATCAAGGGTGCTCAAATTTGGCGCTGCGGTGCCCGAGCGCAAATCCCTATGCTGGAAAATGGTCAGCCTTTGTACAGTGAAGATCAAAAGCAGATGCGTGCCACGCTATGTAAAATGAGCCGTTCACGCGCAATGATCAAGCCGTTACAGCAAGCGTTACTCAATAAGGGATACCTTAAGCCTTTACCGCCACTGGATTACGTTGTGGTTGATGGCATCTGGGGAATTAATACCTTGAACGCACTCAAGGAATTCCAAAAGGATAATGGTCTTGCTTATGGTCAGTTAACGCTGCAAAGCTATATAGAGTTGGGCGTGTTGGATTTGCTTGATGAGCAATAAGGGGCTTTGCTTGATCAGAAGTGATTGCCTTCATAAATAAAAATCTTTCTGTAAATAAAAATCCCTCCAATCAAGAGTTTGAGAGGAGGGATTAAATGGAGTTAACGGATCGCGGTTATTTCAGCGTCGATAACAGTAGCGCGAGTTTGCTGCTCGCTTCGGCGCCGAAATCTCCCATCAACTCTTCAAGCAGTGATTTATCCACCTCGTAATAACGCACCTTTTCGGTTCCGACAATGTCGCGAGCCACCGAGCCCAAGTCTCCAATACCGTCAATCATGCCGTTTTCAACCGCTTCATCACCAAGCCAGACCAAACCGGTATAGGTGTTGTCGTTTTCTTTAATGCGCTCACCACGACCTTTACGCACCGCAGCGATAAACTGTTGGTGAGTGCGTTCCAAGACACGTTCTTTGAAGAAATTACGGCCGGCTTCGTCCTTTTCGCCAAACGGGTCAATAAAGGCTTTGTGATCACCGGCATGCATCGAGCGGTTTTCGATACCGAGTTTATCCATTAGTCCGGTAAAACCGAAAGTATCCATGCGAACTCCGATCGAGCCGACGATAGAACCGATATTGGCATAAATATCATCGGCGGCCACGGCGATGTAATAACAACCCGATGCACACATGTCTTCGACAACGACATAGGCCGGTTTATTGTATTTGGCTTTTAAGCGTTCGATTTCATCGTTAATCAAGGCCGACTGCACCGGGCTGCCGCCTGGCGAATTAGCAAGGATAATGACCGCTTTGCTGTTTTCATTACTGAAGGCTTTGCGCAATAGCGGGTTAATCGCCTCGGCGCTGACCTTGCTGTTAGGCATAATCGCGCCATTCAGTTTGATGACTGCGGCATGCTCCTGACCTTGATGAAGAGCATCCATTTCTTTACCGTCTTGAATATTATCAATGGCAATATAGATAAAAAACACGATATAGGCAGCAACCGCCAGTTTTAGAATATTGGCAAAGCGGCGGCTCCAGCGTTCTTGTTTAACCAGAGATTCGACAGCAAGCGCGAGTCTTTCAAAGCCGTGTTGAGAGTTTTGCGGTTCATTATCCATGCATAATCCTTTGCTTAATCCTTTATAATGACGGTTCTTCGATAGTAAACCGTCTGGACTGAATTTTCAGTCAAAAGCGTTATAGGCGCTTTAGAAACTATTAAAAACACCTTATCACGATATGAACGCAGATAATAACCGAAACGACTCCGAAAACAAGGCTGAACCTTCAAGCAAGTCTGAAAATATAGACTTTGATATCGATGCGTTTTTGAAGCAGTTGACCGAGCGTCCGGGTGTTTACCGTATGATTAATAGTGCCGACAAAATCATCTATGTCGGTAAGGCGAAAAACCTCAAGCGTCGTGTTTCCAGTTATTTTAAAAAACAGCATGACGATATCAAGACGGCCAAGATGGTGCCGCAAATTGCGCGTATTGAGGTGACGGTCACCGATACCGATAGTGAAGCGTTTATACTGGAAAATACCTTAATAAAGCGTCATAAGCCTAAGTATAATATACTTTTTAGGGATGATAAGTCCTATCCTTATATTTTCGTTTCAACCGATAAAACCTTTCCGTCTTTAAGTTATCATCGCGGTGCCAAGCGTCGTAACGGTGATTATTTCGGACCTTTTCCCAATGCCCAAGCGGTTCATCAAACCCTGCATGCGCTGCAAAAAATCTTTCCGGTCCGCCAGTGTGCCGAAAGCGTTTTTAATCATCGTTCGCGTCCCTGTTTGCAATATCAGATTAAACGTTGTTCAGGTCCCTGCGTTGAAGGTCTGGTGACCAAGCAGGAGTATGGTGAAGATGTCGAACATACTTTGGGTTTTTTGCGTGGAGAGAGTTTTTCGGTTATTGAAGATTTAGGACAGAAAATGGAAACCGCCTCAATGGAATTGGAGTTTGAGCAGGCGGCGCGCTACCGTGATCAGATTGCGGCCTTAAGGGCGATTCAATCACAGCATTTGATTAACCAGCCAGGTTCCAAGGATATGGACGTCATTGCCTTGGCTGAACAATCAGCGCAGGTGTGTGTCTGTTTGATGATGTATCGCGGCGGTAATTTGTGGGGTAGCGAGCATTTTTATCCCAAACTCAATGAAACCAGTGACAGCGATGAAATTCTCAGTGCCTTTATTACCCAGCATTATCAATTGCACCCGGTTCCAGCTGAGGTCTTGTTGCCTGTAAATCTGCAAGACAAAGAAGTGCTGCAAACTTGGTTAAAGCAGCAGCGTAATGGCGCGGTTAATTTGAAAACGGCCAATAACCAGACAGCAAAAGGTTTGATTACGCTGGCCGAGACCAATGCCAATTCCGGTTTGAAGCAACATATGACACAAAAAGCCAGTCAGGTTGAACGTGTCCAGGCTTTGCAGGAGGTGCTGGCTTTGGCACAAGCACCTAACCATATGGAGTGTTTCGACATCAGTCATACGCAAGGCCAGCAAACGGTTGCCAGTTGTGTCGTGTTCCAGGAAGGGGTGCCAAATACTCAGGCTTATCGTAAGTTCAATATAGACGGTATCCAGCCTGGTGATGATTATGCCGCCATGCACCAAGCGTTAAGCCGTCGTTACAGTCGCCTGAAAAATGAAAATGCCAGCTTGCCTGATCTGATTGTTGTCGATGGCGGTAAGGGGCAGTTATCGCAAGCGATAGAAGTTTTAAAAAGCCTGCAGCTAGAGCATATTCCGTTGGTTTCGGTGGCAAAAGGAGAAGGGCGTAAAGCCGGTTTGGAAATCCTCTACACTCCTTATAATCTAGAAGGTATTGATCTGGAAGCCGATGATATGGCTTTACATCTGATCAACTACATTCGCGACGAAGCGCACCGTTTCGCTATTACTTCGCACCGAGCCAAGCGAGGTAAAGCACAAACGCAATCTTCCTTGGAAGCGATCGAGGGTATTGGTCCCAAAACACGCAAACAGTTGTTACTGCACTTTGGCGGTTTGAATGAAGTCAAACAAGCATCAATCGCCGAGTTGCAAAAAGTAAAGGGCATCAGTTTGGATAAGGCTCAACGCATCTATGATTTCTTCCACGGTGGCCTTTAAGACAGGATTTTTGCCAAATTCGATTAAAATAGCCGTTAAAGCGATAAAGCCTTAAATGGCATAATCGCAAGTATGGTATATTGCATTTAATTAATTCAAAGCACTCTTGCAGTCCAATCATTAAAGAAACCTTATGACGATAAAATCCATTCCTATGATGATGACATGGAGTCGTGTCATCCTGATTCCTGTTTTTCTAATCTGTTATTACGCACCGATTGAAGACGCTCGTTTTTGGGCCGGTTTAGCCTTTATGATTGCCGCTATCACCGATTGGTTTGATGGCTATCTGGCGCGCAAACTCGGTTCTGACAGTAAACTCGGTGCCTTTTTGGATCCGGTTGCCGATAAGCTAATTGTTGCCGCCGCATTGATAGTGGTGGCGGCCGAATATCACGATAATCTGCTGGTCATATTATCAGCCGTGGTGATTATGATGCGCGAGATCGGTATTTCCGCTTTACGTGAATGGATGGCGGAAAACAATGCCCGTGAAGTGGTGGCGGTATCGAAACTCGGTAAAATCAAAACCGCTTCGCAATTAGCGGCCTTAACTTGGTTGTTATATGGTGGTGAGTTATGGGGGGTTAACTGGGGTGAGCTTGGTTTCCCAATGCTCTATTTTGCCGCGATGCTAACTTTGATTACTTGGGTGCAATATACCAAGGCGGCGCTGCCTGAGATCATTCGCTCAACAGAATCATAGACTTAGTTAAACCCGGCTTTAGGGCTTGGTTTAACGGTGTTTATTCAGGTTAAGTGTTTTTCAGTTTTTTCAGAAAAAATTCTTGACCTTTATGGGGGAGAACCTATAATACGCCCCATCAAGCGGGAATAGCTCAGCGGTAGAGCACAACCTTGCCAAGGTTGGGGTCGCGAGTTCGATCCTCGTTTCCCGCTCCAAATGGCGCGATGGCAGAGTGGCTATGCAGCGGATTGCAAATCCGTGGACCTCGGTTCGACTCCGGGTCGCGCCTCCATTTTATTTATCTTGATTCCTTTCAGGATAATCTACTCAGTAAATCATTTACTGGACACTATGCCCAGGTGGCGAAATTGGTAGACGCAGGGGACTTAAAATCCCCCGGTGGAAACACTGTGCCGGTTCGACTCCGGCCCTGGGCACCATCTTTAATTTGTTGATTTTAAAAGCGTTTTTAGTTGTTTGAAGTAGCATTCGTTTTCAACTATCTGACGTGTCAAAATCGATGAAATGCAATAGGAATGCATTTTGATTTTCTGACACCTCGTAAGAGGATTAGAAAAATGCTAATTTCGAAAAGCCGTTCCGGCACTATCACACCTGTAAAAACTAAAAATTCCACCCGTTTTAATGCCCAAAGACAATATAACGGTATTCGCTATTCACAGCGTTTTGATACTCTAGCCGAAGCTGAAGAATGGTTAGATGATTTGTCGTATTTGGGCGCGACTGATAACAATGGCAACCCAACTCGCAAAGCCAAAGCCGCTCAAGTCATCATTGATGAAATCAATCTGCGAAGAAAACGCGACTCAACACCAACATTGCAAGAATGTATTGTCATCTATGGCAATCAATGCGAACTGGATAGCGCTCCCAAATATGTTCGCCAGTTACAACAATTCACCAAACTACATAATGTCCCAATTAATGAAATCTCCCGATTGGCTTTCGAAATCGAGCTTGACCGTATTCAAGACGAGCGTCAGTTTAAAGATCCCACACGTAACCGTTATCAAGCGGCTTTTTCTAGTTTGTTTAAATGGCTTGCAAGACAGCGAGAATTTAAGCAATATCAATTAGTGAATCCAACCAAAGATGTTCCAAGGGCTAAAGATAGCCAGGGCAGAATGCTATTCCTGACGAAAGAACAACAGGTCGATTTACTGAATGCCTGTAAAAACAGCCGATGGAAAGGCTTGTTTCCGCTGGTCTACCTTCTTCTGCTAACTGGTGCCAGACGAAATGAGATTAGTTGTCTTCGATGGGAGAACATAGATTTTGATTCAGGGGTTATTTATCTCTTAAAGACAAAAAATAAAACCGATCATGCAATCAAGCTACCGGCTCATGCCTTGAAACTTCTGAAAGAATGGAAGGTAAGCCAGCCGCTTTCTAAGTGGGTATTTCAACACCGAACAAATCCAAGAAAGCCGATGCTAGAATGGGATCATCTATGGCATCAAGCAAAGATTGAATCCAATATGCCTGTTGGATTGCGTGTTCACGATTTGAGACATACAACCGCTAGCACAATGCTGGCTGAAGGGTTTAGTCTTGAAGATATTCGTGCTACTTTGAATCACAAGAGCTTATTAATGACGAACCGTTATGCTCACGCACTTGATATTAAAGAGACAGTAACTCAACGAAATACCGATTTTTTAAAACAAGTCATGTAAATTGGATAAAGTCTGTTGGTATCAACATGCACTTACAGGCTGCTAAGCATTTAGCTAAATGTAACGAAGGATCTGAAATGTCTAAGAATAATACCTCTCAAACACTGAACTCAGAAGACCCTAGAGCTGATAATCGTTATCTAATCAATGACCGAACCTCACTATTAACTCTTTCAAGTCGATGGGGCATACCTATTAAGGAAACAATAGCTAGCCTTAGAGAATCCAATATTGAATTTTTCGTCCAAGGTGGTTATGACGTTTCAGAGGCTGTAGCTGCTCGTTTGGTAGATGTTGAGGATACTCATGGTCGCGTTAATCAAATTCCAGATCTATGGAGTCTTACAGGGGCCAAAGAATTAGATAAAGTCGCGGTAGAAGTTCGTGCCAATCTTGAAGATCAAAGCATTGAGATTACGGCTAAGCAAGAGGGTGTAGGATTTCTTCGACCTAATCGCTATTTTGATGGTGAATACACTTTAGAGTATTTAGAGGTTATATCTGCCTCAGATATTCGAAGTTCAGATGAGGTTTTTATTAAAGGTACTGACTTAAAGCGCCTTAAAAAGCGAACTGATAGGTTTGATTGTGAACCACAGTTTATTGAACAACCAATACGCAAAAGCCCCTGCAACTTAGACAAGGTAAACGAAAAGAAAAAGCTATCAGATGAGGAGCTTAATAAGACTGTGAATCTGTTCAATGATGTGAAAAATGAAAATCCTAATTGGGGTATTACTTCAGTTCGTGATGAAGTTGGTGATAGGCTTAAGATGTCTGGTCAAGCAATTAAAAAACGATTAGATAAAGCAAAAGAAAGAGGTTTGATGGAATAAATTAAAAAGTTTTCAACCACTGAAAACCACTAAAAAACCGCTAAAAACCATTAGAAATCTTCTACAAAACCACTGGAAAATAGTTCTTAGTGGTTTTAGACACACCTTCAAAACTCCTTTTTAATCAACTCGCTACTTCAAACAACTAAGAGCGTTTTGAAAAATAAAGGAGGCACCATGCCAAACATCGAAAGTCTCAAACCCATTAAAGAGTTCGCTGAACAATACGCACCCAAACTGGGAATCAAACCGAATTCTATAAAAGTCACAATTGATCGTAACCAAGCTGAACTGATTGAGTTAGGTGCTGTATTCAAATCTCGTGGCAAATCTCGCCTAATCAATCCTGAAAAGTTCTTTGAATGGTATATGGAGCACTAAAGGATGATTAATCCCTAGGCAAACCATGTATCTAAGAGGTTTTAGAGAATAAATGCATTTTCAAATGCAAAAACAAGGATATTCATCATGTCAATAAGCGAAAAAGATCAAGCAATCTATAAGTTAACAGACCATATGCTAACCAGTGTTTTAGAAAAAACCGCAGAAGCCATGCTTTGGCATGAGGCAGAGTTTGAACCTTTCTTATGTCCTCTAATGTTATCTGAAAGTATTAGACAAAAGGTGATTGACCTTGTCGTTAAACATCTAAATGAGTCTTATGCGCGTGGCATTAGTCGAATCTGTTTCACGTTTGATAAAGACGCCAAGCTTGCCGGGTTTGTTTTCTTTACTCATATAGACAAAAAACGCGTGTTTATTGACTTTATCTATACATTCGAGTCATACAGAATGCAGGGAGTCATGAGCTCCTTGCTTAACGAATTAGGGGATGAATTTGAGTTTGTCTTGGTTAGTTCTGAACTTAGTGGCTATTTTAGCAAACGAGAGGGTTTTTACTCTGTCGGTTATACTCCGGGACATAGCCCTGTTTTCACCAATTTTGAACCTGAAGGCAGCAAGATAGGCGTTATTCGACTTCCAGAGGTGTTGGTTAATAAAATCTATGGAGTGCTTTCCCATGGTTAGTTTAGTTAAACCTTTGGAAGATAATGTTTTTGGGATACCGTTTAACATTTCAGATGGATTGGGAGAAATGACGCCACACTTGAGAAATTCACCGAACAGGTTGGCCGATTTAATGTTTATTGGTGAAGATCGTCATATAGGACTTCAGGATGTTTCACAGATGCTCATCAAGATAGAGCCTAATGCAGACTTGTCGCGAGATGATTGGGTAAAGTTGGCAATGGCTGTATATGATGAGTTCAGTGAATTTGGCAGAGAGCCCTTCGAAGCATGGAGTCGCAGAAGTACAAGTTATGACCCAGATGACTTTGATGCTATGTGGAATAGCATGAACCGCGGCGGAGGGATAACGATTGCCACACTGGTAAAAAAGGCATTCGAATCCGGTTGGACTCCATTGCCTAAGACTCCTGAAGAAATTGCACAGCTAGAAGCAGAAGCAAAAGTACGTCAGGCTTATAATGCCGTGATTTCAGAACAGAAAGCCAAGGAAAAGGCAGAACAGCATCTGATTGCTAGTGAAGAAGCCCAGAGTATTTTCGAAAGCGCAAAGCCAGCACCAGAGAACCATTCTTATCTGATGAATAAGCAGGTAAAACCTCATGGAGTAAAGGTTGATGCTAACGGTACGTTGATTATTCCCATAACGGGTACACAATCACCGTTTATCGGCAAATTTCAGAGCTTGCAACTCATCTATCGCAATGGCGATAAACGATTCACTAAAGGCGGTAAAAAGTCGGGTGGCTATTACATTATTCAACAAATAGAAGATGCGCCTATCATCATTTGTGAGGGTTTCGCTACAGGGGCAACCATTGCAGAGCACTATGCCAACAATTGCACAGTTATCTGTGCGTTTGATGCTGGAAACCTTATTCATGTAGCCAAAGCATTTCGAGAGAACTATTCCAGCTTAAACATAATCATTGCAGCCGATAACGACCGAATTGATGAGAACGGAAATCCAAGAACAGAGAACCCCGGGGTAAAAGCTGCAACCCGAGCAGCACAAGCAGTTGTTGGCGAGCTAGTCATTCCCGTATTTGCAGAAGATGAGATTGGTAGTGATTGGAATGACCGTTATTTGTTGGATATTGAAGTTGGACTGAGTGCTGAAGAGATTAAAAGTAAGTTTCAAACTCTGAATGCGTCTAGCATTTCCAGCAATGAACTAGAGCAAGAGCCTGTCATTATTCCGTTGGTAGTGGATCTGCCGGATGTGCGACCTTTTGAATTTGATCTGTTACCTTCAAGCCTAGAGCCTTGGTTAAAAGATATCCAAGCGCGAATGCAATGCCCAGCAGACTTCTTAGCGGTCGGAGCAATGGTGGCAATAGCCGGGCTAATAGGCCGTAAAGTTGGTATCTATCCAAAACAATTCGATGATTGGCTCGTAATTCCTAACCTTTGGGGGGCGATGATCGGTAGACCTTCTATTATGAAGACACCCGCGCTGAGTGAGGTAATGAAGCCTATTCATAGATTAGCCAAGTTGGCTGAAGAAGAATACCAGCAAATTCTGGTGGATCATGAAGTGGATAATATTGCTCTGGAAGCCGAAAAGAAAGTGGCTGAGGATGCAATTAAAAAAGCCGCTAAATCATCCGATCCGCTCAAGATGGAAGTCGCCAAAAACAACTACCGACTGGTTCTTGAAGCCGAGAGTAACAGCACGCCAACAGAGAAGCGTTATATTGTAAATGATGCAACAGTAGAAGCTTTGGGTATCAAGCTAAATGAGAATCCTAATGGCGTGATTCTACTGCGTGATGAACTTGCTGGTTGGATCCGTGGATTAGATCGGGAAGATAAGGCAAATGATCGTGCATTCTATTTGGAATGCTTCAATGGATCGGGGTTCTATATTTACGATCGCGTAGGACGTGGCACACTTAAGATTGAAAGCACCACCTTATCCATTATTGGCGGCATTCAGCCCAGCGTATTAGCTCCGCACATAGCTCAATCAATCAACAATGGCACGGGCAACGATGGATTCATTCAACGCTTCCAACTAGCCGTCTACCCGGATGACTGCAAAGAGTGGGTAAACGTGGATCGTTATCCAGATAAGGTAGCCAAAGAAAAGGCATTTGAACTGTTTAAACGGCTAGTCACTTTACCAGAGCGACGAGATGAAGAAGGTAGTGTAATTGGTTTACGTTTTGACCAACAAGCACAACAAGTTTTCAATTCATGGCGTGAACAGTTAGAACTCACCATTAGAGTGAAGGACATTCATCCGGCTCTCGAGTCGCATCTAGCTAAATACAGAAGCCTGTTACCCAGTATTGCATTACTTCTAGAGTTGGCAGACAACCCAGAAGCTAAATCTGTCGGAGTTGTGGCCACTAATAAAGCCGTGCGTTGGTGCGAATATCTTCAGTCACACATGAATCGTATCTATGCCGGTGCAGTCGATAACGATATCCTAGCCGCTCAGAAAGTTTTAGAAAATCGTGAAAAGTTAGGTAATCCATTCAAACCGCGTGAAATTGCACAGAAAGGCTGGGCAGGGTTAAAAACCACCACAGAAGTGAAAGCAGCGCTGTCTGTTTTGGTAGAGCATGGTTATTTAATCGAGCAGATTAAAACGCACATGACAGGCGGTAGACCATCCGAAATCTACCAATGGAATACGGCGCTAAAAAATTAAGATGTTTACCAAGTAACGCCCTACAAAACCTACAAAACTTCAATTTTATAGTTCTGTAGGTTTTGTAGATAGCAACTCTTAAGGTTTTCAACAAATTAGGCGTTTAAATAGCCAAAGGCACAACCATGGAAAATAATACGACGCGGGATGTGATGCGTGAATACATTCAAGGTTACGTAGAAAAAGTGAGCGCAGAGGCAGCTAAGGCCGCACCAGAGATTAGTTGTGAATCTAGACCAGAGTGCCGGCAAACACTGCGTGAAATGATTCAAAATAGTCACTTCCCGTTCAACCAAGACTTCTTCCGTCTTGAGGAAGTTAAATCCGCTTTGGAGAATCGAGGCCACTCGGAAGTCAGTGATGTCTTGATGACAGACGAATTAAAAAAAGCGGGTTTCATAGGTGAACTGCGTGGTCAGAAGCGTGTAAAAGACAGAAAATCACCCCAAAAAACCCCCAGTTTTTGGGCTCACCAGCGCTCAATATTTGCCAAAGCCACCGGTGGTGAGCGCTATGCAATGGTGCAAAAAGCCTATAAGTAACTGGCTGATGTACCCTGTACCCGACCAATTAATTGAGAACAAAATTGGCCCTCTTAATTGAATATACTCAACCCTATGGTATTAAGCACTATGCAGAGAAATTATTGCTTAGAAACAGCAAAAAAAACTGTTTTTGTGAGTCACTCTTTTTCTATCAGAGTTCAATCACAAAAAATCAAACCTCCAACTGAGTAAAAGCTTATATGTTTCGAATGTTTATTACTTGAACCCTATAAAATAAGAAACTATTTCATATTCTTCTCTACCATCTAATGCAGCACCTAGAGGCTTTTAAGACCAAGAGTGGCTAAAAAATTCAGGCCTTACCAATTAACCCGTATTTAGTGTTTTAAAGTTTTCTTTTTATGACTAAGTGCTGACTAGTTATTTCATGCTGATTAAAACATTAGTGAAAACTTCATGACACTATGTTGACACAGTTATGTCAACAAACTTTTGAGAAAATAGCGTTTGTGAAAAGGGAAGGGGTTATATCCGCACCCCCTCCCTTGAAGGCCAAGGTTCCCATGTCATCCCCTCCCTGTAATCTTTATGTATTTTCACCACTGATGAAGATGAAATTAGCTCTTGTTTAATACATAGCCTTATTGGAAATATTAGTCTCTTTTTTGTTTACCAAGATAGTCAATAAAATCATTGAAACAGCATGGCTTACAATACAAGTAGCCCTGAAATATGAGTCCTTCATATTTATTAAAGAAGTTAACTTGATCTTCAGTTTCAATTCCTTCAATTACCACCTTGTAATGCATATGATTTGCAATCGCAAGCATCGTTTCTACTAGCATAACGTCGTCAGGATCTGTTGTGATATTTTGTACAAAAACTCGATCAACTTTTAACTCATGAATAGACAATGATTTAATGTAAGAAAGAGAGGAATATCCAGTTCCAAAATCATCAATAGAGAACTTTAAACCTTTTTCTGATAATTGATGCATTACATTTCTAATATCATGAATGTTCTTTAAAAAGATACCCTCAGTAATTTCTAAGGTAAGTTTATTTGCAGGGACATTATATTTTTTCAGTATAGAAAGAACTTTTTCAACAAAGTCCTTTTGTACAATCTGGCGAGGGCTTATGTTAACTGATAACTCATAGCTGTTACCTTCTTGGATGGCTAATGCCATCTCTTTAATTGTCGTGTCTAAAAGCCAGGATCCTATTTCAATGATTAAATCGTTTTGCTCAGCCATCGGAATAAATACGTCTGGAGGAATGTATCCTTTTTCTGGGTGAAACCATCTCAACAGCGCCTCAGCCCCCATAACCTTGCCAGACTGGTCTACTTGAGGTTGATAATAGACTTTGAATTGCTCGCGTTTCAATGCGCTCTTCAATTCTTGCTCGATTTCAAAGGTTTCGATGGCTTTTGTTTGAAGAGACTTCTCATAAATCTGTACTTGATTTCCACCGTTTGCTTTGGCGAAGTGTAAGGCGGTATTTACATTTTTCAATACATCATCAACGCCATCAACATGGGCATCCAGAATATCAGCAATACCTATACTCACATTTACCATCAATTCTTTTTTATTAAAAGAAATTGGCTTTTTTAAATGCTCTAATAAAACTTGCCCTTGTTGATAGGCATGCTCATAGGTGTTTCGTGATATTGCTATTGGAAGCAATACGCCAAATTCATCCCCATTTAACCTTGAGAGAATGCTCTCTTTTGGCAATGAATCTTGAATTATATGAGCAAACTGCTTTAAAAATAGGTCACCTTGATGCTTTCCAACTGCATCATTTATATCCTTGAAACGGTCGATGTTAATAAGGAATAAAAAGCTAGTATTGTTATTTTTTTTCTGAATCGAGTTCAAAGACAGGTTATCGGCGATTGCATCAGCTATATAGCGTTCAAATTGGTTGGCATTTGGTAGCCCAGTTAAATTATCGAAATTGGATAAGTGATAGATTTTTTTCTGGCTCTCTTTCTCTTTGGTAATATCTCGTTGAATGCTTAAAAAGCCGATTGTTTGATTCTTTTCAACTATGGGAGCAATAGTGCTTTCTAGAACTTGTCGTTGACCATTTTTATGAGCATTAACAATCTCTCCATTCCAAATTTCTCCTTGCAGAAGAGTTTTCCAGAGATTTTCATAGACCTCAACAGGCGTTTCTCCATAAGCTAACATTCTCGGGTTTTTCATATACAGTTCGTTTAAGGTGTAGCCCGACTGTTTTAGAACCGCATTGTTCACATATTCAATTTGGCCCTCCAAGTTTGTGATGGTGATTCGAACGGGGCTTTGTTCAATTGCAAGATTGAGTTTTTTAAGTTGCAAATTATTAGATTTTAATTGTCGATTGCCTAAATGAATTACTTGGTTTTGACGAAATAAATAAAGAGAAATCATCACAAAAGATAATAAAAGAAATGCTAGTAAAATAGTGATATAGCCTTTCCAGTGCTGCCAAATATCCTTAGCGGTCACATTATCTAAAGTTTCAAAGGGTCCTACTCTCATAGATCTCATGACTTCTTCAATATTGTTATAGTCTTCTGCGACCTCAAAACCCGAAGCATTAATAGTTTTAGCCACATCACTTTCTGGTGTAATTTTCATGAGCTCCAAGATGACTTTTTTGATTAGTTTTTTATCGGTTGATAAAAACGCAAAAAGAGGCCATTCGGCATACAGTTCAGTACTATGAATTAAGGACATGTGATCATCTGTTTTCTGGTTGATGATTTTGAGTTGATTTTTCGAGATAAGACCTTGTTTTATCAAGTTCTCAATTACTCCTGAGCGAACAAAACCAACATCAACCTTGTTATCTAAAACATGAAACACAACACTTTTTTGAGGCGCGCCGGTTTCAATCATTTTTAAATTGTCTGTGGAATCTATAAGTCCATTTTTAATAAGTTCTTGTGCCTGCATCTGAAAGCCACCAAAAGACTTTAAGCTCCACGTAGCAATTCGCTTATTAAGGATATCTTCTAATGTATTGATGTCTGGCCTTTCCGCAGAAGTAAAAATAACACCTGCAAACTGTGTATAACTTTTATTTGCCTGCTTGTTTGCAAGAGTTAATAAAGGCGTAGTTAAATCATAAGTATGCGCTAATTCAACAAAGTGAGCAGGCTGAGTCAACACAAAATCAACAGAAGCAAATCGAATTTGATTCTCTAACTCTTCATAATTACCTATATACATTTCGAAATGATGGTCGGGAATTCTGTTATTCAAATAAGTAATTAATGGCTGCCAACGCTTTTCATCAACGTTTTTATCTTTGTATGACAGGATGCCTATTTTAACCTCTGTAACTGGTGTTGAAGGTACGGTTGCATGCGCGGGAAATGCAAAACCAATGATTAAGAAAATTGATAATAACGAATTTCGATTATTGAAAGATGTTACATAAAGTACTTGTCTAAGGGAGATAGATAAAAAGTGACCACATTCTTTTAGCATATTTATATGTCCTTTCGTTAAAGGAACTAAATCACATCAAAGTTTAACAATATTCAAAATTGAAATTTGACATAAAAGCTTTGCGCGATTTATTAGATTTCTTGTTTATTTCACTAAGTATATAGCTTTTAGGCCAGATAACAATTTCAATGTTACATAACTGAATGTTTATTCAAAGTTGTACAATATAAACGATATAATTATACAAATGTGGTTAATGGTTGTACAGGATGAAGTGTAATAACTGCAAGGTTACAGTTTTATGACATTATTAAAATCAATTAGATTTTTTTAAAAAAACAAAAATTAAGTATCACAATAAATTTCACAATAAGTAAAACACTGATAGCCTGTTAATATATGTTTAGCCTTTAATTGATGAGGTTAAATATCTGTAAAATGTAAATTAAGAGATTTTGTGATGCATATATCCGTATCAGCGCTTCTTGGCTTTTTATTAGGTGTATTCCTTTTCATCTCGGCCATCATTCTTAACACTAACAATTTATTAATGTTTTTCAGTCTATCGAGTTTTTTGATGGTTGTTGGGGGGACATTGGCTTCGGCAATGATCTCTTACGAAGGAAGAAATGTTTTATTAGCAATAAAAGAAATTGGTTATGCCTTGGTTGCTTCTAAAGTAAACCCTGTTACTTTTTACAAAGATGTTGGTACTTTAATAGACTGGTCGCAAATTGCTAGGCAGGAAGGCGTAATTAAGTTGGAACAGGCAATTTCTATTCCCAGTGGGGAACTTAACTTTTTAAAGCAGTCCTATACTTATTTAGTGAACGGATATAGTGGAAATAAACTGAAAAGTTTGATGCTTCACCAACAACAATACATATATGAACGCAATATGGTTCAAGCAAAAGTTTTACTTACAATGGCCTCGGCGGCACCAGCTTTTGGCATGGTTGGAACGCTTGTTGGTCTAATAATAATGTTAAACCACATGGAAGGCGATTACTCGCAGATGGGGTCTGGTTTAGCTATTGCGTTGCTAACAACTTTATATGGTGTTTTATTGGCACAAATTGTTCTTAAACCAGCAGCAAGAAAAGTTGAACAAAAACAGGATCTCGAATTTTACAGAAACCAAATTTTAATTGAAGGCTTAACTTTGTTATCTGAGGGAGCATCTCCTTTTGTTATTGAGGATGCTATGAATGCCTACATCGAACCCAAGTATCAATTCAGTAGAACAAAACGATGACAGATAAATCCACAGTCGCTTTTCAAAATAAACAGGCAAATAAGATTGATCCAGAAGAAAAGTTCATTACGTTGTCGAGTTTTGAGAAAAAGAAACTTGTCGAAGAGAGTGATGATTGGTTGATTACTTATGCAGATGCAGTCACTTTATTACTGGCTTTTTTTGTTTTGATTTTGTCAGTATCGAATGTAAGCCAAGAGAAGTTTGAGAATATTAGTCAAGCAATTAATGAACAATTGCTGGAAAAGGACGATTACAAATCTCCTTTACAAGACTTATATTCAAAATTAAAAATCGTTTTTGAAAAAAATGATATTAATGTTATTGGCTCGCTAAGAAAAGAAGAAAATTCTCTTAAAATTGATTTGCCAAGTGAGCTGCTTTTTCCTAGCGGTTCAAGTAACTTAGGTAAGTCTTCATTGGATATGATTTCTGACATTGCTGATCAAGTCAAAACATTTCCTTTAGATAACTTTAAAGTTGAAATAGAAGGGCATTCGGACGATATTCCTATCCATACCCAACAATTCCCATCGAATTGGGAGCTTTCTGCTAGCCGTGCAATTTCAGTTTTAAAAGTCTTTATCGACAGAGGCGTTGATTCATCAAAACTCAAAGCGGTAGGTTACGCTGATACCAAACCTAAACGTCCTAATAGAGACTCAAAAGGCCTACCAATCGAATTGAATCAACAGATCAACAGGAGAGTTGAAATTATCATTAAAAAAGATTTTTAATCTAATCAGCATTAAATCTGCTAGATGTCTTTAAGAATTGTTTTTATTGGAATTTGAACCATGTAAATTTTGTAGATATTATTTGACATTTGTAAAGCATGGCTTTTATTGTGTATTTAGGTTACATGGAGAGGTGAATGGAAGTAAAGGTATCCGATTTGAAGTCATCCAAAATTTTAGTTGTAGATGATAATCAGGTAAACCTTAATGTAATAGAGGCAACTTTACATAGTCTTGATTACCATAATATTACGTGCATTAAGCAACCATTAGATTTGATAAAGCTCTTCGAAGAACAATCGTTCGATTTAGTGTTGCTTGATATCAATATGCCATTAATGGATGGTTTTGCCGTACTAGCTTTGATGCAACAAATGCTCGATTCAGATACTCTGCCACCGGTGATTATGCTTACTGCTCAAGTCGACGAGGAAAGTAGAGTTAAAGCTCTGGAAGGCGGAGCTAGCGATTATATTACTAAGCCCTTCAATAGAATTGAACTGCTTAAACGAGTTTCAATTCACCTTGAAAATCATCATGCCAAACGCTTGTTGAAATCTGAAAACGATATTTTAGATCAGAAGGTTCGAGAACGGACTGCAATGCTTGAAAAAGCAAAACTTGAAATAATCTACCGTTTAGGACGGGCCGCTGAGTATCGAGATAATGAAACAGGAAATCATGTAAAGCGAGTCAGTTTAATAGCTGAGGCAATTGCAGAAGAACTCGGCCAGGATCGAGAGTACTGTCAATTGATAAAAGTCGCTTCACCTATGCATGACGTTGGAAAAATTGGCGTATCCGATACTATTTTGCTTAAACCAGGAAAACTCACGGATGAGGAGTTCATCCTGATGAAAGGCCACGTCAAAATTGGTGCTGAAATTCTTTCAGAAAGTGATTCACCTATGCTAAAAATGGCTTATCAGATTGCTTTGACGCATCATGAGAAATTCAACGGAACAGGTTATCCACATGGGTTGAAAGGTCAAGAAATTCCATTGTGTGGTCGTATTGTAGGGCTGGCAGATGTGTTTGATGCTCTGACTTCGGAAAGACCATACAAAAAGGCCTGGTCGACTAAATCGGCATTAGAATTAATTCTTCAACAGAAGGGAGAGCATTTTGATCCAGATGTCGTTGAGGCTTTTCTTAAAGTCTTTCCAAAAGTTGAAGCGATTGCTACACAGTTTGTCGATTAGATTGGTATTTAGAAGATGCGTAATCTAGATACATCATCAAGCCTGCTAAAACTCAATGTTAAGTTGTTTATAGTCAGCATTGGTCTTTTGATTCTTTTGAGTCTGGTTTCACTGCTTTTCATTCATAACTACAATCTAGAAAAAGTCAAGAAACAACACTTTACTAAACAAGCATTACTTCTCGAAGAGCGTGTTGATAAAAAAGCCAAAATTCTTCATGCGGCTACGTTGGTATTAGCCAATAACTCAATTGTTCGCCAGGCCTTAATTTATGAAGATAGACAATCATTAATTAATGAAATGGGTCGGCTTCGTGAGCAGTTTGCTTACTGGACTGGTTTTATTAATTATGCTTTTCATGCAATCACCTTCGATGGACGTTCTCTTTATAAAGACTATGACCCAGAAAGTTACGGGCAAGACGTAAGTAAACATCCGTTAATCCGAAAATCGATGGCTGATACATCGCGCACTTTCACACAGATTGGACAAGGTGGATTTGCAAATGTTTATCGAATCATTAATAGCCAACCAGTTTTTGCTATAGATAATTCTGAAGAGCTAGTGGGTTTCATGACGGTTTCACAAGGACTCAAGCAAATTGTTGAAGAATTTAAAAATGATGGGCTGGAATATTATGTCTTTGAAAGATTGCGAGACAGTGATGGATATTTAACCTCAAGATTTGTTGTGGATCGAGCGCCATATTTTTCAAAGGACAGACAATTTAGTGACTGGACATTCAATTCTAAAGACTTAAGTTCAGGTAGTTTGAAGCTACGTGATGGTTGGTATTATCAGGCTCACCCAATATTTGACGCTGAAGACAATATTGCGGCATTTCATCTAATCATGGTTCCTCAAGACCAGATTTCAAATCAGGCATGGATTCAAACTTTGCAGGTAGGAGTTGTTCTTTTATTGGCAATTCTCATCGTGATTGCAGGCGGATTATTGCAGCTAGGTTTGCTAAGAGAGTCGGTGCTGAAACCGATGCGCCATCTCACGCAGGCACTAAAAGATATTATTAATACCGAGCGTTATGATAAGCAAGTTCAGGTTAGACGAGATGATGAAATCGGGGTTGTAACTGATTTGTTTAATCAGATGCTTTTGAAAACGGATCAACTCATTTTTGATTTGAAGTACCAAAAGATAGCGATTGATAAAACGCTGATTATTTCGCGTGCCGATAGGTATGGCACGATTACGGATGTTAATGATAATTTTTGCACAATTAGTGGGTATTCAAGGCAAGAACTAATTGGCCAGCCTCACAGCATTGTACGCCACCCTGAAATGGATAGAGCGGTTTTCAAGGAAATGTGGGCGACGATTCAGTCTAAAAAAATCTGGCAGGGAGAAATCCGAAATCGACGAAAAGATGGATCGTCATACTATGTTATGTCCCACATTATCCCAATGCTGGATTGCAAAAATGAGATTCAAGAGTACATGTCCATTCGAGAAGACATTACTCTGATTGTTGAATTAAGAGAAGGGCTTGAACGAGCTCTCTTACAGGCTGAAAAAGAGGCGCAAGTAGCAAAACAAGCGAACCAGGCTAAGTCAGAATTTTTGGCCTCAATGAGTCATGAGTTGCGTACACCTCTGAACGCTATCATTGGCTATGCGCAGCTACTGGAGCTAGAGCCGTTAGAGGACGAACCGCTTGATGAGGTTCAAACTATCTTAAAAAGCGGTAAGCACTTGCTTGCATTGATTAATGATATTTTGGATTTTGCTAAGATTGAAAGCGGGCGGGTTGAGTTTAATTTTGAGTTATTGGGTGTTAAAGATTTAGTTTCAGAGGTGGTTAAGCTTACAGAAACCCAAGCAAAGCAAAAGGGAATTCAAATAATCGTTAAGCCTATGGCGCAAGACGTCCTGATTGAAACAGACCGATTGAAGTGCAAACAGGTGTTGCTCAACATTCTGTCTAATGCGGTTAAATACAATCGTGATAATGGCGAGGTAATACTATCTTGTGAGAAGGTTGAGGTATCCGGGGTGCCTTATTGGAAGATGATAATCACTGATACAGGTGTTGGCATTAGAAAGGAAGATATTGATAAGCTTTTTGAACCCTTTAATCGTCTTGGATATGAAAGTTCGAACATACAAGGTACCGGGATTGGCCTAAGTATTACTAAAGAATTAGTCGAAAAGATGAAAGGCATCATTGAGGTTGAAAGCACCTATGGTCAAGGTTCAACTTTTAGTTTGTATTTTCCGATTTCAAAGGTTGCGGTTGCTCCAGCCTTAAAAGAAACCACTTCAGCATCAGCTAGTTTTAAAATTCTTTATATCGGTCATGACTTGACTGTTATGAATGCATTAGTGCGAGCTAGTGCTGAATTGGAGTCTGTCGAGCTTAAAATTGCACCAACTGCGCAAAATGGCTTAGATCAAATGCACAAGTTCAATCCAGCCTTGGTGCTTATTGACGCTAGCTTGTCCGAACGAAATCAACTAGTCACTCAGATTGAGCAATATAGTTTTCCGATACAATATATTTCCCAAGAAGATCTTGAACGATTAGACGAAATTATTAAGGTTTACTTAAACAAGCTCTAAAACCGATTCGATGATTTATGAATAAGACTGATTAATTAACTCCTAAATCGAGACTGCTAAAGGCAAAAATACCTTCTATTCCATAAGATGATTGGCAATAGCTGTGTTCATTATATTTTCTCAATGTATTTGAGCGGCTTTGATGGAGATGGATTCGGTCTTATTTGCTCGGCGATTCTTCAAAAAGAAATGCACTTTGAATGCATTTAACTATCTAAGTTATTGATTTTTTGTTGGCAGGAATGCATTTATCGATTATACAACATGCACCTGGAATGCATTTTTTTAGAGTCTAAATCCCTTGGTAATCCTTGTATTACAAGATACACAGAGATAAAATGCAGATTCTAGAAGTTACTTCAACCTCTGTTTACGCATAACTTAAAATCCCCCGGTGGAAACACTGTGCCGGTTCGACTCCGGCCCTGGGCACCATTCCTAGTTTTTCTTGTTGTGTAAGTTATTGTTTTTATTGACCTTTATTTTTCTTATAAAGTGTTGAATCAACTCTGTATACATCCCTTTTCTGATTGTTTATATCTCCCTTTTAGAATTTTCTGGTTCCTTATTCCGGAACCCCAATCATTTTCCCTGCGTTATTAAATTTGAATGACTTTTAAATTTTACGAAAGAAAAAAAGCCTTATCTAAAATAAACAAGGCTTTTTTGGCGGGATTAAAATTATTTTATGAAAAGCTCTATCGACCTTAAACGGCGAACTGTTATGCTTTATAAGGTTTTAAAGCCAATTGGACCCATAGGCCTGATAACAACATCATCACACCTACGAAATAGAAAGGCCAAACAACCGATTCAGTATAGAACGCCAATACTCCCATTAGTAAAGCTCCTGCTGCGTAACCAAAATCACGCCAAAAACGATAAATTCCCAAAATACTGGCTCGCCATTTAGGTTCGCTAACATCTGCAACAGCTGCTCCCAGTGTTGGGTAGAGCATAGCCATTCCAAAGCCCATTACAGCCGCCAATAATGACCATGCCCAAACGCTTTCAACCCAGACAAATAAGAGGCTACTGATTCCGCAAAGCCAAAAGCCTCCTACGATTAATCCACGGCGCCCCCATTTATCGGATAGAGGTCCGGTAATCAACTGTGATGCACCCCATACCACACCATAAATAGCGATAATTGCGCTGGCTTGAATTAGAGTTTGAGCTTGACTCATTAAGAATACCGGCATAAAAACCCATACCAGTGCATCAATGAATTTCTCTACAAGCCCTGCCTGATTGAGGGCCATCAGCTCTTTTTGCTTGAATGTGGCATAAATCATCATACTTTTCAGTGAAACCGGCTCATTACTGACGGTTTCGCCTTTAGCTGCCAATGCCTCTCGGTGAACTTCTTGATGCAATTTTGACCATGGGTGGGTATCGATTACTTTCCATAATGCTAGAAATAACCCAAGACCGATGACAACTAACCCAAATCCGAGTAACGCCTCGCGAGCACCATACTGTTCCGCCAAATAGGCAGTAATCCAGCCAGCAATACCTACTGCTGCGTAACCTGAGAATTCGTTAAATCCGTTGATCAAACCTTTCTGGCTTGCTTTTGCCAAATCCAGTTTGCTGTTAAGAGACATTGACCAACACAAACCTTGGTTAAGGCCCAGAAAAACCATAGCCCACAATATCCATGCCCACGATTGAGCGTAGAAGATTAGAAGTGGGACCGGTATAGCTAGAAGCCAACCTGCAATCAATAAACGGCGACGACCAAAACGGTCACTAAGATGACCGGCCAGTAAATTCATAATGGCTTTAACAAGTCCAAAGATCAAGACAAATAAAGCCAAACTCATAAAAGCTTGTGCTGCGAGTCCAAACTCACTTTCTGCCAATCCCGGCAAAACGGTACGGGTCATTCCAATGGTTAGGCCAACTAGGAACACTTGTATCAACTGCTGAATGATTTGCTGTAGGTTGACATGGATGCCGTGTTCGATGTTTGAAGTGAGAGACATGTGTTGCTCCTGAGAAAAATATAATTCAACTGATTGGTTGAATGGTACGGGCTCTGGCTAAATAAAGCAAACCAGGTGGATCTTTTTTCCCCTAAAAGAATTGATGAAGCATAAAAAACTTTATTCAACCATTTGGTTGAATAAAGAATTGAAGGTGGGTATAGTGGCTTATATTCAACTAAATGGTTGAATATTGGTGCTTAACTAAGCAGTGTGCATTCAACATGCATTTAGAACTTTTGGAAGTCATAGAGGAATATACTCATGTTTTTATTTCAGCATACGCCGGCATCAGAACCGGGTTCTTTGTCTTATCTGTTAGGTTGTGTTGGCCAAGGTTTAGGCATTGCTGTAGATGTTCATCAAGATGAAATTGATTTGTATTTGGATGTGGCGGAGAAAAAGGGCATCAAAATAGCCTACGTTATCGATACACATGTTCATGCAGATCACTATTCTGGAGGCTATGAGTTAGCACAAAGAAGTGGTGGGCAATACGCCTTGCACAAAGATTCTCCTGCACAGTGCGATTTTATGCCACTGGATGACCGTCAAATCGTGAAAGCTGGAAATGTAGAAGTAGAAGTCATGTATACACCGGGACATACGGATGACAGCATTATATTAATGGTGACAGACCGTTCCCGAGCAGACGAGCCTTGGTTTCTGGTAACGGGCCACACATTGTTTGTAGGCAGTGTCGGGCGTCCGGATCTTCACGGAAGAGAAGAGGAAATGGCCAATAAGCTATACGACTCTATTCACGGACGTATCCTGCCTCTGTCGGACACCATGGAAATTCTGCCAGGGGCTCAAGCAGGCAGTGTATGCGGTGCAGGCATCAGCGGGAAACCTATGTCTACCCTTGGTTTTGAAAAACGTTACAACGCTACGCTAAAGCTGGACCGTGAAGCGTTTGTAAAACAGGTCGCGGGAACAGTTCTACCAGAGCCGGACGCGATGAAAGGCATTGTGGCCTTCAATCTTAACCCTAGCCAAAAATCATAACCTTTAATAAGAAATAAAAAGTAATAGACATCCTTGAGTCTCATAAGCGAGATTTATTGGATGCACCGAGGAAAACAAATATGGAATTATTAACGGCATTCTGGCCTTATTACATTGGTATATTGGCATTAGCAGTAATCTTCGGGTTTACCGCTCAACGCAGTGCGTTTTGTCCTGTCGGTGGTATGCGTGATTGGATGAGTCAAAAACAATTTGCCCGTTTAGGAACTTATTTCGGCGCAATAGCAGCGGCCATGATTTTCACATCGATTGTTGAGGGCGCCGGCTGGGTAGATCTTTCACAGACGATGCCTCCGTATCGTAGCGCTGAATTTAGTTGGGGACGCTATATCATTGGCGGGTTCATTTTCGGCTTCGGGATGGTTTTAGCGGCTGGATGCGGGATGCGTAACCTTGTACGCGTTGGACAAGGGAGCTTTAAAGCCGTATGGCTGGTCGCATTGATGTCTCTGATGGCCTACTTGATGACACGCACGGACTTTTATGCAAATTGGATTTTGCCAATCGTATCTCCGTTGAGCGTAACTTTTGAACAAAGCGGTGCACAAGATCTTGCCAGCATCATCAGCGGTAAAAGTGAGTACTCAGCTACATTGCGTTGGATTCTGGGCGTAGTAATCGGCCTTGGCGTGTTCTTCTGGTTGCTGAAATCCTCTACATTTAAACAGGTTAAGCCAATCGCAACGGCTTTGATTATTGGTGGAGTCATTACTGCCGGATACAGTCTTACAGGTGGTTCTTATGCTGAATATGTTCAAGGTGAGGCATCTTTTATGGATATTCCTCCAGCTGGACTAGGCACTCAATCATTTACGTTTGCCGCTCCGATGGGCGATGTGGTTTACTGGCTATCTGAACCTCATTGGGCGTTGGTAAGTTTTGGCGTACTGGCTGTATTAGGCATGGTCATTGGCTCGGCTATCAGCTCAGTACTTCAAGGAAGTTTTAAATTGGAAGGGTTTTCATCCGGCAAAGATTTCATCATCTCAAGTCTTGGTGCTTTATTAGTTGGATTTGGCGCCGTATTGGCAATGGGGTGCTCAATCGGTCATGGTCTTTCCGGCGCTGCGACGCTTGCTTTAGGGTCATTTGTCGCCTTAGTATCAATCCTCGCTGGCGCTTATACAGGTATTCGTTTAGAGTCACGTTGGCAATAACGTTAATTGCCGCAATTTAACTCAATGGGTTGCTAGTAAATGAAAGTTCCACAAAGCGACATGCCAGAACAAGAGGTATGGGAAAGCTTTTTTGACCCTACCGGACTGATGCAAACATTTCTGCCAGATGCACCTCTGGCTGGGGATGCGGCTGAATTCGGTGTGGGTTATGGAACTTTCACCAAGGCCTTAATGTCATCGGTTAAAGGAAAAATCCATGCCTATGATATTGAGCCTAAAGCATGTTCAGATTTGAAAGCGCGGTTTAATGATTTCATTCCAGATAGATTGCAGATTCATTGTAAGGATGTGTTATCTGAGGGGGCTGGAATGGATTCTGGTTCGCTTAGTTTGGTAACGGCATTTAACTTGTTACACTTTGGCGATCCTCAGCGTTTATTAAGCCATGTTTATGACATCTTAGAGTCAGGAGGACATCTTCTGATTATTCATTGGCGTAGCGATATTGAAACGCCCCGTGGACCGGATTTAGCGTTACGACCAACTCCTGAAACTGTGAATCAGTGGTGTCAGAAAGCTGGATTCAATCTGGTTCGAAACCCAGACATTAGTGATAGCTGTCCGTGGCACTTTGCGGTCATTGCAACTAAATAGATTCGACTCACAGCAATCAGGCATTACACATCATCATTTAGATGATGTAACTGTCTTTTTTTCATATAGAATGAATTTTCTATTTATAGAAGAATTTTGAACAATGTCATCTCAACCACTTAAACGCAATTTATTTGAGCAACTTGCACAGGTGAGTAAATCCTTGGGTCAAGCTAATCGTCTGATGATTCTGGATATTCTTACACAGGGAGAGTGCGATGTAGATACTCTCCATCAAAAACTGGGGCTGAGTGTCGCCAATGTTTCAAAGCATTTACAGAATCTCAAGCAGGCTGGTTTGGTAAAAAACCGTCGTGAAGGTCTACGCATCATTTACGCCTTAAGTGACGACTCTGTGTTTCGCTTAATTGTAAGTCTTCGAGAAGTTGCTGAAACCCAGCTTGAAGAAATGCAATCATTGTTAGCCGAACACATCAAGCCAAATACGCCACTAGAGCCGATTTCGTTACAAGCTTTAAAGAAAATGCAACTCAATGATGAGTCTTTCACATTGCTTGATGTGCGTCCACAAGATGAGTTTTCAGCAGGTCATCTTCCCAGCGCCATTAATATACCTATTGATGAATTGCCAAAAAGCCTTGGAAAACTTAATAACCAGAAACCAGTAATCATTTACTGTCGTGGACCTTATTGTATGTGGTCTCATGAGGCTGTTGAAGCTCTTCGAGCAAAAGGGTATGAAGCGAAACGTTTGAATGAAGGTTATCCTGAGTGGCAAGCACAAGAGGTGCAATAATTATAATAACCGTGTCTTTTTTCTTTGAATCAAGCAGTTGAGTTCAAATATTAGAGTTAAAACAATTAAGGTTTAGTTACTTAATTATTTTATTGCCAAATCGCCACTAATTAACTAGACAGTCGAAGATGTAATTTTCAGGAATGGAATTCTGTATATAATTGATAAGAGAGTTCTTAAAAGAGCAGCGAAAAAAGTAGGTTTTTAGTGTACACAAAGTGTACCTAGAAGGCTTCAAAAGCGCTGAAACTACCGTGGATTGGGCGTTTCGATTTCAGGCCCTGGGCACCATTCTTTTTGAATATCTCTTTTATCTGAAAAAACTTGCTTTTCAGTATGTTACCTCTATTTATAGCTATTCGATTCTCTTTTCTGATTGCTCCTGTTTTGCGCGTTTAATGTCTCTTTTTGCGGCAAATGCCTGTCGGTTTTATTTGCTTTTAAAGGCGCTGCCAGGCACCTTTATGAATAATGTCTTGTTTTGTTTGCGCAATTGATAACTTGGTGCGTTTCTTTCTTTTGTAAATTAAATTAAGCTTAATTAATGGCTGGTTGTAGTGGTTAATTTACGCTCAATATCGTTGTTTAAAATAGGTTGTCTATGAATTGTTTTTGTTCTGTGGTGTTTGGCGCTAATGAGTAAATTAAAGCATGAAATGATTAAGGTGATGCTGGTGGATAAGGATGCCGGGCGTGCCGCTATTCTATCTCAGGCGTTGCTTGATCATGGTTATGAGGTGATTGATCGCGTTGAACCAGGTCCAGGGTTATTAGCTCGGGTGGCTGCTTGTATGCCGGATATGATTGTTGTCGATACCGAGTCGCCGGATCGAGATATTTTGGAAAGCATGTATCTGTTAAGTGAGCATAACCCGATGCCTGTTGTGATGTTTGCCGATGCCGATGATGAGAATGTGATCAATGAGGCGATCCGTTCAGGAGTCAGTGGTTATGTGGTGAAGGGCGTTGATATGAAGCGCGTCAAATCCATTATGAATGTCGCCATTGCTCGATTTCGAGAGTATCAGGCATTAAAGACCGAGTTGATCAAAACCAAGTCCGAATTGGAGCAGAACAAGTTGATAGATAAGGCCAAGCGTTTATTGATGCAGCAAAAAGGTGTTAGCGAGCAAGAGGCGTTTGAAGCGATCCGTAAAAGGTCAATGGACAGTAATCAGAAGCTATATGAAGTGGCCGAAACAATTATCAGCGTGCTGGAGTAGAAAGAGATGCAGAAAATAAATATTGGTTTTATACCATTAAACGATTGCGCGCCTTTGATTGTTGCCAAGGAGCAGGGTTTTTTTGCCGAGCAAGGTTTGGATGTGGTTTTGCACCGTGAAGTATCTTGGTCGAATATCCGCGATAAGTTGGTGTTTGGCCAATACGATGCGGCGCATATGTTGGCGCCGATGTTGATGGCATCAACCTTGGGTATTGGTGGGGTTAAAAAACCGTTGGTCACCGCTTATTCATTCGGTTTAAATGGTAATGCGGTCAGTGTTTCAAATGCGCTTTATGGACAGATGAGCGAGTATGAATCTCAATTGGTGTTAAAGCCGGAAAAAAGTGCTGCAGTGCTTAAAAAGGTAATAGAGTCACGTAAGCAGAATGGTCAGCCGCCTTTAAGGTTTGCGGTGGTGTTTCCTTTTTCGATGCATAATTATCTGTTGCGTTATTGGTTGTCCGAAGCCGGTATTGATCCGGACAAAGATGTGCATATTACCGTTGTGCCGCCTCCGAGTATGGTGAAAGCATTGCAAGAAGATTTGATTGATGCCTATTGTGTCGGAGAACCATGGAATACTCACGCCGTAAAAGAGCAGGTGGGGGTAACTTTGATTACCGGTTATGAGATTTGGAACAATGCTCCGGAAAAGGTGTTGGCGCTCAGAAAGGATTGGGCGGATGCGCATAGTGATATTCATGAAAAGATGATTGTTGCTTTATATCGGGCCAGTGAGTGGATAGATAAAAGCGAAAACCATCAGTTATTAAGTGATTATCTGGCTGCGGAGGAGTATGTCTGCGCGCCGCATGAATCGATTAATAATGCCATTAATGGTGAGGTGTGCAATCCAAGCTGTTCAAGTTGTCGTAAGATTCCGAATTTCTCTTTGCCGTTTAAGTATCAGGCAAACTTTCCGTGGCAATCGCATGCACAGTGGATATTGTCGCAAATGCAGCGCTGGAAACAGATTGGTGATGAGGTGGATATTAAGCAGTTGGCCGAGTCTGTTTATTTAACGGATTTTTATCGCCAGGTTTTGCAAAATCACGGGGTGAAATTGCCCAGTGTGAATTATAAGCAAGAGGGCGTGCATGCCGTACCATGGATGCTTGATGAGATAGAAATGGGCGAAGATAGTTTTATTTTGGTGCAAAAATAGGCGTTGTTTGCATTTTTATGGTTTGTTGGTGTTTAAATAAAGTTTTTTAATTGTGTTAACTTTATGAAATAAAAGTAATAATTGTTATTGGTACGATTTATCCTTAGTATATAGCAAAGTTTTATTGGAGTGTGGACGCTCGTAGTGCCTTGGTTGCAAAACCATGGGTGCTGCGGGCGTTTTTTTTTGATTTTTTAACTCCATAGGCTCGATTAACTCAACAAAGAGTGTTGTGTATAGGCAAAGGCGTCTAATCAAACCAGAATCCATTAGTTATGTAAAAGGAAAATACCATGAAGCCTAACACTATAGCGAGAAGATCATTTCTTAAGAAAACGGCTGCGGCTGTTGCCACGGCGATATCTTTGTCTATTGCACAATATGCCCCCCTTGCAAATGCCGCCGATAAGCTGGGGTATCCGGAAAAAGAAGACTTGAAATTCGGTTTTATCAAACTGACCGATATGGCACCTTTGGCTGTCGCCTATGAAAAAGGTTATTTCGAAGACGAAGGATTATATGTTCAGTTAGAAGCGCAGGCCAACTGGAAGGTTTTGTTGGATCGAGTTATCGATGGGCAGCTTGATGGTGCGCATATGTTGGCGGGACAGCCAATCGCGGCAACTATCGGTTACGGTACCAAGGCCGATGTTATTACACCAATTTCAATGGATTTAAACGGTAACGCCATTACCGTCTCCAATAAAACTTGGGAAGCGATGAAATCTCATGTTGAGATGGATGGTGATAAACCGAAACATCCGATCAGCGCTGCGGCGTTAAAGCCGGTAGTCGAGTCTTACAAAGATGCGGGTAAGCCGTTCAAAATGGGGATGGTTTTCCCGGTATCAACCCACAACTATGAATTACGTTATTGGTTGGCAGCTGGTGGTCTGAATCCGGGGTACTATGCGCCTCATAAAGGTGATAGCTCCGGTACTTTGGATGCGGATGTCCTGCTGTCGGTAACGCCTCCGCCACAGATGCCGGCAACTATGGAAGCGGGCACAATCGAAGGATATTGTGTTGGTGAGCCTTGGAACCAGCAAGCGGTATTCAAAGGTATCGGTGTACCGGTTATCTCTGATAACTCCATCCAGAAAAACAATCCGGAAAAAGTCTTCGGTCTAAGAGAAGACTTCTATGAAAAGTATCCAAACACCACTATCCGCATTGTTAAAGCGATGATCCGTGCCGCGCATTGGTTGGATGCTGAAAACAACAAAAACCGTCCGGAAGCGGTAAAGATCTTGTCGCAACCTAACTATGTAGGGGCCGACTACAAGGTTATCGCCAACTCTATGACCGGTACCTTTGAGTATGAAAAAGGCGACAAGCGTTCTGAGCCTGATTTCAATGTGTTCTTCCGTTATAACGCAACCTATCCATATTACTCGGATGCCATTTGGTATATGACTCAGATGCGTCGTTGGGGGCAGATCTCAGAACATAAACCAGATGCTTGGTATAAGGATATGGCAGCGAAAGTATACCGTCCGGATATTTATAAAAAAGCCGTGGCTGAGTTGGTTGCTGACGGTGTTTTCAAGAAAGAAGACTTTGCCGAAGTTTATAACACCGATGGTTACCGTGGTGTCCAGGATGACTTTATGGATGGCATCCCTTATGACGGCTCAAAACCAAATGAGTATATCGATAGCATGAAGATCGGTTTAAAAGGTGAAACAAAGCTTTAATTTTGACTCAACGCCTGCCTTATCTGAGGCAGGTCTTTTAAACAAATCTTCGTAACGATTAAAGGTGAAGTTTATGAACCCTTTAAAGTGGGCAATTATTGAGCCCTTCTATAAATTGATCATTGGTGAAGACCGTAAAGGTCAGATCAATACCATTGTCAAAATGGTCGGCCTGCCTTTGGCCGGTATCCTAATTTTCTTATTGTTGTGGCAGGGTGCCGCATCAAATATTCAGACCTCTCTAGGGCAATTTCCTGGACCGGTTCAAACTTATGAGCAGTTCCAAGCCTTAAGTGAAGAGGCAGACGCCGAGGCTCTAAAAGAACAAGAGTTTTATCAGCGTCAGGAAGAGCGAAATGCGGCACGCGTGGCTAAAGATCCGGATTATGAACCACGTGTACGTGAATACACTGGGCCGCCAACATTTTTTGACCAGATCGGTCGCAGTTTGATTACGGTCATGAGTGGTTTCATTCTAGCGTCGATTATCGCGATTCCAATCGGTATTGTTATCGGCCTGAGCAGCAACGCCTATGCCGCAGTAAACCCTTTGATTCAGGTATTTAAACCGGTCTCACCTTTGGCATGGCTGCCTTTGGTAACCATGGTGGTTTCTGCGATGTATGTCACCGACGATCCGATGTTTGATAAGGCGTTCTTGAACTCAATGTTTACCGTGTTGCTGTGCTGTTTGTGGCCAACCATTATTAACACGGCTGCCGGTGTCGCGACCGTTACCCAAGACTTGAAAAACGTCAGTCAGGTATTGAGCCTAAGCTGGTGGACACATGTTCGCAAGATTGTTTTGCCATGCTCGATTCCGATGATGTTCACTGGTCTGCGTATCTCTTTGGGTATTGCCTGGATGGTATTGATCGCCGCGGAAATGTTGGCTCAGAATCCTGGTTTAGGTAAGTTTGTGTGGGATGAGTTCCAAAATGGCAGTTCGGATTCTCTGGGACGCATTATGGCGGCCGTAATTGTTATCGGTATTGTGGGGTTCTTCTTAGATCGCGGCATGTTAGTGCTTCAAAAAGCGGTTTCATGGGATAAGTCGGCGGATATCCGCTAAAGCAAGATTGAGGAGAATTAGACATGTCAGAAGTACATTTAGAGTTAACGGATGTTGGGATTGAGTTTCCAACACCGAAAGGGCCTTTTAGAGCGCTTAGAGATATCAATTTAAAGATTGAACAAGGTGAGTTCATCTCGCTGATCGGTCATTCAGGTTGCGGTAAGTCAACGGTACTGAATATTGTTGCCGGTCTTTATGAGGCCTCCGAAGGCGGGGTTTTGCTGGATGGTCGTGAAGTGAATTCACCGGGACCGGAAAGAGCGGTGGTTTTCCAGAACCATTCACTTTTACCTTGGCTTTCGGCTTATGAAAATGTCGAGCTGGCGGTGGATCAGGTGTTTAAAAACACGAAAAGCCCGGCCGAGAAAAAGGATTGGATCGAACATAATTTGAAGTTGGTGCATATGGATCATGCCATGCACAAGCGCCCGGATGAAATCTCCGGCGGAATGAAGCAGCGAGTCGGGATTGCCCGCGCCTTGTCGATGCAGCCAAAAATCATGCTGATGGACGAGCCGTTTGGTGCTCTGGATGCCTTAACCCGAGCGCATTTGCAGGATTCATTGATGGAGATTCAAAAGGATTTGAATAACACCGTCATTATGATTACCCACGATGTTGACGAAGCGGTGTTGCTGTCCGATCGAATTGTGATGATGACGAATGGTCCGGCGGCGACAATCGGTGAGATTCTAAAGGTTGATTTACCTCACCCGCGTGATCGTTTGGCCTTGGCCGATGACCCTACCTACAACCATTATCGCTCTGAAGTGCTACGTTTCTTGTATGAAAAGCAACGCAAGGTGGAGCATTAAGAAAAGCTTTGCGCTTACAACGGTTTTTGAACCGAAGAGGGACCAAATGGCGAGCAGGGCTCGCCATTTGTGTTTGTCAATAATCTAATTCGTGAATTCACGGCAGTGCATGTGTAAAGGAATGCTATGCAAAACGAGAAGTTGGGTAAAAATGTCGGTCATTTAGGCGCTATGGTTTCCAAGACCGACTTGGACGGAAAGATTTTTGAGCTAAACGAGGCTTTTTGTTTAGCGAGCGGTTATCAAAAATCACAATTGCTGGGACGTGAACATCATGAGCTGCTGCATGAGGATGTGCCACCCATGGTGATTGATGACATGTGGTCAACATTAAAAAGCGGCCGTCCCTGGGTGCAACCGATCAAATACCGTTGTCAGGACGGTAGTTTTTATTGGGTGCAGGACAATATGACCCCGCTGATTGAATCTTCCAAGGTCATCGGTTATCTATCGGTGCGCAGCGCATTGCAACCTGAGCAGATTGAATCGGCCGAACGGCTTTATAGTGAATTGAAGCAAAATAGCAAGTCCCTCAAAAGTGGTTATACAGTCGGTGTATTGGATAAGCTTTGTTTGTTTAACCGCTATCACCCGATTAACCTTATGTTGCTAATGATTGCTTTTATTGGCACTTTGGCAACGGCTATACAAGCCGGTTTGATCAGCTTGCCGGTATGGTCGGTGGCATTGATATCGGTAGGTTTTCTGTTTTATGCGATGGCGGGAAAAAGGTATGTTTTCAACCGACTGGGTAAAGCCAAGTTGCTGATCGATAAGATGCGTGAAGGCGACTTTAGCGGGCAGGTCAATTTTTATGGCAATCACTCCTTGAGCAAGCTGGTTTCCGCGGTGAAGATGATGCAGGTGCAATTGGGGGCGATCTATGATGACTCGCAACAGAAACTCAATAGTTCTATGCGATTGAAGTCCGCTTTGGATAGCGCTTCCACTAATATCATGCTGGTTGACCGTTACCGGAATATCCTTTATTTAAATGATAATATGCAGCGTTTCTTTAAGGATAAAAAGTCGGTTTTTCAACAGAAGAGTTCTGCTTTTAGCGGTGATGTGAATAACATGGTGGGACAATCTGTTGGCAAAATTTGTGAGGATGAATTTTTTGCCGATTTATCGCAAAGCAAACAAAGTGAATTGAATGTTTCAGGGCTGAAGTTAAGTTTGAATGTGATTCCGGTTATCGGGGTTGATGGTGAAGCTATCGGTTCGGTGATCGAGTGGTCGGATTTGACCCAGCAGCGTAGTATTGAACGTAACTTAAAATTAACCTTGGAAATGGCTTCAAGCGGCCATACCGATTTAAGTATCGATACCCAGGGATTATCGGGCTTTTATCTGGATACCTCCAACAATATCAATTCGCTACTAGCTGAGTTGAATATGATCATTGAGAATATGGTCTTTGTCATGACGCAGTTAGCCGTGGGGGATATCCGTGGTCGAGTCGATAAAAATTTGCAGGGTTCATTGGCTGCGATGAAGGTTGCCACCAATGTCTCTTTGGATAATTTGAGTTCGATTATCTTGTATATCAAACACGCTGGTGAACAGGTTAATTTGGCTGCGCAGGAATCGGTTAATGCTTCGCAAGATCTTTCGGTGCGTACGCAGCAGGCGGCAGCGACTTTAGAGCAGGTCAATGCTTCGATGCAGAATATGAGCCAGATGCAACGCGAAAACACCCAAGAACTGGTCAAGGTGACCGAGTCCACACAGCAGGCGGAAACCGAAAGCCAGCGCGCCAAGCAGACTCTGAACGAAACCATTGCCACCATTGAAGAGATTGAGCAGACATCGGAAAAAATAGCCAATATCATCAGTTTGATTGACGGTATCGCTTTTCAAACCAACTTATTGGCATTGAATGCGGCGGTTGAAGCGGCGCGAGCCGGTGAGCATGGTCGTGGTTTTGCCGTGGTCGCCTCGGAGGTGCGTTCTTTGGCTCAGAAATCGGCCGATGCGTCGCATGATATCCGTAAATTGATCGAAGCCTCGGTAGACAAGGTTCAGCAAGGGGTGACCAAGGTGCATGAAACCCAAGTGGCTTTTGATGCGGTCGGAGAACGGGTGCAGAATATTGGTCAGGCGATGGATAAGGTGTTAGGTTCGATTGAACAGCAGCAACATTCGGTTACCGAGGTTGCCAATGCGGTCGCCAAGATAGATAGTAATATCCAAAGTAATACCCTATTGGTCAAGGCATCCAGCGCGGCGGCGGATTCTTTACGAGAGCAGGCGCAACTGCTTGGCGACCAGACCGATAAGTTTATTATCGATGAGCTCAAGGCTAAGGAATTAATTGATCAAAGAGCTAATCATCTGGGCTTTAAAATGTCTGATATCCGCCAGAACCTGAGAGTTTGGCGCAGTAGTGTGCAAACCTATTTGAACGGTATTGCAACCGATCTGGATATGGCGCAAGCCATTTATCCGCAAAAGAGTCAGTTAGGTCTGTTTTTGCAGCAATTAAAGCAGGCCTGTCCGGAGATTGAACAAGATCAAGTTTATAGTCAAGTGTGCGGCTTGCATATACAGGTGCATGAAACGGTAGAAAAAGCCTTTAATTTAATGGCGTCCGGCGATTCTAAAAGTATCGGCTTATTAAAGCAGAAAGACCTTGTTCTGGATGAGTTTGTCGATTTGATTCTGCGTCTGGATGAAGCTTTATTAAAGTTGAACGAGCATTTACTTGATGGCATCGAAGAACCGCTGCTGTTAGTCGGTTAATACCAAGCGGACTCAATCGCGTCATTTGCGAAAAGGCCTGATATGTAATCAGGCTTTTTGATTAGCGAAAATAGAAACTGGCAATCAGGGTAAGCAATAAACTGAGCGAGATCAGCTGCCAGACCAGAACCGGGTTTTTTTGTAATAGTGGTTCAAAGTCTTGTTGTACCTTCACGTCTTGCGGGGTCTTTAATTGGTGAATAAATTCCGAGAGCAGACTATAGCGTTTGACGGGATTGGCGGCACAGGCTGTTTTTAATACCTGATCAAGCCATAATGGCAGTTCTTTGCGCCGCTTTTGTATGGGGATATAGCGCATATGCTGATAGCTTTTCAGCTGAAATTTATTGACCTTTTTTTCTTCATAAGGCAAAGCCCCGCAGAACATTTCATAGCAGATAACGCCTAGAGAGAAAATATCCGAACGTTTGCTGCCCGGTTCGCCCATAAGGTATTCCGGTGCGGTATAGTTCAGTGTGCCTTCAGGGTGCTGGCGTTGTAATACACTTGCCAATTCGGCCAGTCCGGCCGCATGTACTGCGCCGAAGTCGATAATCTTAATGCGGCCTTCGGGGGTGATCATAATGTTTTCCGGCTTTAAATCTTGGTGAATAACATCTTGGCGATGCATTGCTCGCAAGGCACTGCTTAATTGTGAGATCAGATCGCGAACCGTGCTGATATCAGGGGTAGGGTTTTCACTAATCCATTGGCGTAGGGTCTGGCCTTTGATATATTCCGTAGTGAAATAGAGAAACTGTTTGCTCTTGTGTGATTTATAGGTCTTCATTAAACCCGGATGAGTAAGGCGTTGACCAATCCATTCTTCACGCACAAAGCCGTCAAGATACCAAGGGTCATCACTGTAATTGCTCGAAGGGGTCTTTAACACCAGTTCCTGGTCATTTTCCATATCTCTGGCGAGATAAATCTGGCTGCGAGGCGAAAGGCTTAATTCTTGCAGGATTTCATAACCATCGATTTTCATCCCCGGTTGCAGTTCAGGTGGAAACGGCAGTTCGCTGAGCTTTTCATAAACTTCTTGTTTGGTAGCGCTCGGCAATTGTATCACCTCAGAGACCTGCGCACTTAGGTTGTCGTCAGATTGATTGGCGATGGCTCTTTCCACCAGGCGCTGCGATTTATCTTGTGCCGTGTGTGTTGAGCCGAGAATAGCGCTGATTTCGGCATCGCTGATAAAGTCATGGACACCATCGGAAGTTTGTAAAAAGATATCTCCCGGCTGTAATTCGAGTTGTTTGAAATCGATCTGCAGTATCGAATCGATACCTAAAGCGCGGCTTAGATAGCTGCGATCGCTGTTTATCCAGGTGGTGTGGTCTTTGCTCAGTAGACTGAGGTCACCATCGCGTAAGCGGTAAATTCTGGAATCGCCAACATGCACCAGGTAGGCGGTGGTTGACTTAAAGATAACCGCGTCAAAGGTCGTGACCCAGCCTCTGAGCTCGGTTGCGTGAGTGCTGCCTTGTTTGTAGAGCCAGGAATTGATGGCGCTGATGACTTGCTGACAGGACTTTTTGGTGCTCCAGGTTTCCGGAGTAGAGTAGAAGTCATGGATAAAGCTTTTCACCGCTGTATCACTGGCTTGTTTGGCCGCTTCACTGCTGCTGACGCCATCGGCAAGAACACTGACAATGCCTTTGCTTTCAAGTGTGGAACCAGTTGGAATGCAGTAGTTTACAGAGTCTTGGTTTTCAGCTTTTATGCCGGCCGAACTATAGTGGCCGATATCGATTTTCAACTGTTTTGTCATCTACGGTGTGATCCTTTAAACGATACTGCCCCATAGCAAAAAAGCCAGTATAAACTGGCTTTCTCTGGGTTTTAAGCTAATTTTGCCGGTTAATCGAGTTATTTAACATCAATCAATTGTACCGTTCCGTCCGGTAACACTTCGGTCATTTGGCCTTCCGGCTCTTCAAGGAAGAAGACAATCATTGTCAACACCGCAGCCGAAACCACACCGATAACCATAAAGAACATATCGTAATCGACCAGGCTGTTTACGGTTAAGAACAGAACCGCCCCGACATTACCGTAAGCCCCGGCCATACCGGCGATTTGCCCGGTCATGCGGCGCTGGATTAACGGCACCATGGCATAGACCGCACCAGAGCCTGCCTTAGAGAAAATTCCGGCAATAATGGTAATGGCCACCACCAATTCGACCGACCAGCTCTTATCGACATTGCCAAGGAATAAAAAGCTTGCGGTAATTCCGGCAAAAATCACCAATAGGGTACGACGTCGGCCAAAGCGATCACTGATCCAGCCGCCGCCTGGACGTGCGACCAGATTAATGAAAGGGTAGATGCCGGCTAATAAAGCGGCGGTGATTTTTGGCAATTCAAACCAGGATACATAAAACATGGCAAGCATGGAAACTACCGCCAGCTCGGTTCCGAAAGTGACTAGATAGGCCCAGTCCAGAATCGCCACCTGTTTGAATTTATAACTATGTAACGGCGGAACCGGTTCTTTAAAGATGTGCTTGTTAATCTGCCAAATCTTGCTGATCTGAAAAGCATAGGTTGCTCCCAGAATCACATAGATTGCATAGGTGCTTTCGCTGGTAATTAAGCCCATATTTTGCGGAGAAAGTTTCCAGGTCAAAACTCCAAGAGCAAGATATAACGGGATATTCATAATAATATAAAGTGCTAGATCTGCTTTGGAGGTGACTTCCATGGCACCGGTTTTTTTCGGCTTGAAGTAAGTCGAACCTTTTGGCGTGTCGGATACACTAAAGAAATAGATAACCCCGTAGGCAATCGCTACGAAGCTGGCAAGGGTGATGGCGATGCGCCAGCCTTCATCGGTGCCAAAATAAGAAGCGATAAATGGCAAGGTCATTGCCGCGCCGGCTGAACCGAAGTTGCCCCAACCACCATAGATACCTTGAGCGATACCGGTCTGTTTGGCCGGGAACCATTCTGAAATCATGCGGATACCCACCACAAAGCCGGCACCGATAAAGCCTGACAAGAAACGCAATAAGGCAAGTTCTTCATAGGTTTGCGCCCAGGCAAAGGCAATGCTGATGGCGCCGCCAAGAATTAAAATCGCCGAATACATGATTTTAGGGCCATATTTATCGACCAGTATACCGACAATAATGCGCGCCGGAATGGTCATGGCCACATTAAGAATAAGCAGAACTTTTGCCTGTTGTGAGCTAAGTTGTAGTGCCTCTTGAATAAAAGGCATCATCGGCCCCAGTCCTAGCCAAACGACAAAGGACATAAAGAACGCAAGCCAGGTTAAATGCAGGATGCGGGTGTTACCGCTGAAAGACAGCAGGTTGAATTTGGAATGGTCGATAGACATGAAAAACCTCGTTGTATGTATATCTGAATAACATCAGTGTTATGACCCCCGAACAAGCAAATTCGAACACCATGTTTCTTTAAAAGAAACGAAATCAAAGAGATAAGGAGTTTTTTCAACCTTGAATAAAAGTCGTTCATCACTGTAGCGGATATTTTGAATTAAATTGGTGCGACTTTTTATTTGAATTGGTGCGAAACTGCTTTTGTTGTGCGGCTTGAATCAAGCCTTTTGCGCGGTTTTTTTAGATATATGCTATTAAAACATTGGGTTATGTGTGTTGGCACACAGGATGCTAATTGGTGATTAAAATTGAGTTAAATGATCTGTTGTCGGATCGCATTAGTGAATAACTGTGCCCGGCAATAATTGTTTTTCCGGGACTTTGATAAAGGGTTGCAATGAAGCAAAAACTTATAGTCATCGGTTCTGGAATGGTCGGAGCGCGTTTTATAGAGCGCTTGCTTGACGAGGCTCCCGAACAATTCGATATTAGGGTTTTTAATAAGGAACCCAACGGTGGTTACAACCGTATTATGCTTTCTCCTGTGCTAGCAGGAGAGAAAGTTCTTCCTGACATTATGACGCATGACCATGACTGGTTCGAAAAGCGTGATATTCATCTGCATTCCAGCACAACAATTGTTGCTGTCGACAAAATCAATAAAACCGTTACCACCGATCTAGGTGCAAATTACAGCTATGACAAGCTGGTAATCGCGACCGGTTCTTCTCCCTTCATTCTACCTGTGCCGGGTAAAGATCTACCGGGTGTGGTTGCTTTCCGTGATATTCGTGATGTCGAACTGATGATTAACAGTTCCTTACAGAATAAAAAAGCGGTCGTCATCGGCGGTGGGCTTTTAGGACTTGAAGCGGCTAACGGCCTGCTCAAACGTGGCATGGACGTTACTGTCGTGCATCGCGGCGATGTCTTGATGAATATGCAGATGGATGCTATCTCAGGTTCCTTATTGCAGGAATCCTTGACCAAGCAAGGGATGAGGTTTGCGATGAATGCGGAAACCGTTGAGATTGTTGGCGAGGATCAGGTTGAAGCGGTGAAGATGGCCGACGGCCGAGTTTTGAAAACCGACTTGGTGGTGATGGCGGTCGGTATTCGTCCGAACGCAACCATCGGCGAGAAAATCGGTCTGGATGTTAATCGTGGCATTTTGGTTAATGATCAGCTACAGACCTCAGAACAAAATATTTATGCCTTAGGTGAGTGTGTTGAGCACCGAGGTATGCTTTATGGCTTGGTTGCACCGCTTTATGAACAGGCTCAGGTGTTAGCCGAACACTTGGCGGGCAGTGAATCGGTTTATCAGGGAAGCTTTATTTCTACCAAACTCAAAGTTACCGGCATCAGCCTGTTTTCCGCAGGCGACTTCAACGATTCCGAAGAGTCGGAATCTCTGGTCTTTAAAGACCTTCAACAGAATATTTATCGCAAGATTGTTTTAAAAGACAACCGTATACAAGGCGTGGTGATGTTTGGCGACGTCACCGGTTCGAATTGGATATTTGATAACTTGGTCGCACAAAACGATATGACGGCCTATCGAGATACATTAATTTTTGGTGATGGTTTCGCGCCGTCAACCGAGCAAAAGAATAAGCAGAAGGAAAGAGTCGCATGAATACGCAAACTGAAAATGGCCTGAACAAACAGAAAATTGTTGTTATCGGCAACGGTATGGTGGGTCATAACTTTATCGAAAAACTGGTCAATAGCGAAGGTTATGCAAACTTTGAAGTGCACACTTTCTGTGAAGAACCTCGCGTGGCTTATGACCGTGTTTATCTATCCTCGTACTTTTCCGGTAAAACGGCGGAAGATCTTTCATTGGTGAAACCGGGCTTTTATGAGCAAAACGGTGTCAATATCTATATGAACGACAAGGCGGTAGCGATTGATAGTACCGCGAAGACGGTGACTTCGGAAAACGGTGTCACCATCGAGTATGACCGATTGATTATGGCGACCGGTTCTTATCCATTTGTACCGCCAATCACCGGTAATGAGCGTGAAGGTTGTTTGGTGTATCGCACCATCGAAGATCTTGAAGCGATCAAGGCGGCTGCACAAAACGGTCGCGTGGGTGTAGTTGTCGGTGGTGGTCTGCTAGGGCTTGAAGCCGCCAAGGCTCTGAAAGATTTGGGCTTGGAAACCCATGTGGTCGAATTCGCACCAAGATTGATGCCGGTTCAACTTGATGAAGGAGGGGCCGCACTGTTAAAGCGCAAGATTGAGAACCTGGGGGTCACGGTACACACTTCAAAAGCGACTACCGAAATCGTTGATGGCGAGAACAGTTTAAACAAGATGGTGTTTGCCGACGGTGAATCGCTGGAAACCGATATTGTACTTTTCTCCGCCGGGATTCGTGCGCGTGACGATTTGGCGGCTCAATCCGGTATGGAAATCGGTCCACGCGGTGGGATTGTGATCGACAACCAGTGCAAAACCTCTGTTGAAGATGTCTTCGCGATTGGTGAATGCGCGCTGCATGATGGCATGATTTACGGTCTGGTGGCACCGGGTTATGCGATGGCACAGGCCGTTGTCAATCAATTGAACGCCGAACCTGCCAGTTTTGAAGGTGCGGATATGAGTACCAAATTGAAATTGATGGGGGTCGATGTCGCCTCCATTGGTGATCCGCATGGTAATGATGAAAACGCCTTGTCTTATGTTTATGAAAACGGGCCTGAGGAAGTCTATAAAAAGATTGTTGTCTCTGCGGATGGCAAGAAGCTATTAGGTGCGGTTCTGGTCGGAGACGCGGAAGATTTCGGTAACTTGTTGCAGTTGATGCTTAACGATATGGAATTGCCGGAGCATCCGGATATGTTGATTTTGCCTAACCGTGACGGTTCCGCATCGAGCTTGTTTGGCCCGGATGCCTTGCCGGAAACCGCGCAGCTTTGTTCTTGTTATGACGTTTCCAAAGGGGATGTCATCAATGCGGTTGAAGGCGGTTGTTGCACCATGGCCGATATCAAAGCGACAACCGAAGCCGGTACCGGTTGCGGTGGCTGTGTACAGTTGGTCACCAATGTATTAAATAGAGAGCTTGAAAAGCGTGGTGTCGAAGTCAATACCGACCTATGTGAGCACTTCGCTTATTCACGTCAGGACCTTTACAACATTATCAAAATGGAAGAGATCAAGACTTTTGACGAGCTATTGGCAAAACACGGTAAGGGTCATGGTTGTGAAGTCTGCAAGCAGACCACCGGTAATATCTTTTCATCGGTGTGGAACAGTTACGCTTTGGAAAAAGACAAGATTCCGTTGCAGGACACCAACGATAACTATTTGGGCAATATGCAAAAAGATGGAACCTACTCGGTGATTCCGCGTGTGCCGGGCGGTGAGATTACCCCTGAAAAACTAGTCGTGCTCGGTCAGGTGGCACAAAAATACCGTCTTTATACCAAGGTCAACGGTGGTCAGCGTATCGTCCTGTTTGGGGCGCAGATGAATGATTTGCCTGCTATTTGGGAAGAGTTGATTGGCGCCGGTTTCGAATCCGGTCAGGCCTATGCCAAAGCACTGCGTACCGTTAAATCCTGTGTCGGTTCAACCTGGTGTCGTTTTGGTGTTGATGATTCCACCACCTTGGCGATCGATATCGAGAATCGCTACAAAGGGTTGCGCACGCCGCACAAGGTGAAAATGGGGGTTTCCGGTTGTACTCGTGAATGTGCCGAAGCACAGGCCAAAGATGTCGGTGTGATTGCCACCGAAAACGGTTGGAACCTTTATGTTTGCGGTAACGGTGGCATGAAGCCGCGTCATGCGGATCTGTTTGCCAGTGATTTGGATCGTGACACCTTATTCAAGTATATCGACCGTTTCCTGATGTTTTATATCAAAACCGGTGACCGCCTGCAGCGTACCGCTTCCTGGGTGGAAAACATGGAAGGCGGTATCGACTATGTCAAACAAGTGGTAATTGATGACTCATTAGGTTTGGGGGAAGAGCTGGAACGTCAGATGCAAGCGTTGCATGACGGTTATCAGTGCGATTGGCAAAAAGCGATTGAGTCGCCTGAGTTTAGCCAGCGTTTCAAGTCGTTTGTCAATGTGGATGAGCCCGCGCAGCAGATGTTTGTCACTCAGCGAGGTCAAATCAGACCGGCTACCGAAGATGAAAAACTGGCCGGTATTGCGGTAGAGATTAAGCAGATCGCTTAAACCTCAATGGCTGTTTGGAGTAGCCTCCAAACAGCACAGCCAACCTTAAAGAACGAGAAATAGGAATACAAAAATGAGCGATTTTATCAAGGTCTGTAATCTAGACGACTTAATCAAGGACTCCGGCGTAGCCGCGTTGGTCAACAATGTTCAGGTGGCATTGTTTTATATCGGTGATGAAGTGTTCGCATTGAATAATTTTGATCCGATTGGTCAAGCCTATGTGATGTCACGCGGCATGATCGGCGATTTGAAAGGTCAATTGATGGTGGCGTCCCCCCTGCAAAAACAACATTACAACCTGCAAACCGGTGAGTGTATGGATATTGAAGGCGTGCAGATTCCAACCTACGAGAGCAAAATCGAAGACAGCGCTGTCTGGGTGAAAATGCCATAACATCGATTATTGAGCAGGTTAAAAGCAGATCAAGAATAAGTTAGCAAAGAATTAAGAAAGAGAAACGGATGACACAACAAAACCAAACAGTACTAACGACCTGTCCTTATTGCGGTGTTGGCTGTGGTATGCAGGTGAGTGTTCCGTCAAAGAGCGCGCCGGCAGATGCTTTAGCAGATTATCAGGTACAACTGATTGGCGATAAGCAGCATCCAGCCAATTTGGGTCGTTTGTGTGTAAAGGGATCATCTGCGGGGGAAACCGTTAATTTTGAAGGGCGTATGTTGGCTCCGCAAATCAATGGTCAGGAAGTTGATTGGTCAACGGCTTTAAATGAGGTAGCGAGCCGTTTTCAAAAAGTAATTGCCGAACATGGCCCGCAGAGTGTCGCGTTTTATGTGTCGGGACAACTGCTGACAGAAGACTATTATGTCGCCAACAAGCTGATTAAAGGGTTTCTCGGTAGTGCCAATATCGATACCAATTCGCGTTTGTGTATGGCATCGGCCGTAGTCGGTTACAAACGCGCTTTTGGCGCGGACAGTGTGCCATGCAGTTATGAAGATCTAGAACAGGCCGAGTTGATCACGCTAGTCGGTTCCAATGCGGCTTGGGCGCATCCGATCGTTTATCAACGGATTGCGGCGGCGAAAAAAGCCAACCCGAATATGAAAGTGGTGGTGGTTGATCCAAGAAAGACGGCCACCTGTGATATCGCCGATTTGCATCTGCCGTTAAAGCCCGGTACCGATGCGGTGTTATTTAACGGTCTTTTGGCTTATTTAGCCAATAATCAAGCGGTTGATCAGAGCTTTATCGAACAGCATACCGAAGGTTTTGGCGAAGCACTGGCAATCGCACGGCAACTGCAGGGTGATCTGTCATCGGTTGCCGCGCAGTGCGATCTTCAGCAAGAAGAGTTAGCACAATTCTATCAGTGGGTCATGCGCACTGAAAAAATGGTCACGCTTTATTCGCAGGGGGTTAATCAATCCTCCAGCGGGGTGGACAAATCGAATGCGATTATCAACTGTCATTTGGCAACCGCAACCTTGGGTAAACCGGGGTGTGGGCCTTTTTCCATCACCGGTCAGCCGAATGCGATGGGCGGTCGAGAGGTGGGCGGTTTGGCTAATCAGTTGGCGGCTCATATGGATTTTAGCAAGCCGGAGAATATCGATCGTGTTGCGCGTTTTTGGCAAGCGCAAAATATGGCGCAATCAGAAGGCTTGAAAGCGGTCGATATGTTTAAAGCGGTGGCCGATGGAAGAATCAAGGCTATCTGGATTATGAATACCAACCCGGTGGTTTCGATGCCGGATGCCGATGCGGTAAGAAGAGCGCTGCAATTGTGTGACACCGTCGTGGTTTCCGATTGTATGCAGCATACCGATACCACCGATGTTGGTGATATTTTATTGCCGGCTTTGACCTGGGGGGAAACCACAGGTTCGGTGACCAACTCGGATCGAACCATCTCTATTCAACGTCAGTTTATGCAAGGCCCGAAAAATGCACGCGCTGACTGGTGGATGATTTGTGAAGTCGCTAAACGCATGGGGTATCAGCAAGCGTTTGACTATGCCAATACAGCGCAGATTTTTAATGAACACGCACAGCTATCGGCTTTTGAAAACGGTATGGCGGAAGATGAGCAGCTGCGGGATTTTAATCTGTCGGCGTTGATTGATATGTCTGAAAGTGAATATAGGGCGTTAAAGCCTATCCAGTGGCCGGTCATTGAACGTGATGCGCATAACAAACCGATCGGCAGCAAAAGATTGTTTAGTGATGCTCAGTTTTTTACCGCCAACCGTAAGGCCCAGTTTATTGCCATAAAACCGCAAGCGCCTTTAAGTGTGGTGAGCGATTCGTTTCCGTTTGTGTTGAATACCGGTCGAATTCGCGATCAATGGCACACCATGACCCGTACCGCTAAAACCGCTCGTTTGATGGCTCACCGTGATCAGCCTTATCTTTCGATGCATCCTGATGATGCTGAACGTTTGGGTTGTGAGCAGGGTGGTTTGGTCAAGGCTAGCAATGATTTAGGGAAGTTTATCGGCCGTGTCGATATCAGTGATGGCCAACGCAAAGGTGAGGTGTTTGCACCAATGCATTGGACCGCACAGTATGCCAGCGATGCCAGGGTCGATGCGTTGGTTGCCGCCAATGTCGATGCCTTATCCGGTCAGCCGGAATCAAAACACGCCGTGGTCAAAATCGAGCCTTTTGTGAGCCGCTGGCAAGCGCTGATTTTCAGCCGTACCGAGCTGGATATGCAAGGTTTGAAAAAAGCCTTGTTAAAAAAGCAACAGTTAAGCAATCAAAAGCTTAGCACGCAAACGACTGATTTTTATTGGGTCAAGGTTAAGGGCAGAGGTTTTTATCGCTATGAACTGTCTTGTGACCAAGCGCTAGCTTATCAGTTGGCTGACTGGCAAAGCATACTAACCACTGAGCAGCAGAGTGATTGCAGTTGGCTGGAATATGAAGACAACAGCCAGCAGCAGAGCCGTTTGGCTTGTGTGCAAAACGGTGCCGTTGAGCAACTGATATTTGTTTGTGCGCAGCAGCCGACAACAGGCAGCAATCAACTGTTTGCCGGTATCAATCGTGACTGGCTGGCAGGGTTGTTCGAACTCAGCGATTTAAGTGATAGTGAGCGTCGTTGCCTATTGGCCGGTAAACAAAGCGGCGCCAAGGATGTCGGCAAGATCGTTTGTTCTTGTTTTGGTGTCGGCATCAATACCATTGTCGAAGCGATTCAGAGCGAAAAACTGTTATCGGCAGAAGATATCGGTGCCGCTTTGAAGGCGGGAACCAACTGCGGAAGTTGTTTACCGGAATTGAAAGAGATTTTAACGCAAGCCGTCGAGCTAGTCGATTAAGAACCATTAAGAAGCACTGAGGAGCTCTGTTATGGACTATTTACCGATTTTCATGAATATTAAAGACCAGCCATGCCTGATTGTCGGTGGCGGTGTAGTGGCTGCCCGAAAAGCCGATCTGTTTATACAATCCGGTGCCAGGGTGAGTGTTATCGCACCAGAGCTGAAAGCGGAGATGCAGCGCTTTTTAGCACAGGGCAAAATCGATTGGGTTCGAGCCGAATTCAGCGCCGCTATCGTGCAGCAGAATTTTGTTCAGGCATTACCTAAACTGGTGATTTCGGCAACTGACGAGCAAGCGGTCAACCTTGCCGCTTATGAGTTTTGCCAAAAACATGATATTCCAGTCAATGTCGCCGATCAAACCGAATATTGCGACTTTATTCTGCCGGCGATTGTCGATCGTTCACCCATGACCATTGCGATTTCCACCGGAGGGCGTTCGCCGGTATTGGCTCGAGTCATGAAGGCCAGACTCGAAGCGATGATTCCGCATGGTTTCGCCAAATTGACCGATCTGGTTGGGCAATACCGCGATAAGGTGAAAGACGCGATTCAGTCATTGGACGGACGCAAGGCGTTTTGGGAAAAGTTATTAGATAGCGTGTTTATTGATAAGGCGGTTCATGGCAAGGCACAAGAAGCGCAAGCTATGCTGGAAAAACAGCTCGAAAACGCCGGCCAATTTGAGCAAATGCCGGATGGAGAGGTTTATATTATCGGAGCGGGGCCAGGGGATCCCGAGTTGATGACATTCAAAGCACAACGTTTGTTACAGCAAGCGGATGTGGTGTTATATGATCGCCTGGTTTCGGATGAAATTGTTGATTTGGCGCGCCGTGAAGCGGAGCGTGTTTATGTCGGTAAAAAATCCAAGCATCATGCGTTGCCGCAGGAAGAAATTTGTCAGTTGTTGGTGGATTATGCGAAACAGGGTAAAAAAGTCGCTCGTCTTAAAGGTGGGGATCCTTATATTTTCGGTCGCGGTGGTGAAGAAGTCGAGGTGTTGGCGAGTGCCGGTATCGATTATCAGGTTGTTCCGGGGATTACCGCAGCCGCAGGTTGTGCGGCTTATGCCGATTTTCCTTTGACACATCGCGAGTTTTCACAGTCGGTAGCTTTGGTAACCGGACACCAGCAAGAAGGGGCTGCGGCGATTGACTATGCCCGTCTGGCAAGCTCGGGCGATACGATGGTGTTTTATATGGGAATCAAAAATGCGCCGAAAATTCAAGCCGGTTTGATCGCCCATGGCATGACTGCCGATACGCCGGCGGCGATTATTGAAAAAGGGACTCGAATTGATCAGAAAGTCACCGTGACCAGCTTAGGTAAATTAACCGAAACCATTAATCAAAACCGTATCAAACCGCCGGCATTATTGGTTGTCGGCGAGGTGATTAAGGTTCGTGAGCGAATTCTGTCGGCCAAACAACAGGGTATTGTTCCATTCAAGTTTGAACAAGTGGCGCAATCTGATCATAAGATCGCTGTTTAGGAACGAGTATGAGTCAAGACCATCCATTTAGTGAGTATTTGCGTATTTTGGGTAAGGGGCCTAAAAGTCGCCGAGCTTTGACCACGGAAGAGGCCGAGCAAGCATTGGCTATGGTGCTTGCAGGCAAGGTCACCGATAAACAGTTGGGAGCCTTCTTACTGCTGATGCGTGCCAATGGGGAGACTCCGGCAGAATTGATTGGTTTTGTAAAAGGGGCGCGTAACGCCCTAGGTATCGACACTGACAGCGCGAAAACGGGACTAATTGATCTTGATTGGTCATCTTATGCTGGCAAATGGCGTTATCCACCGTATTACCTGTTGGCGATAAAGCTGCTGGTGCAAAACGGTTTTAAGATTTGCCTGCATGGTGATGAAGGGCAGTTTGCCAATCGCCACTATTCGCAAGCTTTTATCGAAAGTTTAGGCGGTTATATCGCGACCAGCCGAGAGGATGCCAAACAACGCATAGCGCAAGGTGAATTGGTGTATCTGCCGTTATCTGTATTTGGCGAGGAATTCAAGGCACTGTTACACCTTAAAGAGGAACTCGGCGTGAGAACGGTTTTTAATACAGTAGTAAAGCTATTGAACCCATTGAATGCGCGCTGTGCTGTGCAGGGTATTTTTCATAAGGGGGTTGAAAACCTACATCATTGTGCCGCGGCGACCGCCGGTATTGATCGTAATATGGTGTTTAAGGGAGAAGGTGGTGAAGCGGAAATCCGGCCGGACGCCTTAAGTAATTTGTTTTTTTCGGATTTCACCAAGCCAACAGATAATCCCGCTAACAGTGAGATTGAAAAAGTCGCCTTTAAAGCGATTAGCGAACGCCAAAGACGTCCGCAGGAATGGCACACTTCACATATTGTTCATCTGTGGGATGGCGCGGTTGAAGATGATTACGGTGTATCAGCCGTCATTGCCAGTGCCGCGAGTGCCTTAATGTTAATCAAGCATCTGTCCATCGAAGCGGCTTTGGCCGAAGCGACGCTATATTGGCAGCAGCGCAATTTATAACACCGTTCCCGATTCAGCTGGAGGCGATTTATGTTACAAAAAAATCCTCATTTTCTAAGTGATTATCAAGCGGTGCATGACTTTGTGCTTTGCCAGGTTACAGCGCTTAAAGCAACAGAATCGGTTTACTTGCATGATTTGGTGGGTCGAGTGCTCGCCGAGGATATTATCGCCCCCATCAATATACCGTCCAGTGCACAAAGTGCGATGGATGGCTTTGCCTTCCGTTTTGATAATCGACAAGAGTCGTTTGAGATTGTTGATACCATTTATGCCGGAGATCAGACAAAGCCGGTTAAGACCGACAAGGCCTTAAGAATTATGACCGGAGCCTGCCTGCCCGAGGGGTTTGATACCGTTGTGCCTTTCGAGCAAGCCATGATCAAAAGTCAAAATCACATCAAGGCCGATAAGCTAAGCGAACATCTGCTTTTGCCAACCCATATTTCGCAGGGACGTCATGTCAAGCAGGTGGGGGATGATGTACTGCAAGGTTCGGTGGTGTTGCAAAAGGGTCATCAAATAGGCGCTAAAGATATTGGCCTGATTGCTTCTTTAGGGGTTGATAGCGCCGTCGTGGTGAAAAAAATCGGACTGGTGATCTTGGCTTCCGGTAATGAGTTGTTGCAAGTCGGTGAGGTCGCTAAACAGGGCATGACCTATGATTCCAATAGTTATCAAATCGCCGCGCTGTGCCAGGAGCTTCCGGTTGAGGTGCTTGCGATAGTACGTTTAACGGATGATTTGTCGGCGATACGCCAGAGCTTAAAGCGTTGGATGGCGCAAGCGGATGTGATTTTGACGCTAGGTGGTGCTTCAATGGGGCATAAAGACTGTATCAAGCAAGTGTTTGCCGAGTTGCAAGACGCTTGGTCCTGGAAATTGGCAATGAAACCGGCCAAACCGTTTTCGTTTGCAAGGCAACAACAGACCTTATTATTTGCCTTGCCCGGGAACCCGTTGGCCGCCTTTATGAGTTTTAAGTTGTTTGTTGTCGAAAGCCTGCTGAAAATGAGCGGTAAAACAGCCTGGCGTCAAAAATCTCGGCCTGAAAAGTTACAGGTGGATATCGCGCAGCCAAATCAAGCTACAGATAAAACCATCTGGTTGCAGGCGATTAAAACCGAACATGGAATTAAACCGATTATGCAAACCTCGTCCAGCCGTATGCAGATATTGTCCCAAGCCAGCGGTTTTATTCGCTTAAAGCCTGGCTGTGTTTATCAAGCAGGTGACATCATCGAGTATTGGGAATATTAACTCATGCCTTGTTATGTCGATACTGCAACAGCAGCCATGCCAGCAAACATAACCGAAGTCGGTATTATTATTCTTTCCGGCGGACAAGGATCAAGAATGGGTGGTGTCGATAAAGGCTTGTGCATCTATCAGCAAACCACTTTGATCGAACAGGTGTTAGCGCAATTAAGCAAGCAATATAGACAGTTAAGACGAACAGACTCTAAACAGAAAAAAAACGGGGGTCGATTCGCTCCGGATGTTTTGCCTATTTTCATTAGCGCGAACCGAAACATTGGGTTCTATGAGCAGTTAGGTCAGCCGGTCATTTCCGATATCTATAACGATTTTTGTGGGCCTTTAGCGGGTATTGATTCAGTGATTAATGCCTATCAACAAGGTTGGTTGGGTTCTCATCACAATAAAATCACAAGATGGATTACTTATCCGGTCGACTCTCCTCTGGTGCCGGAAAATTATTTGCAAACCATGCTTGCGCTAACACCTGAACAAATTGGCGTGTGGCATGCTGGTGCCAGAGATCATTATGCTAACCTGTCTATGGCGCATACAGCTGTAGGCTCTCTAAGAGATTACCTACAGCAAGGTCATCGTTCAATTAGAGGTTGGTTGGAATCGAGTGAATGTGCTTTGCAGGCGGTTGGCCAAAGCACTAATAATAATCGTTCTGCAAAAGATAGTAATGCCATTAATTCTTTTGTAAACCTTAATTATCAAGCAGATCTTGCTATCAAAGCTTAGTTGTTGCCCCAAATTCTCACAAAAATTTACCTCATTAAGGAAATCATCAATTCAGTCGCCATCAATTATTCATGGTAAAGGACAACCCTTTTGGGAGCTGAGCGAGTTATTTTTTATTAGAAAACAAGAAAAAAGGCAGGTATAGATGGTTTTTGGGTCTATTAGGCCGGTTTTTTTATTATTGTTATCCGTGCTTTCAACAGGTTGAAAGTAATCGTTTTTTATAATCGATCTCAAATTCTTACCATGCTCTTTGGAGTTTTAATGGGCTTGTCGTGAGCTATGTGATTCATGCTTTGTATACTAATGTCTGATCTATTGGGATTAATTATTTTGATTTAAAACCGTGATCAAATGTTGTTACTTTATTTCGATAGGTTTTGTTGATTGATTTAGCTGAATTAAATGAATTGATACAAGGTGGGTTAAAGTACGTATAATATAGGTTTTATCAAAAGTGAATCGGTCAGACAGTTAAGAATGACGCTAAGAATGGAATTTTAGCAGGTGAATTAAGTGGCTAAGAGTACGAACCCATTAGAACAACAGGGGTATCTGTGAGCAACGAAGTTTCTTGTATCCTTATTATCGAGGACAGTAAAAGTCAACGAGACTTTTTAGAGATGATTTGTCTTGAATCGGGTGTAAGCAAAATATTGTGTGCCGAGCATGGTGAGCACGCCCTTGAATTGATTGAGCAGCATAACAATATAGATATCGTTTTGTGCGATCTGGAAATGCCTGTCATGAATGGTATCGATTTCATTAATGCCATTCCAGAGCATAAACGCTCATTTGGTTTAGTGGTAATGAGCAGCCGAGAGCTGAACTTGATCAAAGGCGTTGAATTGATGGCTCAAAGTGCCGGAATTAGCACTTTAGGCGCTTTTGCCAAGCCGTTTGTAAAAGAGAATCTGGATACGGTGATTGCCGATTTCAAGCCGGGTGCCATCAAGATCCAGCCAGGCGCTAGGAATTCAAAGCAAGATTGTTTGAGTGAAAGCGACTTGCAAAAAGCTATCGCCAAAGATGAGTTTTGTTTACATTTTCAACCGAAAATTCGTTTTGATGACTATAAGTTAGTCGGTTTTGAAGCCCTGCTTCGTTGGAATCATCCTGTTTGGGGAATGGTTTCACCGGCGGATTTCGTGCCAGCGCTGGTACGTTTTGATTTGATCGATGAAGTAACCTTATGGATTGTCGAAGCGGTGGCAAAATCCTTAGCAAAATGGAATCAAGTCGGTTTGCAAACAAACGTCGCCATTAATCTGTCATCGCGGAGTTTCCACGACGCCAGTTTCGCCAAGAAGATCTGTGAAGGTATTGATAAATATGGAATTTTGAGTAATCAGGTGTCATTTGAGGTCACAGAAACCGAGGTCATTAAGGATATGACAATGGCATTGTCCATTTTGAATAACTTGAAGTTATCCGGTTTTGATTTGGCGTTGGATGATTTTGGCACCGGTGAATCGTCACTAAACCGTTTAACTCAAATCCCGTTTAGCGAACTGAAACTCGACCGCTCATTGATCAATGGTATCGCCAAGCAACCGTCATTGCAGGCCGCTGTCGAAAGCATGATCAGTATGTGTCGTAAAATGTCGATAAAGGTTGTCGCTGAAGGTGTTGAGGAGTTCCGCGACTGGTCTTGGTTGTGTGCTTACGGTTGTGATATCTGTCAAGGCTTCTTGGTCGGTCGACCGATGCCTGAGGAGGCCGTGCTTGAATGGCATCAATCTCACATGACCAATATCGCTAATGCCAGCACGATGCTAAAAAAAGTGGAGCAGAGTACCGTAGCCTAAACAGCACCGTTTTTTGCTTTACAGCAATGGAATTAAAGCATGATAAATGACGTACAAACCGTACTAATTGTAGAAGACAGCAAGTCACAACGATTAATGCTTGAGGAGTTGTGTCGTCATGTTGGCATTCCACGGATTTTATCTGCCGAAGATGGCATGCAGGCTTTGCAGGCCGTTAATACCCATCAAATCATCGATTTGGTTTTATGCGACCTTGAGTTGCCGGTGATGAATGGTATCGACTTTATTAATGCGGTCGCAGAAGACAAACGTGAATTTGGCTTGGTGATCATCAGCGGTCGAGAACTGAGCCTAATTAAAGGTGTGGAGTTGATGGCCGAAAGTTCTGGTTTTTACACCTTGGGTGCGTTTACCAAACCTTTCGGTGAAAGCGAATTGCTTGATGTCTTGCACCGATTTCAGCGTAAAGATATTCATGTTATCCGTAGCGGACATCATTTAAAAAAAAGCCGTATCACAAGGGGTGAGCTGCAAGCAGCTTTGGAACATTGCGAGTTTCATCTATCCTTTCAACCCAAAATCCGTTTTTCCGATTACAGCTTGGTCGGTTTTGAGGCGTTGTTGCGATGGCAGCACCCCGAATATGGTGAAATTTTCCCGGGCGATTTTGTACCTTCGCTGATATATCACGATTTGATCGATGAAGTCACTTTGGATATGGTTGAGCAAGCCTCTAGGCTGGTGGCACAATGGCGAGAACAAGGTTTGAAGACTAAGGTCGCCATCAATTTATCTTCTAAAAGCTTTAATGATGTTGATTTCTTTAAAAAACTTCAACAACGTATGGCTATCTATAACGCCACGGCCAAGCAAATTACTTTTGAAGTCACCGAGACCGAGGTGATTCAGGATATTTCCAAAGCATTGGCGGTTTTGAATAATATGAAATTGGCAGGTTTTCAGTTGTCTTTAGATGATTATGGAATTGGCGAGTCTTCTTTAAACCGTCTCACGCAAATTCCATTTAGCGAACTGAAACTTGATCAATCTTTAGTGAAAGGTGTTTCCAATCATCCATACCTGCAAGCAGCCGTTGAAAGCACAATAGGAATGTGTCGCAAGATTGGGGTCAGAGTCGTTGCTGAAGGGGTTGAGAGCTTCCGAGATTGGAGTTATCTTGCAGAATTGGGTTGCGATATTTGTCAAGGCTATTTGGTCAGTCAGCCTTTGGCTGAGTCAGAAGTGGTGAGTTGGTATCAGTCTCATCTTGCGGATATCAGCAAAAAATTGCCTTAAGCTAGTGTTGCCCTAATTTTGTACGAATAGAGTCCTTATTGGTGCTAAGGTGTATTGATTTACGTTTGTTGAAAACGACTTTTTTATCTAAATTATTGTTAATTAATAAAATTGTGTTGATGGCCTAGAATTCGTTAATTGCTTGAAGTTGTTCTATTTCAAGGGTGAAAAAACGATGAAACGGCCTTTTTCTGTTTTGTTAATCAGTGATGATTTATCTAATAGCGCTATTTTTGAAAATGGGTTAAAGCAATCCGGCGCTTCTTCAATCAGTAGTTGTGATGTGGCAAGCAACTTTCTGCAACAGCTTGATAGAGAGCAATCCGATTTGATTGTTCTTGATGTCGCTAAACCTTCCTTTGAGCTTTTTGAGCAGATTTCTCTAGTACGTGATTACTGTCCAAAGCCGGTAGTCTGTTTCAGTGCGGACCCGGATTCTCGATTAATTGAAAAATCCGTCAAGGCAGGTGTCACAGCCTATATTGTCGATGGTAAGTCTCCGGAACGTATTAAGCCGATTGTCGATGTTGCCATGCTGCGTTTTAAAGAGTGCTTGGCGGTAAAAAAGGAGTTGGCGCTTGTTAAGGATAAGCTCTCCGAGAGGGCGGTTATCGAAAAGGCCAAGGGGTTATTGATGCAGCAAAAATCAATGACTGAAGATGATGCTTATAAGACTTTGCGGAAAATGGCGATGGATCAGGGTAAGCGTATCTCTATGGTTTCTCATGAGGTGTGCGGAGTTTTGACCGGGTTGGCACAAGGTGGGGTGGAGTAAGTTTGTTAAATTTATTGGTGCATTATTCGCACCTTTGTGGTTAGTGTAATCTTTTTAAAGTTTATTTTATTTATCTTTAATTGATTAACTAGTTGAAATTAAATATAAAAAATAAGTTGGTATTTTAATGGTTAAATAGTTTGTGAAAATTGCTGGTTAATGGAGTGTTGCGCTCATAGGGTTCACAAAAATACATTGTGATAACTATGAGCGTTTTTTTTGCTGTCTTGCTGGGTGGTAAGTTTATTTACTTGTTTGATGTAATCGGTGTCAAGTGTCTGGCTTGGCAACCATAAATTGAGTGAATTTGAGGAGTTTATGAATATTGTCGAATTTGGTGATAAGCAGCTGTTTTCAGCTTTTCAACCAATATACAGTTTTCCCAATCAGGCTTGTATCGGTGTAGAAGCTCTGATTCGTGGTGTCAATAAAAGTACTCAAGAACCGCTTAATGTCTATGACTGTCTTCAGGCTCCTGAAGGGCTCAGTAAAACCGAATTTATCCGTGCTATCAACTCGCTTCATCTGCAGAACTGGAATGATCTAAAAACCGATGATATCTGGATTTTTATTAACCTCGATTTCGATTCGGTCGATAAGATGGAAGACCTGTGTCTTGATACGATTGTTAAAAAACTCAAGGTAAATGGTCGTCATATTGTTGTTGAAGTCGTAGAAAACGAGATTAAGGACGAAAAGCTATTTGAAGAGCTTATTTATCGTATTCGTAAAATGGGTTGTATGATTGCACTAGACGATTTCGGTGCCGGTCACTCCAATGTTGACCGGATCTGGAAGGCGCAGCCGGATATCGTAAAGCTGGATCGTCAGGTATTGCTTGAAGCCAGCAAAAGTGTGCGCAGCCAAAGTATTTTGAGAAATTTAACGCGATTGATACAGCAATCAGGCAGTATCGCCTTGCTAGAAGGCATTGAAACAAAAGAGCAAGCGCTGTTAGCGATGGATGTCGGGGTAGATCTGGTGCAAGGTTTTTATTTTGCCAAGCCGGAGTTCAGTTTTGAACATGTCACTCAGGGTGAACGCCGCTTGGTCGATATCACCAATCATTATCCAGCTTATCTGGATGAGCGCCAATTTGTCGAAACTATTCAGCGCAAAGGTTATGAGGCGCTGTTTGAGCCGCTTTACCAATTAAGTAATGAAGCTCATTTAGAACAAGAGATGTTGCAGATCTCCAATATGTCGTTTGTAAAACGCTTTTTCATTCTGGATGAAGAAGGTTATCAGGTCAGTGAAGAGTATGCGCTTGATAACGCCGATGTGGAAAATACGGTATTAAAGCAGGGTAAGGGGTTATGTTGGAAAAATCGTCGCTACTTTGTCAAGGCGATGGAAAATACAAGTAGGATCTGGGTTTCAAGCCCTTACCGTTCGTTAATTGATGTCGAGCTTTGCCTGACCGTTACGCGAGTTATTGAAACCACTGACAGCAAGCGCTATGTTGCCTGCTACGATGTCTACTATCACGATAAATCCACACAAACGGTGCAGATCTCCGTTTAGTGATTGTGATAGGATTCAATCCAGCTAGGATCGAAGTGGTCTTGATTCGCCTCTAAGCCCAGTTCATTGATTTTGTCTTCCAGCTCTTTTATTTCAGCTTTGATATCCAGCAAGGCGGCATTGTTGTCTTCAAGCTTATGCATCTGCTGTAACCCGAGATGATAAAAACGCATCACTTTCAATGCATTACTGTCGTTGTGTTGAGCGGCTTCTTGAATCGGTCTGATTTTATTGGTGATCATCATCAAATGGCGTTTTAGTCGCCAAGAATAGATGGCTTCTTTCATCCATGCCTTATCGGCAAAAAACGTTTTGACAATCATTGCGGTAATCATCAAACCGATAAAGGCGCCGATAAAGTTCAATACCAATTTGTTATTGGAGTATGCGCCAAACCATTCAACCGCTAGGGTTGCGGTAATAAAACCGATAACGATAAACAGTGCCATGATTTTAATGGTTGCCTGGCGTGTTTTCTTACGATATTCAACGGCATCAATATTTTCTAGTTGAAACATGAAACGACCCTATTTGTTTTGTTTGGCTTTCTCTTTGGAGAGTGCTTGCGATTGAAAAACTGGCGATGATTTTAACCTGTTGGCAGCGCCTTGTCAGCTATCTAGCTGTTTTATATTGTCTTTGTGAGATCGTGGTAAAAAATGAAAATATAAATAAAACGCGATCGCTTAAAGCTTGATATTGACGGATTAGAAGGGCTCTTGTAGACTGCAAAATCTCTTGTTTATTATGGATCAGGCATCAGGTGACCGATAACATTTCAGTTCAAGTTAGTATTGATAGAGCCCACTTTTCTCTGGCGATTATTCAGGTTGTAGGTAAAGACCTTAAATCGATTGCAGAGCAATTGGATGCCTACCGGAACAGTGCCGACCAGCAAAGGCTCAGTGCCAAGATTGCCCAGGCGGTAAGTGAGCAGTCGGTTAGTCAAAACGGCAGAGGCATGGGGTTGCCGATTATGCCTGATGAAGCGGAACCAACAAGTGAGGAGCCGCTGTATTTTGTGCCTTGTGTACTTGATTTACAGGATGAAAATATCGAGCCGATGTTTCTGGCTCAGCTCGTTGAGTTATCAAGGCAATATAATTTTCTTCCGATTGGTCTGCAAAGTCATAACCTTGGACTTGCCGAGCAAGCGGCTTATGCCGGGCTGGCACTGTTTTCTGAGCACTGTCATGCGCAGCAGTCCGATCCCGCTGAAGAGTCTCCGCAAGCGTTAAATGCGCTACTGCTTGAGCAGTTAAATTCGCAACAAAACCTTAGCAAGACGATAGAATCAGCTGAGGTCGAAGGCTTGGCCACTGTCGAATCGATTGATAGCAGATCTCCTCTGATTCACTACAAAAGCGTTGTTGCCGGTGAGCAGGTTTATGCACAAGGACGAGATTTGGTGATTCTCGGTGATGTTGAAGCCGGAGCCGAGGTGATTGCGGATGGAAGCATTCATATCGGCGGCGCCTTGATGGGTAAAGCCTATGCCGCCAATAATGAAGAAAAGGCTGATGCGGAAGTCTGTATCAAGGCCTATAGTTTCGAGCCGGAACTGATCAGTATTGCCGGCTTTTATCAGTTACAGGAAGATATTCCTGCAAAATACAGCGGTCTATCTGTAGCCATTACCTGGCAAAATGAATCCTTTGCTTATCAATTGAGCTAATAACAGATTGCTGCTCTGATTTAATTCAGTGTGCTGATTTGCACCAGAATGCCAAATAGCGGGTGGTCGATATAGTGCAGCTCGCCCGGTTTGATTTTTCGTGAATCGCTTAAATGAAACGCCCAGTTCTGTGGTACGTTGCTACTGTCCATATTGTTACTCACTATCGTGTTAGCGAGGTTTTGCTTTTCGAGAAACTGGTTGAGGATCTTGTCCGGAATGCGACGGTCAAATTCCAAATCGAAATCGACATGAGCAAAGCGTGTTTTATACAGGCGGACCGTACCGAGCATGGTTGTGCCATATTGCGATTCGTTTTCGATCATCACGGTAGGGGCGTTGGAGTTGCTTGGCGCCAGTTGTGACCAGGCCTGGTGAAACAGTACGCGGTAGCCGCGTTTGCTTAGTTTTGCCGCATTGTCATTCATGTCCCGATCTTGCAGGCTTAACCATAAAGGCGGCTTGTCTTTGCTGGATAATGGTGTGCTGTTTTCAATAATTGGGTGCTCTATTTCTTCAGGCCAGTATTCTTCGGTCCAACCTTTTAAAGCCAGGCTTTCAAAAACAATCACTTCAATTTTATAACTGGCTTGTTCGGAATTTGCTTGTGCTGCATGGCTTGCAAACAGCATTAAAAAAGCATAGCTAACTGCGTGAGCTAAAAGTTTGATTTTGCTTTTAGTATTGATCTTAATGTTTTGAAATTGTTGGTAAAGCATTAAATTTAATTCCGTTGGATATTGAATTGGCAAGCCTAATTTTTAATTGAACGTAAAATCAATTCAAGCGCTGCAATACGTTGTTCAATTGTTGGCATTGTATCGAAAAATACCAGCTCCGTTTGGCCTTTTAATTGATAGTGCTTAGGTTGAGATTGTATCAGTTGAATCAGTTTCATTGGGTCAATGTCAGGCTGTTGATTAAACTGAATACGAATCGAACTGTCGTTGGCATCAAGTTTGATAATTCCTACCGGTTCGACCACAAGCTTGACTTGAGTGGCGGCGAATAAGGTTTTCACTTGATCCGGAAGCAGGCCGAAACGATCAATCATCTCAACTTCTAATTCACGCAGGTCGGATTTTGTTTCAGCACTGGCAATACGCTTGTAGAAAACCAGACGACTGTGTACATCGGGAAGGTAGTCTTCAGGAATCAAAGCAGGGGCGCCCAAGTCGACTTCGGTAGTGCTATGTAAACTGGCGTTCAATTCCGGTTGTTTACCCGATTTCAATGCCTTGACCGCTCGTTCCAGCAGTTCGCTGTATAGACCAAAACCGATTTCCTGGATCTGTCCCGACTGACCGTCGCCTAACAGTTCACCGGCACCGCGGATTTCCAAGTCGTGGCTGGCAAGCATAAATCCGGCACCCAGCGTGTCATGCTTGGCGATCGCTGTAAGTCTTTTTTCGGCATCCTTGGTGACGCTGGCCTTGTCTCCGGTGAACATATAGGCATAAGCCTTGTGGTGTGAGCGGCCGACACGACCACGCAATTGATGCAGTTGCGCCAGTCCGAACTTATCCGCGCGATGAATCAGAATGGTGTTGGCGGTAGGGATATCGATACCGGTTTCAATAATGGTGGTGCAAACCAGAATGTTGAAACGACGGTGGTAGAAGTTCTCCATGACCGATTCCAATTCACGTTCATGCATCTGGCCATGAGCGTAGGTGACTTTGGCTTCGGGCAGGAGTTGTTCAATATGCTCGACCATCTGTTCAATGCGATCGACCTGATTAAACAGGATATAGACCTGACCACCACGACGGATCTCACGTAAGCTGGCTTCGCGCACTACGTCATCATTCCATTGCTGGACGAAGGTTTGTACCGCTAGACGTTTCGCCGGTGGTGTGGCGATTACCGATAGATCGCGCAAATCGTTCATTGCCATATTCAGCGTTCTAGGAATCGGGGTCGCCGTCATGGTCAAGACATCGACTTCGGTACGCATCTTTTTCAGCTGTTCTTTCTGGCGCACGCCAAAGCGGTGTTCTTCATCGATGATAATCAAACCGAGGTGCTGATAATCGACGCTTTTCTGTATGAGTTTATGGGTGCCGATAATGATATCGATCTTGCCTTCCTTGAGGGCTTCCAGAGTCTGCTTTTGTTGTTTTGCGGTTTGAAAACGCGACAACACCTCAACGCGAATCGGCCAATCGGCAAAACGGCTGGAGAAGTTCTCCCAGTGTTGATGAGCAAGCAGGGTGGTCGGTACCAGCATCGCCACCTGTTTACCATCATAGGCCGCGACAAATGCAGCGCGCATGGCGACTTCCGTTTTACCGAAGCCGACATCGCCGCATACAAGACGATCCATCGGTCGAGGTGAATGCATATCATTCAGCACGGCCTCAATCGCTTGTTGCTGGTCTGGGGTTTCTTCAAATGGAAAGCTGGCGGCAAAACGTTGATAAGCCTCCTCAGGCGTTTGGAACTCGTAACCCGGACGTGCGGCGCGCTGTGCATAGACATCTAACAATTCTGCGGCAACATCGCGTACCTTTTCGGCGGCTTTTTTCTTCGCTTTTTCCCATTTATCGCTACCCAACTTGTGCAGTGGTGCGGTTTCCGGTGTGGTGCCGGTGTAGCGGCTGACCAAATGCAATGAGCTGACCGGTACATAGAGTTTGGCCTCACCGGCATATTCAATCATTAGGAACTCTTTGGCCTCACCTTGTATTTCGATGGTTTGCAAACCTTGATAACGTCCTACACCGTGGTCGATATGAACAATAGGGTGACCTTCTTCAAGCTCCACCAAATTGCTGACGGCGGTGTCAAAGTCGTTGTGCTTAGTGCGTTTGCGACGGCGTTTTTGAACAACGGTCTGCCCAAGGATCTGGGTTTCGGAAATCACACTGAAGCGGTCGCAGTGAATCGACTGCTCTAAGGGGCCGACAATAATGCTGATCTGTTTTTTCGTATCGTTTAATTGCTCACTGGCCTGATTCCAGTTATCGAGCACTGCCGGACGGATTTTATGCTTGCTCAGCAGGCTTAACAGGCTTTCTCGACGCCCGGTGGTCTCAGCGCAGAAAACAATCGGTTTTTGATAACGGTCGATAAACGCATTTAGTTTGGCCAGCGGATATTCGCTTTGCGATTGTACCGTCAGGTCCGGTAAAGGCTTGCAGTCAAAAGTGCTGCTGGTTTTGGCCGAGCAGACCGGCTGCAATACAATGCGGTGATAGGCTTTGAGCTGGATTAAAAAATCGTCTGCACAAAGTAATAGATCCTGAGGTTTGATCAGTGGAAAATCCGGGTTGTGCTGACCGATCTGATAACGCTCATCGTAGTCTTTAAACACCGATTGCAATAGATCGTTCAATTGATTGTCTTCATTGCTTTGAGTTTGCTGCTGCAAGGTAAAGTCGAAAAACAGACTGTCTTTGGGCAAATAATCGAATAGAGTGTTGAGCTGGTCATGAAACAACGGTAGATAGTACTCCAGACCGCCGATGTTCTGAGCTTGGCTGACGCTCTCATAGAGTTGCGCACGACTTGCGTCTTCGCCAAAGTAGGTTTTGAACTGCTGTTTGAACAGGTCAATGCCGTCTTTATTCAAGTTGTACTCTTTGGCCGGTAATAACTCAATATTGGCAATCTGTTCGATGGAGCGCTGGCTTTGCGGGTCAAAACTGCGGATCGATTCGACTTCATCATCAAACAGATCAATCCGGTAAGGGGTTTTGCTGCCCATCGGGAATAGATCGATAATCGCACCACGCAAAGCAAACTCGCCATGTTCATAGACTTGGCCGACACGCTGATAGCCGCCGGATTCTAACTGTTGGCAGAAAACCTCGGTATCTAAAGTGTCACCACTGTTGAGCAAGAAACTGAATTTTTGCAAGAAATCGTGCGGCACCACTTTCTGCATCATGTTCGCTAGCGGCACAATCAATACGCCTTTATGTAGCTGTGGCAGGCGATACAAGGTTTTTAAACGCTCGGAGATAATGTCCTGATGCGGTGAGAAGCGATCATAAGGCAAGGTTTCCCATTCCGGAAAATTGAGAATTTCAATCTCACTGCCAAGAAAAAAGCCCAGATTCTCCTGTAGTTGGCTGGCTTGTTGAGAGTTGGCGGTCAATACCACGTTAAGAGAGTCACTGGATTTGACCTTGTTGGCAATGGCCAGAGCGCTTTCGGCAGCATTTAATGGTGCCCAGTAGGATCGATGACCTTTAAGAGTGATGGAGGCGGTTTGGAATAGGTTGCTTAGAGCTTTCATGAGATTGTTGTGGTTGTGAATCTATTAATTGAATTTTGCAAATAGCCTGTATTTTAAACCAGACCGTGATCAAAAATCAGTAAATGGCTGAGAACTCGAAAAAGTTTATCGAGATAAGGTTTTTTGGCTCTCATATGTATGTTGACAAGGCAATATTGATTTGGATTAAGTTTTGTTCTGTTTTGTGACGATATTTTAATGTTATAAGTAATTTTTATTATTCCTTGAAGCGGTAAAAATGTTAGTTTGTGTATTATCGATAAGTTATTGCTGTTTAAGGTTTTATTGCGCCTTTTTGCATAACTTTTAGTTATGGTATTTTTTGTTTATTTAGCGTTTTCTATTGTTTTCAAAGGGGAGTTCAGATGGCAACAGTGGTTGTGGTTGGAGCGAGTACCGGTGGTTTACCTATGTCTTACGATATTCGTAAACACTTGGATAAAGGGCATACAGTGAAAGTGGTTAGTGCGGTAGAGGATTTTACCTTTGTACCGTCAAATCCTTGGGTTGCGGTTGGTTGGCGTAAGCCTGAAGACATCAGCTTTAAGCTTGAACCTAGATTGACCAGAAAAGGTATCGAGTTTTATCACAATACAGTCACGGCAATGGATCCGGATAATAATCAGATCACGCTTAACGACGGCAGTGTTATGGATTACGACTATCTGGTATTGGCAACCGGGCCTGCATTGGCGTTTGATGAAGTGCCGGGGCTTGGACCAAAGCATTCCGGTGGCCATACGGTTTCGGTCTGTACCACGCCTCATGCCGTGGAGGCTTTTGAACAATGGGAAGAGTTTTGTGCTAACCCGGGGCCGATTGTGGTCGGTGCGGTACAAGGAGCATCCTGTTTCGGGCCAGCCTATGAGTTTGCCATGATTATGGAAACCGAGCTGCGTAAGCGCAAAATCCGTAACAAGGTACCGATGACCTTTGTGACCGCCGAGCCTTATATCGGTCATTTGGGGTTGGGCGGTGTCGGTGATTCCAAAGGTTTGATGGAATCGGAGATGCGTCAGCGTCATATTAATTGGATCTGTAATGCCAAAGTGAGCAAGATTGAACAGGGCATGATGTTTGTCGATGAGTATAATGCTCAAGGTGAGGTTATCAAACAGCATGAATTGCCCTTTAGTTATTCGATGATGTTGCCGGCATTCAAAGGTACCAAGTTCCTGCAGGAAATGGTTGATGCCGACCCTGAAAAAATGGGCGGCCCCTTGGTCAATCCGCGAGGCTTCGTTAAGGTTGACCAGTTCAGCCGTAACCCGACCTACCATAATATTTATGCATTGGGTGTGGGGATTGCGATTCCACCGGTCGATAGCACATGTCCGGTGCCCTGCGGTACGCCGAAAACCGGTTTGATGATTGAATCGATGGTAACCGCGATTTGTCATAATATCGAAGCTAATATCGCTGGAAAAGAACCGCATGAGGAACCTACATGGAATACGGTGTGTCTGGCGGACATGGGTGATAATGGCGCGGCGTTCGTTGCCTTGCCGCAAATTCCGCCACGTAATCTGACATGGGCAAAAAAAGGCAAGTGGGTGCATTTAGCCAAGATCGCCTTCGAGAAGTATTTTATTCGTAATATGAAGTCTGGTAATTCTGAGCCGGTTTACCAAAAATATATTATGAAGATGCTAGGCATCAATCGCCTTAAGTCCGAGGATTGAACTCTTAATCGACTAAGTAAACCTTTATAAATTCAATTAAGCCCTCGTTATGAGGGTTTTTTTCGTAAATTGACGAATAATCTCCCCTATAATAGGGCTCATGATTTTTGAGACCTCTATCTATTTTCTCGACTTGTTAGGTACTGCGGTATTTGCCATTACCGGGCTTTTGGCTGCACGTCGCAAACAGCTCGACCTGTTTGGCGCCATAGTCATAGCCATGGTCACCGCGATTGGCGGAGGCACCTTGCGAGATTTGATTATCGGTGTGCCGGTCTTCTGGACGCAACAGGATATCTATATCTATGTCGTGGTTGTAGCCGCGTTATTGTTGTTTTTTCTGGCGCGTTACAAACGTTTACCTGTTAAGTTACTGCTGTTTTTGGATGCGTTGGGATTGGCGGTTTTTACCATTATCGGCACGCAAAAAGCGATGCTGCTCGGTTTTTCAGACCCGATTGCGATTATGACCGGGATCATGACCGGAGTTGTCGGCGGTATTATCCGTGATGTCTTGGTGGGTGAGATTCCATTGGTATTTCGTAAGGAGATCTACGCCACCGCTTCATTTATCGGGGCAAGTGTGTTTTTATTGCTGGAACATGCCGGGGTCGAGCTTTATGTCGCCACCTGGATGGCAATGTTGCTGGTGTTGAGCGCACGGGTCTGGGCGATTGTGTTTCATATCGAATTGCCGGTGTTTATCTCCTATAAGCCGGAATTGATTAAGACAATCAAGTCAAAAAAGCAAGATACCACGGTTCAAAACGATACAGAACAAACAGATGATATATCCAACCATTAAAGTTTATAGCAACGAGAAAAAACCAAGGCTACCCAATTTATGATAAAAGCGCCTTTTGAACTCTTACTGGGGTTACGTTATACCCGTGCCAAACGTCGCAACGGGTTTATCTCTTTTATTTCCCTGTCATCAATGATCGGTATCGCGCTGGGGATTACCGCGCTGATTACCGTGTTATCGATTATGAACGGTTTTCAGGAAGAATTGCGTGACCGTATTCTGGGGATGACGGCTCATATGACGGTCAATGAGCAGAATGATCGCCTAGCGGACTGGCAATCGCTTTATCAGCGTGTCCAGGGGCAACCTCATATTATCGGCGCGGCTCCCAATATCATGGAGCAGGGTATGCTGACCAATGGCAAGCGTGTCAAAGGAGTCGCTATTCGCGGTATCTTGCCTGAGTATGAAAACCAGGTTGCGGATATTGCCAGTCAAATTCAGTTCGGAACTTTGTCGAGCTTGGAGCCGAGATCCTATCGTATTATCTTGGGCAGTGAGTTGGCATTGTCTTTAGGGGTTTCTATCGGCGATAAAATCACCCTGATTGCTCCGCAAGGCACCATTTCGCCTGTCGGTATAGTACCGCGAATCAAGCGTTTTACCGTAGCCGGTATTTTTGAAGCCGGTATGCATGAATACGATAGCGGTTTGGCCTTAATCCATATTCAGGATGCGCAGAAAGTCTTTAAGTATCAGGATTCGGTCAGTGCTTTGCAGCTTAAACTGGATGACATGTTTTTGGTCGGCAAGGTCAAGCACGATTTGGCATCGGTTATTGAAAACACCGTTTATATACGGGATTGGCGTCAGCAGCACAGCAATTTTTTCCGTGCCATTGAAATGGAAAAACGCATGATGTTTATCGTTCTAACACTGATTATTATGGTGGCGGCGTTTAATATCGTCTCCACAATGGTGATGGTGGTAACCGACAAACAAAGTGATATCGCCGTATTACGCACCATTGGCGCGACTCCGCTGAGCATACAGATGATATTTATTATTCAAGGGCTGGTTATCGGTTTATTGGGCGTTATTCTAGGCTTGATAGGCGGGCTCAGTCTGGCTTTGAATATCGATGTCATCGTGCCGTTTATCGAGAACCTATTAGGGATCCAGTTCTTCCCACCCGATGTCTATTACATCAGTACTGTGCCGTCTAAACTTATCTGGTCGGATGTGTTCTATATTGCCGGAGTGTCATTTATCTTGACGCTATTGGCGACCATTTACCCGGCACGAAAAGCGGCAAAAGTAAATCCGGCGGAGGCATTACGTTATGAGTAGTTCAATGAATGCTGCAAGTGTTGAGCAAGAATCCAATGCATTGGTGTTACGCGCGTGCGGTTTAGCCAAAACCTATCAGGAGGGTGAAATCACCACTGAAGTGTTTAGTGATATCAACTTTGAGTTGGCTCAAGGCGAGAAGGTCGCTATTGTCGGTGCCTCCGGTTCCGGTAAAAGTACTTTGTTGCATCTGTTGGCCGGTTTGGATACGCCTAGCCAAGGTGAGGTAAGTTTACACGAACAGGCGTTTTCCACTCAAAGTGATGTCAAAAGAGGCAAGTTGCGTAACCGATATATGGGCTTTGTCTATCAGTTCCACCACTTGTTTGCCGAATTGAATGCGTTGGAAAATGTCATGATGCCCTTGCAAATCCGTCGTGAATCGCCGCAAGTTGCCAAGCAAAAAGCCTTGCAACTATTGCATAAAGTGGGGCTTGAGCATCGTGCGTCACATAAACCGAGCGAGCTTTCCGGTGGTGAGCGCCAGCGCGTTGCTATTGCCCGAGCCTTGATTACCGAGCCGGCTTGCTTGCTTGCTGATGAGCCGACCGGGAATCTCGATCACGCTTCTGCCGAGCAGGTGTTTGAGCTGCTGTTAAAGCTTAACCAGGACTTGGGTACGGCCTTATTGATTGTCACTCATGACCGTGAGTTGGCTAATCGTATGGATCGTCAGGTCACCATGCTTGATGGCCGTTTGGCTTAAACGAACAGTTGTCTGCAATCCCACCAATTTTCAGCGACAATATGCGGTTATAGAAATAGATAAATAACCGCACAAAATTGTCCTTCTCTAGAAATATACCAAAGTGTTAAATTTACAAAGTCTCTCAATTCGTGCCGGAACCAAACCCTTATTGGAAAATGCCAATTTAACGGTGCATGACGGTCAAAAAATCGGTTTAATTGGTCAAAACGGGGTTGGTAAAACCACATTGTTCCGTACGATCTTAAACGAGGTGTCGATTGACAGTGGTCAGGTGGCTATCCCCGCCAATTGGTTGATTGGTTGTGTTGAACAGGATATCGCCGATGCCTCTGTCAACGCATTGCAATATGTCACTTTTGGCGACAGCCTCTATGCAGAGTATCAGCAGCAGATCGAGCAAGCCTGTCAAACCAATGACGATAATGCCATGGTCAAAGCCTATGATCAGATGGATAAAATCGCCGGTTATCAGGTGCCGATCAAGGCCAAGCAACTGCTGTACGGTTTAGGTTTCAAGGACAGCGATTTCGAGAAAAATATCGGTGAGTTTTCCGGTGGTTGGCAGGTACGTCTGAAATTGGCACGTGCTTTAATGCAGCGCGCTGACTTGTTATTGCTGGATGAGCCGACCAATCACTTGGATATCGAGGCGGTGTCCTGGCTGGAGCAGTGGCTGCAGAGTTATCCCGGTGCTGTGCTGATTATCTCTCATGATCGTGATTTCCTCGATCAGGTCGTGCAAGGTATTGCCCATATCGATGAGCAGAAAATTCATTTCTATGCCGGGAATTTTGCCGCTTTCGAGCGTCAGCGCAATGAGCAGTTAATGCAGCAACAGGCCTTGCACGACAAACAGAAACAGCAGATGCAGCAGCTTAAAACCTTTATCGAACGTTTCAAGGCCAAGGCCAGCAAGGCCAAGCAGGCGCAGAGCCGCGTCAAGGCTTTGCAGCGCATGGAACAGGTCGCGGCGGTCCAGGCAAGCAACCCTTTCGAATTCAAGTTTTTATCGCCCGATCATCAGCCTGATCCGATGATGCAGATTGAGAAACTCAATTTTGCCTTTGGCGAGCATGTCATTTTACAGAGTGTCGATTTGACCTTAAGAGCCGGTGACCGTATCGGACTGGTAGGGATTAACGGTTCGGGTAAAACTACCTTGTTAAAACAGCTGGTTGGAGAGCTTAAACCCGATAGCGGTAAGGTAATGATCAGTAAAGGGGTGAAAATCGGTTATTTCGCCCAGCATCAAATCGAATCTTTGAATTTCGAGCAGAGCCCACTTGGTCATTTATTGGCATTGGAAAACCCACCGACCGATCAGGAGGGGCGCAATTTTCTTGGCGCCTTTGGTTTTTCCAATAACCAGTGTTTGGAGTCGATCAAAGCGTTTTCCGGTGGTGAAAAGGCGAGGCTGGCTCTGGCATTGATTGTTTATCAAAAGCCAAACCTGATTATTCTTGATGAGCCGACCAATCACCTGGACATGGAAACTCGTGATGCATTGGATATGGCGATTCAAGAGTTTAGCGGTGCGATTATTCTGGTCAGCCATGATAAACACCTTTTAGCAAGCATTGCTGATCAATTCTGGTGGGTACACCAAGGCCAAGTCACGCTCTATCACGGTGATTTGGACGATTATCTGCAGGCGCAGTTAAAAGCCGTCAAAGCGATGCAGCAATCAGAAGGTGATGGAGCGGCAAATAAAAGCGCATCCAAAAAAGAGCTGCGTCAACAAAGTGCGCAGCTTCGTAAGCAGCTTGAGGTACAAATCAGACCACAGCAAAAGCGTTTACAGCAGGTGGAAAAGCAGATTGATAAATATCAGTCTGAGCAAAGCCAATTACACCAGTTGATGGAAGATGAAACGCTTTATGAAGCCGATAATAAAGAGCGTTTGGCAAACTGCTTAAAGCAGGAAGCGCAAGTCACTCAGTCTTTGGATGAGCTGGAAATGGAGTGGTTGGAATTAAGTGAGCAGATCGAGGCGATTAAAGATGAGTTTAGTCGCGCCAATCAGGGTTGACTAAAGCTTATCGATTTGACTCGTTAATCGAGTTTGCAGAAATTATAAAAAAGCCCCGCTTAACATTTGCTAAGCGGGGCTTTTTATTTTCCTGAAAAGAGGGCGGTTAGAATTCTGCCCACTCATCATCATTACCGGTCGGTTGGGTCGGTGCCGGTGTTTGCAGGCCATCAGGTTTGGCTGTTGACGGCTTCGCCTGCGTTTTGCTTTCAGCAGGTTTGGCTGCGGTCGCCTTGTCTGTTGCTGCGTTGACCACCGGTTTGGTTGTCAATTTAGGCGTTTCAACCTTATCAGCGGCTTTGGGCTTTTCAGCTGCCGGCGCGACAGGTTTTTGAGGTGCCGCCAAAGGTTTGGCTTGAGTAACTGACTTGCCGGTTTTAAAGAACGACATATATTCATTCAAGCTGGCAGCCTGACTAGACATATTGTCCGCAGAGCTTGAGGTGCTCTCTACCAAAGCGGCATTCGCCTGAGTCGCTGAATCGATTTCACTGATGGCTTGATGCACCTGAGAAACCCCTTCGGCCTGTTCTTGTGATGCCGCATTGATTTGGTGAATCATTTCGGCGACATTGTTAATCGATACCATGATCTCTTTTTGCACTTCACCGGAAGCACGCGCCAGCTCGGTACCTTGTGAGATGCGTTGGACACTTGAATCGATAAGATTCTTGATGTCTTTCGCGGCATCCGCAGATTTTTGCGCCAATGAGCGTACTTCTCCGGCAACGACCGCGAAACCGCGACCGTGTTCGCCGGCACGTGCCGCTTCAACCGCCGCGTTCAATGCCAACAGGTTGGTTTGGAATGCGATACTGTCGATAAGAGTGACAATCTCGGCGATCTCACTACTTGAAGCCTGGATGCTGTCCATTGCCTCAATCGTGCGAGTCATAACATCCTGAGCCTTGCCAGATTCACCTTGTACCTGTTCAACCACTTCAGATGCCTGCATCGCATTTTCGGTATTGTTCTGTACCGCAGCATTCATCTCTTCCATGGTTGCAGAGGTTTGCTCAATCGCGGCAGCCTGCTGCTGGATTTTTTGACGAACATCATTCGCACCGCCGGAAACGTTCGACGATTCGTTGTTTACGATAACTCCGGCTTCAACCACTTTAGATACGATATCAGCCAAGTTGGTAATGGATTGATTAATCGCCTCTTTCAAGGTGAGTAGGTCGCCATGGTATTCGTTGGTAATGGTTTTAGTTAAATCACCTTCGCTTAGCGAGGTCACGGCACTGACAATATCGTTAATTGCCGAGTTCAAGCTTTCCATCGAATCATTGATGCTGTATTTCAATGTTTTCAAGTCACCCTGGGCAATAATCTCGACACGTTTGCTGTAATTACCTTGTTGCATGGACTGCATTACATTATTGATTTCCTGGATAACCTGGTTGGTTTCCGAGAAAGCCTGTTTGGCATTTTCCAGCATGTCTTTATAACGACCGGCGGTATTTGCCGAGCTGATGGTTGTGCTGTAATTACCTTCACGCATTGCCTGCATTGCAGAAGAAAGACTGTTCATAACTTCTTCAATGGTTTCTGTACTGTCATTAATACCGTCTTTCAGTTTCTGCAGGTCACCATGGTAATCGCCCTGAATGCGAGAGTCGAAATTACCTTGAGAAATTGCATAGACCGTACTGTTAGCCTCATCCAGTGCGGAGGAGATTTGCTCTAGCAGATTGTTGATCGCTTCAGAGGTTTGTCCGACTTCATCTTTGGACATGACTTCATTACGTAAAGAAAAGTCACCGGTTTCTAGAATTTTAGCCGTATTCGCCTGCACTTTCTGTAGCGGGCAGATAATCATGCGGTTAACCAAGACAACAATAATCGCGGTCAAGAGAATAATAACCAAGATAATACCGGCCAAAGAAATCTGCGCGGATTCCATGGCGGCATTGATTGGCGCTTCATATTTGTTTTTATCGATAATAAAGATATGACGCCCGAAGATCTGGTTGTCTGCATCATAAGCAGGAATGTCGATCAGGGTTTTATCCTCAAAGCTATAAACCTGTCTTTCTTCTCCATCGATAGGCTGGAAGGCTCGCTTCAGAAACTCAACGGCATCTTTATCAAACCATCGGTTGTTGGAGAGAATGTATTTATTATTAATAGGCATGTTTTTGCTGACGACTTCAAGGTCGCCATACTGCTTGGTTAGCTGTTCTTTATCGACGAGCATAATCCATTGGCCTTCCATATCAGCGGTGAAGGCTTTACGAACGGAGGCCAAGCCCTGAAGGAAGCTCACCATACCCATGAATTCACCGTCTGCCATAACTGGTGATATTGCCATCACGGCGACACCCACACCGCCGACAGCTAAGGCACCATAGGCTTGTTTTTCTTTCATGACTTTTTTGACGATAGGGTTATTGGTGACATCTTGACCGTAGTTGTTAATATCCCATGAACGTACCAGCGATCGCCCATCCATTGTGATTAGGTGAGAACGAATGCTTTTGTAACCTGTTTGATTGGCGAATTGCTCTTTCAGCTTTGCTAAAGTTGGGATGACGACTTCACGTTCTTCCACTTCAAGTGAAGAAACGACTACTGGCTCGGTGCTCAAGGCGGTTGAACCAAGAATGCCGCCTTGTACTTTTAAATTGATTTGCGCGTTAATGTAGTCGCTCATTTGATCGATGACACGATCACGTTCAATTTGCTTGATAGGCACAATGGATGTGTTGTATATAACAATCCCGAGAATGGTAGCAGTAATCAGCCCGGTGAGAGCTGTTGAAAAAATTACTTTGGCTCGTAATGAAGCATTTCGAAACATGGAAACTTCCTCTAAAGTTTATTTAACGCCGTTGTTTTTATTTTCAAATTTTCGTTATGTTTAGTTGTCATCGAAAATCGAAACTTTGTTTGTTTTTATCTCTAATTTAAGCGCTAACAGCCATATTATGACGACGGATACCAAGGTTCAAGTCTATTCCTGATAAAAATGACAAAAAAGGAAAAAATATTTTTTAGCCAGAAAAAAAAGGAAAAAATGGGCAAGTAAAATACGTATTTCCAAGTACTTATAAGCTGATTATAATGTTGAGATATAAAATTTATTGAATAGATAAATAAATGGTTATATTTTTTGTGACGCATAGGCTAAAGGAGTAAGTGTTGGACAAGTTCACAGTGGTTTTACAAACAATGCGGCCTAATTTTTTAACCTTGGCTCCTGTTGTTATCGCTTTAGTTGTCTCGATTGAATGGTACCAGGGGCATGCTGTAGATTATGGATGGTTGGCATTAATCGTTGTCGGTGCGCTGTTTGCGCATATCTCGGTGAATATGCTAAATGAAATTCAGGACTTCCAATCAGGTCTGGATAAAATTACTCCGAAAACCCCTTTCAGTGGAGGCAGTGGTGCCTTGGTTGATGCGCCACAGATGACTCAGGCGGTCTATAAAGGGTTTTTAGTGGTGATGGCATTGCTTTGTTTGATTGGCATGCTTATGGTCTGGTACAGAGGTTGGCCGATTTTGTTAATCGGTGTTATCGGCATGCTCTTGATTATCGCCTATACCCGTTATATCACGCATATGCCTTGGCTCTGCTTGATCGCCCCGGGGTTGGCGTTTGGGCCTTTGATCATGATGGGAGCGGATTATGTGTTGACGGGAAGGTTCTCAGGCGTTGTCTTGGTTCTGTCTATGGCGGTGTTTTTTCTCGTTAATAACCTTTTGTTATTGAATCAGGCTCCGGATATCAAAGCGGATAGAACCGTGGGGCGTTTTAATATTTGGATGCGTTTGGGGCAAAAGGGGGCCTTGCGGATATTTACGCTATTTTCTCTAATGGGTTTTATCGTTTTGGTATTTGCGATTGAGTATTATCAATTGCCTGCTATGCTTTGGTTGACCTTGCTGGCATTACCGCTGGCACTTTTTTCTGTAATGCGAGCCTATAAGGCGGAGATGCAGATTTCCCAGTTGATGCCTGCCTTGGCAGCCAATGTGGTGTTAAATCATTTATTGCCGATTTTATTGATTGCTGGGTTCTGGCTCGCGGCTTAGGTTAGAATAGGCGCAATATCAATAAAAATCGGCTTTTCAGGTTATAAAGAGAGCGGGAAAAGCGGGTTATATCAAGACGGTTTTAAAGAAAATATGAGCTTTAGTACTTTAATGGATTTTGTCGGCAATACGCCGCTTGTGAAACTTCAGCGCATGGTCAATCCGCATACCAATAGCGTCGTGTTAGCAAAACTTGAAGGCAATAACCCGGCCGGGTCGGTTAAGGATAGACCGGCAATCAATATGATCAAGCAAGCCGAACTGCGTGGTGAGATTAAACCGGGTGACACCTTGATTGAAGCGACCAGTGGCAATACCGGCATTGCTCTAGCCATGGCCTCGGCGCTAATGGGTTACAAAATGAAGCTGATTATGCCCAATCATATGAGTATGGAGCGTAAAGCTTCTATGGCCGCTTATGGAGCCGAATTAATCGAGGTTTCACAAGAAGAGGGAATGGAAGGCGCCCGTGATCTGGCTCTGCAAATGCAACAGCAGGGCCAAGGCATAGTGCTTGATCAGTTTTCCAATCCGGATAATCCACTGGCTCATTATCACAGTACCGGACCGGAAATATGGCGAGATACCGATGGTAAAGTCACCCATTTCGTCAGTGCCATGGGGACAACCGGTACGATTATGGGCACCTCAATGTTTTTAAAAGAACAGAATCCCGCTGTTCAGATTGTCGGTGTTCAGCCTGATGATACCGCCTCCATTCCAGGAATTCGCCGCTGGCCAAAAGAATACATGCCTAAAATTTATGAAGCCACCCGTGTCGATCGCATTATCGATATGTCACAAAACCTTGCCGAGCAGACCATGCGGGAGCTGGCGACAGCAGAAGGGATTTTTGGCGGGGTATCATCAGGTGGCGCTTTGGCAGCGGCATTACAAATTGCCAACGAAGTTGAAAATGCGGTGATTGTCACCATTGTTTGCGATAGAGGGGACCGCTATCTGTCGACCGGCGTCTATAACCCGGCCGGTTAAACGGTGAATCGCGAAATAAGTTACTCATAACGTCCGATAAAGCAAAATATAAAGATACTGAGATATTCATGGCCAGAGAGATTGAGCGCAAGTTTTTATTAAAAAATGATGATTGGAAGGCCTTAGCCCACCAGAAAACCCATTTTGCTCAGGGTTACCTTAACGATATCAGCGATGCGATCGGTAATAATGATGACAATAGAATCTGTGCGAAAAGTTCGGTAAGAGTTCGTATCGAGGGTGAACAGGCCAATATGAATATCAAAAGCCTGGAAATCGGGTTGAGTCGAGACGAATATGAATACCCGATACCTTTGGCCGATGCGGAAAAAATGCTAAAAACACTGGCGGTGGGCCCGGTAATTGAGAAATACCGTTATCTGGTAAAGTTCGCTGAGCACACTTGGGAAATCGATGAATTTTTGGGTGATAATCAGGGGTTGGTGGTTGCCGAGGTGGAAATGCAGTCCGAGGATGAAAGCATTGAACTGCCAAACTGGCTTGCAAGAGAGGTGACAGAAGAGGTGCGATATTATAATATCAGCCTGAGTCAACGTCCTTTTAAGGTTTGGAGTGAAGATGAAAAAGCTTAAGGCTTTCCCCGTCGCTTTTATAGGTTTATTCGCCAGTGCTTCGGCGCAAGCATTACCGCTTGGATTGACCGATGTCTATCAGCAAGCCTTGCAGCATGCGCCATCTCTGGCGCAAGCGCAAGCGCAATATCAAGCCGATGCCGAAAATGTTAATTTGGCCGAATCGGTATTGTTGCCCCAGGTTAAAGCCAGCGGCAGTTATGCGGTGAATGACAGTTCGATTGATAGTCAGGATGTCACCAGTCAGAGTTTGAGTCTGACAATTGATCAGGCGCTTTACGGTCAAAGCAGTTGGGCGCTTTACGATCAAGCACAGTTGATTGAAAAAGCGGCATCGATCGCTTTGCAGCAGGCGCATCAGGATTTGATTTTAAATGTTGCCAAAGCCTATTTCGATGTATTGCTCGCCGAGCAAAATTTGGCCTTGAGTGCTTCCGATCTAGAAGCTAAAACCCTGCAGTTTGAAACCGCGCAGGCATCAGCCGAATTGGGTTTGATGAGTCGAGTAGATGTACTTGAAGCGCGCTCCAGCCTCGATTTGGCGAAATCGGCGATTATCCAGGCGCAAAACGCCTTGGAAAACACTCAGGAAGCGTTGTCGCAAATCAGCGGTATTGATTTATCTCAGCTGCAAGCACAAGGTTTGAAAGAACTGACTCAGATTGGCAAGGGGATCGATTTGAACTATGCCGATAAACAGCTTGAAGCCCTTGCCGGATCGGCGAACTTATCGGTCAATAGCGCACAAATCCAGTATCAGATCGCACAAAAAGAAATCGATGTTAAAAAAGCCGGGCATTATCCGACGGTCGATTTGAAAGCGACTTTTAGCGACAACCAATACAGTGATTATCAGGCTGGCAGCAGTTTTATGGATTCGCGATCCAATAGCATCGCTTTGAATTTGAATGTGCCACTATATTCAGGCGGCGGTACCAGTTCGCAAGTGCGTTCCGCCTCGCAAAAGGCGATTGCCGCACAGCAAGGTTTGCGAAATGCGCGACAACAGGCTGTTTTGCAAGCCAAAACACAATGGCGTAATTGGCAGCAAGGCTTGAAGTTGATCGCCGCATTACGTGAGGCGGTAAAATCGAATGATGCTTTTGTCGAATCGGCAAAAGAAGGCTATAAGGTCGGCTTGAAAAGTATGCTTGAAGTCTTGACTGCGACGGCCAATCAAACCAGTGCGAGAAAGAATTTGATTGAGGCGATCCATAACCAGAGTTTGGCACACCTGCAATTAGAAGCGGCTATTGGTGATTTGGATCTACAGGATCTGCAGCAATACGAAGCCTTATTGCAAGAGTAACCTTCATTTAATTCTTAAGGATATTGGGTGGCATTTAATCGCCGAACATTAATCAAGCAGGTTTCAGCGTTTTCGCTAACCTCCGCGCTGGCTTCAACAGCGCTTATCAGTGGTTGTCAAAAGCCATCCAACTCACGACAGATACTGGTTGGTATCAATGGCCGTGCCCGCATGTTGGATCCACGTAAGGCGACGGACGCCTTATCCAGCCGTATCAATCGGTTGCTCTATCGTCAGTTGATTGATTTTGATAGCCGTTTCCAACCGATTCCCGATTTGGCCGAGTGGCAGCAATTATCGGCCAAGCATTACCGTTTTAGCTTGATTGACGAGAGTTTTTTTCCTGATGGCGAGCAGCTTAATGCCGAGGATGTTGCCGCCACCTATCGCAGTGTGCTGGATAAGGGTTTAGGCTCGGCACATAGAGGTTCTCTCAAACATATCCGTGCCATCGAAGTGATTAATGATAAGCAGCTGGATTTTTATCTCAGTCATGAAGACGCTTTATTTGTCGGACGCCTGGTAATCGGCATCTTACCGGCGAAAATGATTGCACAAAACCATCAATTTCAAGCATTGCCGATCGGTTCCGGTGCTTGTGAGTTTATTGCTATGTCAGAACAGAAGTTACAGTTGAAACGACGGTCTGATGGTGTCGAACTGGCTTTTATTCCGGTCAAGGATGCGACGGTTCGGGTGCTTAAGCTGAAAAAAGGAGAGCTGGATATTATCCAGAACGACCTGTCACCGGAACTGGTGCAATATGCTGCCAAGCAGCCGCAACTGCAAGTTGACTATCATTACGGCACCGGGTTTGGTTATATCGGTTTTAACTTTGAGGATCCTTTGCTATCACAGCTGGCATTGCGTCAGGCGATTGCCCACGGTATTGATCGTCAAGCGGTGATTGATGCGGTGTTTTCCGGTAGAGCACGATTAGCCGGCGGTCTGTTAGTGCCCAAGCATTGGTGTGGCGTTGAGGATATGCCGCAATATGACTATAACCCAAGCCTGGCTCGACAATTGATCAAGCAAGTTATAGAGCAAATCAAAAAGCGCAGCGAAATACGGCCTGAGCTGGCTGGGCTAATCAAGAAAAGCCAGTCGGGGCAAGAGGTTATCGAGCTAAGTTATAAAACGTCTAACGATCCGACGCGCATTCGTTTGGCAACGATTTATCAGTCTCAGCTAAAGCCCTTGGGTATTCATTTAAAGATCCAAAGTTATGATTGGGGTACCTTTTATAACGACATCAAGCAAGGGCGTTTTCAGCTCTATAGTCTGGCTTGGGTAGGGGTCAAGAGCCCGGATATCTTCCAGTATGTGTTTGCCTCAAACGCGATTCCACCACAAGGTGCCAATAGAGGGCGTTACCGTGATCAATTGGCCGATGATTTAATCGCACAAGCCTCTCAAACCGAAGATTTGGCAGAGCAGGCTAAGCTTTATAAACGGTTACAAAAAAGACTGCAAGCAACGCTGGCGGCGATGCCACTCTGGTATGAAGACCAATATGCGGTGAGTCGAAACAATATCAGTGGTTATCAACTTTATGCCGATGGACGCTTGGATGGCCTTTTAAGGGTGCAGAAAAACTGATGGGAGTTGCTGTGAACGAAAACGTTTTAAATCATCGAGGATATGATGACAAGCAGAATGAAAAGCGCATTCTTATCGATATTGCCAAGCAGTGTCTGGTGGTTTACCAAGGTAGCAACGAGATTAAACGCTATTTGATTAGCAGTGCCTTAAACGGTATCGGCGGGCAAAAAAATTCCGGAAAAACGCCTTTGGGAAAACATGTAATTCGTGCCAAAATCGGCGCAGATTGTCCCCTAAATACGGTATTTATCGGCAGGCGCCCGACCGGAGAGGTTTTTTCTGAAGCCTTAAAGCAACAGCATCCCGATCGCGATTGGATCCTAAGCAGAATTCTCTGGTTGTCCGGCTGTGAAGCGGGGATCAATCGTTTAGGTGATGTCGATACCATGCAGCGCTATATTTATATACACGGTACGCCAGATAGCGAGCCGGTGGGCAAACCGTTATCGCATGGCTGTATTCGTATGCGCAATAGCGACATTGTCGAGTTATTTGACTGGGTGGAAATCGCCACCGAAGTCAATATTGTCAGCGGCAACAAAGAAGGGTAGTTAGTGTTGTATATTTGCGAAACAGTTTCAGGTGTGACTTGTCGTTGCTCGATAGGGCGGGTTGGAGCCCATAGCGCACAACCGGGTAGTGGTCGATTATGAGCGGTTTTATTGTTCGGTTATTAGCATCGGTCATTTTCGTGTCTTGGATTGTAGGCACCATGGTGTTTTTTCTCATCCATCTCGTTCCAGGTGATCCGGTCGCAGTAATGCTTGGCGATTGGGCCAGTCCTGCCGATGAAAGTGCATTGCGCGCTCAACTTGGCTTGGATAAGCCGATATTCGAGCAGTATATTTCTTATCTATTGGCGCTGCTGCAATTTGATTTGGGGCAATCTTTGTTTTTCCAACAACCGGTGGCCGAGCTGGTGGCCGAGCGTTTTCCGATGACCTTGCAGTTGGCTATTATGGCGATGCTGGTGGCCGTGTTGATCGCTTTTCCCTTGGGGTTGTGGGCGGCATTACGTGCCGGCAAGTGGCCGGATAATCTATCGATGACAATCTCATTAATTGGCGTTTCCATTCCCAATTTCTGGTTAGGGCCTATGTTAATCCTGCTGTTTTCCATCGCCTTGGCGTGGCTGCCGGTAAGTGGTGCCGAACAACCGTTTGCCTGGGTGTTGCCGGCAGTCACACTGGGTACGGCCTTGGCGGCGATTCTGGCAAGAATGCTGAGAGCATCTTTGCTTGAGGTGATGCATGAAGATTATATTCGTACTGCACAAGCCAAAGGATTGTCGTCAATGATGGTTTATGGCAAGCACGCTTTGCTTAATGCCTTATTGCCGGTGGTGACCATATTAGGTTTGCAGCTAGGTACTCTGCTCGGTGGAGCGGTGATTACCGAAGTGGTGTTTGACTGGCCGGGATTGGGCCAGTTGTTGGTGGAGTCGATTCAGCGCCGTGATTATCCGGTGGTGCAAGCCTGTATTCTGATTATCAGCGTCGCCTATATTTCCATTAACGGCCTTACCGAGTTGGCTTATGCTTGGCTTGACCCAAGAATCAGGATGGCGCAATGATATTACGGTTTGTCAGTTATGCCATAGTTTTGGTTTGGTTGTTTATGGCGATTGCCGCTTTCTTTATCGATGAAAGCGCCGATATTGTCAATCTGCAACGTTTTTTAATGCCGCCAGATACACAGCAGTTATTAGGAGCGGATGAGTTAGGCCGTCCTATTTTGCAACGCTTGGTTGAAGGCGCTCAGACATCGCTTCTGGTTGCCCTCGGCGTGGTGTTTTTTTCGGCGATTATCGGTACCAGTATTGGCATTATCAGTGGATATACCGGTGGTTGGCTGGATCGAGTCGTGACTAAGATTATCGATGTGTTTCTTGCCTTTCCGGGCTTGTTATTGGCGATTGCCTTGGCGGCGATTCTGGGGCCGGGTATCGAGAATGTGGTATTTGCCCTGGTGGTGGTTGGCTGGGTAGGTTATGCGCGCTTGGCAAGAGCGCAAACCTTGAGTCTGCGTCATCGTGAGCATATTCAGGCGGCGCGTGTTTTAGGCGTTGCTACGCCGGTTATGCTTTATCGCCATGTATTGCCGTTGATTTTGGCGCCTTTAGGAGTTGAAGCAACCTTTGGTATCGCCGGAGCGGTGATTTCCGAAGCCGGGTTATCGTTTTTGGGCTTGGGGGTTCAACCTCCGGAAGCTTCTTGGGGCTCGATGATCAAAGAGGGAACCCGTTATCTATTGGTGGCACCGCATCTGGTTTTAGCGCCAGGAATCGCTTTGATGCTGGTGGTGTTAGCGGTCAACCTGATTGGCGATCAGTGGCGTGACCATCTCGATGTCAGAGCGAGAAATCAGCGTAATTAGACGGTTATTCGATTCACGCCGATTGAGATGAATGCGTTGAGATAGGGTTGTAAATTGGTTTGTTGATTGGCTTATCGATTAGTTTATAGGTTAGCGTGGTGCTAAGTTTAAGTTTAACCGAAGTGCAAACAAGTCGGTATTGTCGCAAAACTGGTGGCAAGAGAAGTTTGAAATATTGTGCTTAGAAACGCTTTAAATGACTGATTTTGTCACCATGTTTGATGGTTCCGCCTCGCAGTACTTTACAGCGAGCGCCGCCACGCCAATTTGGTGTTAAAGCGTGTTTTAGACCGGAGTGCAGTTTATCCATTAATGAACAGGGATCGGTTTCGCAACTGATTTGCAGTAATACATCACCGACTTGTATTTGCTCACCAATCATTGATGGGTTAAATTCAAAGTCGTCAACCAGCAGGTTTGCTCGTCTTTCAGTCCAGTCGAGCTCGGCGCCACATTCAGCGCATGCTTGCTGCCAGCTCTTTAAAGACAGTAAGGTGACTTGTGTCTGTTTATTTCTGGAGCCTTGATAATCATTATTCAGCCCGTGTTCGGTGCTGACTTCGATATGGTCATGAGTGGTGATTTCACCTTTTGCTTGGGTATGGGTGGCAATGCCCATTAGTTTTGCCATAGTCGCCTCATTTTGAGATAAAAGTTGAGCATTAATTGTAATCCAGTCAAGATTTAAGCGTTAGCGGATTCTGTTGAAGTTTTTGTGTCGCTTAGATGACAGACAGATGAAAGTCATGTTGGCTTGGAAAATTGATAGAGCTCTGCGTACTTGTCGATAGTGAACCTTAAGCGTGATCATTGGGCGATATGGACCGGTATTGGCTGATAGATTAGGCAAGAGGGGGTGTTTATGCTATGTTACGCCAAGTATGAAATTGAACGCTTTGCGTTGATATATTCGCATAATTGAATCAGCCTTTTATTAATGAAATTGGATTATAGATAAGATGAAGCATATTGCAGGACAAGCAATGTCTTTAGGATCGGTAATGATTGATATTGCCGGTACTGAATTAACCGATGTCGACATAGAACGTTTAATGGATCCATTGGTTGCCGGGGTGATTTTATTTAGCCGCAACTTTGAATCGGTTGAACAGTTACAGAAATTGACGCAATCCATACACAATTTACGTCACCCTAAGCTGCTGATAGCGGTTGATCATGAAGGTGGGCGAGTGCAGCGTTTCCGACAAGGTTTTACCAAATTGCCGGATATGCGCAGTTTAGGCGAGCTGTATAAGCAGGACGTGAATCACAGTTTCCAAGTGGCCGAAAAACTCGGTTGGCTATTAGCCGCCGAGCTTTTGGCGGTAGGGGTTGATTTCAGTTTTGCGCCGGTAGTCGATTTGGACTATGGTGGTTCGAAAGTGATTGGTGACAGGGCTTTTCATAGTGATCCGGTTGCGGTAGGGTTATTGGCAAGCCATGTTATGAAAGGGATGCATTCGGCGGGGATGGCCTCGGTGGCCAAACATTTTCCGGGTCATGGTTTTATCGAAGCCGATACCCATTATGAAGTAGCTGAAGATAAACGCAGTTTCAACGATATTCAGCAACACGATATGCAGCCGTTTCTGCGTTTAATGGAAAACGGTTTGGATGCGGTCATGCCGGCACATGTTATCTATTCGCAGGTTGATAAAGCCCCGGCCGGTTTTTCCGAATTCTGGTTGCAAAAAGTATTGCGTCAGCAGTGTCACTTTGAAGGCGCGGTGATCAGTGATGATATGAGCATGCAGGCGGCAACGGCTTATGGTTCACCTAGCGAGCGTGTCCAAAAGGCGTTGCAGGCAGGTTGTGATCTGGTGCTGGTGTGTAATGATTCGGTCGCTGCCGATGAGGTGCTTGCGCATGTCAGGTGGCAACCGAATGCGCTTTCTCATGCTCGATTGATTCGTTTGCATGCGCATGGTCGTTATCACTATGATAAATTGCATTACGATCCTCAATGGCAAGCAGCAGTGACGGTAATTAATAAACTGACGCAACAGCAGGATCAACAAGCGTTGCTATAGATCATTTTTTATATCGATGAGTTTAGCTAAAGATAGACAGAAACCAAAAAGCGATAGGATTGGATAATGGAGTGGATCACTCAACTTTGGACTGAATTGGTATTTATGTTCGGCGGACAAGTCTGGTTACTGCTGTTATTAACCATTTTGACCGCGACAACCATTATTGATGTCGTTCAGCGCTATGTGCTGCGTATCGTGCACTATCGCTTATTGATTACCGAGCATGTGTGGGTAGACAGTTTTGTTGATGCGGCGCGGGCACCGATCTCGTTTTTTATCTGGGTGACCGGTTTGATTCTGGCCCTGACCACGACCATCGGCCAGTTTCAGATCTATGTTGAATTGATTCCTTATATCTTGGCATTCAAACAGACGATCCTGACGCTATCGGTCGGTTGGTTTGTTATCCGTCTTGTCCAGCGCTTGGAGTTCCATCTTAAAGATCTGGCACGTGAAGATGAGCGTCTCGATGAAGTCACGGTTGAGGCCTTCGCCAAAATTATCAAGTTGTTGGCATTTGTTTTAACCGGTCTATTCTTCTTAAGTGCTTTTGGTGTCAGTCTGACCGGATTACTGGCCTTTGGTGGTGTGGGTGGTATTGCCATCGGTTTCGCGGCAAAAGACCTGCTTGGTAATGTTTTTGGTGGCATGATGCTTTATATGGATAAGCCATTTACCGTGGGCGAATGGATTCGTTCACCAGATAAGGATATTGAGGGGATTGTCGAGAAAATCGGTTGGCGCATGACAACTGTGCGCAGATTTGATAAACGACCGCTGTATATCCCCAATGGCATTTTTTCCAATATTGCCATCGAAAACCCGTCGCGTATGAGTCATCGCCGTATCTATGAAACGGTAGGGATTCGGTATGAGGATGCAAGCAGGATGTCTGCAATTGTGAATGATGTGCGTCATTTGCTGGAAAACCATGAAGAGATTGATATAGAACAGACCATTATTGTCAATTTCAATCAGTTTTCGTCTTCATCACTGGACTTCTTTGTTTACGCTTATACCAGAACAACCAACTGGATTCGTTATCATAACGTCAAGCAGGATGTGTTGTTGTCGATCAATGAGATTATCGAATCTCATGGGGCGCAGATTGCGTTCCCGACTCGTACCCTGCATTGGGCAAAAGACGAGGGGGAAGTGGACGCTAAGATTGAACAGCAACTTGCTGAGATGAATCAAGCTAAATAGGCTTATTCATCATTATTCTTCTCAATTTGGGTTTTCAGCGCACTCAGGCTGTAATAGGGCATATCAATCACTAAGGCGTTGGCCAACCAGCTCGGTATCTCGCCCCCGGGTTCGGCACTGATTTGCAGGGTCACCTGGGTGAGGTTGGCATCCAGTTTTTCGATCAACCAAAAGCCATCCAGCTTCGGGATGCGAATGCGATTGGCTTGCAAGGGGTAGCGCTCAGGTGCGGCTTGCATTGTTAAACGGTAACCTTGTGCTAAATCTTGTTGCTCGACAATAGTGACCGAGTCCCGGTCGGTTACCGGCCAAGGCGCTTGGGTTACGCTATAGCTAAGCCAGGTTTTCTCGCCGATTTTTTGCAGGCGTCTGGCTTCAATCGTATTGTGATACCAGTTAACCATATTAGGCGTGTCTTTAATAAAAGCCATAACCTCGGTAATAGGGGCTTTGATCAATACAGTCCCCTTAAAGGATTTGAATTCGGAATGGCTTACGGCTTGGGTCCAAACCTTGAGGTTCGGTTCTGCTATCTCCAGTTGCCAGGCACGAGCCTGAGTGCAGCAAAAAATCGCATAAACAAGGAGCAGATAAACAGTAAGTCTTGCTGGAGATTTTGAGGTTTTGGCGGTAGCTTGCGGAGCCAGGCTAGATAACATTATCACTGTTTTGACTCCTTTTGAGTGGTGCTGTCTAAAGAATAATGACCTCGGGTTCAAGGTGAATGCCGAATTTATGGATTACATCATCCTGTACCAGATGGTAGAGTTCTTCGATATCCGTTCCTTGCGCACCTCCCAGATTGACCAATACCAAAGCATGTTTACTTGATACGCCTGAGCGTCCGTGCGAGCGTCCTTTCCAGCCGGTTTGTTCAATCAGCCAAGCCGCCGGGATTTTATAGCTACCATCAAGCATGCGATGATTGGGCATTTCCGGGTATTGTTCGAGAAGCTTCTCAAAATAACTCTGGTCAATCACCGGGTTTTTGAAAAAACTGCCTGCATTACCTTGATGATTTGGATCCGGTAAGCGGTGTTTACGAATAGCCACTACCGCATCAAAGACCATTTGCGGGGTAATGTCTTCTTTTTTGATATCGCTTAAAGCATTTTTAAGTGGTTCATATACCAGGTTTGCCTGACCGTTTCTCAGTTTGCGTAAGCGGAAGGTCACACGGTGGATCAGCAGTTTATTGACAAATTCTTGTTTGAAAATACTGGTTCTGTAACCGAATTGGCAATCGGCATTGCGATATTCATTGCGCTGCCCGTCATACAAATTAAGGGTTTGTACGCGGGTGATGGTGTCTTGCGCTTCAGAACCGTAGGCACCGATATTCTGTACGGGGGCGGCTCCGACAGTACCCGGGATCAGGGCAAGGTTTTCCAGCCCCCACCAATCATGTTTTACGGTGTACTCAACCAGGTCATGCCATTTCATGCCGGCACCTACCGATATCCAGACGTTTTCGTCGTCTTCCTTGACGATTTTGAGTTTGTCGTAAGTGCAACGTACGGTAACGCCTTCAATATCGTGGGTAAATAGAATATTGCTGCCATCACCGATTACTCGCCATGGTAGTGAGGCGAGTTTTAAGTCGCTGCGAAGGGTTAACACATCACTTTGCTTGGTGATTTCGATGTAATACTGTGTTTTGACTTCAAGCTTGAAGGTGTTATATGGTTTGAGTGAGTAGTTTGCCTGGATGTGCATAGCTCTATTCTATGTTTACCTAAAATTACCTTTTTACACCGGTTTTTACAGGTTTTTGTATGTGTTTATAAGTGTTTTTGAGTCGAAGTCAAAATAGGCTGTAGGTATAATACGCGCGGTTAAATTTTAAACTTCATCCTATTATTATAAAGGAATATAGATGAGTCAAAATAATCTTTCAAAACATTTGTGGACATCACAATTTGTTTTTATTATGGCGGCTGTAGGTTCTGCGGTTGGCCTGGGGAATCTTTGGAAATTCCCTTATATCACCGGTGAAAACGGTGGTGGTGCCTTTGTACTTGTGTACTTGGGTTGTATTTTGTTGGTTGGTCTTCCGGTTCTGCTTTCTGAATTGGTATTAGGTCGTGCCGGGAAAGCTAATCCGGTTCAGGCTATGCAGTATCACGCCAAAAACAATAAGGCCAGTAAGTTCTGGACTTTTATCGGTATTAACGGTGCCTTGGGTTCAGCATTGATTTTCTGTTTTTATACCGTTATCGCTGGTTGGGCGGTTGCTTATTTTGCCGACAGTCTGCAAGGTAAGTTCATCGGTATTGATGCTGATGGCGTTGCTGAACATTTTAGCGGTTTGTTAGCCAGTCCGATGCAGTTGTTGTTCTGGCATACGGTTGTGGTTTTGTTCACGGTGTATGTGGTTTCCAACGGAATCAAGAGCGGTATCGAAAAAGCGATCAACTTTATGGTGCCTGGTCTGCTATTGATTCTTTTGGTGTTATTGGGGTATGCAACAACTACGGGTGGTTTTTCACAGAGTCTTGAGTTCCTATTTACGCCGGACTTCTCTAAGCTTAGCTGGGGCGCGGTTCTGGTTGCTTTAGGTCATGCCTTCTTTACCTTGAGTATCGGTATGGGGGTAATGATGGTTTACGGTTCTTATATGAAGGACAATGTTTCTATCGGTAAAGCGGCTATCTGGATTGCGATTGCCGATACCGTCATTGCATTGCTTGCAGGTATTATCATCTTCGCTATCGTATTCGCTAACGGCATGGAGCCAGGTGCGGGTCCAGGTTTATTGTTCCAGACATTGCCGCTTGCTTTCGGTGATATGACCGGTGGCTGGTTCTTCGGTACCTTGTTCTTCGCATTGGTTGTTATGGCGGCATTGAGCTCGGCGATTTCTATGATTGAGCCTGCGGTTGCCTATACAGAGCAAAACTGGGGCTGGACACGTGGTAAGTGCGCCTGGAGTCTTGGTGGGTTCTTATGGTTCTTAGGTATTGGAACAATCTTGTCATTCAATGAGTGGTCAGACGTTCACTTCTTTGCTGGTAAGACATTCTTTGACTCTCTGGATTTCTTGACTTCAAGTATCATGTTGCCATTGGGTGGTCTATTTATGGCTATCTTTATGGGATGGGTGCTATCTAAAGAAGTTCGTGAAAATCAGCTTGGTTTCTCACCAGTGCTTGATGCGGCTTTAATGATTGCATTGAAGTGGATTACACCGGTAGCGGTTATTATCGTATTCGCTTCTAATCTGGTTGATTCTTCTAATATGTGGGTGTTAGTTGGCGTTTGTTTGGTGGCCTACGCGATCTATATCCTTCAGGTGCGTAAGAAAAGCCTAGCGGATTAATCGCTATTTAGATGTTTGAACAAAAAAGCTGCTTTAAGCGGCTTTTTTTGTAACTCAAATTCTTGTCATTGGTTTTGCCATACAAGGGCTTTATGGCTAGTGAGATTGAAGCTGCGAGCGCAATTCTCACAATGTAGTCTGAGGGTAGCCAATCTGCAATCAGGTGAATAATCCATTCGATAGCGAGTTAGAAAGACTGTTTAGTGAAGTATTTAGTGTAGAACTTGGTCTTCAAAGGCGAGGTCAAGAATTTCACCTAAACCGAACACAAGCAAAAGAATCAGAATAAAAACGATAATAATGGAACGTGCGATAGGGTTGTCTATAAACTTGGCTTTCCAATGTTCCTTTTTGAAGTGTGGCCAAACCAAATAGATAAATACCGCCAAGGCGATAAGCTGTAAGCTTATTAACAGTAACTCAATGTACCAAGGTAATTCGGTTTCTGTCGGCACTGCTTATCTCCTTTGTGGTGATAGGGGGTTAGGTTAGCAGGTTAACCAGTGTTTGATAATAGATGTCGGTTAATTTTTCCAAATCGGCAACGCTGACTTGTTCATCGATCTTATGGATGGTCGCGTTAATCGGTCCCAACTCAATGACCTGTGCACCGGTTGGTGCGATAAAACGGCCATCAGATGTGCCACCACCGGTTGAAAGTTGTGGTTTGTAACCGAGTACATTTTCTGATGCCTGTTGCACAGCTTGAATCAATTCGCCATCGGCAGGAGTAATAAACGGCAAGCCGGATAGGTTCCACTGCAAATCATATTCCAATTTATGGTGATCCAAGATGGCATGGACACTTTCCTGTAAGGATTCTGGACTGTGTTCCGTCGAGAAACGGAAATTGAAAAGTACTTCAACATCGCCTGGAATCACATTGGTTGCGCCGGTGCCACCATTGATATTAGACACTTGGAATGAAGTCGGGGGAAAGTATTCGTTACCATGATCCCATTGCACCTGTACCAGTTGTTCAAGTGCTGGTGCTAGGTTGTGAATCGGATTGTCGGCTAATTCCGGGTAGGCGATATGCCCTTGAATACCCTTAACGGTCAGTTTCCCGCTTAAGGAGCCGCGACGTCCGTTTTTAATCGAATCTGCCAGCTTATGAGAGCTGGAAGGTTCGCCTACTAAGCAGTATTCAAATTTTTCGTTACGTCTTTCCAAGGCTTCAACTACCTTGACGGTTCCGTTGATTGCCGGGCCTTCTTCATCACTGGTGATCAGGTAGGCGATTGAGCCTTTATGATCAGGATGGTCTTTGACAAAACGCTTAGTCGCCACCATAAAGCAGGCAATAGAGCTTTTCATATCAGCGGTGCCGCGACCATACATGATATCGCCATCAATGTGGGCTGAAAACGGCGGGTGAGTCCAGGCATCAGCCGGGCCGGTAGGTACAACATCGGTATGGCCGGCGAAAACCAAGCATGGTGAGTCCAGTCCCTTGCGCGACCAGATATTATCAACATCGGCAAAACGCATGTGCTCGGTATTAAAGCCTAAAGCACTCAGGTAGTCAGCAATCATATGTTGACAGCCTTTGTCTTCAGGGGTGATCGAATCAATTTGGATCAATTGTTGGGCAAGGGTAATGGTTTCGCTCATAACTCTATATCTTTTGTGTCGTATTGGTGAAGTCGCTCAAGGCTTTAATGGTTGTTTAATGCAACGGTATTAAAGCATCTTCTGCTGGTAGTTTTTTTCATTAAAGCCGACCAGCACTTCATTATTAAGCTCGATTAACGGGCGCTTAATCAAGGTTGGCATCTGTTCAATAATGCTCAAATCGGTTTGATCAAGCAAGCTTTGTTTTTGTTCATCGTTAAGCTGCTTCCAGCTGGTGCTGCGTTTATTGATCAATTGGTCGATAGGCAGTTGTGTGAGCCAGTTATTGATCATTTCAAGGCTCGGTGGCTGCTGTTTAAAATCAACAAATTGGTAATCCAATTGGTTCTGTTCGAAAAACTTGCGCGCCTTACGAACCGTGTCGCAGTTGGCAATCCCATAAACAATCATTTAGGCACCTGTATTTCAATGGCTTCAAATGACACTCATTATAAGTGATAAAGCCGTTTATTAGGGGCGATTTCCATGTTTTGTAAAGAAAAATATGTTGTGAAGTTTTGTTGTCCAGCGCCAGAAAAGGTATAATTTACAGCTTATTGAGTTTCGATATTACAGTAAAAATATAAAGAGAAGAGCATTATGACAATCAAGCGAGTCGGTCACCGTTACAGCGATGCTAAAACCGGTGCAACCCTAGATGTATGGTTTCCACGTTCAAATAAAGAAATCGCCCGTAACTGTCCGGCATTAAAGGCCGGTATCATCAAAAGTGATTTTGTAACCGTAGAGATCGCTTCGGTAGATGATGCTCCTCAATCGGCAGAAGACGCTTATTTACGTCTGCACCTGCTTTCTGAGTGCGCTTATAAGCCGCATGAGATCAATCTTGATGGTGTTTTCGGTCTATTGAACAATGTGGCTTGGACCAGTGCCGGGCCAGTCTTGCCATCAGAAGTTGAAAATCTACGTGAGGCGATTGCCGGTGAAGCGGTTCAGTTCAATGTCACTTCAATCGACAAGTTCCCTCGTATGACGGATTATGTGATTCCTGAAGGTGTACGTATCGGTGATGCTGACCGTGTCCGTCTAGGTGCCCACTTGGCACCTGGTACAACGATTATGCACGAAGGTTTTGTTAACTTTAACGCCGGTACTTTGGGTAACTCCATGGTTGAAGGACGAATCAGTGCGGGTGTTGTGGTAGCGGAAAACTCTGATATCGGCGGTGGTGCCTCAATCATGGGTACCCTGTCTGGTGGTGGTAAGCAGGTTATCAAAATGGGACAGCGCAACCTATTGGGTGCCAATGCCGGTCTGGGTATCTCGTTGGGTGATGACTGTATTGTCGAGTCGGGTCTTTATCTAACGGCAGGAACCAAGGTTAAGATGCCGGATGGTTCGATTGTCTCGGCGCGTGATTTATCCGGTCAGTCCAAGCTGTTGTTCCGTCGTCACAGTCAAACGGGTGAAGTGCAAGCGATTGTCACCGATGGTACCTTGTGGGGTGGTTTGAACTCGACGCTGCATAATAACGACTAATTGATCTGGTCGGACTGTTTTATAGTCTGCAAAAAATCAATTGAAAACCCAGGTTGGTGAAGCGATGGCTTTCCACTTGGGTTTTTTTATAACCAATAAATGTTTTATCTAGAGGGTTTTATGGCAAAGCTTTTAGGGTTGGATCATATCAGTATTATTGTTAAGGACGCCGAGGCTTCACTCAAATTCTATCAAGCGTTGTTGGGGGTTGAGTTGATGTCGCGACCGAACTTGGGTTTTCCCGGTTATTGGGTTGATTTTTTTGCCGGGCAGAGTCTGCATATTATGCAAATAGCCGATCCTAACGAAGGCACGAAAAGGCCGGAGCATGGAGGGCGTGATTATCATTTTGCCATCAGGGTGGATGACTTGAGCTCTTTTCAAGACAAGCTTGATGCGATGCAGCATAGCTATACTTTGAGCAAATCGGGTAGGCGGGCGCTTTTTACCAGAGATTTGGATAATAACGCCTTAGAGTTATTAGAATATAGCGTCTGAGTCGGTGCTATCTATTGAAATGTTTTTAAAACAATAAGTTGCAATATTATTTATTGATCATTTCCAACAGCTTTTCGGTTAAGCGCTGCTGGCGCTCCTTGCTTTTTATGGCGTGGTTGTCCGTGTCGCTAATCAGAAAAACGTCTTCGGCCTTTTCACCCACAGTGTGGATTTTGGCATCGTGCAAGCGGATATTTTCCGATTTTAATGCGCACCCGATACGGGCCAATAAACCGGAGATGTCTTTGGTGCTAATGCTTAGCTCGGTAATGCCATCATTGATCTGGTCAAATTCAATCTCTGTCGGCGTTTCAAAGTGGCGGATACGACGACTGGCAATTTGCTGGCGCTGTTCCAGATCGCCGATTTCATCTTGTTCTATCTGGTATTTAACACTTTGTAGAATTTCTTCATGGCGCTGTGCTTCAATGTAGTTCTGGGTATCGCGGTCAAGGAAGTAGAGCACCACCAGTGTCATTTTATCGTTACTTCCGAAAACACGTGCTTCGACAACATCGGTATTCAAACGATCGAGCACATAGGCGATGTGCGCAAACAGGAAGTCTCTATCCGGCATGTAGATAATCAACTCGGAGGCACCGCGATTGGTCTGTTCGCGTAAAAAGACATGGTTATCGTCGTGTGGTAGCTGATAAAGCAGCTTAGTCATACGAGCCACTTCAGGCGGCGTTTGACGGCTGAAGAAGTCGGTGTCGCTAAAACTTGACCATAACGCATTAAATTGCGCCGTGCTGATGTCGCGCTTGGCGAGTATTTCACGAGCCTTCTCTTGGGTCTGCAGCGCTTTGTTTTCTCGGTCTTTCGGTGAGTTGATGTTAAGTGCCAGTACCTTGGTGGTTTCATTGTAAAGCTCAAGAAATAGCGAGTTTTTCCAATCATTCCAAACATCGGGCGATGTTGCACAAACATCGGCGACTGTTAGCAGGTACAGATAGTCGAGATGCTGTTGGTCGCCGACCAGTTTGGCAAAGTATTGAATGACTTTTGGGTCGCTTAAATCTTTTTTCTGTGCGATACCGGAAAAATCCAAGTGGCGACGTACCAGCCAGCTAATCATATCGGCATCTTTTTTCGATAGATTGTGGTGTTCTGCAAATTCTAATGCATCGACGGCACCAAGTATTTCATGGTCGCCATTGCGTCCTTTGGCAATATCGTGGAACAGGCCTGCCAAAAACAGCACTTCGGGTTTGCAGAGTTTTTTGGCAACCTGGTGCGCTGTAGGGAATTCATAGGCAAATTCGTCGACAAAAAAACGTCTCAGGTTGCGTATTACCAAAATGGTATGGTCATCAACGGTATAGGCGTGGAAGATATTAAACTGCATCAATCCGGTGATTTTCTTAAATACCGGCAGATAAGCGCCAAGCACGCCATAGCCATGCATGCGTTTGACTGCGGCATTAACCCCGCTAGGCTGGCGGAAAATCTCCAAAAACAACGCCTTGTTGATCGGGTCATTGCGGAAGCTGTCGTTGATCAAATGCAGATGGTCGCGAATCGAGCGAATGGCATTGGAGCGCAGGCCCTGCAGTTCAGGCAGGCTTTCTAAAATAATAAAGGCTTCCAGCAGGGCGGTCGGGTTTTTCTCGAAAACGCGAGGGTGCGAGATATCCAGATAGTTGTTGACGTTTTTAAAGTGGCTGTTAATCGGTTTTTCAAAACCGCTTTCATCGTCAAACAGTATTTCACGAAAATGCTGCATGAGGATTTCATTCATTTTCACCACGGTCTGCACATTGCGATAATAGCCGCTCATAAATTGTTCGACCGCCATCTTTTCGCTATTGTCCTCATAGCCGAAGCTTTCCGCGATATTTTGCTGTAAATCGAACTGCAAACGGTCTTCACGACGTTTTTTCTGGTGTTGCAGGGCGAATCGTATACGGTTGAGGTATTTGCTCGCCGCTTCGATCTCGACAAACTCCTCCGGACTGAGGAAGTTGCGTTGTACCAGCTCATTGATAGAGTGGGCGTTGAAATGACGTTTTGCTACCCAGAAGATGTTTTGAATGTCACGCAGCCCACCAGGACTTTCTTTGATGTTTGGCTCTAATTGATAGATGGTGTCGTTAAAGCGCTTGTGGCGGCGTGTCTGCTCGTCAAACTTGGCTTCAAAAAATGCGCGGCTAGGCCAATAGTTTGAACTTTTGTTCCACAGTTGCTGAAGGCGCTCAAACTGTTCGTAGTTGCCGGTAATCCAGCGAGCCTCAAGCAGGTTGGTGGCGATGGTGACGTCTTCCAAACCGGTTTCATAGCATTCATCAAAGCTGCGGATGGCATGACCGACATCAAAGCCTAGGTCCCATAAAAAAGTGATGAATTGGGAGAATTCGTCACAAGATTCTTCGCAGTTGTCGCAGATAATCAGCAGGTCAATATCCGAGTAGGGGTGCAGTTCGCCGCGGCCATAACCACCAACGGCAAGCAGGGCGCTGTTTTCATTGTTAATCATTAACTGCCACATCTTCTTTAAGATCTGGTCAATAAATGTCGAGCGCTCTTTTAGCAGTTCGGCAACCGCAGCCCCTTGCTCGTAGCGTTGAAACTGATAGTCGGTAAAGGTCTTTAGCACATTGCGACCGGCGCTCAGTTTTTCGGCGTGAGTGGATTCTTTATTATCGAGTGTGACAATAAAGCTGGGGATGTTGATCGCTTCTGACATGCTTTTGCCTAGCCCTGTATCTGTGCGTTTAAATTATGGTAGCTTATTGTTTAGGCAGAAAAGGCTGTTCACCGGTTCTTAGGGTGAAGATTTCATAACCGGTTTCGGTGACCATTAGGGTGTGCTCCCACTGTGCAGACAGTTTGCGGTCTTTAGTGACCACCGTCCAATTGTCGCCAAGCAGTTTTACCGGAGCCTTGCCTTGGTTGATCATCGGTTCAATGGTAAAAACCATGCCCGGTTTTAAAATAATCTCTTTTAATTCTTCGGCAGCGTAATGCAATACTTGTGGCGGTTCGTGGAATTCCGCGCCAATACCGTGACCACAGTATTCGCGTACAACGGAAAAGTTGTTGTTTTCGGCATGTTGCTGGATCACCGCTGCGACATCGTAAAGTGTCGCATTGGGCTTGACCTGTTCAATACCTAACCATAGACATTCACGAGCAACATTGCATAAACGGCTGGCAAAAGGTTTAACCGGTTCAAGCTCAAACATGCGGCTGGTGTCACCGTGATAACCGTCTTTGATCACGGTTACATCGATATTGACAATATCACCTTTTTTTAAGGTTTTATTGTCATCCGGGATACCGTGGCAAACTACTTGGTTAATGGAAATGCAGCTAGAAGCCGGGAAACCATGGTAGTTAAGGGTGGCTGGAATAGCCTGCTGTTCTTCGGTGATGTATTTATGCATGATCTGGTTGAGTTCACCGGTGCTGATGCCGGGTTTGACATATGGTTCAATCATCTCAAGTACATCTGCGGCAAGCTTGCCTGCAATGCGCATTTTTTCAATTTCTTCGGCAGTTTTGATTTTGATTTCCATAAAATCTTTTTTGCATCCGTTTTTTATATTAATTGGCTGAGTGTTTTGGCATTCAGGGCGTTAATTTAACCGCATACTAACATCCATTGTCGGCTTATTAAATGCTAAATAACGCTAAAATAAAAACTTATATAATGGGTATTGTACTGTTTTGCTCAGGTTAATGCCGTTTTGTGCAAAAACGAAAGCGCTTTGTCTGAGCAATTTACGTTTCGTTAAGCCGTAGTTAGGCCATAAAAAGATACAGAATAATTTGTGTCTTTTGCCGAAGTGTGGTATAAATGCCGCGCCTTTCGAATGAGAGGAATTTTAACAGAAAATCCGCACGTTTACCGACACATAAAACGGGGTGCCTGAAAACACTGTAAACGAGAGTTTATCGAGTTGTCAGGTTCGTATTATGGGTGAACGGAGGCTTAACCCAAATATTGGAGAAAATCATGGCAAAAGTAACCATGCGTCAAATGCTGGAAGCTGGTGTTCACTTCGGTCACCAGACTCGTTATTGGAACCCTAAGATGTCTCAGTACATCTTCGGAGCTCGCAACAACATTCATATCGTTAACCTAGAAAAGACTCAGCCTCTTTTTAACGATGCATTGAACTTTATGGGTTCAATCGCTGCAAACAAAGGTAAGGTGCTATTCGTTGGTACTAAGAAGGCCGCTCGTGAACTAGTTGCTCAAGAAGCGCAGCGTTGTGGTATGCCTTACATCAACCACCGTTGGTTGGGTGGTATGTTGACAAACTTCAAAACTATCAAGCAGTCTATCAAGCGTCTTAAAGAGCTTGAAGCGATGGAGCAGGATGGTACTTTTGAAAAGATCACCAAGCGTGAAGCGCTAACTCACACACGCCAGAAAGATAAGCTAGAACTTTCTCTTGGTGGTATCAAAGATATGCGCGCTATGCCGGATGCGATCTTTGTAATCGATACAGGTAACGAGTCTATCGCTATCAAAGAAGCGAAGAATCTAGGTATTCCAGTTATCGGTGTTGTTGATACAAACAACGATCCACGTGATGTTGATTATGTTATCCCTGGTAACGATGATGCGATCCGTGCGATCTCTCTATACCTATCAGCTGCTGCTGATGCGATTAACGAAGGTAAGGCGACTATCACTACTGCGGTAGAAGGTGATGACTTCGTTGAAGCGGAAGACAAAGCCGCTGAGTAATTAAAAAACATCGGCCTGAATACAGGCCGGTTTTTTTTTCAACCTAACAGAATCTATAGAGGGTATTAACATGGCTATTACAGCAGCAATGGTTAAAGAACTGCGTGAGATTACCAGCGCAGGTATGATGGATTGTAAAAAAGCGTTGGCTGAAACTGACGGTGATATGGATGCGGCGATTGAATTTCTACGCAAAAAAGGTATGGCTGGTGCGGATAAGAAAGCTGGTCGTGTTGCGGCAGAAGGTGTTATCGCTATCGCTGTGTCTGATGACAAGAAAAAAGCGGTTATCGCTGAAGTAAACTGTGAAACTGACTTCGTTGCCAAAGGTGATGAGTTCAAGAGCTTTGCAGATGAAATCGCCGCGATCGCTTTGGCAAACAACACTACAGATATCGACGCTATCATGGGCGCTACCATGGCTTCGGGCAAAACAGTTGATGAAACGCGTCGTGAATTGATTGCTAAAATCGGTGAGAATATGGCGTTGCGTCGTCTTGAGCTTGTTGAAACAAGTGGTCAAATCGGTCAGTACCAGCACGGTGAGAAAATCGGTGTTGTTGTCGATATGACAGGTGGTGACGAAGCACTTGCCCGTGACGTTGCTATGCATGTTGCAGCGGTTAAGCCTACAGCGGTTTCTGCTGACGACTTGGATCCTGCGGTTGTTGAGAAAGAGCGTGCGTTCCAAATCGAACAGGCTCAGTCTTCTGGTAAGCCAATGGAAATCATCGAGAAGATGATTGAGGGTCGTATGCGTAAGTTTGTTGGTGAAATTACGCTACTAGGTCAGTCTTTCGTTAAGGATCCTGATCAGACTGTTGAAAAACTGCTTAAGTCAAACAGTGCATCGGTTGCATCGTTTGTTCGTCTAGAAGTAGGCGAAGGTATCGAAATCGAACAGACTAACTTCGCAGACGAAGTTGCGCTAGCGGCTAAAGCTGTAACAGGTTAATTTGTTGTTTGATTGAAAGCCATGGTGTCTCCGTTGTAAAGCGGGGAGCCGTGGCTTTTTTGTATGTAAAATTCTTCAATAAGAGTTTTTTGCCAGTTGAACTTGTGAAAAATGCTAATCAACTAGCAAAACACTTTTTTTAAGGCCTATAATACGGCCTAAAACCCGTTAAAGAAAACCTAAGGAATAGGAATGGCTCTTAAGTATAAGCGTATATTGTTAAAGTTTAGTGGTGAGGCTCTGATGGGGCCGAACGATTTTGGCCTTGATGCAGACACGTTAAATAGTGTGGTTTCACAGGTTAAGGCATTGCGTGACTTAGGAGTTGAAGTCGGTATCGTCGTTGGCGGTGGTAATATTTTCCGTGGCGCACAAATCCAAAACTCCGGTATTCAGCGCACGACCGGCGATCATATGGGGATGATGGCAACCGTTATCAATGCCTTGGCATTGCGCGATGTGATTGAATCGCACGGAATGAAGTCTCAGGTATTATCAGCCATGTCGATTGAAGGTGTGTCTACCGGATTCAATGCCAATGTGGTGAAAAAACAGCTGGCCAGTGGCGAAGTTTTGGTATTTGCTGCGGGAACCGGTAGCCCGTTTTTCACTACGGATACTGCTGCGGCATTGCGCGGTATCGAGATCGGTGCAGATATCGTTCTGAAGGCGACTAAGGTTGACGGCATCTATACCGCGGATCCGGTAAAGGATTCCAGTGCAACGCGTTACCAGTCGCTTTCTTATGATGAAGTAATTCAAAAGAATTTGCAGGTTATGGATATGACGGCTTTTGTCTTGTGTCGTGATCATAAGATGCCAATTCGTGTATTTGATATGTTTAAAGATAATGCGGTTATCCGTATTGTTAAAGGTGAAGATGAAGGCACCTTGGTGGGTGAGGGAGAATAAAAATGTTGAACGAAATTCAAGCAGATGCAAAAAGCCGTATGCAGAAATCGGTGGAAAATTTAGAGTCTAACTTTGCCAAGATTCGTACCGGCCGAGCTCACCCAAGTATCTTAGATGCGGTTTATGTTGAGTATTACGGTTCTGAAGTGCCGATCAGTCAGGTGGCCAATATCAACGTTGAAGATGCACGTACTTTGACGGTTCAACCATGGGAGCAGCCAATGGTTGCCAAGGTTGAAAAGGCGATTATGATGTCGGATTTGGGTATTAACCCGGTGACAGTCGGTAATTTGATGCGCATTCCTATGCCACCGTTAACTGAAGAGCGTCGCCGCGATTTGACCAAGGTTGCTCGTGCCGAAGCGGAAACGGCGCGTGTGGCCATTCGTAATGTGCGTCGTGATGCTAATGGCGATGTTAAGGATCTACTGAAAGATAAAGAGATCACTGAAGATGAAGCGCGTCGTGCGGAAGATCAGATTCAAAAGATCACAGATGAAGCGACTGGGCAGGTAGATGATATGCTTGCTACCAAAGAAAAGGCTTTGATGGAAGTTTAAGCCTGATTGGCGACTCAGCCTTGATAAGGCGAATTTTGGGTCGATATTTGTGCGCATTTGCGGCATAATTAACCGGATTTAGTCGGTTTGTTAGCATCGTTAAATGCATAATGGGCCTTCAGAGTAATTTGCTCTAAGGCCTTTTTTATTGGTATATCCTCGGAGTGGTTTTGACCAGTTCATCTCAGCAATCTGTTTTATCTCAGCCTAAGCACATCGCCATTATTATGGATGGCAATGGTCGTTGGGCGAAAAACCGTTTTATGCCGCGTTTTGTCGGTCATCAAAAAGGGGCTAGTGCGGTTCGAAAGGTTGTGATGGGGTGCGCCAAACGTGGTATTGAAGCTTTGACGCTATTCGCCTTTAGCACGGAAAACTGGAAACGTCCTCCGGAAGAGGTCAATAAACTAATGGAGTTGTTTTTAAATGCCTTGCAAAAAGAGGTAGGCAAGCTGCATGACAATAATGTCCAGTTGCGTGTTATTGGTGACAAAACCGCTTTTAATGAGTCGATTCAAGAACATATAGCGAAAGCTGAAAAACTGACCGAGAATAATACCGGTCTGGTATTAACCATTGCCGCTAATTATGGTGGTCGTGCCGATATTGTCCGTGCGGTACAGGCCTGGCAGAAAGCCAATCCGAATAAGAGTGTTGAGTCTTTAAGTGAAGAGGAGCTCAATCAGTATGTTGCTTTAAGCGACATCGCATCTCCCGATTTGCTTATCCGTACCGGTGGTGAGCAACGAATCAGTAATTTTTTAATCTGGCAGAGTGCTTATGCAGAGCTCTATTTCAGCGACGTATTATGGCCGGATTTTTCAGAAAAACAGCTGGATGAGGCGATCGCCTCATTTGCCAAGCGCGAACGCCGTTTTGGTAAGACCAGCGAGCAGGTATCTAAGTGTTAAAGCAGAGAGTATTGACCGCCATCGTTTTGGTGGCGTTGTCGGTTTGGGGTCTATTTTTTACCAGTCAGTCGGTGTGGCATGGCTTATTATTAGCAGTCGGTTTTATTGCCGCTTGGGAATGGGCTGGATTTGCTCGCATCGATGCTCAGGCTTTACGTGCTACCTATGCCATGATTGTGACCTTAATCGCGAATTTTGCGACCCTGCAATTAGCGGACGACATACTGCTTTTTGCATTGGCCTTACAGCTTGTTTTTGTGGTCGCAGTGGTGACTCGTTACCAACGTAGTCACGGTGCAGCGGGTATTCAGTCGATGCTCTTGTTGTTGTTTGTCGGCGTATTATTGATAGTACCGTTTGTTGTGACGATGACTAAATTCCGCGCTGAATTCGGTGGTTTGGCATTGTTATCAACGTTGGCTCTTATTTGGTTGATGGATAGCGGCGCTTATTTCAGTGGCCGAAAATTCGGTAAGGATAAGTTGGCTGTCCATGTGAGTCCTGGTAAGACCTGGCAGGGCGTCTATGGTGGTGCTCTGGTGAGTTTTGGCGGTGCTTTATTGGTCGCATTGATGTTTGTCTCAAACGGATTTGTGTCTCTGCTGATTTTTGCCTTGTTGTTAACTTTAATTGCGGTGTACTCTGTTTTCGGTGACCTGTTTGAGAGTGTGTTGAAGCGTCAGGTCGGTTTAAAAGACAGTGGCAAAATTTTGCCCGGACATGGCGGTGTGTTGGATCGTATTGACAGCCTATTGGTGGCGGTGCCGTTATTTTATCTCGCCTGGCTCGCTTTTTTGTAATAGCTGCGGCAGCTAGTCTATTTTGCTGATTAAGTCCTAAAAGAGGTTCAATTGGATATATTTTGGTCTGTATTGGGATTTGTGGTGGTAATGGCGATTATTGTTACCATCCATGAGTGGGGGCATTATCAGGTTGGACGTTGGTTCAATGTTAAGGTGTTACGCTTTTCGGTCGGTTTCGGTAAACCTATCTATTCATGGCAGCGAGGTGAAACCGAGTTTGTTATAGCGCAAATTCCTCTTGGCGGTTACGTCAAATTTGCCGATGAAAGAGAAGCGCCTGTCGCCGCAGAAGATTTGGCACGCGCTTTCAATCGTCAAAATGTCTATAAACGTATTGCCATAGTTGCCGCGGGTCCTCTCATTAATTTATTGCTTGCTTGGTGGGTGTTTGCCGCCATGTTTATGATCGGCGTTAGTGGCTTTAAACCTTTAATTGCGTCTGTGGATGAACAGACGCCCTTAGCGCTTTCTGTGGCAGATGCAGGTTACTCAATCGAGCGTTTCAACTTATTGGCGCAAGCCAACCAACCTTGGCAGTTGGTGACCGTTAACCAGCAAGACACGCAATCTTGGCAGCAAGTTCAGCAGCAGCTATTACAAGCTTTGGCTTTGAATCAAAAAACGGTTACGGTTACTTTGCAAAATGACCTGCCGGATTCGTTGATCACGCTTCAATTACCTCTAGCAAAGCTGGATATCAATCAACCTAAGCAAAATTGGCTATCGATATTGGGCTTCAAACCGGCACGTCCTGATATGCCTGCCGTTGTAGATCAGGTTGTATCCGATGGCCCGGCAGCAAAAGCCGGGGTTCAAAGCGGCGATAAAATCCTCGCAATTGATGAAAAGCCTGTTTCTTCTTGGCAGGATTTTGTTAAAGTAGTGCAGTCGTCCGCAAATTCACTGATAACGCTTTCGGTTTTGCGTGACGGGGTAGAGCTGGAAAAAAAACTTATAGTTGGCAGTAAAAGCCTGCCTGACGGTAAACGGATTGGTGTCATTGGCCTAGGGGTTTATGTTGACCCCTTGGTGTTGCAAGAATATTCGACAGTGATACGTTTCGGTTTTCTTGATGCCTTGGATAAAGGTTATCAGCGTTCTGTAGAACTGGTGCAAATGAGTCTGGTCATGATTCAACGCATGTTGATCGGTGAGGTAAGTACCGATAACTTATCGGGTCCGATCAGTATCGCGCAGTTTTCAGGACAAGCTCTACAGTCCGGGTTGATCTCTTTTTTAAGTCTTCTTGGGTTATTGAGTTTAAGTATTGGGATCTTGAATTTATTGCCGATTCCAATGCTGGATGGAGGGCACCTAGTGTATTACTTCATCGAAATAATAAAAGGTTCACCGGTGAGTGAACGTTTTATGATTGTGGGGCAAATGATTGGGATGGCATTAATTGCTGGACTCACATTGCTTGCTTTGTTTAACGATTTTATAAGAATATCTCATGGTTAATATGTCGCAGCAAACATTTAAGAATAAAGTCTTATCAGCAGCTATCACTTCAATTTTATTTACCCCAGCCATCGCAAATGCTTTTACCGTCAATCAGATAAAGGTTGAGGGTGCTAAAAAAATCGGTCAAGAAACCGTCACCAGTTATCTTAATGTCAATAAAGGCTCCGATCTTGATGCGCAAGCGATTCAAGATAGTATTCAGCGTTTGTATAAAACCGGTTTTTTCCAGGACGTCGCGCTTTTTGAAGGTGCTAATGGCACCTTGATTGTTAAGGTTGTCGAGCGGCCGTCTATTGCCGAGATCACTTTTGAGGGCAATGAGCTTATAGAAACCGAAGCCTTAACAACCGCCTTGGATACCATCGGGTTGAAAAAAGGTCGAGTCTATAACAATGCGCAACTGGATCAGGTTATTGTCGATCTGAAACGACGTTATCAGAACCAGGGGTACTATGCGGCCAGTATCGATATTCAAACCTCGGAAATGGATCGTGACCGTGTCGCTATCAAGGTAGTGATTAATGAAGGTGAGCCAGCAACCATTGGTCGTATCAACCTGGTAGGTAACAATATTTACAGCGATGATCGCCTTAAAGCCAAGATGCAGATGGAAGAAGGTGGCGACGATAAATATTCCAAACCGAAAATGGAAGCCGATATTGAAACCATTAAATCCTTCTATATGGATAACGGTTATGCCGATTTTAAAGTACGCTCATCTCAAGTGAGTATTTCCGCCGACCAGACCAAGGTGTTCACCACTATCAATATGACCGAGGGTGCTCAGTTTAAAATTGATCAGGTTGATTATATTGGTGAATTAATCATCGGTCGTGATGAAGTCGAGCAATTGGTCGATGTCAAAGCAGGTGATATCTTCTCTCGTAGCAAAATTATTGATGCCGTGAATAAAATACGTGATCGTTTAAGTGAAGAGGGCTATGCTTTTGCGGAAGTCGCTCCTGAAACTTTGATTGACCGTGAAAACAATACCATTAGCCTGAATTTTAAAGTCGAGCCGAAAAAGCGTGTTTATATTCGTCGTATCGAAATAGAAGGCAATACACGAACGCGTGATCATGTTATTCGTCGTGAAATGCGTCAAATGGAAAGCGCGCCATATTCTTTGAAATCGGTTCGTCAGTCTAAAGAGCGAATTCAACGTTTAGGGTTCTTCCTGACATCGGATGTTCAGACCGAGCGTGTCTCGGAAGATCAAGTTGACTTGATCGTTAAGGTCGAAGAGCAGCCGACCGGTTCATTTACCGCCGGTATCGGTTATTCTCAGGTTGATGGAGCCAGTTTCAACGTCGGTGTATCGGAACGTAACTTTATCGGTAGCGGTCACCAGCTTGATTTTAAAGTTGCCAGTAGTGCGGCAAGAAAAACCGCCGATATCGGCGTAACCAATCCTTACTTTACCGAAGATGGTGTGAGTCTAGGGGTCGGTTTCTATTACAGTGAAATCGATGCGACAGAATTGGATGTGGCCGACTACACCACCAATAACCTTGGTGTACGCACCTCATTGGGTTATCCGATCAGTGAAACCGATTCTCTGAACTATGGTTTGAAATTCGATAATCAGGATTTGGTCTGCGCAAATACATTTACCTATTGTAATGATTATGTCGCCCAAAACGGCAAGAGTAATAGCGCAGTCTTGTTTACAATGGGTTGGAATCACAACTCGACCAATGCGTTTTACTTCCCGACAGAAGGTCATAAGACCAGCCTGTCTTTAGAGGCGGCGATTCCTGCAACCACGGATGCGCCTTTTTATAAGGTTTATGCCAGTGAAAGCTGGTTTACACCGATCAGTGAAAACTTTACCTTACAGTTGAAAACAGGATTGGCGTTCGGTGATGGTTACGGTGAGTTGACCGAATTACCGTTCTTCGAGCGCTTTTATGCCGGTGGTATCGGCTCGGTGCGCGGCTTTGAACCGAACTCATTAGGGCCGCAGTTTGATTATGCGACAGACGGCAGTTCAAGTCCTGCCGGTGGTGCCGTTAAGTTTAACGGTACGGTCGGTATCGTTTCACCAGTACCTTTGATTGAAGATTCAAGCAATGCGCGTATTACCATGTTCTTTGATTTTGGTAATGTTTATACCGATTTCGATGCGGTTGACTTGGCTGAATTACGTGCAGCGGTTGGATTAGGGGTTTCTTGGATTACACCGGTGGGTCCTTTGACATTCAGTTTGGCTAGGGCGGTTGCCACCAAGGAAGATGACCAGTTGCAAAACTTCCAGTTTACTTTAGGTGCGGGATTCTAATTTTAGGCTAGTGGTTTTTGTCCGATAAAAGGAATTGTTCAAAACAGTAGATTTGTCGGGCGAAAGCTAGCCAATCGGGCTTTTTTTAAGGTAAAATCGGTCTGCTAAAATAAAAAAATAGCCATAAAATTAAATACGGATGGATTAGATGTTGAGATTTTTTAAATTCAGCTTTGCTGCATTATTCTTAAGTTTTGTTACCTTTGCCTCTGCGGCACAAGGCGCTAAGCTTGGGGTGGTTAATGTTGCCTTATTATTAGAACAGGCGCCACAGGCAAAGTCAGCAACCTCATCGTTGGAAAAGGAGTTTTCTCCCCAGCAAGCTGAGTTGAAAAGTTTAGCTGCTAAGCTTGAAAAACAGCAGGCGGACTATCAGAAAAACAAGACTGTAATGAGTGACGCGCAGAAAATCACCAAAGAACGCGAAATCTCAATGCTGACCCGAGAAATCCAGCGTCGCCGCAATGATGTTCAGGAATTGCTAAACCTGCGTCGCAACGAGGAGTTGGCAAAGTTACAGAATATTGTCAATGAAGCGATTAAAACCATCGGTAAAAAACAGGATTTCGATCTGATTTTATATGAAGGGATTGCTTACACCAACGATCGTATCGATGTAACCAAAGATGTCTTGGATCATTTGGTTAAGATGAATAAGCAGCAACGCTCTGAATTCAATAAATAGATTTCCGGAGAGTGTTTGTGCAACTAGCCTCTATCCTAGAACAGCTTGCTCAAAACGCCATTTCTTATGAGCTGGTCGGCTCATCTGAGGTAGAGGTTGAGCAGGTTGCCCCGCTTGATAAAGCGGTATCGGGTCAAATCACCTTTCTTAGCGATAAAAAATACCAAACCTTTTTAAAAGACTCGAAAGCTTCGGCGGTTATAGTCAATCAAGCTAATGATGAGTTTGTTGGTACCCAGATTGTGGTCGCTAACCCTTATTATGTGTATGCCTTGGTCGCTCAAATTCTCAATCCCTTGAAAAAAGCCAAAGCCGGTATACACCAATCTGCGGTTATCGCCCATAGCGCCAAGCTGGCCGAAACCTGTGAGATTTCGGCTAATGCCGTAATCGGCGAAAATGTCACCATCGGAGAGGGCTGTTTTATCGGTCCAAATTGTGTGCTCGAAGACAATGTCTCTATTGGCAATAATTGTATTCTGAGAGCCAATGTCACCATTAATAATGACTGTCAGTTAGGCGATTCGGTGATTCTTGAGGCTGGCTGTGTGATTGGTGGCGACGGCTTCGGTTGGGCAAATAATCAGGGGGAATGGGTAAAAATTCCACAGATTGGTCGTGTTGTGATTGGCAGTAATGTGTCCATCGGTAATAACACAACGGTAGATCGAGGAGCGATTGATGACACCGTTATCGAGGATAACTGTATTATCGATAACATGGTGCATATAGCGCATAATGTCGTTATTGGCAGCGGTTCGGCGATTGCCGCGTTGACAGGGTTTGCCGGCAGCTCGTCACTGGGAAAAAATTGTACTGTTGCCGGTCAGGTTGGGTTTGCCGGACACATTCATATTGCCGATAATTGCCATTTTTTAGCCAAATCCGGTGTGACCAATGACATTAAGTCAGCAGGTGCCTATGCTGGCTTCCCGGCGATGGATGCTAAAGAGTGGCAAAAAAATACGGTGCGTTTGCGTCAAATCGATAAAATAAGTAAACAGATCAAAGTGCTGCAAAAACAGCTTGAGAGCCTGTCAGATTAATAATGAAATAAAAAATCAGGGTTATTGGAATAGAACATGGAAGTAAAAGAAATATTTGATTATCTACCGCACCGTTATCCGTTTTTGTTGGTAGATCGTGTTACCGATTTTGTTGCCGGTGAGAGTTTAAAGGCATTTAAAAATGTCACTTTTAATGAACCGCAATTTACCGGGCACTTCCCTAATAATCCTATTATGCCGGGTGTAATGATTATTGAAGCCATGGCTCAATGTACTGGTATTCTGGCGTTTCGTTCTCAGGGCGTTAAGCCGGATGGCTCAACAATGTATTATCTTGCCGCTGTCGATAACGCTCGCTTTCGTCAGCCAGCTATTCCTGGTGATCGTCTTGATTTTGAGGTCAAGGCATTGGGCAATAAACGCGGTATTTGGAAGTTTGAATGTACCACTAAAGTGGATGGTAAAGTCATCGCCTCAGCCGACTTGATGTGTGCGGAAAGAAAGGTTTAAGTTTTGATTCACTCCAGTGCCATTATAGATCCCTTAGCGCAGATTGCGGATGATGTGCAAATTGGTCCGTTTTGTGTCATTCAGGGTGCGGTAAAAATTGATTCCGGCTGTCAGTTAGATGCCCATGTCTTTATTGATGGTGATGTCGTCATCGGTAAAAACAACCATTTCTTCCCGTTTGTTTCGATTGCCGCGCCGCAAGATAAAAAGTATGCCTGTGAGCCGACCAAGGTGTTTATTGGTGATAATAATACTTTCCGTGAAAACGTCACCATTAACCGCGGTACTGTGCAGGATATCGGTAAAACCGTGATAGGCAATAATAATTGGGTAATGGCCGGTGCACATATCGCACATGATTGCATTGTCGGTAATAACTGTATTTTTGCCAATGCCGCGGCTTTGGCCGGTCATGTGATTGTTGAGGATTGGGCCATTTTGGGTGGCTATACGCTTGTGCATCAGTTCTGCCGTATCGGTGAACATAGTTTTTGTGGCATGGGCAGTGTCATCAATCAAGATGTGCCGAATTTCGTTGTCGTATCGGGTAATCTGGCGGGGCCGAGAGGTATCAACTTGGAAGGCTTGAAGCGCCGTGGTTATGATAAAAATCAGATAAACTCCATTAAGAAGTCTTACCGTGCCTTGTACCGCACCGGCAACCGCTTAGATCAGGCGATCCATGAGATCGATCTGCTGAATGACGAGCAAGGTACCTTGGATTCTTTATTACACTTCTTGAAAAACTCAGAACGTGGCATTGTCAGATAATCCAACCTCAAAAAAAGTCTTTGCTATGGTTGCCGGAGAAGCCTCTGGCGACACCTTGGGCGCGGACTTAATCATTAGTCTAAAAAAACGTTATCCCGATGCCGAGTTTGTCGGCATAGGCGGTCCTAAAATGATCGCGCAAGGTTTTCAAACCTGGTATCCAATGGAATCACTTTCGGTGATGGGGTTTTTTGAAGTGCTCAAGCATCTGCCTGAGCTGCTGAAGATTCGTAGACAATTAATTGCACGTCTGCTTGCACTCAAGCCAGATGTCTTTATTGGTATCGATGCGCCGGATTTTAATTTTAAAGTTGAACGCAGCCTCAAGCATCAGGGTATCAAAGCGATCCATTATGTCGGCCCATCGGTTTGGGCGTGGCGCGAGAAGCGCTTGAATAAGGTTCGAGAATCGGTAGACGGTGTATTGGTATTGTTTCCGTTCGAGCCTGAGTATTATCATCGTTATCAGATTCCGGTTAAATTTGTCGGTCATACGATTGCCAATCAATTTCCAGAAAAACCTAATACTGACCAGGCTAAGCAACAGCTAGGCATAGCTGCCGATACGCAGCTCACGGCGATTCTACCCGGCTCTCGTATGAGCGAGATTAATCGTATGGCGGACGTCTATATTCAGGCAGCCCAGCAATTATCGACGATTTATCCGCAAATGCAGTTTGTTATTCCCTGTGTTCATCAAAAGGCTAAAGAGCGAGTTGAGCAAGCGATTGCCGAGTATGCTAAAGGCTTGAAAGTGATTTTGTTGGACGGTCAGTCAAGGCTGGCTTTGGAGGCCTGTGATCAAGCGATTGTGACCTCGGGTACGGCTACGTTGGAATGCGCTTTAATGAAAAAACCTCTGGTCCTGGCAATAGCGGTGCATCCAATCTCATATTGGATTATGAAGCGCTTGGCCACCACACAATGGATTGGTTTACCCAATATCCTCGCAGGACAGGAGTTGGTCAAAGAGTTGGTACAAGAGAACGCCACCGCTCAGAAGATTGCGCTCAATTTAGCTAAGCTGGTTTCGGATACTAAATTGCGCGAGCGGCAAATTACCGCTTTTACCGAGCAGTACCAGCAACTCAAACAAAATGCCTCCGAGCTTGCTGCCGATGCCATTCAAGAGTGGACGTCATCATGAGTCAGCAGAGTTTGTTCGATGATATCGCAGCTCCGGAATTTTATAGCCTTACCGGGACTACGGTCGGTGTCGATGAGGTTGGGCGGGGTCCTTTGATTGGAGATGTGGTCGCCAGTGCAGTGATTTTGCCTAAAAATTGTGTCTTGCCTTTACGCGATTCGAAAAAACTTTCTGAAACAAAACGAGATGAATTGGCACAATTGATCAAACAGCAGGCGGTAGCTTATGCGGTTTCGATTGCCACCCCCGAGGAGATCGATGCTCTTAATATCCTTAAGGCGAGCATGCTTGCCATGCAAAGAGCGGTGCAAGCGCTTCAACAACAAGGCTGTGAGATAACTCATATCTATGTTGACGGTAACCGCTGTCCGGATGCCGTGAAACCCTGCCAATCGGTGGTCAAGGGCGATGATAAGGTGGCTGAAATCAGTGCGGCCTCCATTTTAGCCAAGGTATATCGAGATCAGCAGATGAAGGATCTGCATCAGCAGTATCCAGACTACGGTTTTGATCAGCATAAAGGTTATCCAACCGCCCAACATTTGGCGAAAATCCAAGAATTGGGCTTGATTCCGGGTTATCGCACTTCCTTTAAGCCGGTCAAGCTGTTATTGAATGATCAATAATTGTCAATGCAGCCGCTTGTGCGTTTTGGTTTAACTGTTTGTGAATTGGATAATTTGTTTTAGAATGAATTTACATAAAAATAGAATTTAGTCGCTTGATGCGGCGATTGTTTTGAAATTTGATCCATTTATCAGTTAGCAACCCTTTAAGGTGATCCCTATGTCAGCAACATTAGAGCAGGTTGAAAAAACCGCGCAGTTAAGTAAAAACAATCAATTGAGCTTGATGATTTTCCAAGTGCAGTTTGCCCGTGAAGATTATGAGCCGCCTTATTACGGCATGAATGTTTTTAAAGTACGTGAAGTACTGGAAGCGCGTGCTTATGAGATTTCTGATATGCCTGATGCCAATCCTTTGATTGAAGGGATGATTGAGTTGCGTGGTGTTTATCTGCCGGTCATCGATCTGCCGAAGTGGATGGGTTTTGATATGACCGAAGAAGAGCGCGAGAAATCGATTATTATCGTTTCCGATTTCAGCCATAACTTTGTCGGTTTGCGGGTTTCTTATATCCACGGGGTGGAAGAGAAGAACTGGTCAGATATTCATCCTGCCGGTAACTACAATGTCGATGTCAATACCAATCAAATCGTTAACCACACCTATTTGGATAACAGTGAAACCCTCTGTTTTATTCTCGACATCGAAAAACTGTTGATTGAAGCGATGCCGACCATGGCGGAGAAGATTTTTGCTTCGGCTAAACAAGTCGGTAATCAGGGGCATGATTTTATCGACGAAATCTACAATAGAACCGTATTGTTCGCTGAAGACAGTAAATCCATCCAAAAGTATATGAGCTCGGTCTTTGAGCAGCTTGGTCTTAAGTGCAAAGCATTTGAAAACGGCCAGTTGCTGTTGGATTATATTGAGGAGTTGGAAGATCTGAATGAGATTTCGATGATCTTTACCGACCTGGAAATGCCGGTCGCATCGGGACATACGGTGATTCGAAAATTAAGAGAAGAGCCACGTACGCGTCAGTTGCCGATTATTGTTCACACCTCTATGACAAGCGATAACAACAGTCGTGAAGTGATAGAAATGGGGGCTAACTATTTTATCGGTAAGGTGGATACGCAACTGATCGTTGACACCATCAAGAAGGTTGAAAAAGAGTTTTTTAACCACTAAGTCTTCTTAAGGCTTTCCTGAAATAATTTGCAAAGGTTTAAAGGTTATTTCAGGTATAAAAAAAGGCGCATGATCAGTGCGCCTTTTTTGTTGTTTACCGCTAAATATTAACGCTGACGAGCCTTAAATTTAGGGTTGGTTTTACAAATTACGTAAACCTTACCACGGCGCTTAACAACCTGACAGTCCTTGTGACGTGTCTTTGCTGATTTTAGAGAAGATAAAATTTTCATTAGATATATCCATTAAAAAGTGCCGAATATTAAAAACCAATTCGACTTAAGTTCAAATTTGAAGTCGCGAATTATAGTGCCAAAGCCGCTTTTTGTCTAGCCCTAGTGACAAAAACTTATTAATAAAATGCGGCTTTGCCAAAAGTATTGGCAAATTATCGTGGTAAGGCGTTCATTTCATTGTCAAAGCGGCTTGTTAAATGAATCTATTTGTCAAATAAAGATTCGATCTATACCGCTGTAAACAAGAGAAAATACTCGGTGATTCGACGCTTAGCGTATAATTCCTACTATTTTGAAGTTATCGCAGGATAATGAATCCAAAAGCTTGTCTGGGTGACGGGATTGGTTGCAATCGACAATGACTTAAAAGCGACTATTAAGGGCTGTTGTTAAGGCGTTGTGTTTTATAAAGAAATATAACAGTCCGATTTATTTTTTATGTCTGAAAACAAAGCAAAATTATCAAAAACTCAGGATCAGCGCAGTATTGAAGATGTCATGAAAAATGACGGTTATCTGGCTAAGCTGGTTAACGGCTATGCTTCCCGTCAATCTCAGCTCGATATGGCGCATGAAATTAAAGCGTTGATTGATGAAAAATCTACCTTAATGGCCGAAGCCGGAACCGGAACAGGGAAAACATTTGCCTATTTGGTGCCGGCCCTGTTATCAGGCAAGAAGGTGATTGTCTCTACGGCGACCAAAACCTTGCAAGAGCAGCTGGTTCATAAAGACCTGCCGATACTGTTTAAAGCCTGCGATATTCCCGGTAAAGCTCGATTATTGAAGGGACGCGATAATTATGTCTGTCCGCAACGCATGGAAATCACCGAAACCGTTGAGCAGCATAGTCGAGAAGATTGGAAAAAGCTGGCGCTGATTCGCGAGTGGCTGGAGCAGAAAACACGCAGCGGCGACCGGGCTGAACTCGATAGTGTTCCGGAAAACGATATGATTTGGCGTAAGGTTTGTGCGCGTATGGAGTTTTGCCAAGCGGCAGAATGTCACGTTGAGTCGGATTGCTTTTACCCAAAAATAAAAAATCAGGCGCAAGAGGCCCAAGTTCTGGTGGTCAATCATCACTTGTTCTGTGCCGATTTGGCTTTGCGTGAAAACGGATTTGGTGAAATCTTACCGGAAGCCGATATCTATATTTTCGATGAAGCTCATCAGCTACCGGATATTGCCGCGCAGTTTCTCGGCTTTGCCATTTCCCGGTCGCAACTGGAAGAGCTGGTGCGAGACATCAAGCAAGCTCAACAGTTGGAAGCACCGGAAACCCGTAAAATCAAAGATTTGGCCGAGCAACTTGATGACAATATCAAGTCATTGAACGACTCTCTCGGTAAATGGGAGAAGCGTTGGACATGGGAGAAGCTCAATGATGAAAAAGCGTTTCAAGTCATTGTCAAACGCTTTTTATCCTTGCTGGAGCAAGTTGTTGAGCAACTCAAAAGTGTTGAGGAACGCGGTAAGCAGCTTGCTGCTGTGCAAAAGCGCGCCAAAGAATTCGCCACACAGCTTAGTGATTGGTTAAACAGCCAGAATGAAAATAAAATTCGTTGGGTCGAATCTGCTCAAGCCCGGTTTAAATTTAATTTGACGCCATTGAGTGTGGCCGGGCCATTTAGCCGGCAGCGCGAGCAAATAGGTGGGGCCTGGTTGTTTACCTCGGCCACATTGAGTGTAAACGGTAGTTTTGATTATTTTGCCAAACGTTTGGGATTGCAGGAATCGAAAAACTGTCATTGGCCAAGTCCGTTTGATTATCAAAAACAAGCATTGGTATACCACCCGGTTGGTTTGCCGGAACCGCGCGACCCCAATTACATAAAAATTTGTTTACGAGCCGCGTGGCCTTTGCTTAAAGCCAGTAAAGGCTGCGCATTTCTGCTTTTCACCAGTCATAAGGCGATGCAGGAAGCACGTGCCATTCTTGCCGACCATTGGTCGGGTGATCTGCTGGTTCAAGGCGAGCAGCCGAAATTGACGTTGCTGCAAAAGTTCAAAAGCGCCGAGCAGGCAATTTTATTGGGCACCAGCAGTTTTTGGGAAGGCGTGGATGTAAAAGGTGATGCATTGAAGTTGGTGATTATCGACCGTATTCCTTTTGCGCCACCGGATGATCCGATTGTTCAAGCACGGGAAGCTTATCTGAAAGAAAAAGGCTTGAATGGTTTTGTCCATTTTCAACTGCCCGAAGCGGTTATAGCCATGAAACAGGGGGCTGGTCGTCTGATACGTGATGTTGAAGATCGTGGCGTATTGATGCTTTGTGACCCGCGTTTGAGCTCAAAAAATTACGGTAATGTGATACGCAATAGCTTGCCGGACTTTCCGTGGGTATATGATGCGCAATATGCCATTAATAAGCTTACTGAAACAGACGAATAAAACGTTTCTGCTTAAAGCAGATTAATCAGATAAAAAAGAGAACCGATAAATGAACAGCAATGATTTGCCGACTATCCTCGCCATTGAAACCTCAACCGTGGCATGTTCAGTGGCCTTATTGATTGGTGAGCGGAGTTATTGCCGTCACGAGCTGTTGCCGCAACGTCATGCCCAGCAGGTTTTGTTTATGGTCAATGATGTGATCGACGAGGCGGGCATTGATTCAACGCAGATAGATTATTTGGCGTTTGGCGAAGGCCCAGGTGCCTTTACCGGTTTAAGGATTGCCGCAGGGGTTGTACAAGGCTTGGCGTTGGGTTGGCAGAAACCGGTCATCGCCATGTCGTCTTTGGAAACCATGGCGCAGGACTATTTTCAAAATAATGTTCTAGATTCGACTGACAAAGATAGCCAGACCTGGTCGGCTGTGCTCGATGCACGCATGAATGAAATCTATTTGTTACAGGGACTATATGGTCGCGAAAATGGTGTTCAGGTGACTGAAGAGGTCAGACTGATGGATGAAAACAGTGTCGCTGAAGCGATAGCGGCTAGTGATGTGATGTTTGGTGATATTGATCAGGCTTATCCTGAGCTGGTTGAGCAGTTCTCAGCTCGTGCTGATTACCACAAGCTTTTGCCTAATGCGTTGTATATGGCGCAACTGGCAAGGGGGTCTCAGGATCGTGCCGCATTGCTGGATGATAAAGTGCCTCAACCGCTTTATTTGCGCAATAATGTTGCCGAAACCATTGAGCAGCGAAAGCAGAAGCAACAGAAATCTTAAGTCTATTTTAAGCCTGTTTTAAGTGAATGCCTATAAATTAAGCAGTTTAACTAAGCTATAAGACTTTATTGGTTTTTTTCGGTTTTTACCGCCCATTACGCACAAACTTATCCACAGTAAATGTGAAAAACTCTGCAGTAAAAATTGCTAATTTTCGCCAGCTTGGTTAGGCTTTAAAGTGTGTGTTTGGCACAATTTTTTGTCTTATTTCTAGAAGGGGCAGAGTGATGGCGCAAATAAAAAACGATGGTCAGGATGCTATGGATATAAAAGACACCATGTCAGGAGATGAGAATCTACTTCAGGCAGCCGACTGTCATTATAAAAAAATTGTCGTGGCAGTCGATTTTACCGACTTGAACCGCTGTGTTATTGCCAAGGGTTTAGCGCTTGCCAAGCAATATCAAGCACATCTGTGTCTTTTGCATATTGTTGAGGTGCCAAGCTACCCGGTTCTGGAAGATGTTGCAGTGATGGGGATGCCAGGTGTCTGGGATGAGGAAATGACCAAGCCCTTGTTGGATCAGGCGCAAGCGCAGCTGTTTTCCTTGGCCAATGAATTTGCTATCAAGCATATAGAATTGATAAACGGCTTGGCCGAGGAAGATATTGTGCAGTTCGCCAAACGCGAACATTTTGATCTGATAGTGATCGGTGCTCATGGCCTGTCTGCTATGAGTCGCTTGATCGGTTCGACCACCAATGCGGTAATTAACCATGCACATTGTGATGTGCTTGCAGTGAGAGCAACGCCGCAATCTGAACAATCTAAATGAATTGTTAACTAATAAAGTATGAGATTATGAAACCAGTTTTTTCTTTATATCGATCAATGAATCGTTTTTTAGTCGTAGTGTCCATGCTGTTTGTCATCAGCGTGTCAGTGCACGCTGAAACCTTTAAACCAGGGCAGAATATTTTTGTCGCCTATCCTGCCGCCAATATCAAGGATGATGCCTTTATTATCGGTGAGGTGGTTAAGGTTATGCCGAATGGCGATTACCGTATCTCGGTCATTGAATATATCGAAGGTCACGACTATGGTTTGTCTTGTGTGCCGATGGTTAAGCAAGAAAGCAATTCTAGCGACGGTGTTTGGCAGATATGGACCGATACCACCAAGCTGGAAACCGAGAAGTTGGATTATGTTGTGCCTAAGGCAAATGCCTTGGATTTAGGTTATGGTAAAACCCACTTTATCGAACGCAACAATTTATATATCGTTTTTGGGCGTTGGAAATCCGATGCGCCAATGCTTAATGTTGAACGTCTAACGCAAGCTCAATCGCAAGCCAAGGCGAACGGTTTGGCGGAAATGAACGTTGCATTCGAAATCGCTAAATTACACCGTGCCAGTTATTACGGCGACTATGGTCGACCTTTGATGCCATTTGAGGCAATCGAGCCTTTGACCAATGCCTTAATGCACGTTGCAGAGCTATTCAAAGACGATAAGGTTTTGAAAAGCCGTTGGTTCGCTAAAAAGCGTGATTGGCAAGCCATCTCTCAGAGTACCAAGCACTATTTTGCCATTGAAGCGATTGATAAGCTGGTAAGGGATGCGTCTAATCAATTTTATCAAGAAGGTGTTGAGCAGGCAGGGGATGACAAGATTGCTGCCTTGCAAGAGTTGTTATCGACTTTTGAGCGTAAATAAAAAAGCCATGACTTGGTCATGGCTTATGGTTTGAGTCGCTTATTTATAGATTATTTGACGTGGTGGTAGTAGGTCTCGTTTAAATAATCGGCCAATTGTTCAATTTCATCTTCAAACATACCGGCATTTAGGTTGTCATTACAGAACTGTACCGTTTGCACCAGTTTCGGAAACGAAGTGGTCTTTTGCGGGTCATAAGGTTTTGAGGTATGACAACTCATGCAGTTCGCCGCTTCATGAAGCGCTTTACCGGGGTGGCCTTCTGCAGAGGCTGCGCCGTTTGTGCTTACTGACATCAATGTGATGGCAAGCATGCCAGAAAAACTTAAAGAAGATGTTGCTTTTAAATCCATGGTAAAGCCCTCATTTGAAATGAAAAAGGTATACAATTTCATTTTATTCAAGAAGTGCTGAAATAATAGCCTTTCTTTTATCAAAAATTTAAATCCCTGTTATAAATAATTTAATATTAGAAAACAGTGACTTATAAATGCTTGCTAAAAAATTAATAGGCAAGTCTCTATTCAACCTCCTAAACAAAGTAGTTATTTATATGAGTGAATTAACCTATATCAAGGGCAAGGATGCTTGCTTGGAAAACTCCATCAATACGATGCAAAGCCAGTTGAAGTCAATGGGGTTTCAGATTGATGAGGCATCCTGGTTAAATCCGGTTAAAAATGTTTATTCACTGCATATTAACGATAAGCGTTGCCCGCCGATTTTTACCAATGGGAAAGGAACCAGTCGAAAAGCTTGTTTGGCCAGTGCGTTGGGTGAGTTTTTAGAGCGCCTTTCGACCAATTACTTTTTCTCTGATTATTGGATCAGCGCCAATGGCCAAAACCGAGATTGGCTCTATTATCCGGATGATAAGCGGTTCACCGAGCAGGATATTGGCGAATGTTTGAATGAGCGTCTTTGGCAGTTCTATGACCCGGAAGGTGAGCTGGGCTTTAACGAGCTGCTCAGCTTTAATGACCAAAATGAGTTTGTCAGCGCGATTCCATTGATTAATGTCGATAGCCAGGAAGTGGCCTATTTCCCGATGAATTTGTTGAGCAATATCTATGCAAGTAATGGCTTGTCTGCAGGTAATACGGCGTTGGAAGCGCAAGTTCAGGGAATGTCTGAAATCTTCGAACGTTGGGTGAAAAATAAGATTTTGCGTGAAAACCTCTGTTTACCGGAAATCCCCAATGAGGTGGTTGAGCAGTTCCCGGCAGTTGTTGAAGCGGTGGCTTCATTGAAAGAAGCGGGCATTGAAGTGTCGATGCGTGATGCTTCTTTGGGTGGTCAGTTCCCGGTGATCAATGTCACCTTATTTGAACAGAAAACCGGTACCTGCTTTGCCTCGTTTGGTGCACACCCGATTTTTGAAGTGGCATTGGAAAGAACTCTGACCGAATCGTTGCAAGGACGCCACCTGAATAATCTGGATGGTTTCCAATTAACGGTATTTGATGAATACTCGGTGGCCGAAGATGAGAATATTGAAAACCACTTCATTGATTCTAGCGGCTTGATCCATACCCGTTTTATAACTCATGATGCCGATTTTGATTTCGTCAACTGGGATTTTTCCGGAACTACCGAGCAGCAGTGGCAAAAGCTTTGTGATTTGGTGCGAGAGCAAGGTTGTGAGGTGTATGTCGCCAATTATCGTCACTGTCATTTTGAGGCCTGTCGCATTATTGTGCCGGGAATGTCGGAAATCTATCCTGTCACGGAGTTAATCGATAGTAACCAGAATGTTGGTCGTCTATTGCGTGAAGCGTTGCTTGCTTTGCCTGAATCGCAAGATTATTCCGGTCTTGCTGAGCTGATTGATGCCTTAGGCTTCAGTGACCATCAAGGTGTTGCTTCGTTGATCGGTTTGCTACCTGATCCGGGCAGCTTCTGGGCCGAGGTAAAAATTGCCGAATTAAGAGCTTGGGCACTTTTGGCCGCCGGTGAACATCAGGAGGCTTTAGATGCGTTACATGATGCGATTTATTATCTGCACCCGGATAGCAAGTGGCTGGTGAAATTTCAGGCACTAAACTTCTGCTTGCAAATGCAGTTGGAGAACTTGGTTGATAAGAGAGCTACCGCGTTATTGTTTGGTCAGCAATTAAGTGATCAGGTTTGGCGGATGATTGCCGGTGAGGTGGTGTTTGATGGTCAGGTGTTGGGGCAGGATATATTTGCGCAGAGTAAACGTCATCAGGCGTTGATGTTAATGGAGCAAGAATTGGCAGAAATCAAACAAGCGTTTTTTGAGGTGTAAAAATATAAGCTCGATTTATTGATACTGAGTAACCGGTCAAACCGCGCTGATAAAAGGCCCTGGCGAATTCATTTTCGCCAGGGCTTTTTTTATGGTTTTTTATGGTTTTGGATCAAACGATTAAAAATCATAAATAACGCTGACCAGCGTTAGCGTATCCGTCTTTTCGGTTCCTGGTGCAGGGTTGCTGTTGTTGCGATATTTGAAGCTTGCTTTGAGTTTCATCTGTTCGGCAATTTTAACGCTCAAGCCGGTATTGGCTTCCGTTTTAGTTTGCTCATTACCGGCATTAACGATTAGGTCCTGAGTGAATTTAACATAGTTGTTGATTTGATTGCTGTAGTCAAGTTTGGCTTGATAGACAACCTGGTCTTCGGAAGCTGTAGCCGAGATATAGTCGGTGTTTTGATAACCGATACCGACTTGCCCTGTCAGCAATACACGTTCGGTTTTATAAAGACGTTTACCCAAACCGACAGAGGCGGTGGTTTCTAGATCGATATCTTCAAATTTGCTGTGTGTCAGTTTGCCGCCAAGGTAGCTGTAGAAGTTTTTATCTTCGGCATAGTAACGGTTGTACTGAGCATCAATGGCGTAGCGAGATTCGGTTTGTGTGCCGTTTTCAGATTTATCGCTGATTTCAATACCGCCCAAGACGTCATAACGAGCTTGAAGGTATTGCATTTTTAAAGCCGCGTATAAAGCGTTGCTGTCGGTATTACCTGTGCTGTTGCTGAAACCAAGTTCACCATTTCCACTAAAACCGGTTTTTTCGCCCGCCACGGCTTGAGTGCTGCATAGCGAAATAGAGCTTAGTATCGCGATAGAAAGTGTTTTTCTGGTAAATGAAAACATGGAGCCTCCCGAGGTCTCGTAAATGTAAAATCTGCTAACTTTTTGAAAACCAAACATTAAGTCATTGTTAATGCATGATTATAAGCTAAGCCTAATGTGCTGAAAGGGCTGGATTTTAGCGTGATAAATTGAAAACTCAAACTTTTTACTAAAATTTACCCAAAAAGAGAGTGACTCGGAAAACAGGGGGGTAAGTGAGCCGGAGCTTGTTGAAAATCGATGCTGACAAAATCACCCAACAAAGTACCATTTTGGTAGAATGTCAAAAAATTAAAACCAAGCATGGTGATGGAGTTGCTAAACCATGCTCTTGAGAGGCAAGTAAAGCTATTATGAAATTGGATTTTTTAGATTTTGAACAACCAATTGCCGAATTGGAAGCCAAGATTGATGAGTTACGTCACCTGGATGGAGGTGATATGAACTTGCTTAAAGAGATTTCAGCCTTGGAAGAGAAAAGCCGAAATCTCACTGAGTCGATTTTCCGTAAATTAAGCGATGTGCAAATTGCCAAGGTTTCTCGTCATCCGCAACGTCCTTATGCGCTTGACTATATCAAGTCTATTTTCACCGACTTTAAAGAGTTGCATGGTGATCGTGCTTTTGCTGATGATGAAGCCATTGTGGCAGGATTGGCTCGCTTGGATGGCCAAGCGGTTATGGTGATTTCGCAGGAAAAAGGTCGTGACACCAAAGAAAAAATTCGTCGTAATTTCGGTATGCCGCGTCCAGAAGGCTATCGTAAAGCGTTGCGCCTAATGAAGATGGCAGAGCGTTTTAATTTACCGGTGTTAACCTTTATTGATACTCCGGGTGCCTATCCAGGGATTAATGCCGAAGAGCGCGGTCAAAGTGAAGCGATTGCGCGCAACCTAATTGAAATGGCGGAATTGCGCGTACCGATTATCTGTACGGTAATTGGTGAAGGTGGTTCTGGTGGCGCTTTGGCAATCGGTGTAGGTGATACAACGATGATGATGCAGTACAGCACCTATTCGGTTATTTCTCCGGAAGGCTGTGCTTCGATTCTTTGGAAAAACGCCGCTAATGCCGCCGATGCTGCCGAAGCTTTGGGAATCACCGCTGAGCGTTTAAGCTCGCTGGGTTTGGTTGATCAAGTTATCGATGAACCTTTAGGTGGGGCTCACCGTAATCCAGCGCAAGCGGCAGCCAACCTTAAAGCCGCTTTATTGGCGCAATTAAATGCCTTGAAAGCCAAGCCGGTCGATGAGCTTTTGGCTAAGCGCTATCAGCGTTATATGGACTATGGTAACTTTGACGTTGCCTAGTAGCGCGCTTTATTAATAAGTGCTTCTTGGTCTAAGGGGCACTTATGTCATCTGATCATTCCTCACAAAACCTCTCAGTCTTGTCTGATGCTTCTCAATCTAATGCGGATCATTCTTCTCTGCAAGCGAAACAATTTTCTTTAGCAAGTGATGCAATGAAAAACACCTTACCGGTTATGCAGACATTAGAACATTGGTTGAATTCACATAAACCATTAAAAGGGTGTCAGCAGCCGCTTTATATCGCCTATAGCGGAGGGATGGATTCCAGTGTGCTGCTGCATGCTTTGCATCAACTGATTTATGTGCAAAGTGATTTAAGCAAGCAGTTTTCGTTAACCGTGTTGCACATCAATCATAACCTGCAAGCAGAGGCCAATGATTGGCAACAGTTCTGTCAGCAGCAAGTGCGGCAGTTGAGCGTCGCTTTTCAAACAAAAAAATTGCAGTTGGACAGTTTTAAGCGCCAAGGTATCGAAGCCGTTGCCAGAAAAGCGCGTTATCAGGCGTTAACGGAAATGGTTGCAAGCGATTTCAAAGCGCGCGGTAGCCTTAAAAGCTTGGCTGCGCCTGTTCTATTGTTTGCCCATCATCAGCGCGACCAGGCTGAAACCGTTTTACTCAATCTGTTTCGTGGTGCCGGGGTGCCAGGCATGTCGGGAATGCCGGAGTCAAGAGCTTTAGAGTGCTATGAATGCCTGAATGATAATCTGATTCTGCATAGGCCTTTATTGAAGGTCTCTTATCAGGCGATGCTCGATTATGCAAAAAGCGTTGAGCTGAGCTTTATTGAAGACCCTTCCAATCAAGATAACCAATTTAGGCGTAATTGGTTGCGTAACAACTTGTTGCCCGATATTGAAAAGCTTTGGCCGGATGTGCAGCAAAAAGTGTCGGATAGTGCGGGGCATATTTCCGAGGCAAACCTGCTGCTCGATAAAATGGCTCAATCAGGACTTGAAAGCAGTTGTTTCAGTTTTGATTTTATTGAGCTCAGGGCGCTTGAGGAGGTTGACTGGATTGAGCAAAAAAACATAATCCGTTATTGGTTGAGCGTTTTTTTTCCGGGAGTTGTGTTGAGCAAAAAACATTACCAATGGCTGTATGTATTGGTTTTCTCTCTGCAAGGCGATAATAGGGTGCAAAACGCGGCTTATAAGATGCGCTCGTATGAATTGCGTTGGCAATATCAGCGTTTATATATTTTGCCTAAATGGTTTACAGAGCATAACGAGCAAGCTGCTAAGGATTATTGCCGTGGCATTGAATGGGCATCGATTGCTAAGTTAAAGTCGAATATCGACTCTAGCGGACTGCAGGGCAGAGTGATCAACCCGGGTTATACTTTTAAATTCAACGTTGTGCATGCCAAGGCAGGCCTGGTTTGTAAGCCGATTGCTCATCTTGACGAGGGCGCGGTCAATAAAAAAGCCTTAAAAAACTTTTTTCAGCAGCATCGTATTCCTCCTTGGTTAAGAGTTTTTTGGCCGGTTTTACAAGATGATGAGGGGCGGATATTGGCGGTGCTGGGGTGTCAAAATTGTCTGCAAAATTTGTCGCCAACAGAAAAATCACAAGTTGAGCCTCGGACTCTTGAAATGAGTTATTTGCAAATCTTGCAAATTTTACAGTTGCGTTAATTATTGGGCTTTGAAAAATATCTGTAAAGTGCTGTTTTAAAGGCTGAATGCAGTATAAATAAAATTTTGTTGAGAAAAACGTCGTGTCTACAGGTTTTATGAATTATCCCATTGCTGAAAACCGCTGTATACGGTATAATTCGGTTCCATTCTGATTACTTCTAATCATAAACTTCATATTCTAGAAAGTGTTAATTGATGACTAAATTTATTTTTGTAACAGGTGGTGTTGTTTCTTCTTTAGGAAAGGGCATTGCAGCGGCATCTTTGGGTGCCTTGTTGGAAGCTCGTGGTCTTAAAGTCAGTATGTTAAAAATGGATCCGTATATCAATGTCGATCCAGGAACCATGAGTCCGTTGCAGCACGGCGAGGTTTTTGTTACTGATGACGGCGCCGAAACAGACTTGGATTTAGGTCATTATGAACGCTTTGTTCAGCGTCACTTTACCAAGCGTAACAGCTTCTCTACCGGTCAGGTATATGAAACCGTTATTCGCAATGAGCGTCGTGGTGATTACCTTGGTGGAACGGTTCAGGTAATCCCGCATGTTACTGATGAAATCAAAAAGCGTATCCTCAAAGCGGCGGGTGACGCCGATGTTGCTCTGGTCGAAGTTGGCGGTACTGTGGGTGATATCGAATCTTTACCGTTTCTGGAGGCCATTCGTCAGTTGAGCATCGAAGTAGGGCGTGATCGCGCTCTATTTATGCATCTGACCTTGTTGCCATACATTGCTGTAGCGGGTGAGGTCAAGACCAAGCCTACTCAGCACTCGGTAAAAGAGTTGCGTTCCATCGGTATTCAACCGGATATTCTGATTTGTCGTTCTGAAATGGCATTGGAAGAGAGCGAAAAGCGTAAGATTGCGTTGTTTACCAATGTTGAAGAGAAAGCCGTTATCAACTCTTTGGATGCGCGTACTATCTACGAAGTGCCTAGAATGTTGCATGAACAAGGTTTGGATGATCTTGTGGTAAAACGCTTAGGAATCGATGCCAAGCCGGTTGATTTGTCTGACTGGGATCAAGTGGTTGAAGCTCAGCTAAATCCTGAAAAGACAGTAGAAATCGCTATGGTTGGTAAGTATGTCGATTTGACAGAGGCTTATAAATCATTGATTGAATCTTTGATACATGCCGGAATCCACACCAATACCCGCGTTAATATCGAATATATCGATTCAGAATCACTGGAAACAGAGGGCTTGGATGCGATTAAAAATAAAGATGCGATCCTGGTGCCTGGCGGTTTTGGTGAGCGTGGTGTTGAAGGTAAGATTCTCGCGATTCAATATGCGCGTGAAAACAAGATTCCTTACTTGGGTATCTGTTTGGGTATGCAGATGGCGGTGGTTGAGTATGCTCGCCATGTGGCGGGCTTGGAAAATGCTCACAGTAGTGAACTGAATGCCCAAACACCTTTCCCTGTTGTGGCGCTAATTACTGAATGGACCGATGAAGAAGGCAATCTGGTTGAGCGTGATGAAGATGTTGACCTCGGCGGCACCATGCGCCTGGGTGGACAAAATTGTAGTCTGACTGCAGGCAGTAAAATTGCTGATATTTACGGCAGTGAATTGATTCGTGAGCGTCACCGTCACCGCTATGAGGTTAACGACGGTTATGTGTCTAAGCTTGAACAAGCCGGTTTGGTTTTTGCGGGTCGTTCAGAAGATGGTAATCTGGTTGAAACCATTGAGATTCCTGAGCATCCTTGGTTTGTAGCTTGTCAGTTCCACCCGGAATTTACCTCTACACCAAGAAACGGTCATCCATTGTTCAGTGCATTTGTGAATGCGGCTAATGATTATAAGAATAAAGCGTAATAGGAATAAGCAATGAAATTATGTGGTTTTAATGTCGGAATTGATCAACCGTTTTTTTTGATTGCCGGTCCTTGTGTTATTGAATCTGAACAACTGGCGATTGATACTGCCGGTCAGCTAAAAGAGATGACCGAGAAGTTGGATATTCCTTTTATTTTCAAATCGTCATACGATAAGGCTAACCGTTCTTCTACCGCAAGTTTTCGTGGTTTAGGAATTGAAGAAGGCTTGCGTATTCTACAAAAAGTGAAGGATGAAGTCGGTGTGCCGGTATTAACCGATGTGCATGAAGATACCCCGTTGGATGAAGTTGCCTCGGTGGTTGATGTGATGCAGACCCCGGCGTTTTTGGTTCGTCAAACCAATTTCATTCAAAACGTCTGTCGCCAAGGTTTGCCGGTCAATATTAAAAAAGGCCAGTTCCAAGCGCCTTGGGATATGAATCAGGTAGTTGCTAAAGCCCGTGAAGTCGGTAACGACAACATTATGGTCTGCGATCGTGGTACATCATTCGGTTATAACACCTTGGTTTCCGATATGCGCGGTTTGGCGTCAATGCGTTCAACCGAATGCCCGGTAGTATTTGATGCAACGCATTCTGTGCAACAGCCTGGTGGACAAGGTACAACTTCAGGTGGTCAGCGAGAAATGGTTCCTGTGCTGGCCCGAGCTGCGATTGCAGCTGGAGTGTCAGGTGTGTTTATGGAAACGCACCCTGATCCTCAAAAAGCTCTAAGTGATGGGCCTAACATGTGGCCTTTAGGTCAGCTTGAACCGCTACTGGAAACGTTAAAAGCGTTGGACTCAGTAGTTAAAGAACGTGGATTTATCGAAGATAATTTCTCTCTTTAAACTCGGGCTGTAGCAAACGGCAAAACCGTTATCAGCAAGCAAAGCTAAGAATTTGTCATGGCGCTGTCATATAGGTGCCTTAAAATAAGATTATTCGTTTATAAAAGTTAATAGGAAAAAAAATGTCGTTGATTAAAGATATTAAAGCACGTCAAGTTATCGATTCACGTGGTAACCCGACAGTAGAAGCAGATGTGATTCTTGAAGATGGTTCTATGGGGCGTGGTATTTCACCTTCAGGTGCTTCAACCGGGTCTCGCGAAGCGATTGAATTGCGTGACGGTGATAAGTCAAAGTTCGGTGGTAAAGGTGTCCTTAACGCTGTTAACAATATCAATGGCGAAATCAAGCAAGCGCTTATCGGTATGGACGCGACTGATCAAGCAGCGATCGATAACAAAATGATTGAGCTTGATGGTACTCACAACAAAGCACGTTTGGGTGCGAACGCGATCTTGGCGGTGTCAATTGCCACAGCTCAAGCAGCAGCTAAGTCAAAAGGTTTGCCTTTATACGCTTACCTAAAAACTGATGATTACAAAATGCCGGTACCGATGATGAATATCATCAACGGTGGTGAGCACGCGGATAACTCAGTAGATTTCCAAGAGTTCATGATTATGCCGGTGGGTGCGCCTTCTATGTCTGAAGCAATCCGCTATGGCGCCGAAGTATTCCATGCGTTGAAAAAAGTATTGGCTGATAAAGGTTACAACACTGCGGTCGGTGATGAAGGTGGTTTTGCACCGGATCTTAAGTCTAACGAAGAAGCGCTACAGGTTATCCTAGAAGCGATTGAAGCGGCTGGCTACAAAGCTGGTGAAGATATTATGATCGCGATGGATGCCGCATCTTCTGAATTGTATAAAGATGGTGTTTATACGCTGGCTTCTGAAAACAAAACGCTGACTTCAGAACAGATGGTTGACCTATTGTCTGAGTGGGTAACCAACTACCCAATCATCTCTATCGAAGACGGTCTGGACGAGTCAGACTGGGATGGTTTCAAATACCAGACAGAAAAAGACGGTAAACGCCTACAGATCGTTGGTGATGATTTGTTCGTAACTAACCCTAAAATCTTGGCTGAAGGGATCGAGAAAGGTATCGCCAACTCTATCCTTATCAAAATCAACCAGATTGGTACTTTGACAGAAACTTTCGAAGCGATTGCGATGGCCAAGAAAGCCGGTTACACAGCTGTGGTTTCTCACCGTTCAGGTGAAACCGAAGATACAACCATTGCTGATATCGCGGTGGCAACAGGTTGTGGTCAGATCAAGACCGGTTCTATGTCACGTACAGACCGTATTGCTAAATACAATCAGTTGATCCGTATTGAAGAAGCGTTAGGTGACGCTGCGGTTTACCCTGGTAAATCAGCGTTTTATAACCTTAAGTAATTCTGGTTCTAGTTATTTATAACAATCAAAGGCTCTTTTGGAGCCTTGAGCAAGGAGTCTGATGTGAAAAAGATTTACCTCGCATTGGCATTGCTGATTGTTGTTTTACAAGCTCGCTTATTGTCCTCTGACGGAGGGCTAAGCGAGCTTTTTACTTTACAGAACCAATTAACCGAATTGGAAAGCTCTTTAACCGAACAGCGACTTCAGAACGCTAAACTTGCCGAAGAAGTCCATGAGTTGCAAAACAACCCGCAGGCGATTGAAACCATCGCCCGTCAAACTTTGGGTATGGTGAAAAAAGATGAGGTGTTTGTTAATGTGATCACGCTTAAACAGCCTGATCCCAATACAGATGAGTCTGTCATGGACGATTCGGCAACCAATTCAATCGCCACTCCTTAAATCGCCATTTCTTATACTTGTTTGTTGGCTTGTCTTTTATTGGTGGGTTTATTGCGCTTTAAGCAAAATATTTACCGCGCCACTACCGCCTTGTTTAGCTGGAGCGCTGTAAAATCCCAGAATAAACGGGGTTTGTCTGAGTATCTGATTGACCAGATTTTTTAAAACCGGAAAATTGTCTTCCGAGTTATAACCTTTACCGTGAATAATGCGAATATAACGTAATTCATAGCCATAGCATTGTTTAAGAAAGTCACGAATCTGTTTTTCTGCCAGTTCCACTGTCAAACCGTGTAAATCGAGTTCCGCCTGATTGGGATATTTGCCTTTTTTGAGTTTTTCAATTTCCTGTGCGCGTAATCCCGGTTGAAAATAACTTAAAGTGGCAAAATTGCCGACCGGTTGGCTGTCGATATCATGGTCTTTCTCGAAGCTGTCGCTATTGAATTTCGGTTGCAGTTGTTTTTGACGCAGTTTTCTAATCACTTGACGTTGTTGTGCTTTCAGTTGCTGAGCATTTTCTTGATGCTCCAAATATTGATTGCCGTTTTTGATCGGCTTTATATCTGACATTTCAGCCATGGCTTGTTGAAATAAAGATTTGTCGTGGTCTGTCATAGTGGAAACTTATATAATTGCACGAAATTCATCAAACACGGCTGGGTTATTGTCGTGGTCGAATAAGGTATTTTACACCATGAAAATTCTTCTCTCTAATGATGATGGCTATTTTGCCGGAGGCATTCAGTCATTGCTGCAGACATTTATCGATAAACTGGATTTTGAAAGACTGGATCTGGTTGCCCCGGAAAGAAACCGTAGCGCAGCAAGTAACTCGTTAACGCTATTGGAGCCATTGCGTTTAACTCAGCATGGCAATCACTGTAAGGACAAACGTTGTCAGGTTTATAGCGTTAACGGCACGCCGACCGATTGTGTGCATTTGGCGGTCAATGGTGCTTTGGGTTATCAGCCTGATATTGTTATTTCAGGAATCAATGCCGGTGCTAATATGGGCGATGATGTGCTTTATTCCGGTACGGTTGCGGCAGCCACCGAAGGGCGCTTTTTAGGTAAGCCTTCGATTGCTGTCTCCTTGTGTGGTGAGAAGCACTATGAAACTGCAGCGGCTGTGGTTATACAGTTTCTTCAGGCAATGGAGGATTTCAGTGTGCTGGAGGCACGTGATACGATTTTCAATATCAATGTACCGGATATTCCTTTAGAAGCACTCAAGGGTGTTAAGGTTACCCGTTTAGGGCATCGCCATCAGTCAGAGCCAGTTGTCAAACAGGTCGACCCGCGTGGTTTACCGATTTTTTGGATTGGGCCTGCCGGACCGGCCGCGGATGCTGGAGAGGGTACCGATTTCCATGCGGTTGAAAATGGTTATGCTTCAATAACACCATTAAAGATCGATTTAACCGATTATAAAATGTTGGAAAAGCTGCACCAGTCCGCTCTAAACCTATAGAATAGATGACAAAAATAATCCGTTGTAAAGCATAGTATAAAAATTAGAGGTTTGAGTGAATTATCCCAATAGCGCTTTTGAGTTGTACCAAGGTCTAGGTATGACTTCGCAGCGCACCCGAAATCGCTTGGTTGATAGATTAATTGAAAAAGGCATTAGCGACCCCCGCGTTTTAGACACCATTAAAGTGGTTCCACGGCATCTGTTTCTTGATGAAGCAATGGCCACGCGTTCCTATGAAGATACCGCTTTGCCGATAGGCTATGGGCAAACAATATCCCAGCCTTGGGTGGTTGCGAAAATGACGCAATGGTTGTTGCAAAGTGATCGTCCGGTAAGAAATGTGCTTGAGATAGGTACCGGTTCCGGTTACCAAACGGCGATATTGTCTTTATTGGTTGATAAGGTTTACAGTGTTGAACGTATTGAGGCCTTGTCGCAAAGAGCGCAGCAGGTGATTGGCAAGCTTGAGCTTAGCAATGTTGAATTTTCTATGAGTGATGGTCACTGGGGTTGGCCTGCAAAAGCGCCGTTTGATGCGATTATTTCCGCGGCATCACCGGCGGAGTTACCGCAAGAGTTGATTAATCAACTCAAGGTTGGCGGTCGTCTGGTAATGCCCATTGGTGAGCATGAACAAAAATTATACGGTTTCGAGAAAACATTGAATGGTTACAAGGAAACCTGTCTTGCCGAAGTCATGTTTGTACCGATGAAAACAGGGGTCGAATAATGAAGCTGTTTTCTCCGCTGTATGATTTATGTATGCGTTGGGCAAGACACCGTTTAGCGACCCGTTATTTGAGTGCGATGAGTTTTGCCGAATCGTCGTTTTTCCCGATTCCACCGGATGTTATGTTAATGCCAATGAGTTTGGCACGCCCGGAAAAGGCTTTCTATTATGCCTGGTTGACAACGCTGTTTTCTATTTTAGGTGGATTGTTGGGTTATGCCATCGGTCATTTTGCCATGGATGCCTTAATGCCGACCATTGAGTCGTTAGGTTATGAAGCGAAACTGCAAACCATCAATCAATGGTTTGAGGAGTACGGCGTTTGGATCGTGTTTATTGCCGGTTTTAGCCCGATTCCCTATAAATTGTTCACGATAAGCGCCGGTGCGGCATCAATGGCTTTGTTGCCGTTTATGATGGCTTCTTTTATTGGCCGTGGGGCACGTTTTTTTCTGGTTGCTGGATTGATGCGCTGGGGTGGCGAAAAGCTTGAGCATAAGGTGCGTCAATGGGTTGACTGGTTGGGTTGGCTTTTTGTGGCTTTAATTGCGATTTACATCGCATATAAAGCAGAGATTTTTTAATTGATTTGTTCAAATCATCTTATTAGGTAGATAACAGGGACTGAGAGTAGATAGTATTATGAAGTTAACTAAACCGCAAACACGAGTAATATATCTGGCAACCATGGTATTAGGCTTGAGTGCTTGTTCTTCGCCTTTAAAGTATGCTCCTCGTGATCATGGTGCGACTACTTCAAGTGCCCAAGCAAAGCCGTCGCAAGCTCAGGACTGTCAGGGCAGTTATCGTGTCCGTTCTGGAGATACCTTAAGTGAAATTGCGGTTAAGTGTGATATCTCAATGAGTCGGTTGGCTAAATACAATCAGCTACTTCCGCCTTATATTATCTATGTTAATCAGGAGCTATTGATTCCATCTGTTCAGGCATTGCAGACCTCTCCGGAACTGGTTGATGATAATGAAGATCCGGCAAATGATATTACAGGACAATCAAGGGTGCAGCCAGAACCGTTGCAGCCGAAAAACCAAGCGCCGATTAAACAAGCTAAGCAGTTAAGCCCGCCGAAAGAGGATAGTGCAAAAGCGATTGAGCGTCAGGATACACCGCAAGAGCGTGTTAAGATGGAGAAAAGCGGTAAGTGGGTCTGGCCGATGCATAAAGGTTTAGATTACCGTTATATCCGCGACCGCGCCGGACTTTCGGTGTTGGAAATCTATGGCTTACCTGGTCAAGACGTTAAGGCAGTAACATCTGGTAAGGTGGTGTATGCGGGTAATGGGATTGCCAATTTTGGTTGGATGTTGGTGATCAAGCATACTGATGAATATATGTCGATCTATGCCCACAACAGTGCTTTATTGGTTCGAGAAGGGGATATTGTCAAAAGTGGACAGGTGGTTGCGACCATGGGTGCTACCGGCAATACCAAGCGACCAAAACTTTATCTGGAAGCGCGTTATCAAGGGCGTAAGGTGGATATAAAGAAAATTCTCAAGCCCTGAAAAGGCTTCAATCAAAAGGCGCATTAAGCGCCTTTTTTTGTTGCTTGCGATTAGCTATTGAAAATCAAGGCGAGCACCACTTCACGATCTTCGGTGGTCAAAACATTGTAGGTACGACAAGCGGCATCATTGGCCATCACTTCAAGTCCGATACCTTGACTGGCGCAAAAAGCAAACCACTGCGCGGCGGGAAACTGCTGTTTGTCACCCGAGCCGAGAATAATGACCTCCGGCTTTTCCGCCAGCAGTTGTTCAAGCAGGCTTTGATCAAGCTGTTCGATAGCGTTACAAGGCCAATGCTGTTCGGTTTTATGCTGGGTAATATAGCAGCTGTGCGTGAATGTTAAATTGTTAACCTTGACCAAGCCGGGTTCATAATGCTTGATCGCATTGATATTGGAGTCACGGTGTTCGGTGAATTTCATCTGTAAACCTTTGTATCTGGGTAAGCGTGGTGAAAACGTCTCTCGCTATAGAGCCATATTATAACCGTTGCATTGCGCTATAACGCCAGATTCACCAAAACCTGTCTAAAAAGGGCTGTTTTATGGTGTTGTAAAGTCGGTTTTCAGTAATCGTTTTGCAATCACGAATAATGTTTTTAAAAGTGCAATAAAAGCCTCACCAAATAGGGTGAGTAAAATGTGCTGTCTAGTTGTGCCAAAGCCGTTAGTTTTAAAGCTCTGATGACCAGATTTCGATGGACGAAAAGCCACTGGTTGTTGTATCATTGTGCCTTTAATTATTTCCCTCTCAAAATTCAGATTTTGAGACATTGATTGACTCGACATCAAAGCCGATGTCAGCAAGTGCAAGAACATAACCCTGGACTCGTTTTCGATCCTCTATTTTAGAAGGCATAATTTCGTGGCTGACGATTTTCAAAGAATTAAAAGACTTCCTCCCTATGTATTTAATATTGTTGGTGAACTAAAGGCCGAGGCCCGTCGTCGTGGGGAAGACATTATTGATTTTGGGATGGGGAATCCAGATCAGGATACACCGAAACATATTGTCGATAAACTTATCGAAGTAGTTCAGCGTGAAGGGACACACCGTTACTCCGTATCTCAGGGTATTCCTCGTTTACGTAAAGCGATCTGTAACTGGTATAAAAACAAGTTCGATGTCGATTTGGACCCAGACAGCGAAGCGGTAGTCACTATCGGCTCCAAAGAAGGTTTGGCGCATTTGGCTCTGGCAACCGTGGATAAGGGCGATACCGTACTGGTACCTAATCCGGCATATCCAATCCACCCTTATGGCTTCGTTATTGCCGGTGCCGATATTCGTCACGTGCGCATGACACCGGATGTCGACTTTTTTGAAGAGTTGGAAAAGGCGATCAAGGATTCTTGGCCGAAGCCAAAAATGCTGGTATTGAACTTCCCGGGTAACCCGACGACCCAGACCGTTGATTTGGAATTTTTCGAAAAGGTGGTGGCTATCGCCAAAGAGCATGGAATCTGGGTTATCCACGATCTGGCTTATGCCGATATCGTTTTTGACGGCTATAAGGCGCCTTCGATTATGCAGGTAGAAGGTGCCAAGGATATCGCGGTTGAATTCTATACCTTATCAAAAAGTTACAATATGCCGGGTTGGCGTGTTGGCTTTATGGTCGGTAACCCAACTTTGGTTAACGCGCTTAAGCGCATGAAGTCTTATTTGGACTATGGAACCTTTACGCCTATTCAGGTTGCGGCGATTGCGGCACTGGAAGGGCCACAAGAGTGCGTACAGGAAATCTCCGATATGTATAAGGTTCGTCGTGACGTTTTATGTAACGGTTTAAACTCTATCGGTTGGCCGGTTGAACCGCCGAAAGCGACTATGTTTGTCTGGGCGCCGATTCCGCAAGAATACCGTCACTTGGGCTCTTTGGAATTCTCTAAAAAACTTTTAACCGAAGCTAAGGTAGCGGTTTCCCCAGGTATCGGTTTTGGTGATTATGGTGATGATCATGTCCGTTTCGGTCTGATTGAGAATGAACATCGTACCCGTCAGGCGATTCGTGGTATCCGCGATATGTTCCGCAAAGACGGTTTAATCAAACAAGATTGATTTATTTTAAAAACAAAGGTTTAGGAAAAGCAGTTAATGAACACAGTTAAGGTAGGCTTATTAGGATTAGGTACTGTTGGCGGCGGCACAGTTTCTATTTTGCAAAACACTATGGACGAAATTTCTCGTCGTCTTGGGCAAAATATTGAAGTGGTGATTATTGCAGTGCGTGATATTAATCGTGCACGTCCGGTAGACACGACAGGCATTACCATTACTGATAATACTGCCGAGGTGGTCAATCACCCTGATGTCGATATCGTTGTTGAGTTGATGGGCGGTACAACGCTTGCAAAAACCTTGCTGGAAACCGCAATTGAAAACGGCAAACACATTGTCACTGCCAACAAAGCATTGATTGCCGAGCATGGTAATGCGCTATTTAATAAAGCCAAAGAAAAAGGCGTGTTGATCGGTTACGAAGCCGCTGTCGCGGGTGGTATCCCGGTTATCAAGGCGGTTCGTGAAGGTTTGGCCGCCAATAAGATCGAATGGATTGCCGGGATTATCAACGGTACCGGTAACTATATCCTGACTGAAATGAAAAAACCGGGTGCGGATTTTGCACAGGTTTTAAAAGTGGCTCAGGAGCTGGGTTATGCCGAAGCCGACCCGACATTTGATGTTGAAGGCATCGATGCGGCACATAAGTTGACGATTCTGGCTTCTATCGCCTTTGGTATCGAGTTGCAGTTCAATAAGGTTTATACCGAAGGGATCAGTAAGGTCACCGCAGACGATATTCGTTATGCCAGCCTATTGGGTTATGAGATCAAGCACTTGGGTGTCGCAAGTCGTGCCGAAAACGGTTATTCACTGCGTGTTCACCCGACATTGGTGCCTAAGAATGTTTTGCTTGCCAATGTTAATGGCGTAATGAATGCAGTCATGGCAAAAGGTAATCATGTCGGGCCAACCATGTATTATGGTCCTGGTGCCGGTGCAGGGCCTACAGCGAGTGCGGTGGTTGCCGATATTATCGATGTGATCCGCTGGAAGAATCAGCCGCAGGCCGATCAGGTGCCGGCATTGGCTTTTGCTCAAGACAAATTAGAATCGGCTCCGGTGGTTTCGATTGATGAGGTTGAAGTCGGTTACTATCTGCGTTGCTACGCTAAGGATCATGCAGGTGTATTGGCGAAGATCAGTGCGATTTTGGCTGAATACGACATCAGTGTCGAGCATATGCACCAAGAACCGAGTGAAGGTAAGCCGGAAGAGGCGAATTTGGTAATGACTACCAGTCGTGTCAAAGAATCTATGATGAATCAAGCGCTACAAGCTTTGTCTTCGTTAGATGAGATCGATGGCGAAATCACTCGTATTCGAGTTGAAGATTTGGGCTAATTTCTTGCCAGCAAAGCTTGCCTGATTTTACAGGCTGGACAGGCGATAAAAGCCGGGGCTTACCCGGTTTTTTTATGAGCGTTTTATAATAAAACTAAGGGATAATATTGTGCAGCAGCGTGATGTATTGACTTTATGGATGCCGGATTTACTGCATCCGCAGCGCATTGCCGAAGCCGAGGAAGAGTTAAAAAAGTTGCGGCTTCCTGCTTTGCAGACATTATTAGCGCGCGCCGATAAATTTCCGGTCAAACCGCAAGATTTTTATGAGCAAGCCAGTTATCTGTTTCACCAAGCCGAAAGCTTGCCCATAGCCGTGTGCCGTGCGCTTGGTGATGATGTGATTAGTAGGTTGGATAGTGCTGAAGCGAGTCAATACTGGCTTTGTGTTGATCCGGTACAAATGATTCCCGACCGGGATAGTTTGGTGTTGATTCCAAATAGCGAATTGGCTGTGACTCGTCAGGAATCTTCAGCTTTGGTCACCAGCTTTAATGAGCACTTTGCCGAGGATGGTATCCGCCTGTTATTAGGGGATGATACGCATTGGTATCTTGCCATGCCGCAAGCGATTCGTTTGCAGACTACTGTGATTGATCATGTCGCTTTCAAACCAATCAATGAGTTTTATCCGCAAGGCAGCGCCGCACAATATTGGCGTCAATTGATCAATGAAACGCAAATGCTGTTTTTTAACCACCCGGTCAATGAGCAGCGTCGTTTACAGGGTATGGCGGAAATTAATAGCATTTGGGTCTGGGGTCAAGGTCAACTCGATACAACTCAGGTTAAGTTACGCAGCAATGCCGCGGTTTATGCTCAACAAAGTTTTTTTAAAGGTATGGCGAAAATCTGTCAAAGTGAATTTAATGCTGTGCCGCTGAATTTTCAGAATTGGCACAAATCCAGTCAGGCAAATGAGCACTTTTTTGTTTTCGATCAAATGTCAAGCCAATTGGATGGCTTGCAGTTATTAGAATGGGTTGCACTGCTGCAGCAGCTTGAAAAGGATTGGTTTGCGCCTTTGTTACAGGCACTTAAGTCCGGTCAGATTAAAGAGGTTTTGCTTGATATCGGCGCGCAGTACCGTTATCACTGTCAAAGCACGCATCTGAAACGTTTTTGGCGAATGAAAAAGTCATTGCATAAAATGCATTAGATAACGACTCTGTTTTTGTGATGTAAACAACTTGATCGGCGTTGTAAATGCTTCAAATAGCGCAATTTCACGGTGAATTCTGTATAATTCGCGCTATTATTCGATTTAAATCAAACGACTATGCCGATAGCGCATATATTTGGGATTTGTAAGGTTTATTATGAAATTTATTGAAACTCGCGGTAATGATGGTCAAAGACCGCAATCAATTACTTTTTCTCAGGCTATTCTGAGTCCAATGTCTTCTTTTGGTGGTATTTATTCACCGCAAGCTTTACCGAGTTTCGATTTGGATTTTCTGCGCCAGCATCAAGATTCAAGCTATAAGGCGTTAGCGAAAACATTGTTGGGTATGTGTAATGTCGATATCGATGAGTCCGTTATCGATGAGGCGTTAAACCTCTATGACAAGTTTGATGACCCGACAAACCCGGTACCCGTTGAGAAGGTTTATGACGATCTTTTTGTCAGTGAGCTGTATCACGGACCCACACGTGCATTTAAGGATATGGCGCTTCAGCCTTTTGGTTTGGTTTTGTCATCGGTTGCTCAGGCGCGTAATGAAAAGTACCTGATTTTGGCGGCAACCAGTGGTGATACAGGCCCGGCGGCGCTGGAAACCTTCAAGAATCGTGATAATGTTCAGGTTGCTTGTATGTATCCGGACGGTGGTACTTCTGATGTGCAGCGTCTGCAGATGGTGACTGAGGATGCGAGCAACCTCAAGGTTATCGGTATTCATGGTGATTTCGATGACGCCCAATCCGCGCTGAAACGACTATTGACTTCTGATTCGTTTAACCAGAGTTTAAAGCAGCACAATATCTCCTTATCTGCAGCAAACTCGGTGAATTTCGGTCGTATTATTTTCCAGATCATATATCACATCTACAGCTATCTACAGTTGGCTAAGCAGGGTGCGATCAATATTGGTGACAAGGTTTATTTGAATGTACCAAGCGGAAACTTCGGTAACGCCTTAGGGGGTTACTATGCAATGAAAATGGGCTTGCCTGTCGAGCAGATCCATATCGCATCGAATGCCAATAATGTATTAACGCGCTTTATCAATACCGGTATTTATGATATTCGTGATGCGCAAGTCATTCAAACCACATCGCCGGCAATGGATATTCTGAAGTCATCGAATGTTGAGCGTATCCTGTTCGATATGTTTGGTGCGCAGCGCACTAAGGAGTTGATGCTACAACTTGATGAAGAAAAGTTCTATCAGCTAAGCGACGCTGAATTGGCGCAGTTGCAGCAGGTTTTCGCTGCAGACTTCTGTTCAGATGAAGAGGGTATCGACTATATCAAGTCGGCATTCGATGTCGGTTATCTAATGTGCCCGCACACAGCGACCTGTTTCAAGGCTTATGATACTTGTCGAAAAAATAAGTCATTGAAGACCATCGCTTATTCGACGGCAGAATGGACGAAATTCTCTACAATTGTCGCTTATGCTTTGACCGATACAAAGTATGAAACCGACCTTGAAGCATTGCAAGTTATTGTCGAAAAAGCCAATGTAGTGATGCCGCAAATGATTGCCGATCTGTTCAATAAGCCGATCACTCAGAAAGCGATTATCGATAAAGCCGATATCGAAGCCGAGATTTTAGGTTTTATTGAATAAAATCAACTCGGGTTTGTGACTAAATTGAGTAGAGCCCGAACACTGCTTTAGTGTTCGGGCTTTTTTATGCACTTAATAAAGTGGTTAAGCGTAGCTGCAAGCTGGTTCTCCCGGCGAAACGATTGAGGTTAGGCTCATAGGCGCACTGCACCCATTGACCTGTCGTAATATCCAACTGTTCGCTGTCGTCCTGGCGTGCATTGAAATAAATGGCTTGCAGAATGGTACCGCCAATGCTCTGCAGTTTACAGCTTAAATGGGTTTGCGTCTGCCCCACCCAGCGTTGCTGTAACAGTTTAAAGCGTCCGCTAAAAATCGGTTTGGGCCACTCTCGTCCAAACGGCTCAAGTTGACTGATTTCATCAATCAGTTGCGGTACCAGCTGCCAATCCGCCAGTTCACCATCGGTTTCAATGGTCGGGGCAGGGGCTTCATCGCCAAGTTGGTTTTGTATCGCTTGTTCAAATAAGCTTTGAAAACTGCCAAATTGTTCGATCGGTATCATGCAGCCGGCAGCGCCTTTATGGCCACCCATGGAGGTAAATAGCTCGTTATTTTGTTCCGACATCCACTGAAAAGCTTGCCTTAAATCGACATCGGCAACTATTCCGCGTGCACTACCGGCAAGAAAGCCGTCCTGCAAATCGGTCATGGCAACCGTAGGCAAGCCATACTGCTCACCGATGCGTGAGGCGATAATGCCCTGGATGCCGGGATTGCCGGTCAGCTTTAAGCTGATCGAGTAACTGGAGTCTTTGTAGTTTTGCTGCGCTTGAAGTTGTGCCTGTTTCAGCATGACCTCTTGCTGTTCACGGCGATTAAGGTTGTCGCTATCAAGTTGCTCAAGATAGAGGGCGGCTTCATCGATTGTTTCGGCCTGTAAAAATTTCAATGCGGTATTGACGTCGCTGACACGACTGGCGGCGTTGATGCGAGTGGCGACTTGAAACCCTAAAAACTCGGCATCGAATGCTTGCCCCTGGTTATCGTTCAGTTGGCGCATCGCTTGCCAGGCAGGGCTGTGAAAGTTATTAATCAGCTGTAAGCCGGCTTTAACAATGGCGCGGTTGTTTGGGCTTTTTAAGCTCACGCTATCGGCCACTGTGCCGAGCGCGACATTTAGTGCCAGATTCTTTAAGCTTGGTGTCTCCTTATCTATCCATCCGTGTTCAATCAGGCGTTGGCGAACCTGAGTCATAACCAAAAAAATCACGAAACAACCGGCAACGGTCTTGTCGTATTGGCAGCCGGCTTGTTGCGGGTTGATGATACAAGCCGCGCTGGCAGGCGGGCCATCTATTGGAATCTGGTGATGATCCGTGACGCAGACCTTGATACCATGCTGTTTGAGTTGCTGAATACGGGGTTCATCACTTGAGCCTTGGTCGGCCGAGATGACCAGGTCAATCTGACCGTCAAGATTTAAAATACGTTGCACCACCTCGTCGGTAATGCCGTAACCGGTCTGACGCTCACTGATTATGTGTTGAATACGTGATTTATCAACGCCAAAATAATTTTGCAACGCCTGATTTGCCACCCATGCAGAAGTCACGCCATCGGTATCGTAGTCGGTGGCGAGAACAATAAATCCGTTGCCTTGAATCGCCTTGGCGATAATGTCGGCGGCTTGGTCAATATTTTTTAACGCGCCAGGGTGCTGGATATGCTTTAATTGCGGAAACAAAATTTTATCGAGCTGCTCGACGGAGTCGGTTCGGTTCGCCACCAATTGTGCTTGAAACTCACTTAAACCATATTGTTTAGCGGCGTGCAAAACCGTTAAATTAGGTGTTTTATTGAGGATTTTCGGTTTTTTTATCATACAAAGGATTCTACCAGAATGACCGGCTTCACAGGCATCTATCTCCATGGATTTTTAAGCAGTGCCATGAGTGCCAAAGGGCAGTGGTTCAAACATAAAGTCGAACAGTCCAGCGCTGACCAGAATGGTTTGACAGCAAGCTCTGCTCGCTTAACCGAATTGTTAACTCCCAGTTACCAGATTTCGAGCCCGCAACTCAGTGCAAAACAACTTGACGAGGTCATTGCCGAGGTGTTGCAAAGTACACAAAATGTGATTTTAATCGGATCTTCGATGGGGGCCTTTTATGCGCGTTATTTTGCCCATAAATATCGGTTGCCCTATATTATGATTAATCCGGCATTTAATGTAGTACAGCTTTTTAATCAACATTTAGGGCGTTATCAAAATCCCGTAACAAAAGAGTTCGTGGAGATAAATGATTGCTATATCAATGCCTTGAGTGAATTTGAAATCAATGAGATGGATTGTGGTTTGCCAAGCTTGTTGTTGGTCGATAAAGATGATGAAGTCATTGATGTTGATTACGCTTTGCAGATTTATCAAAATGAACTATTTACGCGCCATCAGACTATCGTATATAGTGGCGGGGACCACAGCTTTATTCATTTGCCTGAAGCCTGGTCCGCTATGCAGAATTTCATAAAAAAACTGTAGTCTTGATGATGAGTTAATCTACGGTGAGAACAATATATTTTGCTTGGTTATATTTAAATTTTTTAGGGGATATTTAATGAGTACAGAAACCATGATGGTTGGCGCCGGTTGTTTTTGGGGTGTCCAGTATCGTTTTGATAATATTCACGGCATAGAAAAAACCTTGGTAGGCTATGCCGGTGGCGATACCGAATCACCGAATTACGATAGTGTTTGTCGTGGTGATACCAATCATGCAGAAGTGGTTTGGCTTGAATTCGATAATAACGAAATCAGTCGTCGTCAGCTGCTTGAACTGTTTTTCAGCATGCATAATCCGACAACACTGAATAGACAAGGACCTGATATCGGTACTCAGTACCGTTCGGTGATTTTTTATGCCAATGATGAAGAGAAGTCTCTCGCTGAAGAGGTGATGAAGCAGGCTCAAGCGAACTTTAGTAACCCTATAGTCACGACTCTAGAGCCGATGGCCGATTTCTGGGCGGCAGAAGATTATCACCAGCAGTACTTTCAAAAACGCGGTATTCACGGTGGCTGCCACTAACAGGTTGATTTATGGGGTGGAGTCGATCTTGGAGGTTAACAATCGGGTTAAGCCCAGCCGTCAAAAATCTTGCCCATGGATTGTTCAAAAGTCTGCTTTTCGGTCTCGATGACCTTCAGCAGGCTTAACATATGTTTTTCAGTCATGTGAATACCCAATAGGTTCTGCTCGACGCCCGGAACCGGCTCTGCTTCGAGGTAGTTCTGATAGTTGAGCCGGGCTTCGGGAAGATACTCCCCTTTAGCAATAGCGTTTTGCTGCTTAAGTGAAGCATTGATATGGTCACTATAAGCCGTTAAGGCTTTCTCATCTTGTTTAAATGCATTTTGTGCAATGCTGCTGGCATTGAAAGATGGGCTTTTGATATCCATAAAGCCTCCTTTAATGGGTGTTTAGTGACGATTGGGCAATCGCCTTTCTATATATTATTGCCTGTTGCATCATTTTGTTCAACCGCAAATCTGTCATGGCTCTTGATCTGGTATTCGACAAAGATATTGCCAAGACTTTCACTGCCTTCACGATCAACGATGACCCGCATGGTTTCATCTTCCCAGCGATAGCTGCGATAAGTTAAGCTGCCGCCCCAGCCTTTACGCTCGACAGAGCTCGGGTTGCCCAAATCCGCTATCAGCTCTCTTGCAATATCTATGGTTTTAATTGGTGTGTGACGATTGTTGTTTTCCAGTGAAGTCGGTCGATAAAGGCGTTTGGCTTTAATGATTTGTCCCGCGTAATTGTATTCAAAGGAGACATAATAGCTGTCGCGAATGGCAGACCAGGTGAAAAACTTATCGTAATTAAGTTGTTTGATTGTACTTTTAGCCTGCAGAAAACCACCAACCTTCCAGAAATGCTCACGTACATCCTCGGTGGAACTGGTCAGTAACGGTAAACCCAAAAACTTGGTTTGAGCTAAGGGTTTTTCGGTTTCGGCATGCGCTGAGAATGCAATAAAAACAGAGCAGCATAGCCATCCGAGCGCAATAACTGGCATATTTGATAGGGGGTGTTGTTGTCGACGGTGCATCTCTGTAAACCTGTATCAGTGTTATCTCAGTGAATTAGATTAGCTGGTATCAGGCTGTTTTACTTAAATGTAACGATTATGAGCGCTTAGGGCACAGCCATGCCAGCTTAATCTATATCGGCCAGATTGAGGTATTCTTGAACGGCCTGCTGGGGAAAAAATTGTCGAAGCTGCTTGGCGTGCAACCATAAAGCTTCAGCCCCACTCGGCTCTTGTAAATAGCGTAACTGGTTCTGCATCACCACAGCATCAGCATCAGAAGGGTTGTTATTAAGATGGAGGCGCTGTTCAATGGCAAAACCGGCCTGTTCGCGATCGGTTTTGATATAAATAAGATAAAACTCTTGTTTAAGCTTGGCGCATAAATTGACAAACTTATAACGATGCGCTTGCTTGAGAAAGGTGGCATCAACAATGACATTGAAACCGTTTTGCATGCAAGTTTGCGCATATTGCAGCATAGCGTGGTAGGTTTTTTGATTCATTTCGGCACTGTAAAGCTTGCTTTTTTGCTGGTCATCGACGCGTTGATGAGGTTCAAGCCCAAACAGCGTTTTGCGGATTCGGTCGGAACTGATGACGATCGCTTCAAAGCCAGGTAATTGTTTTAGCATCTGGTTGGCAAAATGGCTTTTGCCGCTTCCTGATATCCCTTGTAGCAAAATACATTTTACCGGTGAATTGACCTGAGTATAACAGTGGGCTTGGTGAACATAGTTTTTAGCAAGGTTTAATACCTGTTTCTGTTCAAGACTGTCTACACCGAGTTGCATGGCTCTCAAGCCAGTGATTTTGGCACGAACCATGGCGCGATAACTTCTATAAAAATTGAGCAATTGCAAAGAGTTATAGTCAAGTGTTCGACTCAAATAGAGAGATAGGCATTGACTGCTTGTTCCGAGCTTGCCGCGGAATTCTAAATCAATTAATAAAAAGGCAAGATCGCTGATCACATCGATCCAGCGAAAACTGTCATTAAATTCGATACCGTCGAATAAAAGCGGTTCGACAACGCCGTTTTCCTCGAATAAGGTAATATTATCGAGGTGCAGATCACCATGGCAGGCACGGACAAAACCATTTTGCTTGCGTAACTGAATCGCAGGTTTTAAAGCGGCAAACCGCTCATGCGTCCAGCTTTCGATTTCGCTAAGTTGTTTCGAGGTGATGGGATCCTTACAGTAATCCTTGAGGCTGGGGAAGTTGTCAACCATCGGCTTCAGTTGGGTTTCAGGTTCCCCCAGATAGGAATCCATCGCAACCGCTTCAGCCTGTTGGTGCAAGCCGACAATCTTGCTGACAATCTGTTCCACCGTATTCTCGTCAAGCTCTTGTTTGTCAAGGAGCCTTCCTAAGACTCCATTTGGATCGAACTGGCGCATTTTGACCACATAGTCAATCACTTCCAAGGTGGGGTTTTCATCCGCTTGATCAAGCGCGATGATTTCGATATTGGAGTTGCTGTCATTTGTTTTTTTTACCAAAGCCATAACGCCCAGATAAAGTTGTGGGGCGGTTCTTTGGTTGAGCTGTAACTCTAATTGGCAGAATTTCTTGCGGCTGGCCAAGCTTGAAAAATCAAGAAAGCCGAAGTTTACCGGTTTTTTTAATTTATAAGCGAATTCACCGGTGAGAAAAACGATTGAAATATGGGTTTCAATCGTGGTGATAACTTCAACATTATGCTTATAGGTCGAAGGGTTGAGTAGGGCGTCAATAAGTGATGACGTATTCAAAACAATGCTCTTTATTATGGAAACGACGAATCGGAAATCCGTGTTTTGGATATTTAGAAGGGTTCGGCTGATAAGCCTTGGGCTTATTTATAACTGATTATTGTGTTGTTTGTAATAAATAAGCCCTTAACGAACAAGGGGATTAGGCAACGCCTTGTTTTTCACGAATCTCTTGCTTACGCTTCATTTCAACAGTCAAGGTGGCTGTCGGGCGAGCTTCCATGCGTGCAATCCCGATTTCTTCACCGCTCATTTTGCAATAACCGTATTCACCGGATTCGATATCACGTAGCGATTTTTCAATTTTTGAAATCAACTTACGCTCACGGTCGCGAGTTCTTAACTCTAGAGCAAACTCTTCTTCCTGTGAGGCACGGTCATTTGGATCGGCAGGGGTCTCAGAATCCTGTTTAAGGTGAGACACTGTGCTATTGGCTTCTTCTAGAAGCTGTTCCTTCCATGCAAGCAACTTCTCTTTAAAGTGTGCCAACATCTCAGGGCTCATGTACTCTTCACCCTTTTTAGGTTTATACGCAGGATAGTTTTCAATAAAGTCGACGTGTTTTTCCATTTTTTTCTCCTAAACTGCGACAGTTATTATGTTTTGTTGGTTTTTCGCAGCTCTCAACCGTCTTTTATATCAGCTTTAGCAATTTTCAACAAGTAAAAATTACTATAGTGTCCCCAAGGAAAATTTAGGAAAAATAGCCAAATAAAAGTCTATAAATTCTCTATCACAGCTTTATGGGTAAAAAGCTTGGCCGAAAAACGAAGTCAGACTGCCAACTATAAGTTTAGGTTATTTATTGCATAACGAGAATTCGTGGTGAAAAGCTTGAATATTTTTCTGCTTTACCGCAGAATCTGCACACTTTTTATATTTTAAGGACACAAAGTTATGTCGACTTTACAAGCGTTATTATTCGATGTGGATGGCACCTTGGCTGACACGGAAAAGGACGGTCATCGTCCAGCATTCAATATGGCTTTTGCCGAAGCCGGGTTAGACTGGAATTGGGATGAAGCGCTTTATGGTGAGCTACTAGCGGTCACTGGTGGTAAAGAGCGTATTCGTTTCTATTTGGAAAAGTTTAATACGGATTTTGTAAAGCCGGATAACTTTGATGAATTCGTCAAGGGCTTGCATGCCGCAAAAACCAAGTTTTACACCCAATTGATGGCTGAAGGTAAAATTCCACTGCGTACCGGTGTTGAAAACCTGATCAATCAGGCTCGTTCAGAAGACATGAGAATGGCGATTGTTACCACAACCACACCTGCGAATGTTACTGCACTATTGGAAAGCACTTTGGGTCAAGGTTCAGAGGATTGGTTTGAAGTGATCGCTGCTGGCGATATCGTCCCGGCCAAAAAACCTGCGCCGGATATTTACATCTGGGCTTTAGAGCAGATGAACCTGACGGCAAATGATGCGATTGCCTTTGAAGATTCTTCAAACGGTATCCAATCATCGGCAGCGGCCAATGTTAAAACCATTATCACGATCAATGACTACACAAAAGAAGACGATTTCAGTGCGGCGGACTTGGTGTTGAATCAAATGGGTGAGCAGGGGGATGCATTCGAGGTACTAGCCGGTGATGCGTTTGGTCATAGCTTCCTTGATCTTGAATTGGTCAAAAAAGTGCATGCTGCTTAACCTGCTTGCTTGAGTTATCGGCAACCTGGTTGCGACAGTAGCGGTAATAATAAAGCGACCCTGTTGGGTCGCTTTTTTTTGGCGTAAAAACTATTTTTCAGACAAGGCAATTCCAGTGAACTCAATGCCTTGCCAGCCAAATTTAATGAAATTACGAATGTTTTGATGGTCATCGTTTTGGGGGTGCTGCAATACATCCACGCTATAGAACTTACCGAATGCATTCAATGTTGCTTGTTCGCTTAGATTGTGCAACTGCGCAAAAGAAAATACTTTACATGAACCGTTGTTTTGGTTGGCTTCATTCTGTAACTCACCATTTTTAAAAGCGGTTGGCGTGAAGTTATAATTAGTATCGATAACCTCCATCACTTGATTGAATTCTTGCGGGGCTTGTTGCAGCAAGCTGATAAGCTGTTCAACGGTCATTGTTTTTTTTCCTTTGTTAAGATTGCGGTTTAAAATTCGATTAATCGTGTGACACCCAAGGCGGCACTTCCATCAGTTGATGTATTGTTCATCAAACTGCTGTGAAGGGTTTTGAAATGCAACCCTCTTAAAGCCATCCATATTTCGTTTTGCAGTCCGCCGCCAATGCTAAACAGGCGATTTACTTGCGTGCCGCTCATTTCGCTGAGGCGTTGATAGGATAGTGTCTCGATATTCACCAATCCGTTGATCAAGTGCAAAATATTGTCGATATGAGGAGCGATATAAGCCTGTTGTTGTTCAGATAAATGGTTAGTGCTACGTGCGGCGTTTAAAATCTCATCGATTCGTTCTGTATCAATGTTTTTGGCCATTGCAATATATTCGGGTAGCACCGCTTTTTTATCGCTGTCGGCAATCGGAAAGCGCTCTCCGGTTTTGATCAGCGGGTAACAATCGCTTTGTTTTTGATAGTCTTGCTTATTGTGCAATAGCTTAATTAATTCCAATAGCTTAATGAGTACAACTAAATCATAGAATTGCAATAACGATAAGCCCCCGCAATTGGATGCCCCACCAACCAGCCAGGCGCTTTTCAGCTTGTGACTATAAAGGCCAAATTGAGATGAAAAAACCGGCTTGTCGGTAACCAGCTTTACTGCGATGGAGGAGCCAAGAGAGCTCACCGCATCGCCGGTTTTATGCGCACCCGTGGCTAAAAAACCGGCGATGCTATCGGTGGTTCCGGCATAAAGCCTTGCACTTTGGTTTATACCATAACGCTGCGCAATACTTGTTTTCACCCTGCCTAGACAGGTTCCTGAGCTAACGATCTGAGGTAGGCTTAATCGATTCGAGCTGTCTTGTTCGATAAGGTTTACAACCCAGTCCGGCCAGGTTTGTGCAATCGAGTCATAACCCAGCTTTAGGGCGTTGTTTTCATCGCTAATATAATCGAAGTCGGCCAAATAATGGTTCACAAGATCAATCTGGTGGAGAATTTTGACAGACTTTGCATCATCTTTTGAAGGGCGTGTCGATAATGCCGCTCTGTTGATAAGCAGCAAGGCTTTTGCAAGCGTGCTTGAAGCGCCGCTAGCGGCCGTTTCAATATTTAGGTTTTGGCATAGCGATGCAATTCTTTGTGCTTCAGCCTTGGCTTGACTATCGTTGTACATCAATGCCTTGGTGATCGGCTTAAGCTCGCTATCGGCCAGAAGCACGGTCGAGGAGGTAGCATCGCAAACAAGATGTTCGACGCGCTGTAAATCGAAATCGACGGATAATTGCCGCAAGACCCGGTTTAATGTCTCAATCCAGATCCTAGGGTCTTGAACGGATACGCCATTTTGGTCGTTGTCTGCATTGTCGGGCAGCGCCATACTTTGGTTGTGTTGCAGCAGGATTTGTTCGTTATTGCTGTTAAGATCGCGCTCGACCAAGCAGCCGCGAATACCGCTGGTGCCGATATCGATACCTAGGATAACTGTGGTTTTGTGGTGCATCTGATCAACGATTATTAAGGCAAAAACGCTATTATAATCGATATTAAACCGTGCATTTTTAGGCTTTACCCAATTGGCGCAGGATTGTGCCGAATTGGGTGCAGTTTTTTTGTGTAATATCGATGACACAATGCGTAATAAAAAGGTTACAATTAGCCGTAAAATAATTATAAACAGGCGTATTTTGGACATATATAACGTGTCTTTAATCACCAAGTCTGTAGGTGTAATAACCGTCAAATTCATTAAAATCACAGAAATAGAATACAAATAGATCAGGGTGTAGTGGAGTTACTCAATGCTGAATGAGTTACAAATTGTTTTGTTAATTTTTGCCAGTGTCGTTTTAATTGGCTTGTATTTTTTTAGTCGTAGCCGCAAAAAAACTCTCAATAAAAGCTCTGAAAACAGTCCGTCCGCTTCCCCGTCACGAAATCCATCAACGGATGATGTCAAAAAAACTCATCAAGAGCCGAAAATCGACAAGATTAAAGCCAAAGAGGCATTACACAATCTAGGCTCTGAACATACTCCAGTTTCTGAGCAAACTCATGCGAGAATCACGGCTGAATCTCAATCAAATCTGGTAAAAAAACAGTTATCCAGCAAGACACCTGCCGAAGAGCCCGTCGAAATTGTCACAGATGCAGTCAATCAAGCTCAGCAGGAGTTGGCAATAGATGCAACGATACCTCATGCCGAAAATACACTAAGTGAAGAAGAGCGTTTTAATCAGAATCAAGGTGTGCTTTCTTTTGGTGATGAATTTGATATACCGGCAGATGCGAAAGACAAAGACAGGGTAAAGAACGAAATCGATGCCGTTAAGGCGCCTGAGAATGAGCCGGATGCAGTGCAATATGCCGCTGAGACATCACAAACCACCGGAGGCAAGCATCATGTTTTGGTTGTCGATGATCCAGGTCTAAACGGCGAGATCGATGCAGCCATGGCTCCTGAAGAGGTTAAACCCTCTTTTGGCATCCCGCCTGAGCAGAAGATACGTAAGCCGGTATCGGCGACCAATAAGGCTCCGCAAGCGTTTATCATTATGATTCTTAGTACCGGTAAAGAATTTAGCATGACCGATGTCAATGCCGCTCTAAGAGGGGTAGGCTTAACGTTATCGGATAAGTCGATTTTCGTTAAAAAGGATTCTACCGGTAATCCGATTATCCGCGTGGCCAATATGCTTGAGCCGGGTACTTTCCCTGAAGAGAATTTGGAAAACTATCATACCCCAGGCGTGGTGATGATTTTGGAGCTACCGACTACGGTAAGAGCGCCCGCGGCGATGGATGACTTGATTCTTATGTCACGTAAGATTTCCCAGCGTTTGGGCGGACGCCTTTATGATATGGATCGCCATTTGATCCGTGAGTCCGATATCCAAAGCATGCGGGACACCGCCTTGGACTATGAATCAGAGCCTTTGACCTGATTGCTACACGACCAAGCCATGTTTTTTACAGCGCAAGCACTTATAAAACATGGCTAGCAAACACATGAAAACCAATAACCATTTATCTGCTCACTTTCCTGTCTATAAATATTATGTCGCAATCCATTGATCATCTCAGCCAAGCTCAACAACAGCAATTATTGGACGATTTAAAACAAGAAATCGCCAAGCTTAACCATGCGTATTATGTGCTGGATGAGCCACTTGCTAGCGATGCCTATTATGATGAGCTCTACCAGCGCTTATTGACGATTGAGAAGCTGCATCCGGAATGGGTTAGCAAGGACTCGCCAAGCCAGCGTGTCGGTGACAAGCCGTTGGCTCACTTCAATAGCGTGACTCATGCGGTACCTATGTACTCACTGGATAACGCCTTTAGTCAGGATGATCTGCAAGATTTTGCCCGTCGAATTAATGATCGTTTGAATAATGAACAGCCTCTGGCGTTTTCTGCCGAACCGAAAATGGACGGTTTGGCAATCAATATCCGTTATGAAAACGGCGAGCTGATTCAGGCGACCACTCGAGGCGACGGTACTGTCGGTGAGGATGTCACTCATAATATCCGCACCATGCGGTGCGTTCCTTTAAAGCTTTGGGGGAGAGGCTGGCCTCAGGTGCTCGAAGTGCGCGGTGAAGTCTTCATGTCGAAAAAGACGTTTAATGCCTTGAATGAGATTCAAATGCAAAATCAGCAGAAGGTTTTTGCCAACCCTCGCAATGCGGCGGCGGGGACCCTGCGCCAACTTGATCCTCGAATTGCCGCGAAACGCAATCTAAGCCTTTATCTTTATGGTTGGGGTGAGATCAGTGACGATTGGCAGCAGCCCTCCGAGTATGAAAAAACGATTTTAAGTTTTGCCGAATGGGGGTTGCCGATCAATCCGGACAGTCGTGTGGTATCCGGCACTAAAGGCATGTCAGATTATTACGATGAGTTGTTGGCCAAGCGTAATGATTTACCTTATGAGATCGACGGTATTGTCTACAAAGTCAATGATTTAACGCTGTATTCTCAATTGGGTTTCACCGCCAAAGCACCGCGTTGGGCTATTGCTAGAAAATTTCCCGCGCAGGAGGTCTGGACGGAGTTGCTCGGCATTGATATTCAGGTCGGACGCACCGGCGCCTTGACACCGGTTGCCCGTTTGAAACCGGTATCTGTCGGTGGTGTGGTTGTCTCTAATGCCACGCTGCACAATCAAGATGAAATCGATCGTAAGGATGTCTGTATTGGTGATACGGTAATTGTCCGCCGAGCGGGCGATGTAATCCCTGAAGTGGTCGGACCGGTGCTGGCACAACGCCCAGTGCAGATAACCCGTTTTGTGATGCCTGAGCATTGCCCGGAATGCGGCTCGGATGTCATTAAAGAGCAAGATAAGGCGGTTTATCGCTGCACTGGAGGGCTTTTCTGTCCGGCTCAGCGTAAGCGCGCTTTACAGCATTTTGTCTCGCGTAAGGCGATGGATATCGTCGGTCTGGGTGATAAACTGATTGATCAATTGATTGATCTGTCTTTGATTAAACACCCGGATGATCTTTATAAGCTCGATATTGAAACCTTGGCCGAATTGGATCGTATGGCGATCAAATCGGCGCAAAATATCGTAGCTGCCATAGAAGCATCAAAGCAGACCACCTTAGCCCGTTTTATTTTCGCTTTGGGAATTCCAGAAGTAGGCGAGGTTACCGCTAAAAATCTGGCCAATCACTTTATCACTTTGGATGCTATTAAAGCCGCCAGTATCGAGCAGCTGCTAGCGGTTGCCGATATTGGCGAGATTGTCGCCCAGCATATTGTCGAGTTTTTTATGCAACCGCACAACTTGGAAGTAATCGATGGTTTGCTTGCCGCCGGTATTGAGTGGCCGACGCCAGAAGTTGTCGAACAGCAGGACTCTGCTTTTAGTGGTAAGGTAGTGGTGTTAACCGGCAGCCTACAACAATTAACAAGAACTGATGCCAAGCAAAAGCTTGAGGCATTGGGTGCCAAGGTAACGGGTAGCATTTCGGCGAAAACCGACTATCTGATTGCCGGAGAAAAAGCCGGTTCCAAGCTTGGTAAAGCGGAATCGCTCGGTGTCACGGTGCTTAGTGAAGCACAGTGGCTGGAAATGATTGGAGAGTAATATGGTCAGACCACGTAACGTCACCGTGTAAAACACAAAAAAGAGGTTCCCGATTGGGAGCAAGAAGAATTTGAAAGCCGCACAGATATTAAAAAGGCGGCCAAAGCGGTGCAGGACTTAGGTGAATCAATTGCCGAATTAACCGAGTCGCAAATCAAAAAGCTACAGTTGCCGAAAACCTTTACCGATGCGGTATTGCTACTGAAAACCATGGATAAAGGACCGGCTTTGAAGCGACAAAAGGCTTATCTTGGTAAAATCTTGCGTCAGGACGAAGATCTGATTGTTGAAATCAAAGAAAAGCTGGCGGAAATCGAAGCCAAGCGTAAGCAGCAAAATGCACACTTTCATAAGCTTGAGCAGTGGCGCGACCGCTTGATTGGTGAGGGCGACGCGGCTTTACATGAATTCATGGAACATTATCCGCAAGCCGATCGCCAGCAGTTGAGACAGTGGATGCGTAATGCGGTTAAGGAGCAACAGCAGGGGAAGCCACCAAAGGCCGCAAGAGAAATGTTCAAATATCTTCGTGCATTGGAGTGGTAATCAATAATACCCGCTATTATTGATGCTATGACTAGACGCCCTTTAATTAGGGTGTTTTTATTAGTGCAAAACTCTCTGGCAGACGCCTACGTACGGCGTTTAAAGCGCCATTCAAATAACAGCAGTCCTGTCAAGAACACCGCGGTTCCGATCCACATGGTGACACTCACGGTTTCATTGTTAAACAAGACACCAAACATCATCGCCGACACCGGAGTCAGTACCGGAATTAACGCCACTTTCATGGCATCAACCTGGCGAACCAGATAAAAATAGAATAAGAAACCGATCACGGAGCCGACAGATGCGGCATAAGCGATTGCCCAAGCCGCTCTATCGCTAAGTTGTGGCCAAGAGATCAAAGTCTCCGGAGCAATCAAAAAATGTCCCAAGACACTAAACCATAAGGCGCCGATAACGATATGCAGCGCCGGAAGCTGCACATGACAGCGCTTAACCAACACGCTGCCTAGCGAATGCAGGCATACTGAGCAGATGGCCGCCAAGATGGCGTAAATCTGTAATGATTCTAGATGCAATGAAAGGTTGGGCACAAAAATAATCAGCAGGCCGCCAAGACTGATAAATATCGCCAACCACTTTCTCCAGCTCAATTGCTGTTCCGGCAACAGCAAATAAGCCAATAAACCTGTAGTGACCGGCGTTAGCGCAAATAACACCGCAATCCATCCGGAAGGCAGGAATTGTCCCGCCCAATACATAATGGTCATACCGCCAAAAATTGGCAGTGCGGCAAAGAAGTAGACCCTTAAGGCTTCAACTCTAAAAGAAAAGGCGAGTGTTGCTGAGCGCCAACGATACCAGTAATAGACTAGTAAAATCAGCAGAGCGCCAAGCGCAGTGCGGCCGGCCACCGCGAAAAACCAATCGTCAGCGCCGCCCCATACGATGGCCAGCGGCGTGGTTGTCCAAATAAGTACAACCATTAGATAAGCGATAATGACCGCCATAAAACCTCGAAAATTAAATAAGACTAAGCCGGTAGGGTGAATTGGCCGGCTTGCTTGTCTTTAATGACTTTATTGCCGTTGAAGACCTTGCCGTTCATGCAGATATAGACACCTGGGGGTTGAAGTTGTACAGCCATTAAGGCGCTGCCGATATTAAACGCTGCATCTGAGTTTGACAGTTTAAAAGGGCGCATGGCCCCGGTGAGGACAATGGTTTTATTATTCAGTTGCGGATTCTGCAATAAGCTCTGGGCAGTCAATGTCATGGTATCTGTACCATGGGTAATGACGATATGCTGTTCGGCACATTGCTGACAAGCTTGACTGATAATGAGTCGATCGTCTTCGTTCATGTCCAAGCTGTCTTTTAACATCAGCTGATGTGGTTTGATCGCCAAGGTGGTATTGGCCTCGGTCAACAATTGATCAAGATGCGAATTGGCGAAACCCAGTTCACCGCTAATTGGGTTGTAGTCTTTATCGATGGTGCCACCGGTAATAAAAAGACGGATCGCTTGTTGAGTCATTACTTGAATAGCCTGATGGATTAAGGTTGGCGCAGAATACCGGTAACGATACCGAGAATCTCAATATCTTCGTTTTTAAGGATAATCGGCTCCATATCTTTATTGGCTGGCTGTAGGCGCACGCCACTTTTTTCGATATAGAGTTTTTTCATCGTCACTTCTTCATTGTTGATACGCACCACAACGGATTCACCGTTTTCAGCCGAGCTGCGGCGCTCAATAATGACAATATCGCCATCTTCGATGTTTTCATCGATCATCGAACTTCCTTTGACTCTAAGAGCAAAGGTTTCACGCTTCACCATGCTGGAAGGGACTGAGACCGTGTCATAATCCATTTCCATCTGAATCGGTTCACCGGCCGATGTCCAACCCAAAAGCGGAATACTGATGAAATCGACATCCATCATCTCCAAAGGATCAATGGCGGTTTGCAGTTGCAGTTTCTGGTTACGCTTAGGAATCAGATAGGCGACATTGGACATAAATTAAACTCCGCATAATGGCTTGTAAAAGCAAATAACGATTTTAAACCGATCTTGTGCTTTATTGATCGAGTGCGTTCTTAAACTATAAATATATACAGTCAAGCTTTATTAAACAAGCCTTTTCAAGCCATTCTGCCGTAGTATTTTTTTAGGCAGGCAGAACCTTTTTAAATGGTTTGACGACAACCTTTTCGTAAACACCGGCCGCTAGGTAAGGATCATCATTAGCCCACTGTTGAGCCTGCTCAAGCGAATCGAATTCGGCGACAATCAAGCTGCCGCTAAAACCGGCTTCGCCCGGGTCTTCACTGTCGATTGCCGGATTAGGTCCTGCCAGAAGCAGTCGGCCGCTTTCAGCCATCTCTTGTAAGCGCGCAATATGGCCTGGTCGGGCTTGTTTACGGAGCGGTAGGCTGTCTGCAACATCATAAGCGAAAATCGAATAAAGCATGGTGTATTCCTTGATTTTTATTTTAAATAACAAGTGTTTATCAAATCTGATTAAAACTTTTTCTTATCATTCAGTTTTTCAGTCAGTTCATCTTCTGTGTGCCCATCAAGACGTGCTTCCGCTTCCGCCTCGGAATCCGATTCCTGAATATAACGGCTGATATACAGACCTTGAATGACAATGAATACCAGCGTCATTCCCATTAGCCCGAACAGTTTAAAGTTTACCCAGGTGTCTTCATCATAGTTATAGGCAACATAAAGGTTGGTAATGCCGGAAATAATGAAAAAGAAAATCCAAAGCCAGCTTAAGCGAACCCAGATCAGATCGGGCAGACTGATTGCTTGTCCCATCATGCGCTGTACAATCGGCTTTTCGCCAATAAAGTGACTACCAAGAAACACCAGGGCAAAGCCCCAGTTAACGATTGTAGGCTTCCACATAACAAAGGCAGGGTCTTGCAGAATCAGGGTTAAGCCACCCAAAACAAGAATTAAAGCCAAGGTAATCAAATGCATTTTTTCCACGCGTTTATGTTTCCAGTAAACATAACCTACCTGAACGACAGAGGCGACGATAATCACCGCTGTGGCGGTATAGATGTCATACATCTTATAGGCGATAAAGAAAAGAATAATGGGAAACAAATCGAACAAGAATTTCATAATTAGGGCTGCTTTTATGTTAATTTAGAGGGGATTCTATATGGGTTTGTATTGAATTTAAAGGAAATTAGCCGCATTTAAGATTTTTCTCTTTCAGTGTTGCTAAACATCAAAATCACCATTAGCCCCTAATTGAAATTTAATCCAACTTGTCTGCCATTTGTTTTAAAGGTTATCTGTTATGACAAAAGTTATGAAAATCGATTTGCACTGTCATAGCACCGCATCCGATGGCAGCTTGTCACCGAATCAGTTGATTGATCTAGCCGTTAAACATGAGGTCACCCATTTAGCGATTACCGATCACGACACCACCGCCGGTTATATGCAGGCGCTTGATTATGCAAAAAACAATCAGGTGGAACTGATTAGCGGTGTGGAAGCGTCTTGCGACTGGCAAGGGCATACCATTCATATTGTCGGCTTGGATTTTGATGTGACCAATAGCGCTTTGCAACAAGGCTTGCAACATATCCGCAATTTGCGCCTGGAACGCGCCGCCTTGATTTGTGAGCGCTTACAAAACAAGGCTCGAGTTAATATCGATAACCTTGAAGAAAAACTCAATGACAAGGTTGGTGAAGGGGTTGTCGGGCGTAATCATATCGCGCAGATTCTTGTTGAGCATGATCTGGTGAAAAACACACAGCAAGCGTTTGACCGCTATCTGAAAAAAGGGCGTCCAGGTTATGTCGCGGCCAGCTGGCCGTCATTGCAGCAGATTGTTGAATGGATTGTCCAAGCCGGTGGCATTGCGGTTATTGCCCATCCTGGTATCTATAAATTCACCAGCAGTAAACTCAACCGCATGATTACCGATTTTAAGGCCGCTGGTGGACAGGCCATCGAAGTGGTCAATCAACCTCGTCATAGCGCGGAAATCAATGGGATGGCAGATAGGGCCAAACGTTTTGAGCTCTGGGCCTCGGTGGGTTCTGATTTTCATCGTCCTGAACATACCTGGCGCGGTCTCGGTTGGCTAGCCCCTTTACCGCAAACCGTGACGCCGGTATGGGCGCATTTCAAACAAAGCGCCTAATCCATTTTCGAATGGGGTGTGGCCAATCGCTTCAAATTACTGAGTAAATAAGTGCTGAAACCTATGTTCAGCATAAACAATTGGCATTAAAGCGCTTTGTCTTTTGCGTATAATACGGCGTATTATTTAAATAACGAAGTATTCAGGACGACGATTGTGGCTAAAGGCGGTTCAAGAGACAGCATCTATATAAGTGTTCACCCGGACAATCCGCAGGAGCGCTTATTGCTTCAGGTGGTCGACATTCTAAATAAGGGGGGCGTGATCGCTTATCCGACCGAATCCGGTTATGCGCTGGGCTGTCTGCTGGATAACAAGGAAGGTGCCGAACGCATCCGTCGTATCCGTCAATTAGATCCAAAACACCCGTTGGCACTAATGTGTCGAGATCTGAGTAATTTATCCGAATATGCTAAGGTTGGTAATCCTCAATTTCGTTATCTAAAAACCCATCTGCCGGGGCCTTATACCTTCTTATTGCCGGCAAGCCGGGAAGTGCCGAATCGTTTACAGTCACCCAAACGAAAAACCATTGGTTTACGCGTTACCCCGAATACGGTCACCAATGCCTTGTTGGGGTATTTTGATAAACCTTTGTTGACCGCCACCATGATTGAACCGAATCAGGATGGCTTGACGCAACCGATGACCGATGGCTGGAGTATTCAGGAATCATACGGGCATTTATTGGATGCGGTTTTAGATGGTGGTTTTAGTGGCTTTGAACCAACCACAATTATTGATTTTACCGATGAAGAACCGGTTTTGATCCGTCAAGGACAAGGGGAGTTCCTGCAGTGAATGAGCTTAGCACCATTCAGTTAGTCGCTGTTTGGGCATTGCCGGTCATCTTTGCCATAACCTTGCATGAAGTGGCTCACGGCTGGGCGGCATTAAAGTTCGGTGATAAAACTGCATTGATGTTAGGCCGTTTAACCTTGAATCCATTAAAGCATATCGATCCGATCGGTACGGTCATAGTGCCTTTGGTTTTGGTGGTTTTAGGCGGTTTTGTTTTCGGTTGGGCCAAGGCGGTGCCTGTCGATACGCGTAACTTCAGAAACCCTGCGGCGAATATGGCTTGGGTGGCATTAGCCGGGCCTGCGGCCAATTTATTGATGGCCATCGGCTGGGCTTTACTGACCAAGCTTGGCACGGTAATGTACGAAACTTCACCGGATATGGCTCAGTTCGTTATCTATAGCGGTATCGCAGGTGTCAGCATCAACCTGATTCTAATGGTATTAAACCTGATTCCGATTCCGCCTTTAGATGGCAGTCGAGTGTTATCGGCGTTTTTACCCAAGCCGCTGGCTTGGCAATACAACCGCCTAGAACCTTACGGTTTTTTTATTTTATTAGGCTTGCTGTTTTTCGGCATCCTAACCCCTTTATTGCTGGGGCCTTTTAATTACCTCAAAGCGCTATTGTTTGCTTTGGTAGGTCTATGACTTGACTAGTTGAGAATACTGGCGCACCCCAATTATGCTAATCGCGGTAAAATAGCGCCATTAGTTTGCATACGCTTGAGAATACGAGAATATTTATGAACGCACCAACAGGTGAAAAACTACAGAAAATACTAGCCAGAGCCGGCTTCGGCTCAAGACGTTCGGTAGAAGCTTTGATCGAGCAGGGCTTGGTGAAGATCAATGGGCGCACCGCTAAGCTTGGTGATCGAGCTACTGCGGCAGATAAAATTAAGGTGCGGGACCAGGCGGTTCGTGAAACACGTCTGCAAAAGCAACCAACCCAAGTCATTCTTTATAACAAACCCGAAGGCCGTTTATGTACACGCAATGATGAAAAAGGGCGCGATACCATTTTCGCGCAGCTTCCACGCATTGTTAACGGTCGTTGGATCAGTGTTGGTCGTTTGGATTTGAATACCAGTGGTCTGCTGGTGTTGACCAATAACGGCGAGCTGGCCAACCGTATGATGCATCCGTCATATGAGATCGAACGTGAATATACGGTGCGTGTTTTCGGGGAGATCAGTGATGCCATTATCAAACAGTTGGTGACAACCGGTGTGGTATTGGAAGACGGACCGGCAAAATTCGGCAAGGTCACCAAAATGCCGACCCATGAAGCCGACTCGATGAACCAATGGTATCGTGTCACCATTAAAGAAGGGCGTAACCGTGAAGTACGCCGTATATGGGCGGCAGTCGGTGTTCAGGTAAGTCGCTTGCACCGCGTCCGTTATGGTGAGTTCAGTTTGCCACGCAACCTACGTAAAGGAAAAACTCAGGAGTTATCCTGGAAGCAGGTCAATCAATTATTGAAATCGGTCCACCTGCCACCGGAAGCCCGTCCGGACTTGAATAAACATCAAGTGGTTAGCGAAAAGAAAAAGAAACGTATGCAAACGGCCAGCAAGCCGGTGGCGCGCAAACCTTCCTTAAAGCAAAGAGGCAAGCGCACCGTTCACGATTTGAACGATTGGGATAAGCCGAAAAGACGCCGTTAAGATTGATTACAAACGGCTAATGGCTTTTACAATCGAAATTTTGGTTGCATAGATAATCTGGTTACCGGGTTCTGCTGACAGCTTGTCGTTGTGGGCGCTACTCCAGCGCCACCCGGTTGAGCTTTTCACATTGACGATAAACCCTTCAATCTCAACAACGTTGCCGATCTTGATATTGTTTAACATCGCCTTAACGCCATTATTGGCTGGAATAATATTCAGATTGGCGATCTTATGCTCGACATCCTCGCTCTCCAAGGGCATGGTTTCCGAATCCCAGCTATAACTACGCTCGAAATGGGAAAAGTCATAAGCTTCGATATAACTCTCATCGGACATCTCCTGCCAGCCGACAATCATCGCAAACGGTGATAGTCTTGAGGCGCGGTCAAAATAGTAATGGGTAGCATGTAGCACACGTACTTCAGCACTGAAGTTGTTGCTAGGGTAAATGGTAAAGTCACCGTCCCTGAAGGTTTTTGTATCTGCTTGAGAGACATAAGGCGCACCGCCTGCGACAACGCCAGGCCCCAGCTTTGGTGCCGAAGAAACATAGTAAAAATGCTGCCAGACAAACACGGCTAACGCGAGCGCTAGGAGTTTTTTCATTGAATTATCCTGTGTTCAATTAATTTTTAATTCTATTCAATCTATCAAATTATCGCCATTTAATAATGCGGTGGCGGAACTTCTTCTTCCGGTTTTTTTATGCCGTCCTGTATCTTCAGGCTCTTGATGTATTCCGTCAGCAATTGGATTTTATTTTCCAATAACTGTATTTGTTGGTGTTGTTTGCCAACCGTGGTTTCAAGTGCGGCAATGGTTTCATCCTGAAAACTTTGATTGATCTCCAGTTGATGAAACTTCTCTAATATCACATCGGGGGTTATGGTTTTGCTCATCTTTTCTCTCAAAAGCTTGTCATCAAGCCTCTAACCAGTGTAAGAGCCCCTTTAAACAAAGTAAAGCGGCTTGCACGTTGATCCTGTCACTGAATCGCGGCATGGACTGGGTTAATCTAAACAGGCAACCAGTTCAGTTCGGTTTTTGTCTCATTGATGCTTAGCACCACTCTGTCAGCGGGCGCCTCGGTCAAGCTTAGTTCGGTAGCTCTTAACTCATCACGTCTGAAATAATGACAGCTCAGGTTTGCACCAGGCTTATTGCGAGTCATCAACTGTTCAAGCTGAGCCTTGTTTTGCATGCGTAAGCCGTTGATTGCAATGATTTCATCCGCGGCCGATAAACCGGCATGATAAGCCGCTTGATTGTGCCAGACATGAGTCAGCTTAATCGAATTATTACCACTATCGACGACATTCGCCCCCAAAGCATTGGCCAGATAATTGTCTTTGGCGTCAGAATCACTACCGCCTTGGTCGGCAAGGCTGCCGGCAGGACGCAACTTGAAATCAATGCCGAACTTGGCAAACAGGTTGGCAAAATCGATATCATCGGTAGCAAACAAGCTGCTGGCAAAAAACTCGCTTAAATCCATGCCGGCTACCTCAGAACAAATCTCTTCAATTTGACCGTCTTCGAGTCCTATCTGTTTTTTGCCGAAATTGTGCCAAAGAAAAAGCAATACATCATCGAGCGACTTCTGATTATTGTTTTGTTCTCTAATCATTAGATCAAGAGCCAGGGCAATCAAACTTCCCTTGGTGTAATAGCTGATAATCGCGTTCGGCGCATTTTCATCCTGCTGGTAGAACTTGGTCCAGGTTAGCCATGAAGAATCGGCCACCGATTGCTTGAAACGCCCCGGCATGCGATAAACGCGGGTCATCTGTTTGGCAAGGATGGATAAATAGGTCGGTTGATCGATGACTCCGGCACGCAACAGAATCAAACTGTCGTAATAGGAGGTCACCCCCTCGAACCACCATAGCTGGGTGGTATAGACCGGGGTTTGCAAATCGGCAAGCTGATAAGCCTTAGGTTGAATGCGCTTAACATTCCAGCTATGGAAATACTCATGGCTACAGAGCTCTAAAAACTGTAGATAGCCATCCGTGGCTTTTTCCATGCCGTGGTAGGGAAGATCATTACGACTGCAAATCAGCGCGGTCGAGTTTCTGTGTTCAAGACCGCCATAATCACTGCCGGTCACCATTACCTGAAAAAGATAATCCTGCATTGGCGGGGGGTCTTTAAACAGTTTGATTTCAGTCTCGCAGATTTTGATAAGATCAGCGGTTAAACGCTCATAATCACAATCGAATACACCGGTAATCACCATCCTATGAGGGATGCCGCAAGCTTCAAAACTAATTTCCTTAAAGGTTCCCATCTCAACCGGGTAATCGATCAATGCCGCATAGTTTTCCGCCTGATAAAGGCCAAAGCCGTTTTTATCAGTTTTTTGCGCCGGCATTCCTGTGGCGACTTTCCATCGTTGTTGTCGGCAGAATTCAGTTTGGGCGATTTCCACCCGACAAACTTGATCTTGCTGCCCGACCACTTCAATGAACATAGAGGTACCGTTAAAAAAACCATGACTTTCATCAAAATGCGCGCCGCGCACGGATAGGTCCCAAGCATAAACCTGATAGCTGATTTGCAAGGCTTTGCCATGATTGGCAATACGCCAGTTGGATTTATCGAGCACCTCAACCTCAAGCCGATTGCCTTGGCTATCCTGCGCTTCGAGTTTGGATAAGTGCTTGGCGAAATCGCGAATCAGGTAGCTCCCGGGAATCCAGTTGGGCAGGCGTAAATATTGAAACGGCTGTTGTGGGCTTTGAATATTTAAACTGACGGCAAATAAATGCGCTTTTGGATCCAGTGGAGTAATGCTATAAGAAATCATATTAACGAGTCTTGTCCTTTTCGGCATCGGTAAATAATTATTATTTCTGTGCGGGTTGCGGCGGCACGCAAAGTTGTTGTTTTTTCACCGCCCATAAGGTTTTTGCCGTCAAATGTGCCACCAAGGCAATAAGCATAGCCAGCAGGGCAAAGCCGATATAGGCAAAAAACGACATATCGAGCTGTTCATACATAATAAAACTGGCCAATGTCATTGCGGCAATAGGGAAGGTGTAAGCCCACCATGAAAGCGAAAACGGTACGGCGATAAAGCGCGGCAGCTGGCTCAATAACAACACTGTCATGAATAGCGCAATATAAAAGAGGATTCGCGCGAAATCATCGACGCCAGCCATGGCTTGCAGATTCATGTAAGAGATGAAGCCGACCGCAGGTGGTGCTATTAAAATAAACAGCGTCGGCTCCAATACCTTAAGCATTGGCGGGTGGAAAAACAGGCGATACATAACAATGCTGTTAAGAATCAGCCAAAAAATCAAACCGATGCTAAAAAAGAACCAGGCGACTTCAAGCGGGGCAAAGTTAACCGCACCAATCGGTACGACGATATTGCCGACAACCGGGATAAACCAAGCCGGGTTCATATGGGTGATTTGCCACTTTTCCTGATGAATCCAGTTGTTAAGAATCATCAGTAAAAAGCCAAACTGCATCACTGCACCCAGTGTCCATAAAACTTGGGCTAAATCGAAATCAATATCTTTATAGATCAAACTCAGTAGCAATAGACTGATACTGAAAGTAGGAAAAAAGTGGAGTGCAACAGGGTGGCTGAATTCATTATGAACCGCTTTCATGTGTTTGATTAGTTTAGCCATGTAAATCACTGAAATCAGAGTGAAAAACAAAGTTGTTATAAAAGCCAGTGCATAAAATATTTGGCTGGCGAAACCAAAGATATCACTGATTTCCTTGGCCACCAGGGTCAAGCCACAATACCCCATAATGGCGCCAAATAAATTAATAGGAAAAAAAGCCAATCTAGGCTGATCTGATTGCATAAAGCCACCTATGAATAATGCACAGTCAATACCAATCATTGTATCATTTGAAAGCGTCAATAAAACCTTCTATAACCGTGCAATCTTTTATTTATAGGCTTTGTTAAAGCGATAGTGGTTTAAAATGAATTATCTTATATGGCATTTGGTGAATCACAAGGGGCTTTGTGCGTAACTTGTCTTCCAGTATTTTCCTGTTTGGTATTCCTCTTGGCGTTCTCGGCACCTCTGTCAATGCCTATCATTTCCAGCAATTACTCGCTGTTGAGCACGATTTAGCATTGGGGCTTCGTTGGTATGGTTGGGTAAGCTTGGCTCTGGTGTCGGCAATTTATCTATTCGGCTGGCTGCGCCATTATGAAAACCAACTGATCGAGTGGAAAGACTCTGCCAAGCGATCGTTTATTGCAGCGATTATGCTGACATTGCTATTGTTTTGGCTCAGCCTTATCGAAGCGCAGGTTCTTTCCAGTCAATCCGAGCTGGCCTTAAACCTGTTGTTGATGCTCGTTGTTTTGCAATTTATATTAAATATTTATCTGTTAAGTGGCTGGCTGTTTAATGATCAACTTGATATCAAAGCCCTGCAGCCGAGTTGGTTTATTATGCTTTCGGGAAATTTTACCGCCAGCATCCTGCTAAGCATCAAGACTCCTGCACAACTACTATGGCTACAAGAGCTTGCCTATCTGTTTTATGCGATAGGCTGCTTCGGCTGGTTAATTATCGCCACCTTACTGTTTTATCGCCTGTTGTTTTATCCTCGCTTCGACGCCAATATAAGGCCTAGCTTGTTTATTTTTCTTGCACCGATTTCATTGGCGGCAATTGCCTCTTTATTTATCAATCATGAGCCGCAGGCTAGCACGCAACTTGATGAAACAAGCCTGAATGTCATTAGCTGGATAGGGTTGAGTTTTGCCTCACTGTTTTTAGTGTTGTGGTTAATCCAATTAAGGCAGTTTATTGTTTGCGGCATCTCCATGGCCAGTTGGGCTTATGTCTATCCTCTAGCCGCTTTTGGCTTGTTGTTGCAATATATGGCACAGATATATGAAAGCCTGTGGCTGACTGTTCTTAGTGGCTTGATTTTGATTAGCCTGTTGGTTCTGATCAGCTTATTAACCGTCTGGTTAATTAAAAGCAGCTGGGCTGATTTCTATGCATCCGACCAATCAGCCAACAGATAATGAAAAGCATGGCTTAGGGTATGTAATTTTAGCCGTAAGCGTTCTCTAAGCGTTTATAATAGGCGTTTTTTCTAAACCTAATTTTTGGAGTCCTGTTGTGATTCGTACACGATTTGCCCCGAGCCCTACCGGTTATTTACATATCGGCGGTGTTAGAACCGCTTTATATTCATGGTTGTTTGCCAAGAAAAATGGCGGTGAATTTACACTGCGTATCGAAGACACCGATCTTGAGCGCTCAACTGAAGAGTCTGTAAATGCTATTTTGGAAGGGATGAGCTGGTTAGGTTTGGATTACGACCATGGTCCGATCTATCAGACGCATCGTTTTGAGCGTTATAAAGAAGTCATCAATGACCTGATGGAACGCGGTTTGGCTTATTACTGCTATGCCACACCAGAAGAACTGGATGAAATGCGTGAACAGCAGAAAGCGGCAGGGCTTAAGCCTCGTTATGACGGTCGCTACCGTGACTTCGATGGCGAACCACCGGCAGGCATTGATCCGGTTATTCGTTTTAAAAACCCGATAGAAGGTGATGTGGTTATTGATGACTTGGTAAAAGGTAAAGTTATCGTTAACAATCGTGAGCTGGATGATTTGATTATTGCCCGATCGGACGGCACACCAACCTATAACCTGACCGTTGTGATTGATGACTGGGATATGGGCATGACTCATATTATTCGTGGTGATGACCATCTTAATAACACACCCAGACAAATCAATCTATATGAAGCGATGGGAGCACCTGTGCCTAAGTTTGCTCACATTCCAATGGTATTGGGTGAGGACGGCAGCCGACTTTCCAAGCGTCACGGCGCGGTCAGCGTTTTACAGTATAAGGAGCAGGGCTTTTTACCGGAAGCGTTGTTGAACTATCTGGTGCGTCTAGGCTGGTCTCATGGTGATCAAGAAGTCTTTACTATGGATGAGATGGTTCAGTTGTTCAATCTGGATGCGGTAAACGGGTCGCCATCAACTTTTGATACCGTCAAGCTGACGTGGATTAACGAACAACACCTCAAGATGGCCAATGCCGATCACTTGGCAACGCATCTAGCACCGTTTGTCACTCAGTTAGGTTGTGATTTAAGTCAGGGACCGCAATTGAATCGGGTGGCTGATCTATTGCGTGACAGAGCCAAGACTTTGGTCGAGATGGCGCAAGGGGCAACTTATTTCTACAATGACTTCAGTGAATTCGATGCGGATGCCGCCAAGAAGCATTTACGTCCGGTGGCGGAAGAGCCGCTACAGTTGCTATTAACTAAACTTGAAGGTATTAGTGACTGGCAGGCAGAGGTAATACATCAGGCAATCAATGTAACCGCTGAAGAACTCGAAGTCGGTATGGGTAAAGTCGGCATGCCGCTTAGGGTCGCCATTACCGGAGGTGGACAATCTCCGGCAATCGACCAGACCGCTGAATTGATTGGTAAAAAGCGTTGTTTGACTCGTATCGGTATGGCATTACAATTTATTGCCGAGCGCAAAGCCAATCAGCAATAAACTGAGATAAGCCCTGTTGAGCAATATAAGCTCTCAGGCAGCGCTATTTAGCACCAATCAGCCCGTATTTGAGTTCAGGTACTGTTTAAAACCTAAATTCAATACGGGTTTTTTATTGCTCTCCAACTCCCGCTAATCGTCTGTATAAACAAAATTCTGATAAATAGGGGGGGGAACGAATGCCGATTTAAATCCGGCATTCATAGGCATTCATATCAAGTGCTGGAGTGAAATTCTTAATAAAAACAATTGCTTTATAAACGCTTGCCAAGACTTGACCGAAGATGTAGCTGTAAGGCGCACCAGCCAAGGGCTAGAGAAAAAAACAAAAAGCGTAAAAAAACTTAATTTTTTTGCATTTTAGGCTTGACCTACCCAGCCAACTCTATATAATACGCACCCATCAGCTCGAGGGGCTATAGCTCAGCTGGGAGAGCGCAACACTGGCAGTGTTGAGGTCAGCGGTTCGATCCCGCTTAGCTCCACCAATTAAGCTTTATGCTTAAAGAATTATTCACTAGGCCGAATAATTGAGCTTGATAACAATGATGGTTTTTAACTATCAATATAGTGTCCCGTTCGTCTAGAGGCCTAGGACACGGCCCTTTCACGGCTGTAACAGGGGTTCGACTCCCCTACGGGACGCCACTATGCGGGAATAGCTCAGCGGTAGAGCACAACCTTGCCAAGGTTGGGGTCGCGAGTTCGATCCTCGTTTCCCGCTCCATTTTCAAGTGTGTTGATGACACCTAGGCTAATACATCATCAACAGACTTTAACAGTGAAAGCTGTTAGAAAAAACGTTATCTTTGATAACAACAATCCGTCCCGTTCGTCTAGAGGCCTAGGACACGGCCCTTTCACGGCTGTAACAGGGGTTCGACTCCCCTACGGGACGCCATATAAATAAACCCGCTATAGCGTATGTTATAGTGGGTTTTTTATTGCCTTGATTTTATGCAATGGAAAAAGCCCATTATCAAAACGGGCTTTTTGATGCTTAAGTGGACCTGAGAGTCGTCTTACGTCTTTATCGATACCGATTCGATATTCGGTATCAACTCCACCTGATCGAGCAGGTCGCCTAGGTTCGTAGCGTAATCCAGCTCCAGCGTCAAAATCATGGTGACACTGTGTTCCTGGGTATTGGTTTTGGTGTTGGAGGCGATCAGATTGATATCCATATCGGTCAATTTTGTCATCACATCGCGCAATAACCCTTTACGATCAAATGCGCTGATTTGCAGCTCCGCCAAGAAACATGGTTGTTCAGCCTTATCCTTATCCCAGGAGACATCAATCAAGCGACGACGGTCTTCATGTGACAAGTTTAGGATATTGGCGCACTCTCTATGGTGAATGGTCACACCACGACCACGCGTCACAAAACCGACGATATCATCAAAAGGTTTGGGTTGGCAGCAGGGCGCCAGATGAGTTGTCAGGTGCACCGCACCGACCACATAGGCAACCGCTTCCTCTTCACTGTGAGCAGGGAAGCCAAAACTTTGCTGCTGTCGTGATTGGGTTTTATTCGGGCGCAACTCATCCTGAATCGCATTGGTAATCTGCCGCTCGTTTAAGCGCCCCTTACCGATGTCTTCATAGAGCAGATCCAACGTGTCGTATTTGAAGCGCTGCAACAACTTCTTGCTGTCTATAGATTCCGCATGCAAACGCTTGATTTCTTTGTGGAATAGCGCCTCTCCAGCGGAGGTATTCTCGGATTTGTTTTGTTTGTTAAACCAGCTGCGAACCTTGTTTCTGGCACTGCTACTGGTTAGATAACCAAGGTTGGGATTTAACCAATTACGGCTCGGCTCACCATTTTTAATGGTCAAGACTTCAACCTTGTCACCGGTTTGTAAAACATAACTCAACGGCTGGATACGCCCATTGATTTTAGCGCCTCGACAACGATGCCCCAGCTCGGTATGGATCTGGTAGGCGAAATCAAGCGGAGTAGAGCCTTGGCGCAAGGTAACGATCTCGTTTTGCGGTGTCATGACATAGATATGCTTGGTCTGCAGTTCGGTACTGATCTCTTTAAACAGATCAGGCGTATTGGAGTTTTCCAATAACTGACGAATGTTGGCGATACTGCGTTCCAAACTCTCATCGAAATTAGAGTGACCACCTTCCTTATAACGCCAGTGAGCGGCAATGCCGTATTCGGCATTATGATGCATATCGGGGGTGCGAATCTGGATCTCAACCGTTTTGCCTTCCGGGCCAATAATAACGGTATGAATCGACTGGTAGCCGTTTTCTTTCGGTGTGGTAATGTAGTCATCAAACTCATGACGCACATAGCTCCAACGACTGTGAATCAGGCCGAGCGTTTCATAGCACATCTGCACACTATCAACATAGATTCGCACCGCACGTAAATCGTAAAGCTCTTCAATCGGCAAGTTTTTACGGTGCATCTTTTTCCAGATGCTGAAGATATGTTTCGGGCGCCCGGAAATATCCGCCTTGATGCCGTGCTCTTTAAGCATATTGTCGATGGTTTCGATAACCAGCTTAATGTATTCTTCTCGCTCCGAGCGCTTATCACGAAGCTTGCTGGCAATTTCTTTATATTTTTGCGGTTCGAGATAGCGAAACGAAAGGTCTTCCAGTTCCCATTTAAGCTGAGCAATACCCAGACGATTAGCGAGCGGGGCGAAAATCAATTCGGTTTCGGCAGCAATCTGTTGTTTGATTTCATCGCTTTCGTGTTTAAGCTCGCGCATGCGTACCACGCGGTAAGCGAGTTTTACGATCATAATACGGATATCGGACGTCATCGCCAATAGCATCTGGCGCAGCCGTTCATTTTGAACGTCGTCATCCTTGCGATCGAGATCGAACTCTTTAAATTGATTCAAACGACGAATGCCTCGTACCAGGTGCGCGGTTTGCTCGCTGTACTCCTCGGCGATTTTTTCACAGGGATAAAAAGGGGTGAGGTTGGCATCGCTTAGCAGCGTTGCAATCAGCGTTTCCTCATCAAGCTTCAATGGAGCAAGCACCTCGGCAACCAAAAAGCTTCTCACTACGCCTTTTTCAGGTAACTCTTGCGCCTTGATCGCCATTTCGCAGGCCTTATAGCACAAAGAAGTCTGCTTATCGTCAAGCTTAAGGCTGCTGAAGACTTTTTGGTAAAGTTGTTCGATTGCTTGCTGCATGAGTACTCTTTAGGAAAAACCGTTTTAAATCGTTTGTATTAAACCTGCTCTCATTAAAGAATAAATCCAATATCCAGAGGTTTAATTTATTATGACTGTCTATGACCGTATCGATAGACATGGCTATTTTAGCGGCTTTTACTGCAACTTCTACGCCAATAGCCCTAAAAGATTTTATTATTGTCTAAATAATTTTCCTGTGACAATTGGTTTAAATTCGATTAAATAGAAAGCTTAAAGCCGGACTTGAGTGCAAAAAGCCGGTGAATTAATATCAAACAAGCCAATTTAAAGCCTAATATCGACTTAAATTTAATAAAATAACCGGCTATTAACAGCACGATATAAAACGGGAAACGTTTTGACACAACCTTTACCAAGCCTCAACCCTGAGCAAGTTTCTGACAATTTATCTCACCGAAATAGTGCAGTGGGTTTTTCTGTTGCACCGATGTTGGATTGGACCGACAAGCATTGTCGTTACTTTCATCGTCAAATCAGTCAAAAAGCATGGCTTTATTCGGAGATGGTGACAACGGGCGCTTTGATTCATGGTAATAACTTGCCACGCTTTCTGGGACATGATCCGGCCGACAGTCCGGTTGCCTTGCAACTTGGCGGCAGCGATGCGCAGGAGTTGGCGCACTGTGCAGCTTTGGCCGAAGAGTGGGGCTATAACGAAGTCAATCTTAATGTAGGCTGCCCAAGTGATCGTGTGCAAAACAATATGATTGGCGCCTGTTTATTTGCTCATCCACAAATTGTTGCTGAAGCGGTGGCGTCCATGAAAGCCAAGGTGTCGATTCCGGTGACGGTAAAGACCCGCATCGGTATTGATGAGCAGGAGGATTTTGACACCCTTAGCGAGTTTATTGAAAAGCTTGTCGAAGCAGGGGTTAATGGTGTTATTCTGCATGCACGTAAAGCCTGGCTACAAGGCCTTTCACCCAAAGAGAATCGTGAAATCCCACCCCTTAAATATGAATGGGTGCATCACATCAAACAGCGATATCCGAATTTGGATATCGCCATCAACGGCGGTATCAAAACTCACCTGCAAGCCCTAAAACACTATGCCGATTTTCAGGGGTTTCCCGCGCTTGATGGCGTCATGCTGGGGCGCGCCGTTTACGAGCAGCCTTATATGTTAGCCGAGGTAGATAAGCTATACTATCAACAGGACACCGAAATGCTTAGTCGTGAAACCATTGTCGCCAAGATGTTGCCTTATATCGATAATCACCTGAGTGACGGTGGCAAACTAATTCAAATCACCCGACATATGTTAGGCCTGTTTCACGGCTTGCCAGGCGGACGCATTTGGCGTCGACACCTTTCTGAAAACGCTTTTCAAGCCGGTGCCGGGATCAATGTGGTCGAGGATGCATTGAAAATGGTGGAAAACGAGATTCAGCGTATGCGCGATAGAGGCTACTCCCTATGATCTTTTTGGACGTGCCCTTTAGAGAAAAAGATGCCGCCAAATCCCTTGGTGCCCGGTGGGACGCCGTCAGCAAGCGCTGGTATATTCCCGAAAGCTTCGATGGCGACATGCAGCTTTTTAGTAAATGGCTACCGAACGAAAATGCCAGCAACCACCCTCAGGCAGATATCCTCGAAGATGTCTCCAGCAAACCCAATGACAAAGGTATCAGGCTATCGGCATTAATGAATCAGGTTCAATTGGCGCTGCGCAAAGAATTTGCCGGTGGACGCTGGGTCATCGCTGAGATCGCCAATATCAATCAACGTCGTGGTCACATTTATCTGGAGCTGACCGAAACCAGCGATAACGGCCAAATTATGGCTAATTGCCGCGCTATGATCTGGCAAAGTCAGGCAGGGCATTTATTGCAGCGCTTTTTGCAAGCAACCGGTAGCGAGTTAGCCATTGGTCAAAAAGTACTGCTGTTGGTCGAAGTAAGTTTTCATGAGCAGTACGGTTTCTCTCTAGTTGTACAGGATATGGATCCAAGCTTCACCTTGGGAGAGTTGGAACAAAATCTGGCGAAAATTCGCCAAAATCTGGTAAAGAAGGGCGTCTATCAAAACAACAAGCGCTTTGTTTTACCCACAGACTTCTTTCGCATTGCCGTGATCGCTCCGCCTGAAGCGGCCGGTCTAGGAGATTTTCGAGCCGACGCCGACCTGTTGCAAAAACTCAAGTTATGTGAGTTCACCTATTTTTACAGCAGCTTTCAAGGCTTAAATGTCGAAACCGAAATGCTTTCGGCTCTGGATGCCGTGCATGCCATCCATAAAACCAAGCCGTTTGATGCACTGGTGATTATTCGTGGCGGCGGCGCAAAACTGGATTTGAATCAGCTTAATATCGAAACCATCGCCGAACAACTGTGTCTGGCTGAATTACCGGTTATGAGCGGTATTGGTCACGAACGTGACAATACCATTCTTGATGAGGTTAGCCATAGCCGTTTCGATACCCCGAGTAAAGTTATTGGCTATATTCGCAGCCAAATTACCAATCAGGCTAAGGCGGCGCAAACCCATTGGCTGCAGATTGAGAAATCCAGCCATATTCAAATCAAGAGTTTGCAGCATCGATTGCAAACGTTGCATCACACCGTCCAGCGAAACAGTCGCGATAGCGTTTATCGCTGGCAAAATCTGCTTGAACCGCTCTACTATCAAACTTCACGCTTGAGTCAGCAACATATTAGCGGAGCATCGCAAAAGCTGGAAACGTTGCAGCAGGGCATCCACAGCCAGCTTGACCAGAAAGTCGCGGTGCTGAAAATGAACGTCGAACAGGCTAATGAACGCGTGCAAATCGATGCGCTGAGGGCGATTGATAATTACAAACAGCAAATCATTCAATCGATCGCCTTTATTCTCAGTTCAGGGCCCAAAACCCAGTTAAACAGAGGTTTTAACATTGCTAAAGACAGTCAAGGTAAGCCGGTAACCAGTGCCGAAAAAGCGCGCCTAAGTAAACATTTAGAGCTTGAGTTTAGCGATGGCAGCGTTAAGGTTGATGTAAAAGAATAAATAGATTTCAAGAGAGGAAAATATCATGTCTAAAAGCCCGGAAAGCTTTAAGGAAAACTATCAGAAATTACAAGAAATTGCGCAAAAGCTGGCCAATAGTTCAGAGATCGATATTGATGAGTTGGTGCCTATGGTTGACGATGCCACTCATGCTTATCAGGTCTGCAAATCACGTATCGAAGCCGTCGAAAAAGCTTTGAATACACGTCTGGATAACGATGATTCCGAAGCCGAATAAAAGATAATAGGTACAAGGATAATATTATGAGCGATTTAAAAGCGACCATTTATCACAATCCCCGTTGCTCTAAAAGCCGCAGCAGCCTGCAAATTCTCAATGAGCATAATGTGGCGACTGATGAAGTGCGTTATTTGCAAACTCCGCCAAGCAAACAAGAGCTGGCAGAGCTTTGTAGGCTGATGGGGTTAAAGCCAGCACAAATTGTCCGCCGTGGTGAAACCGTATTTAAAGAGTTGGACTTGGCCGAAGCGCAACTCACAGATGATGAGTGGCTTGATATTCTGATTGCCAATCCGATATTAATCGAAAGACCCATTGTAAAAATAGGCGACAAGGCCGTAATGGGTCGACCGCCGGAAAATGTATTGCAGCTTTTACAGTAAAACTGTAGTTTTCTTATTCAAGCAACACGATATTCAAGGCGTATCAATTGTCATTTACCCGATATTGCTGAGAAAAGTAGATGGTGGCTCAGCTATTTGTGCGCAGCATTCAAAAATACCAATGGACTCAATTTCAATTGAAGTCGAGTCTTTGCACCATGAATCAGCCGACATCCAAAAATTTAACCGTGATTTGGTAGAGCGCACAGATCATCCAAATTCATCGAATGATTGCATTCTCATTTAGTTTATCCCGATTTCGTTAAAAGCAGATTTATCCCATTAAGCCTTATTGGTCTCATTTTTAATAAACAGGGGAAAGAGTGGTTATTATACTTTTTCACGCATTATTCAATTTAACATAATATATATTATACGTTTTTCATATAAGAGTAAGAAACAGGTAAGGCAATGATTAATATGGGTTTATTGTTTTATATGCATTAAACCCCTGCACATAAAACGTAATTATAAAAAAAGCTCCTACTGGAGCTTTTAGCAATTTTAAGAATACAGATTAAAAAAATTCTGTAATTTTATTGGGTTAACTCTTTGTATTGGTTTATTGGCTTACACCCATAAACTCAACATTGGTAAAATTGAAATCAATGCCAATAAAATACCCACCCAGTATTTTTCCTCTTTACGCTTTAAACCAACCAGCCCTGAGACCAAAGCTACTGCGGCCGCGACCCAGGTAATCGGCGGAAAAATAAATGCAAACAAGATGGCGATCACCCCTGAGACCATACCTAATGTAGTGGCGTTGCCCGGATTGTATTCTTTGGTATTGAGCATATCACTAGGCATATCTGAAGCCGACTCAAGTCTGGCAAGAATACCGTTGACCTCGGATTCCGTTAATTGCTCACGATTAATTTCATCTTTCGATAAGCCTATGGTCAGTTTACGCTCAAGATAGAAAGCCTTAATAATATCGTTCCAAGAAGCTTTATCATCTAACTGCTCAATAATCTTCATAGCTTCAGTTTTTGCGCTCATATAGGTATCTCCGTATTGGTTTTCACTTTTGATTGTAATAGCTAACCAAGAAATTAAACAATTGCAGTTTGGCAAAAAATAGAAAAAATTGTTTTAAATTAATAAGATTGGCAAAAATAAGCAGTATTTAAGCCATCTTTAAAACTAATTGTGGGTTTTTTTTTGATTCTATTTATAATAAGGTTAGATAAAACATATTCAATTGCACACGCTGAACCCTATGCATGCTGCGATATACATCTATTTTGCTTGAGGAGTTTTAATTAGTTATGGCATTGATGCCCGGCTTACAAATTAATATGGGACAACAGTTGAAGCTAACGCCTCAGCTGCAACAATCCATTAAAATTCTTCAATATTCAGCCCTTGAAGTACAGCAAACCATTCAAACGACTCTTGAAACCAACTTCATGCTTGAGGTTGCTGAAGACCTTGATCAAGAGGAACTGGAACAATCTCTTGAGACCAACGATTCAAATGATGATCTGAATGATCAAAACGACAGTGCCGAAGAAAAAGACATCGATCTGGAAGCACAAGGCAATCTGGATGAGAACATGCAGATTGATTGTGAGTGGGATGAAGTCTATAGCGACCACTCCCCTACCTCATCTCAGTCAAGCAGTGAAGAATATGCCAGTGTAGATACTTACACCGCTGCAGAAGAAACCTTGCACGATCATTTATATTGGCAATCGGATATTTATCCGTGGTCTGATGAAGAGTCGGTCATCGCCTCTTATATCATTGATGACATCAATGAGGAGGGTTATCTAGACAGTTCTTTAGAGGCCTTGCTTGAATCTATCAAAACCAATGAGCCAAACCTGGATATCAATCTAAGCGCGCTAGAGTCGGTTTTATCAACCATTCAACAGTTTGAACCCGCCGGTGTGGCCGCTCGCAGCATACAGGAAAGCTTGCTTTTGCAACTAAGTAATATGCAAAAAACACCTTATGTCATGACTGCCATGCAATTGATTCGCGAGCACTTTGACTGGCTTTCTTTTCATGACTCCAAACGCATTAAAAAAATGTACGGGCTTGATGATGAACAACTTGTACATCTATTGAAATTGATCCAGTCACTAAATCCCAGACCGGGACGCGATTTTTCCAATACCGAATCACAAGTCATTATTCCGGATCTTCGTTTACGCAGAATGAAAAACGGCTGGCTGGTTGAATTAAACAGCAATGCTTTTCCGCGATTAAACGTGAATTCAGCCTATATTGATTTGGCCAACACCTTGAAAGACGATGAGCAATCGAAAAAGATTAAAGAACAGTTGATTGAGGCTAAGGGTCTAATCAAAAGTATTCATAGCCGTGGTGAAACACTGCTGCGAGTTGGCCGTTTTATTGTTGAAAAGCAGGAACGTTTTTTTGAGGAAGGCGAACACGCCATGCAGCCACTAGTATTACGTGAAGTGGCCGAGCATCTTGACCTGCATGAATCGACCATCTCACGTGCCACTAATCAGAAATATATTCAAACCCCTCGTGGTACCTTTGAATTGAAATACTTTTTCTCAACCGGTGTTAGCCAATATGGCAGTGCCGATCAATCGGCAATCGCCATCAAGGCTCATATTAAAGAGTTGATTGATGCCGAAGATCCTAAGAAGCCGTTAAGCGATAGCAAGCTAATGAAGCTACTAGAGGAAAAGGAGATTGTTGTTGCCAGACGCACTATCGCCAAATACCGTGAAGCCTTGAAGATTCCTTCCTCAAGCGAGCGAAAAAAACTGAACCAGTTCAAGCTTTAAGCGGCGAGTCACTAAGCACAGTCAAAACCGCTTTATTATGGCGGTTTTTTTATTAACTATTCATCTCAAGTAAGCCCTATCTGTCAAACCATTCTATTTATCCGCTTAATTTGACTCAATCATAGTAATTTTCCCTAACAAATTTTATAATAGATCAAATTAATCCACGCCCAATCTTATGGATGCCAAACAATTATGAACAGAATGAATGTTGAACAGATTCAGCAAGTTGCTCAGCAGCAATGGGAAGCACAAGCCGAAGTTAAAGAATATATGTCTGCGGTCAATCCGCCGATGCCTAAAATCGATGTTATCGATTACCCAAGCGCCTTGCACGAAGGCGGCTTAACCCGCGTCATTCCTTTTGATTTATCTGAAGAGTTGCAAACGGGCTATCCAGCCACCTCGCCCAACTTACTGGCAAGCTTTTTAAAGATTTCCGCAGGTGATACGTTAAAAACCGATGCTAAAGCAACTTCGCAGATGTTCTATGTGATTCGAGGTAAAGGCCGTACTCAGATGAAGCACGGCACTATCGAATGGAAACAAGGCGACTTGTTTACCTTGCCATCGGTACCGGACGCCTTACACAGCGCCACTGAAGATACCGCGATTTATATGGTAAATGATGCGCCATTGCTAAATTATCTTGGTGTCGAGCCGACAAAAGAAAAGTTCACGCCTGTACTTTATACGCAAGAGCGTCTTACCCAGGAATTAGCCGATATCCGTAAGATTGCCGAAGGACGTAATCGCACAGGTTTCTTACTGTCGAACCCGAATTTCCCGATTACCATGACATTAACCCATACCTTGTGGGCGCTTTATAATGTATTGCCTGCTGGCGTTGCGCAAAAGCCGCACCGTCACAATTCGATTGCACTCGATTTTTGTGTTGCCGCAGGCCCTGAAACCTATACCTTAATTGGTAAGGATATTGATGCAGACGGTAATATCATCAACCCGATTAAAGCGATGTGGACACCGGGCTCTGCGTTTATCACCCCTCCGGGCTGGTGGCACTCTCACCATAACGATTCTGATCAGGACGCAATCGTCTTGCCGATTCAGGATGCGGGTATTATTATGAATATGCAGGTTCTGGATTTCCAATACATTCGTTAATCCCGAATTCAACTCAATTATTTTTGATTTATTAAAAGGTCAGCTAATGCAAAATACAGACTACAATATTGCGGTTATTGAAGATGATGAAATTCAACTTACCTCTCTAGTCGATGCTCTCCAGCAACAAGGCTTTACGGTTACCCCTTTTACCAATCGTGAAGATGCCGAGGCTTATTTTGCTGAAACTCTGCCTGACCTGGTAATTTCAGATATCATCCTCGGTTCTGAAATCGATGGCGGTTTTGATTTGGCGAAACATCTATTGAGTTACAACCAGCCTATTCCGATTATCTTTTTATCCGAACGTCAGTCTGAATTCGATATCTATACCGGTCACGCCTTAGGTGCGATTGATTATCTGCCAAAACCGATCAGCTTGAATGTATTGATTGTCAAGGTGAAGAATCTTTTGCGCATTACCAGCGTACCTAAAAGTCAAAACAGCAATGACGAAGAATCGAAGATTCCATTGCTTCGTCTGGCTCCAGAGCAGTTCAAGGCCTACTGGCATGACAAGGCTTTGGATCTTACCGCTACCGAATTTGAAATGCTTAAGCAGTTCGCTACAGCGGGTGAAAATGCAGTCATCTCTTATGATGCACTGCAAGCCTCTACCCAGGGAGTGGTTGAGCGTAACACCATCAACACTCATATATGCCGAATCCGTAATGCCTTTAAGAAGGTGACGCCTGAATTCGATTTGATTCATAATGAATACGGTCGCGGTTATAGCTGGCAGAGTAAAGAAGATTAATCTGATTAAAGCATATATTTAAGGATTTGATTGGTGGCAATGGCTGGCGTGATTAGAAAAATCTTACAAAAACCATTGCGACTATCAATTCGAGCTCGTTTCTTCATCTTATTGTTATTATTGACAATACTCCCCTTTCTTGCCTATAGATTCGCAATAGACCTGCACCGTATCCTGCTGAATAACCAAGCCATTGTGCAAGAACAAACAGTACAGAACCTGGCACTGATTCTTGAGAATCGTACCGACCTTTGGGCTTTGCAGATTCAATCAGGTGTACCAACACGTCTGTCACATTTGAATTTAAAAAATTCGGTTTTATGGGTGGTCAATGCCAATCGTCAAACCACCTATGTTGTCGGCCAGCTGCCCGAAAGTGAAATTTACGATGATGTCGATTTCTTTACCGATACCGGTCGAGTATTGATCAAAACCCTAGCCACCTTTTTGCCCTATACATTGCCCTATCCCTACCCGCAAAGCGCAACTCCGGAACATAACCTGATCACGCAGGCCTTACAAGGTAAAACTCACCAGCAATATCGTATGGACCAGCAAGGCGATCCTTATTCGCTAATGTCTTCAACGCCGTTGATCATCAAAGGGCGCATCATCGGTGCCATAGTGCTTGAACAGCGCATGGAAACCCTTTTTAGCAACAACCTCAATTACTTCTATCGCTTGATCGGTATTGGCGCGCTTATTTTCTTCATTGTTATTATCGGTGCCTTGATCAATACGGCATCGCTTTCCAATCGCATTATTCGCTTGGATAATGACGTTAAGCGCACCTTTAATATTCAGGGGCGCTTGACCGATTTGATTTTCACCGACAGTCGCGGCAAAGTTTATAGGGATGAATTATCCGATCTTCGTCATCATATCTATGAGATGTTGAAACAGCTAGGTGCCTATGAACGCTATCTTAAGCAGCTGCCGAAAACACTGCGCCATGAAATCCATAACCCCTTGAATCGTTTATCGATGGCACTGTCGTTATTGGAAAAACAGCAAAACGAACCTAATGCGCAACTTAACTATGCACAACACGCTTTAGAACAGTTAAAACAGATTATCAGCTCTTTGTCCGAAGCCACCAGTATTGAAGACAGTTTACACAGCCAAACACCAGAGCCTTTTCCGATTGGTATTATGCTGGAGCATTATCTGGAGAATACCAAGGCTTTGCACGAAAACTGGAGCATCGAATATAACAATCAGCTTGATCGCAAAACCATGGTTTGTGGTGACGGTTTTATGATCGAGCAGCTTTTGGATAAGCTTTTAAGTAATGCCGCCGACTTTACCGACAATAAACACCCGGTTTTTGTCGACTGTTATCAGCAAGATAACCAGGTGGTAATCAATGTCATAAATTCTGGACCGTTTTTACCGAAAGGCCATGAAAAACAGATATTTGACGGTATGACCTCGATCCGAACCTTAAACCAAGACACTCAGGCTCACCTTGGCTTGGGACTCTATATTGTCAAACTGATTGCCGATTTCCATCAAGGGCAAACAAGCGCGGAAAACATTACCCACTATCAAGGTCGAGCCATTCAAGGGGTGAAGTTCTCCGTTCAACTACCGGTATTTAAGGCTTGAACAGACCCAGCAACAAGGTTGCATTTCTTTTATAGTTACGCCCTGCTTTGCGCATAAAAAAGCCCGGTTATCCCGGGCCTTAAATGATTACCTGAACAGCGTTTAATTTTATAAACGCTGCGATAAATCCACGGCTTTTCGAATCCACGGGGAAATCCCGGTTTCAGATTTGATCTTCTTCGCCAGACGGTCTGCATCGTCTCTGGATGCGAAGGAACCGGTCACCAAAATATAATTAGTTAAATCGTTACGAGTCTGAGGCAGGATTCTGGTATCGGTTAACGACTTACTGCGAATAATCTTTTTTAGCGAATTTACATCCGGCATACTGGCAAGCTGCAAGACATAGTGCGGTTTTGGCTGAGCCAATAACCACTTAACATCTTCTGTCGCATTGGCGATAGGAGCCGCTGGCGCTGCGGGCATGCTCGGCGACTTGACCTCTTCAACCAGCTTAACCAGCGGTGTGGATACCACCGGGGTTGCGGCATCCTTAACCTCAGGTGTTTCGATGGCCATCTCCCCGGTATCTTTGAGCTCTTTAACCGCTTCACTAGATAAGTTTTCCTCAACCGACTGTTTTTCATTCGCTGAGGAAACCGGTTTTTCGCCATCAAATGTCGATTCGCCGTTGGTCAAGAACTGCAGGATCTTCTCGAGCTTAGAATCGATTTTTGCTTCCAGCTTCTGGGTGTAATTTTTTAACTTCTCATCAAGAATCGCTTCAGTCACCACATTATTATCAGCAGTTGATATGGCTTGATCACTGTTCTTCGCAGGCAAAGCCGAATCCAGTTTCTGATCTGCACTGTCGGCGCCGATAACCGGCTGCTTAGCCAGCTGTTCTTTTAAGCTCTTAACCTCTGCTTGCAAAGAGGAAACCTTATCTTCAAGAGAGATAAACAGATCCGATTTTCCACCAGCGGCAACCGCCTGCTGCAGGCTTTTCATATCCGCTTGCAGTAATTTCATCTGCTCAATATTATCGTCTTTAACTGCCATCACAGCCTGCAGTTCTTTGTGAATGGTGTTATAGGCGATATAAAGCACGCCTAAAATGGTGAGCAAAAGCGACAGCAAAACGACCACACCGAAAAATGACATTCGATTATTGGGGCGTGAGCTGTGTAGGGCTTTATCGGTGTAACTGGCAGTGGTTTTTTTGCGATTGTTATTGGCTTTATCAGGCATAACTTCCTCGGCGGCATTTAACCAATCGTTTAGAGAGGCTGGCTGCGCGGAATCGGCAGCGTCGGAATTAGATAGGTTTTTGGCTTTGGATTCAATTTCTTCCAGTATTTTGGCTCTTTCTGCTTCTAATTCTGAAATCGTTAAAGACATAGTTTTATCGGAATTACCTAAGATGGAATTGGCTTTTATTGTAAAATGCTTTCAACGAAAAAGATACACAAAGATACCGTTGGAGTCATAAATATGCCTGATATGCAAAGCATAGGTTCAGCATTACTGATCACATTGATGTTCTTAGCAATAAGCTTGACTGTGGTTGGCTTGGCAATGTGGGGCGTTTATAAGTTTTTCAAGCATAACGACAAACAGCAAAACGGTGATGAAAGCACCGATAGTCAAGCCGATAACGACAAGCTTTAATCCTGTTTTAAAGCAAACTCAGCCGTCTTGGCGAAGTCTGCCGCATTTAGTCTTTAATTTCACCGTCTTGATAACACCAGTGCTGCTCTGAATCACGTACAAAATAACTTTTTTCATGCAGATAACCTGATTGTTCCCCTGCCTGATAATGAGCAATAAAGGTGACCCAGCCCTCTTTGTCCTTTCTACGGCCTTTTTTACGACCGTTTATAACCAGTTTCTGCCAATTGATGGACGAATCAAAGTCAATATTGTCAGGTCTGTTTGCCGTGCACCAGGTTTTCAGCAGATAACTTTCATTTTTTAGGACAAACGCACAAAAACGCGAACGCATTAATTGCTCGGCTTTTTCCGGATAGCTGCCGCCTTCAATGAAGGGCCGACAACAATCCTGATAGCGTTTGTCACTGGTGCAAGGACACATGGCTTCACTATCAAGCATGCAAGCGCTCCTTATAAACCTTTTGTAAGCGTAACGGCAAAAGAATCGCAGCCAGCGTCAAACCTAATACAATGCCGAGCCAAAAACCGCTAACTCCCATAGGTTCATGAGTCATCCAGTCGGTAAAGGCAAATACATTACCCAGACCCAGGCCGATTACCCAGTAACTCAACAGTGTCACCCACATGGTCACTTTGGTGTCGTGAAAACCACGCAAAGCGCCGGCCGCGGTGACTTGAACAGCATCACAGATTTGATACATCGCTGCAAAAACAAGCAAGCTCGCGGCTAAGGCAATGACATTC